>JBMDXR010000052.1:0-1882 GCA_048594925.1 Gaiellaceae bacterium
GCCGCGCTCGAGCGGCGGCCGCTGGTCGTGCAGCGCCACTCGCGTCCCCTTGGAGAAGACCAGCTCGCCGCCGTCGACCGGCAGCTCGCGCGCCAGCATCCGGAGCAGGGTGGTCTTGCCGGCCCCGTTGGGCCCGGCCAGTGAGAGCCGGTCGCGGCGCTCGATCGAGAAGGAGACGCCGTCGAAGAGCAGGTCTCCCGCGAGCTCCTTCCGCAGCTGGTTTGCGATCACGACTGCCATGGGCTTTCCCTCGAAAAGAGTCGGGGCCGCTTTCGCGGCCCCGAGCATCCGGTTACCAGCGGTGGTCTCGGTAGAGGCGCTTACCTGCTCGGCCTTCGGCCGGCGGCGCGTAGCGCGACGTCCCCCACGCTGGCTAGGCGATTCCCGTCAGGTCACGGGGACACGCCCCTACCCGCTGGTACCTCCACTGCCCGTACTTGAAGACTTCACTCTCGGACCACCTCCTTTCCGCGGTAGGCGAAATGTAGCGGGACCGGCGGTGGTCGGTCAGCCCCCGTCAGGGGAGGATCGGGCAGGGCGGGCGCTACCTGTCGGAGGACGACCGACAGCTCGAGGCCCCGGTCGAGCGGGACGGTCACGGACTCGAGCGTGGCGTCGGACTGACGCGCCTGCACGTAGGCGCCGAGTGTCTCCTCGTGCGAGAGGACGTTGTCGGCGACGACGAGCGCGCCCGGCTCGACCTTTGGCCGGGCGAGGTCGAACAGCGCTTCGTAGTGCTCTTTCTCGGCGTCGATGAAGACGATGTCGAAGACGTCGTCGATCGCTGGCAGCGTCTCGAACCCGTCGCCCTCGACGAGCTCTGCCGTGTCCTCGAGACCGGCCTCCGCGATGTTGCGGCGCCAGGCCTCGGCCTTGGCCGGGTCGCACTCGAGCGAGAGAACGCGTCCGCCGAGGTGGCGAACACCGGCCGCCAGCCAGATCGTCGAGTAGCCGCGGGAGCCGCCGATCTCGAGCACCTCGCAGTCGGTCTGCGGAGCGACGAGCGCGAACAGGAACTGCCCGGTCGTCCTCGCCACCTGCCGCGACCGTAGCTCTCGCGCGACGCCCTGCTCCCGCTCCGCGGCGTCCTCGGCCTCGAGGCGCGCGAGCACGGCGCGAGCCCGGTCGTCGAGCATCAGACGTCCACCTTCACGACGCCGTCCTCCACGACGACGGGAAAGGTCTCCACCGGCTGGTAGGCCGGCAGCGACAGCGGGCGCCCCGAGCAGATGTCGAACTCGGAGCCGTGGCGGGGGCAGATCACGACGCCCCGGCGCGGATCCCACTCGCCCTCGGCGAGCGGCCCGTCGTCGTGCGAGCAGCGGTCCTCGATCGCGCAGAGCGTGCCGTCGAGGTTGTAGACGCCGACGACGACCTGGCCGGCATGGATGATCTTGACGCTGCCGGGTGGGAACTCCTCCAGCGGCGCGACGTCGATCAGCGCCAACGAGCCCTACGTGACCTTGAACTGGTCGTCGAGCCCGGCCCACTCGTCCGGCAGCGGCGTGCCCTTCGCCCGATGCAGAGCGACCTTGAGGACCCCGAGCCCGAGCAGCGCGCACTTGAGCCGGATCGGCGTGAGCGGAATCCCGATCTCGTCGAGCAGCTCGTCCTTCGACAGCTCGCCGACCTCCTTCGCCGTCCGGCCCTGGACCATCTCCATCAGCATCGAGGTCGCCGCCTGGCTGATCGCGCAGCCGCGACCCGAGAACTTGACCTCCTCGATCGTCTCGCCGTCGTCCTCGAACGCGACGTAGATCGCCACCTCGTCGCCGCAGAGGGGGTTCATGCCCTCGGCCTGGGCGTCGGCGTCCTCGATCACCCCGTGACCGCGCGGGTTCTTGTAGTGGTCGAGGATGACCTCTCTGTACAGGTCCTCCAT
>JBMDXR010000053.1:0-43060 GCA_048594925.1 Gaiellaceae bacterium
GCGCGCGTGCACGTCCAATCCGACCCAGCTACCTTCGGCCATACCGGCGCCTCCCGTAATTGCGGCTCTACCGCCGGGCCCATCCCGACGGCAACCCGCGCCAACTTACGAGCGAGGCGCCGGGCGCTCCATACGGTCTAGTGGAAGTGCCCGGCTGCGCCGACAGAGAGCCGCGAAGCGAGCGGCGAACTGCGGCGTCAGCGAATGAAGTCGATCTCTACGGGGTGGGGAAAAGCGCCGAGCGCCTCGCCCCGTCGCAGGAGCTCGGTGACGGCCTTGCGACCCTCGTCCCCGTAGTCCTTCGTGAGCTCGTTCACGTACATCGAGACGAAGCGGTCGGCAACGGCGGCGTCGATGCCTCGGCCGAACTCGAGCGCGTACTCGAGCGCCTCGGCCCGATGATCCAGCCCGCACTGGATCGCGTCGCGAAGTACCTGCGAGACGTCGCCGAGAACATGCCCTCCGAGGTCGCGCCGGGCGACGGTCACACCGAGCGGCAGCGGAAGGCCCGTCTCGAGCAGCCACCACTCGCCGAGGTCCAGCACCTTGACGAGCCCGTAGTCCTCGAAGGTCAGCTGGCCTTCGTGGATCAGGAGACCCGCCTCCGCCCGTCCCGCCGCGACCTCCTCCGGGATCTCGTCGAACGGAAGCTCTCGATGGCGGAAGCCGTCGAGAACGAGCCGCAGAGCGAGGAACGACGTCGTCATGGTCCCCGGCACGACGATCTCGAGCTCGCCGAGCTCGACCTGCGTCTTCGGCTCTCGCGCGACGACGATCGGACCGTACCCCGAGCCGATGCTCGCTCCGTGAGGCAGCAACGCATAGTCGTCCTGGACGAACGGGTACGCGGCGAGCGAGATCGCCGTGACTTCGAGGCGACCCGCGCGTGCCCACTGGTTCAGCTTCTCGATGTCGCCCAAAACCTGCTCGAACTCGAAGCCGCGCCTGTCGACGAGGTCCGTCGTCAGCGCCCAGTACATGAACGCGTCGTCGGGATCAGGGCTGTGTCCGACGCGGATCCGCAAGGCGGCGGCACGCTAGCACCGCCCGTCACGACGTACGATGGGCAACCACGCGCACTGACGTCAGCGGCCGAAGAACCAGCGCTCCAAGAGTGGGAGGACTTCCTTGCGGGTGAACGGGCGCGCGTCCGCCGGCCGGCCGTCCTCCTCGAGCACGCGTACGTCGTCCTCGAGCGCCTCGTTCGCGCGGTCGAGCGCGTCGGCGAGCTCGTAGCCCTCGAACACGACGTCCTCGGGCCGCGAGTCGTCGGAGTCGCGAAGCTGCGGGTTGACTGCGCGGCCGACCGCCCACACGGCACCCGGCCGCCGCTCGATCCAGATGACGATCCGCTCTTCCTCCCCCACGTCGTCGACGCCCACGAGCGTCCGCTCCGCATACCTACCCTCGCGTGAGCCACGTCTCATCTGACCGGGATACAATCGCGTCTCGTGTCCGGGTTCAAGAACATGTTCTCGTTCCTGTTCTCGCGCGGATCGGCAGAGGAGCACGTCGCCCGCTACGTCGTCCGCGAGCACGACCGTGGACGTTCTCTGACGGAGATCCTCGAGGACAAGTACGTTCAGAACCGCCTTACCCCCGAGCAGCAGAAGCGACTCCTCGATCGCCCGGAGATCATCGAAGCGTTCTCCGGGGACGTCCTCGAGTCGGCCAAGGCCACGCTGCCCTCCTAGACCTCCGCCCCGACTCCGTGGTCCCGGGCGAGGCGAACAACCTCTGCGCCGAGCGCGACGTCCCACGCCGCCAGGCCGTTCGACTTGAAGACGACGATGTCGCTGTCCGACTGCCGGCCGACGATCTCGCCGGCGACCACCTCATGGAGCTCGTGAACCTCGAGCCAGTCAAGAACGCCAGCCTGCTCTGGCTCGACGAGGTCGCCCGACTCGAGCTTCGCCTGCTCCAGCAGGTCGCAGCAGACGAACTGCGCGCGCTCGAGCACGGCGTTGTCCAGCTCGCGGCGGGTCACGACGTTCGCGCCGGCCGCGGCCACGAGCGTGCCCGGAGCGAGCCACTCGCCGCGCAGCACCGGATCCCGTGAGCTCGTGATCGTGACGACGATGTCGTTGGCAGCGGCGTCGCGATGGCTCTCGCCCGGCTCTGCGCCGGTCCGCTCGCAGAACGCGGCGAGCTTCTCCGGCGTGCGGCAGTACGCGACGACGCGCTGGATCGAGGGAACCGCGGCCTGGACACAGGCGACCTGCGTCTCGGCCTGGTGACCGCAGCCGATGACGCCGAGACTCTCCACACCGCTCCGCGCAAGATGACGAGCCGCCACGCCGGTGGCGGCTCCCGTTCTCAGCTGCCCGAGCCGATCGGCCTCGATCACGGCGACGAGCTCGGACGACTCGGCGTCGAAGAGGCAGACGACGAACGCGACGCCGTTTGCCGTGGCCGCGTAGAGCTTCCCACCGGCCAGCCCGAGACCGCTGTCCGCCGCCGCCATGTCCGCGAGCGATCCCTCGGGGAGCCGCAACCGGCGCCTCGGAGCAATCTCGACCTCACCTGCTGCCATCCGTCGAAAGCAGGCCTCGACCGCATCGACGGCCATGACGGGATCGACGAGCCGCGCGACGTCGGATTCGGTGAGATAGAGAGGCACGGACATGCAAGTCTAGGAAGGCCCGTACGACCGCCGTAGACTCGTGCACCTGACCACCGACGACTACCTCGACCTGCGGCTACACGAGCTCCTCGACCGCGTATCCGCGGACGGCCTCGCGCCAGGCGGGGGATCCGCTGCCGCGCTCACGGTTGCGTTCGCCGCGCGGCTCGTCGCAATGGTCGCTCGCTGCTCGACGACGTGGGGGGAAGCGGCGGGCATGACGGCGCAGGCCAATGCCATCTCCGAGCGCGCCGTCCAGCTCGCACACACGGACGGGCACGCCTGGGACCGGGCACTGGCCGCCCTTCGTGACGCCGAGGGGGCGGAAGGCGACGATCCGCGCAGGGACTTCTCGCTCGAGCGGAAGCTCGAGGCGGCCGCGGCCGCGCCGCTCGAGATCGCCTCGCTCGGAGCGGACACCGCGGAGCTCGCCGTACTCGCAGGTGAGCGCGGCGAGGCGACCTATCGCGCGGACGCGGCGGCCGCAGCTGCGCTCGCTGCAGGCGGTGCCTCGGCCGCTGCGCACCTCGTGCGCGCCAATCTCGGAGTCCGAACGAACGATCCGCGGCTCGCCCGGGCTCTGGCGAGCGAGCAGGCGGCCCGCGAGTTCGCCGACGCGCTTCTCAGGTCGACGCGATGACGACTGCGAGATGAGCCGCCTCTCGACGCTATCCGACGCCGAGCTCGTCCGTCGATGCCGCGACGGGCAGCAGGACGCGTGGAACGAGCTCGTCGAGCGCTACTCCCGGTACGTCTACGCGATCGCCATTCGCGGCTTCCGCTTCTCGGACGACGACGCCGAGGACGTGTTTCAGGACGTCTTCACACGCGTCTACACCCGTCTCGACACCCTGCGCGACGAGTCGGCGCTCCGGCCGTGGATCGCCCAGCTGACGAGGCGCCGATGTCTCGACGCGCTGGCGAGCAGGGGGCGGGAGCTCACGGCCGAGGAAGTGACGACGTACGAGGAGAGCACAGACCTCGCCGAGGTCGAGGAGGCGTTCACGGTGCGCGAGGCGCTGGCAGGCCTCTCGGAGCCCTGTCAGGACATCCTCGACCGCTTCTTCGCGCGCGACCAGAGCTACCGGACGATCTCCGACGAGCTCGACATCCCGTCCGGCACGATCGCGAGCCGGATCGCTCGTTGCCTCGGCAAGCTGAAGGACAAACTAGAGACAGGAAGTGATTGACACAACCACAGCGGCCGCGAAGCGGCCGCGAAGGGGACGCCTTCAGGGGTTCTCGCGCGACCGGAGTTCGGCGCTAGCCGATTCCGGTCTTGCGCGGGGCACAGGGAAGAAACGAGGCCGGTGAGGGGTCTAGGAAGTAGATGCAGCGCTCCTACGACGAAGAGCGACTCGGAGTGCTCCTCCGCCTCCTGCGTCCCGCTCCCACTGGTTGGGTGCGGGCCGCGCAGGAGTTGCCGGGTGCACGCCGCACACTCGACGAGATCGCCGCGCGGGCGGAGGCCGATCGCGCCTTTCGCGCCGCGCTCATCGCCGACCTCGAGCAGGCGCTGGCTGCCGAGGGCTACGAGCCCGATCGGCGGATCATCGACGCGCTCCGCGAACGCCTGGCCGACAGCTGACGGAATCGGACGCTGCGGGTCTGGCCCCGTAGAGTCCGATTCCGTGCAGGACGTGGAGACTCACCGCTGGGACGCCGGCCAGGCCGCGCTTCCGGCGTGGAGCCTGCCCAAGGATGCGGTCGACCGAATCGCGTTGCCGGCACACTGGCCGGAACACGTCACGCGAGACTGGGCGCTCGGCGGCTCCACCGGAGCAGGAGTGCGTGTGTGCATCCTCGATTCCGGCGTGGACGCGACCCATCCCGCGGTGGGCAAGCTCGAGAGCGCCGTCGTCATCTCCGTGGGCGACGACGAGGGAGTCGTCGCCGACGAGGACACGGAGGGGGACGTCTCGGGCCACGGCACGGCCTGCGCCGGAATCGTCCGGAAGATCGCGCCCGAGGCGCAGATCTCGAGCGTCCGTGTGCTGGGCTCGAGCTTCACGGGCTCGGGAGCGGTGCTGCTGGGCGGTCTGCGCTACGCGATCGAGCAGCGTTTCGACGTCATCAACATGAGCCTCTCGACGACCAAGAAGCCTTTCGCGAGCGTGCTCCACGAGCTCGCCGACAACGCGTACTTCAACCGCACCGTGCTCGTCGCGTCGGCCCACAACATGCCGGTCGAGAGCTATCCGTGGCGGTTCTCGTCGGTGATCTCGGTTGGAAGCCACGAGGAGCCGGATCCGCTCGAGTTCTTCTACAACCCGAGCCCGCCGGTCGAGTTCTTCGGCCGGGGCGTGAACGTCGAGGTGCCGTGGCTCGGAGGCCGCACCCTCACCGTCTCGGGGAACAGCTTCGCGACGCCGCACATGACCTCGATCTGCGCGCTGATCCTCTCGAAGCACCCCGAGCTCACGCCATTCCAGCTCAAGAGCGTGCTCTATCTCACCGCGAGCAACGTAGGGGGTAGGACGTGACCAACCAGCCTGATCTGCGCGCCGCGGTCGCGGCGGGCGTCGTCGGCTCGGAGGAGTCCTTCCGGGCTCTTCTCTCGGCGATCGTAGAGGTCGCCCGCTCTATCTTCGGCGCCAAGGCGTCGTCGATCCTGCTGCTCGACACGGAGACGGAGGAGCTCGTCTTCGAGGCTGTCGTCGGCGAAGGCGAGGATACGCTCCTCGGCACGCGCTTTTCGGCCGGGACGGGGATCGCCGGATGGGTACTCGCGACACGCACGCCGCTCGTGATCGAGGACGTCCAGAACGACCCGCGTTTCGCAAGCGACGTCGCCGAGGGTACGGGCTACGTCCCGAAGGGGCTCATGGCGGCACCCCTGCTGCACGAGGAGGGCGCCCTCGGCGTGCTTTCCGTCCTCGACCGGCCGGAGCAGTCGCTCTTCAGCCTGAAGGAGATGGAGCTGCTCGGCCTCTTCGCCAATCAAGCGGCGATCGCCGTCGACCTGCTCCTCAAG
The DNA here is from genome assembly GCA_048594925.1 of Gaiellaceae bacterium. Lineage (GTDB taxonomy): Bacteria > Actinomycetota > Thermoleophilia > Gaiellales > Gaiellaceae > GMQP-bins7. The sequence continues at coordinate 5,598 of JBMDXR010000053.1, forward strand.
GCTCGTCAGGCAGAGCGGATCATCGGCGACGGTGACGGCGACCTCGCGGTGGTGGCGCGACTCGCCGCCGCGGTGGACGCGCTCGAGGACGAGCAGCGCGCCGCCGGCATGCGGCTGCTGAAGGACCTGGCCGCAACGCTCGGCGCATAGAGAAAGGCCCGGGGTGACCCGGACCTTTCCAAGCCTCTTGCGACGGCGTACTGCTCGACCGTCGCCTAGCTCACTACGTCGTTGACCGTGTCCTCGACGACGTAGCTGTGCGCCTCGACGTCGGGCTCCTCGTCGTTCGCGGCGACGGTATCGGAGACCGTGTCCGAGACGGTGTCCTGAACGGGGTCGCCGTGCGCCTCGACGTCCGGCTCGTCATCGTGGGCCGCAACTGAGTCGCTGACGGTGTCCTGCACTGGATCCGGCATGTGCTCCTCCTGTTCGTGCGCTCGGAAGCGCGGTTCCGTCCACAAGACTGCGCGTGTGCCCGAAATCTTCCCTCGCGATCTTTCATTCGGCAAGTCCCGATGAGATGCTGCCGCCCGTGGGGGGAGTCGGTCGTCGTCTCAAGGACTCAGGCGCCGCCTTCGCGGCCGTCTGGCGGAACGCAAATCTCCGCTGGCTCGAGCTCGCCTGGGCATCGGCGGTCATCGGCCACTACGCATTCCTCATCTCCGTCTCGGTCTACGCCTACACCGTCGGCGGCGAGAGGGCAGTCGGCCTCGTGTTCCTCGTCCGTCTCATTCCCGCCGCGCTCGTCGCTCCGTTCGCGGGGATGCTCGGCGATCGCTACCCACGCGAGAAGGTCTTGTTCTACACGAACGTCACCCGTGTCCTTCTGGTGGCGGCCGCCGCGCTGGCCGTGTTCGCCGATGCAGATCCACTCGTCGTCTACGCGTTCTCGATCGCGGCGACGATTGCCACCACGCCGTTCCGATCCTCGCAGGCGGCACTGACCCCCACACTGGCGAGAACGCCCGAGGAGCTCACCGCAGCGAACGCCGTCGCGAGCGGGATCGACAGCATCGCCATCTTCGCCGGACCGGCTTTTGCCGGTGTGGTCGTTGCGGTCACGAGCATCGGCGTGGTCTTCACCCTGACCGCCGTGCTGATCGCCGTGTCGGCGCTGTTCGTGCTCCTCATGTCCGTCGAACGTCGGGAGAAGCCGAAACGGGAGCTCGACGCGTCGACGATCGCGGCCGAGCGCATGGCCGGCTTCACGACGCTCGCCCGGAATCCATCGCTGCGCGTGATGGTTCTCCTGCTTACCGCGCAGACCGGAATGTTCGGGCTTGTGCAGGTATTCATCGTCGTCGCGGCAATCGATCTGCTCGGTCTGGGCGAGGGAGGGGTCGGCTACCTGAACGCAGCGATCGGAGTCGGCGCCTTCGTCGGGGCCGTGTCGGCACTGACGTTCACCGGTGTGAAGCGTCTCAGCCCGCCGTTCCTCGCGGGTCTGGTCGTCACAGGACTGCCGCTGGTCGTTCTCGGCGTCTGGCAGGAGGTGGCCGTCGCGCTTCTCGTCTTCGGAGTCATGGGACTCGGCAACTCGTACGCCGATGTTGCTGGCCTGACGCTGATTCAGCGCGCCGTCCCCGACGACGTCCTCGCGCGGGTCTTCGGCGTCATCCAGATGCTCTTCCTCGCCGCGATGGGAATCGGGGCCGCGATCGCACCTGCTCTGATCGCGTGGCTCGGGACCGACACCGCGATCATCGCGACGGGCTTCCTCCTACCGGCGCTGGTGGCGGTATTCGGAGTGACCGTCGCTCGCATCGACGCCGCTGCGCCCGCTCCCGAAGCCGACGAGTTGCGCGTGCTCGCGTCGGTTCCGATCTTCGCTCCGCTTCCGGGCGGCTCGCTGGAGCACCTCGCCGCGCGTCTCGTACCGCTCCGCGTCGATCCCGGGACGGTCATCGTCCGCGAGGGCGACGCAGGCGACCGCTTCTACATCGTGGCGGAGGGGGAGATCGAGGTATCGCAGTACGGGCGGGTCATCTCGGAGCTCGAGGCGGGAGGGTACTTCGGTGAGATCGCTCTCCTCCGGGACGTGCCGCGAACGGCCACCGTGACTGCGAGGACCAACGCCGTGCTGTACGCGCTCGACCGAGACGACTTCCTCTCGGCGGTCACCGGTCACCCACAGAGCGCCGAAGCCGCCGAGACCGTCATGAGCGCGCGCCTCGCCGGCCCCGCCTCGACCGGTATCGGTCGGCTACGACCTAGCTAGACTGATCCCTCCCGAGCGCCCGTAGCTCAGGGGATAGAGCGCTGCCCTGCGGAGGCAGAGGTCGCATGTTCGAATCATGCCGGGCGCACACGAGAAAACCCCCGCAAGCGCGGGGGTTTTCCGTTCTCTCGGGGCCGGTCGCCGCTACCGGCTGACGCCCAATCTACGCCCAAACGCCGTGCTCCTGTCGCCACGCGAGCGCGTGCTTCAAGTGCCAGATCGCGGTGGCCCACGTCAGCGTCTCGTCGCGCTCGTCGTCGCGCTCGACGTCCGTCCCGGAGACGTACTCGCGCACCTTCGCCGCGAGGTCGTCCGGCATCGGCAACGGGAGCGCCTGGCATGAGCACCGCCGCCTCGACGAGGTCGCTGTCCCGCATGCGCAGGGTGCGGGAGCCCTCCGGCCCGGCGAACGTGCCGACGCAGAACCCTCGCCTGGGCGAGTGTCGCGGAATGTTCCTTGACCGCTCGGTGGTGATGACGGTTGCTAGCAGCTACCGCACGCGGAGGTCATCGACGCTCACGGTCGATCGAAGGCGAGCGCGATCATCGTCGGGTACTCGCGTTCCTCGTCGCCTTCTTCCGCCTTCACGAGCGTCAGACCGCCGAACGCGGTCAGGAACTCCGCGAGCGGCAGATGCACATACGAACCCAGGCGCGTCCGCCAGCCGTCGGGTGTCGAGCCGGGGGCTGCCGCCGCGTCCCAGCGGCCGCCTCGGCGATAACCCGCATGAAGGACGGGGAGCGCGGTCGTGTGCTCCTGGACTGGGCCGACGAAACAGGGGTGGTTGCCGACGTAGACGAACCGGCCGCCCGGCCGGAGCAGCCGTCGCGCCTCCGCAACGAGTCCGGCGAAGTCGTCGACGTCGGTGTGCGTGAACGTCGAGAACCCGACGTCGAACGACGCGTCCTCAAGCGGTACCGCGGCTGCGTCCGCGTGCACGAGCTGCGCGCCCGCCGCAGTTCGGGCCGCGATCCGGAGCTGGTCGGCGGAGACGTCAACGCCCGTCACCTCCCAACCCAGGTCTGCCGCGACACGCAGAAACCGCCCCGTGCCGCAACCGAGGTCGACGCAGCGGCCGGACCCAGGCCCCAGCAGTCGGCAAAGCAGCGCCTCGGCAAGCTCGTAGTACGGCGCGTGGGCATCGAGGAACTCTGCGTACTCGTCGGCCAGACCGTCGTACCGGCTCACACATCCCGATGCTAAGTGACAGTCGTCGGCTCCGGGTAGGTTGGCGCTGAGTCTCGCCTGCGCGAGCGTACTGTCGCCAGAGCGCAGTCCGGGGTAATCGCAACTCTGTAGTCATCTAGGTCACCTCCTCGACGGGGCCTCGTCGGCCGCCGCCGCGATCGTCGCGAAGTTGTCCATGCGCCCGCGTGCCGAGTCGAGCGAGCCGACGAGCAGGTGCGCGTAGGTGCGCTCCAGCATCGTCACGCTCGTACCCCCGAAGCGGGCGACGTCCGTGGGCGGAATCCCGGCCGCGAGCGCCCAGGAGATTCCCGAGTGGCGCAGGCTGTACGGCGTGGTCGACTCGGGGAGTCCGGCCGCGTCGACGGCTGGCACGAACTCGCGGTGCCGGAAGTTGTCGAGCCCGTAGGAGCCTCGCTCTGGGGCGGGGAACAGCAGGCGGGTGTCGATACGGGCGGGCAGCTCGGCGAGCACCTGGCGGGCCCACCTGGAGCGCCTTCTCCGCGCGGGTGATGGGCTCGCCGCGGCATACGAGGCCAGCGATTGCCGCGGCCTCGACCCCGTCTTCGCGCGCCGCTGCATCGGCTACGCCTCCGCTTGGTACGTCTCCATAGGTCCCGCGATCTTCACGACGATCCGTTGACGGTAGAGCACGACTCCTGGAGACTGGTGCGGTCGTTCACGCTGCCCTCTCGGCCGCCGGGCTGACCAGGTCGCCGACGATCGCCCGCAGGGTCGCCGCGAGGCGGGGATCGCGGAGCCGCCCCTCGGAGGTGAAGGCCTGGTGCGCCTGGATGACGGGGAGCTCGCGGTCGTCCACGCACGCCCCGATCGTCGACAGGATCTTCCGGAGCTCCGCCTGCGCCCAGACGGCCCCGAAGAGGCCGGTACTGGCCCCGATGACCGCGACCGGCTTTCCCCGTAGCACCTTCGTGGCGAAGGGCCGGGACGCCCAGTCGAGCGCGTTCTTGAGGCCGCCGGGGACCGAGGCGTTGTACTCCGGCGTCGCGATCAGGAGCGCGTCCGCTCGTGCGATCTCCCCTCTGAGAGACAGGACGGAGACGGGTGGCGACGTCTCGAGATCCTCGTCGTAGGCGGGGATCTCCGCGAGGCCGCGCCAGACGACGAACTCGACCTCCGCGGGGCACTCCGCTGCCGCGGCGCGCAGGAGAGCGCTGTTGTAGGAGCCCCGGCGGAGGCTGCCGCTGATCGCGAGGAGGCGCACTCAGTCCTTCCTAATCAGCTCGAGGTGCGCCGTGATCTCGACCTCCCAGCCGAGCGCGTCGCTGCCGTCGGGAAGCGGGACCTGCCAGCTCATGTCCCAGTTCCGGCGGTCGACCGTCGCACGGAGCTCGAGACCGGCGCGGTACCCGCCGAAGGGATCCTCCGTCGGGGGCCGGAACGTTCCGGATGCAGTGACAGGACGGGAGACGCCGCGGACGGCGAGCTCACCGGTCATCGTCGCCGATCCGTCCTCTCCGAGGTCGACGCTTGTCGAACGAAACGTGATCTCGGGATGGGCGTCGGCGTCGAAGAAGTCTGTGCCTCGCACCACGTGCTCGCGGAACTCCGGCGGTTCGGCGATCGACACGGACTCGGCGCGCGCCTGTCCTTCGAGCACGATGGTGTCGTCCATGACGGCGAGTCGTGCGTCGACGTCAGCGAAGGACGCTCGGAAGGTCGAGACCTTCATGTGCGCGAGCGCGAAATGGAGCGTCGAGTGGGTTCGGTCGAGCTGGTAGGTGCCCGTGAAGGGTTGGGTTGCTGGCGCCATTGGAGCTCCTTTCGTGTCGGCTGATTGATGTGTGCTTGTTCGGACTGCATGCGGTGAGAGAGGACGCCGAATGCCGGCGCCTATTCCCGCCCGATGCAATCCGGGTTCCTGTGGAACCGAGGGCGGAAACCGCTCGTCTGAGATCAGCAGGCCACGCGATCACCGGCTTCGCCTGTTAACGAGGACGGTCGCGATGTCCACGAGATCGCTCCAGGTGCCGATCAACTGAGCCGACCTCGGAGTCGCTCGGACTCTTGCCGGGACCGCCGCCCACGGGACCCCTCGTCCAAGTGAGGAGCGCCGGGGCAGGTGGTCGCGCAGCAATACCCGGGCTTCATGCGCAGATCGTCAGCTGCATAGGGCGTCATGCCACGAGAGAGCCGACTCGCTTGCGGAAGTAGTTGCGCCAGCTCTCCGGAAGCACGTTGAGCTCAGCCGCGCGCCGCATGCTCTCGACGTCGTTGCGGTCGCGGGCGTAAAGCCGCGCGACCTCGTTGACGCCGAAGCGATGTGGGTCGCGGCTCAGGGCAACTATGGGATCGCCGGCTTCGACATCGCCCTCGCGGATGACGGCGAGGTAGAAGCCGTAGAGTCCTCGCTCCAGGAACTCGGTCACGAACTCGTCGCGCCGCATCCTGATCCCGAGCTTGAAGCAGGGTAAGCGCGGCTGGGTCACGACGACTTCGGCGGTGCCGAATCGGAAGCGGTCGCCGATGCTCACATGTTCGTCGAGGAGACCTTCCGTGGTCAGGTTTTCGCCGAATGTTCCAGGGCCGAACTCGAGCTCTGGTCGCTCGTGCGACCAGAGCTCGTAGTACTCGGACGGATACGCGTAGACGGCCTTGTCGGGCCCGCCGTGTACGCGGAGATCGGCCTGCCGGTCGCCGCCGAGGTTGAGCCTGCGCAGCGGCACCCGCCCGGTCACTGGCTCCTTGTAGATCCCTGTCCTGACCGGCTTGCCCCTCCACGTCACCTCGCGCGGAAGTCCGACGTTGACGGAGAGCACCCTCATCGGGTGCCCGCCGCCGTCGCGACGTTCAAGTCCTCGACCTGCGTCGTCCGGTTGCGGACCATGGTGTAGCTCCTTTCGATCTCGTCTTGTGTCCGCGTCCGAGGACACGTTTGCTGGCGAGGGGCACGAGGGCGCGCCCGCGATTGCCGCTGCCTCGAGCCCGTCTTCGTCGTGCTGGTGCACGGCTACGCCTCCGCTTGGTACGTCTCGATACGTCCCCGCGATCTTCACGACGATCCTTTGGCGGTGGACCACGATTGCCTCGCTATCGGCGACGGCGACGTCGCGCGAGGCCCACTGGCGTGGGCCTCGCGCACGTTGCCGTCAGTCCGTTACGGGACAAGCACGCCGTCCACGAGGAACTGAATCGTTCCGGGGGCCAAGCCGGCGGAGTCGACGCTGTTGCTGCCCGCGAGGGTGTTGATCTCGAGCCGGTCGTTCGCCGCCTCAGGGTGCAGGATCCCGATCGTCGCGGCGAGTCCCTTCACCGTCACACCGCTGGCGTCGCCGAAGACCCTGATCGCGTCGTCGCCGTTGGTGCCGTTGACGACCACGCGGTCGCGCTGACCGTCGCTCGCACCGAGGTCGAGGTTGACGCTCCGGACGTCGGTTCCGCTCAGGTCGTTGACCGTCACCGTGTCGGCGCCGCCGAGGGCGTTGAAGTCGACCCGCTCGACCCCCGCGGTGTCCATCGTGATGGTCGCCTGGACGCGGAAGAACCTCAGCCGGCTTCCGTTCGCCGACAGGTCGACCTGCTCCGCGCCACCTGCGCCGTTGAAGAGCATCGTGTCGCTGCCGTCCTCGCCTTCGACGGTGTCGCTGCCGTCGCCCGGGTCCCAGACGAACGTGTCGTCGCCGGAACCCATCAACGCGACGTCGTTGCCGCCGTTCCCGTCGAGCGAGTCGTTCCCGTCGCCGCCGAGCAGCGTCTCGACCCCCTGGCCACCGGCGAGTGTGTCGTCTCCAGCGCCGCCGTCGAGGGTGAGCGAGATCGCGCCGGCGGCGAGGCCGGCTGCCGAGATCGCATCGTTGCCGCCGAGACCGGCGAGGGCGAGCTCGTCGGTCGGCTCCTGGTGCTGAATGGCCACCCGGGCCGACAGGCCTGACACAGCAACCCCGGAGGAGTCTCCGCTGACGTTGATCGTGTCGTCGCCGTTGGTGCCGTCGACGACCACCCGGTCGCGCTGACCGTCGCCCGCACCGAGGTCGAGGTTCACCGACTTCACGTCGGTTCCGCTCAGGTCACCGACGGTCGTGACGTCTGCCCCACCCAGGGCGTTGAAGTCGACCCGCTCGACACCGGCGGTGTCCATCGTGACGGCGCCGGGGTCGCGGAGAAACCTGAGCCGGTTCCCGTTCGCCGACAGGGCGACCCGCTCGGCGACACCTGCGCCGTTGAAGAGCATCGTGTCGGTGCCGGCCTCCCCTTCGACCGTATCGCTGCCGTCGCCCGGATCCCACACGAACGTGTCGTCGCCCGCGCCCAGGAACGCCCGGTCGTTGCCTCCGTTCCCGTCGATCGAGTCGTTACCGTCGCCGCCGAAGAGCGTCTCGGCGCCCTTTCCGCCGGCGATTCGGTCGTTTCCGGCGCCTCCGTCGATCGTGGTCGGGATGCCGTCCGTGAAGGGCCCGTTGCCCTCGTCGATGCGCGCGAGGTCGCCGCCGGCTCGGGCATCGAGGGCGATTCTCGCGATCGCGGCACGTCCGAACCTGAACTCGGCCGAGCCGTCGTCACCGACGTCGACCTGGAGAACAGCCGGGTTCCCTGCCTGCAGGCGGAGCGCGATCTGGTCGCTTGCATTGGTGCCCTCGATCGTGAGCAGACCGTGCCGGAGCGTGGGGTGCACGAACTCCGCCGCCCTGTGCAGATGCGAGGACTTGTGGGCCTTGCGGGCAGGCGCGGCATTTCCCTGGCCGGCCACGATCCCGGCTGCGGCGACGAGTGCGGCGGCCACCGCGAGCGCCCAAGCCGCCAACCGCACAGTGCGCGGTTCCTTGTGTGGCATGAGGTTCTGCATGGCTTCCTTTCTGAGTGGTTGACCTCTCGTGCGCTAGAGACCCCGGCGGCCGGCGTCTATTCCCGTGGCGGATCCGTGCCGCCGTGCGCGCATCGCCGCGCGTTCAGGAACCCGATCGAGCTGTCAACTCGCAGCGAGCTCGACGACGTCGTCACTGAGGCCGAGCCGCATCCCCTCGCGCGCGAGCTCGGGCGGTCGCACGTCGTTCCAGAGCTTGGTGGCGCGCGCCTCGAGCGCCGCGAGGGCCTCGTCCGAATGCAGTGGATCGTGGTGGAAGAGCACGAGTCGCCGTGCGCGCGCTGCGCGGGCGAAGGCGACGGCGTGGGCGACGCTCGAGTGGCCCCAGCCGATCCGGTGCGGGTATTCCTCCTCGAGGTACTGCGCGTCGTGGACGAGGATGGACGCATCCCGGGCGAGGCGGTACCCGGAGAGGCGCTCCGGCTCGACCTCGTCCGGCTCGGCACCCGAGAACGGCTCGTGGTCCGGGAGGTAGGCGAGCGACCGGCCAGCCTCCTCGAGGCGGTACCCGACCGTCCGCCCGCGATGCCGCACGCGCTCGGCAGACACGTGAGCGGAGCCGAGCCTCCATGTTTGATCGGGAAGGTCGTGGAAGCTGGTCGACGCCGGGACCTCGGAGATCGAGACGGGGAAGAGCGGGGGCGACATGTAACGGTCGACCGCCTCCTCGAGCCCCGCACGCGGCGAGGGCGCCCAGATGTGGATCTCGGCCCGGGGATCCCAAAGCGGCGCGAAGAAAGGGAGGCCGGCGAGGTGGTCGAGGTGCAGGTGCGTCAGGAGAAGGTGAAGGGGTGCGGGGGGCCTGTTCGCGAGCCGGAGCCCAAGCTCGCGGATCCCGGTGCCCGCGTCGAGCACGACCATGCTGCCGTCGTCGAGGCGTACCTCGACGCAGGCGGTGTTGCCTCCGTACTCGATCGTCGCCGAGCCGGGGGTGGCGAGCGAGCCGCGGCTGCCCCAGATCGTGGCGATCATCTCTCTCCTTTCGCGGATTACTTCGACCGGCAAGCAAGGACGCCGAGCGCCCGCGGCTATTCCCACACCCAAGGAATAAGCGCCCGCATTCGGCGTCCTCTGGAACGACCTGAACGCGAGTCGTCGCCGCTCAGCTCGGTCGCTGACTCAGGGGAAATCTGAGAGGAGAAGAGATGCGACGAATGCTCTTGCTGGTAGTTGCGGCCTCGTTCCTGCTGCCAGTCGCCGCCGGGGCGAGCGGCACGCCCTCGATCCCGTCCGGGGAGCGGGCACTCGGGCAGTCCGTGATCGAGCCGGTCTACAACGACGAGCAGGCCGGAGCGATCGGTTACGTCTCAACGCCGAGAAGTGTGCCCGATCCAGTCAAGGGGACTCCGGCGCTGGAGCCCTTCTTCCTGCCCGTGTACCCGGCCGGATCGACGGTGGGACCGCGCCGGTCTCGGCTGCGACCTATGGCAGGGCGACGCCGCTTCGCTGACGGACGCGAACGCATGCCTGGGAGCTTCATGACCACTCGAAGCTCCCGGGGCATGCCCAGGTTGCACGGCGCCGGTCCCTCGCTGCGCGAGCGAATCTGCGACCGCGCAGGCAACTGGCCGTGAGCTACCGCTGGGCCATCCTCGCGGCCGGCACGGCAGCGCAGGCGAGCGTGGCGACGATCTTCGTCAGCGGACTCCCGGTGCTCGCTCCCACGCTGCGTGAGGAGTACGGGCTGTCCATCGGGCAGGTCGGAATCCTTCTCGCAGCCGCCTGGGTTGGGTCGATGGTGAGCGTTCTCGCTTGGGGCCTCGCGGCCGACCGTCACGGCGAGCGGATCGTGCTCGTTCTCGGGCTCTCCGGCTGCGCCGTGAGCCTGACGAGCGCCGCCTACGCTCGTAGCTTTGTGCCATTGATCGCCACACTCGCGCTTGCCGGAGCGACTGGCGTGAGCGTCAACGCGGCAAGCGGACGTGCAGTGATGCAGTGGTTCGCGGCAAACGAGCGGGGACTTGCGCTCGGCATTCGGCAGACGGCGATCCCCATCGGCGGTCTCGTTGGAGCGCTCGCCGTGCCCCCGATCGCGGCGGCAGGCGGCTCGCAGGCGGCCTTCGTCTTCCTCGCGACGCTCGTGGCGGCGGCTGCGCTTGTCGGAGCGCTTGTGCTGCGGAGGCGCAACCACACCGATGACGGAGGAGTGGCCTCCTCAGTCGCACAGACCCTATTGGACACCAGGCTCTGGCGCGTGAGCTTCGGAAGCAGCATCTACGTCTATGCGCAGATCGCCGTCATCGGTTTCGGCGTCTTGTTCCTGCACGACGAGCGCGGCTTCTCCGACGCAGAGGCGGCTCTCGTCGTCGCCGCTTCGCAGATGCTGGCGGGGGGCTTCAGGATCGGCGCCGGGCGCTGGTCCGATGTCCTCGAGGCACGAATCGTCCCTCTCCGTCGTGTCGGACTCGCCGTCGCCGTCTCTCTCCTCGTAACCGCGGGGCTCGCGGACGGATCCGTTTGGCTGCTCGTCCCGGCACTGACGCTCGCGGGCGGACTTTCGATGGCCTGGAACGGCCTGGCTTTCACGGCCGCGGCCGAGCTGGCAGGGGCACGGCGGAGCGGCGCGGCGATCGGGTTCCACCAGACGGTTGTGTCGGGCCTCGGAGTCGCAGCCCCGATTGCATTCGCCGCCAGCGTCGGCGGCATGTCATGGCGAGCCGCGTACCTGCTCGCTGCTGTGTTCCCGCTCGTGGGCTCCCTCGCCTTGCGCCCGCTCCGCGAGTGCTAGTCACGTAAGCGCATGCACCATCCACACATTGGGCTCGGTGAGCACGCCTTCGTCGCGCTCGCGGTCGATGCGCACCGGGTTCAGCGCCCCGGGAACCACATACTCGCCGGATTCCGGAAATGTGAGCGCGGTCCAGCGCTCCCACTCGGAGACGGTCCCACAGAAGACGTTTCCTATCGGCGCGATGCCTGCGAGACGTCCACCGATTCGTTCGTGCGTGCGAAGCCAAGGGTCGAGCGGCAACCCATCGGGGCGTCGCCACTCTGCGTACCGTTCCATCGCGGTCAACGGGTAGCGCTCCTTGAGGTTGGGACGAACGGGCGCGACGAGCGATGACAAGCCGTGGTGGCGCGCGATCTCCTTCATGCACTTGAGCAACTCGGCGCTCAGTCCCGTGGACTTCACCTTCGGCTGAACGCCGGCGAGGAGCGCACAGAGAGCGGTGGGGGACGTGCCTTCCTCGCTTCCGCGAAACGCTCGGCGCAGGACTGCCGGGACTCCATCCGGCAAGTCCTCGTCGCGACCGCTCCACTCGAGCGGGATCGTGTTGCCCTGTGCGAGGAACCGATCCTCCGCTTCGTCGTAGACGATGAGCTGGAACGCTGCGAACTCGATGTCGAGACGCGGCCAGAACTCCTCGCAGACCGGGTCGTGGTAGACGAACGCCATGTGCGGAGGCCAGAACTCCTCGGCCTCGCGTGAGTAGCGCTCGGCCAGATCGGGTCGCTCAGCGACCGTGAAGAAGCGCATCATCGTCTACGAAGCCGCCTGCACGAGATCAGCCAGCCCTCCGCCGCGGCGTCGCCATGATGCCAGGCCCTCGGATCATGCCGAGCACTGCCCCAGAGCGTCAGCGTCTGCGACGAGGCCCGGAGCTCGGACTCGGCTTCCGTCAGCTCGCCGCGCAGGTACTGCGTGTAGCCGCCCCACAGCTGGGCGCCGGCGAGCGCGAACACCGAGCCTTTGCGATAGGCCTCCGCACGGAGTGCTTTCCCACGTCTCGACGGCCTCGTCGAGGTCGGCGAGAGCAAGCGGGAGGGTGGCGACCGTGGTCATCACGCGGCCTCCCATCCCTCCCATCAGCTCGCCGCGACCAATCGCTGCACGGGCGAGGGCGCAGACGCGCTCGACAGGGCCCGCGCACTCGGCCCAATCCCAGGCGGCAACCGCGGCGACCATGCGCGCGCCGGCACCGGCACCCTCTGCCACTCGATCTCCTGGTACCCGCGGAGACGCCCGAGTCGATCGGCGCGCGGTTCGGCACCGAACGTGACGGCGAGGAACTCGACCGCCTCGAGGCGCCGTGCGAGGTCCCAGAGATCGGGCGGGAGCTCGCGCGCGGCACGGCCGGCGATGTCGGCGGCCCCGTCAGGGGCGCCCAGGAACATCAGCATGCGGGACAGACCATCCGCGGCTTGGCCGCGCACGGAAGGCTCCTCTGCGATCTCGTACGCGCTGCGCAGGTGCTCGGCGGCCGCCGGCAGCGAGGTGGCCGCCTCGGCCCACCCGAGCTCGAGCAACAGCTCCAATCGCATGTTTGGTTGTGGCGGCTCGTCCAGGGCGCGTCGCAGCAACGAGATCGCAGCATCGGAGTCGCCCTTGGCCATTGCCGCACGAGCGGCGGCACACAGCACGTCCACCACCCAGTCCTCGCCGCGTGCCGGGATGACGAGCAGGTGAGCGGCGACCTGCTCGTTCGGGGCACCGCGATCCGAGAGAAGCCTCGCCGCGCGCTCGTGGTGCAGCTCGCGCTCTCCTGGGGTGAGGTCGTGGTACACGGCGGCCTGAACCAGTGCGTGCACGAAGCCGAGCGGCGGTTCCGGTCGCAGGATCTCCGCGTTCACGAGCTCGCGCGTGGCGGCGGCGACCGCCAGGGCGTCGAGCTTCGCGAGCTCAGCGACGACGGTGAACTCGGCCCCGTCCCCCAGGACGGAGATCGCGCGTGCCACCTGCAGCGCGTCCGCCGAGAGCCGCGCCAGCCGCGCCAGGACCGCTCGCGAGGCCGCCCTCGGCCCCAGCTCGGCGACGACATGGACGTGTTCCGCGTCAGGCGGCACACGATCGGCGACGAGCGCCTTGAGGAGCTCGTTGAGCAGAAGAGGGTTGCCGTCGGTCGAGGAATGACAGACCTCGGCGAAGGCGGCCTCGACACCCTCGCCCATCCGGTCACGCACGACTTCCGCCGCCGCCGCCGCCTGAGAGGCCCGGGCATGAGCAGCTGAACGTGCGGCTCGGCAGTCAGCTCTTCCAGGATGGCCCGATCGGCCTCGGGCTCCGAAGAGCGCATGCTGGCCATGAGCACGACCGGAAGGTCGTCGAGCCGCCGCGCCAAATAGGCGAGAAACCGAAGCGAGGCGCTGTCGCACCAATGGAGATCGTCCACTGCCAGCAAGAGCGCGCGCTCCGTGCACAGGTTGACCGTTAGCCAGTAGAGCCCGTGCAGGACTGCGACGTGCCCTCGCCGAGAGACTCGGCCTCGTCACGTCCGTCGTGAAGGCCGAACACCGGCGCCGCCGCGCTCGCCGCGCCCGCGAGCAACCGTGAGCGCTCGCCCTCGTCGACGAGCTGCGACTCGAAGAGCTGCCGCACGATCCCGAAAGGAAAGTCCCGTTCGAGCTCACCGGCGCGTGCCGAACGCACGCACAGCTCGTGCTCCTCGGCGAGTGTCCGCGCCTCGGCGAGGAGTCGGGACTTGCCGATTCCCGCCGGCCCCTCGATCAGCACGAGGGCTGCGGTGCCGTCGGCGGCTGCGGCGATCGCAGCCGCGAGCGCCTCGAGCTCCCGCTCGCGCTCGAGCAAGCGGCCGGTGCGCGCTCCAGGCCTCGCTGGAGACTGGCGTGCGCTCACCGCACAATCCTAGGCCCTCGCCGCGCAGTTTCTCGCCGAAATCGAGGAGAAATCTAGGGGAGCTGGGCCCGAAGTCTGGGGCCGACGTCTAGGGACGTTCTCGATGTGCGGTGTCGCCTCGAGGCGCATCCTGGGCTGCGTGAGTAACGCAGCTCAGTTGATCGTCGCAATCGGCATCTACGCCTTGGGCATCGGCCTCTTCCAAGCGCTCGGCGGGCTCACCGCAGCCGCGGACGCGCCAAAGCGGTGGGGCCGGGCCAGCTCGACGGTTCGACAACCGAAAGACAGCACGCCGTAGCAGCGACGAACCGATGGAACTCGCCATGCGTATCCAGCCCCATGCATGTCAAGACGCACTGGCCATAGCGGACCGTCGCCCGATGGAGCGCCCGCTCAACCCGGCCCGGCTCGGGGACCACCTCGACCGGCTGTACCGGGCCGCCTGGGCGCTCTCGGGTTCCCGGGAGGACGCCGAGGATCTCGTCCAGGAGACGTACGCGCGGGTGCTCGCCCGTCCGCGGCTGCTCCGCAACGAGGACGATCTCGGCTACCTCCTGCGTGCGCTCCGCAACACGTTCCTCACCCAGAAGCGAACGGAGAGCCGCCGGCTCCGTCCTGGTCCGTTGCCCGAACAGCTCGACCTCGTCGCCGACCCATACGCGCGCGAACCGCAGGCCGCGCTCGAGGCCGGCGAACTCTACGCCGCAGTCGCCGAACTCCCGGACGACTTCCGCGACGTCCTGGTCGCGGTCGACATCACCGGGCAGTCCTACAAGGAAGCAGCGCGTGCCCTGCGGATCCCCGTGGGGACGGTGATGAGCCGCCTGTACCGAGCCCGCCAGCAGGTCGTGCGCAGGATCGAAGGCGCACCGTCCGTTCCGCCGACGTCGACTGCATCGACAAGCGCCTGAAGGATCGCCACTCCGGGAATAGACACCCGCCCGCGGGTGTCTCTAGCTCACGACAGCGAATAGGGCGATCCAAGAGAGGAGGTTGGAGTGAAGCTCTTTGCGATTCGGCGACGGAGTGGTTGGTCCTCGCCGGAGGAGCTCGAGGCTGCGGCAGCGCGCTCGAAGCGGGTCGGCGACGAGGAGATGTCCGACGACATTCGTTGGATCCGCTCGTACGTCGTGCACGAGCCCGAGGGTGAGCTCGGAACGGTTTGCGTCTACGAGGCATCGAGCCCGGAGAAGATCCGCGAGCACGCAGCGCGTGCCGATCTCCCTGCGACGGAGATCTTCGAGATCGGCGACACAGTGCTCGTTCGGCCCGATCCCGCGAGCGCCTCGGCGTGACGGGATAACGACACGAACCGCGCCCTCCGCGCGAGGAGAGATATCCGCGGAGGGCGCTCGTTCGTGCTCAGCGGCTGGCGTCGACCGTTCCGACGAGCACTCTCTCGCCGGACGAGCCCTGATCGCCGTCGGCCCGCTCGCGGGTAACGCTCAGCGTCGTGAAGTCCTCGGGCGACACGCCGGCCCAGAGCGTGACGTGCCGGCCCTCGTTGAAGGTCCCGATCGGGACGAGCACGCCCGCGGGGTTGCGGAGCCACGCTTCGTAGAGGCGCCCGCCGTCGAGACGGGGAAGTCCGGTGGCGTCGAGCTCGATTCGCCACCCTGAAGACGTCTTCGTCAGCGTGGCCTCGCCCGCGGCGGCCGGCGCCAGGTCGGTCGCTGCGAGGGCAGCGTGGAAACGCTCCCCTGGCGGGCCGGAGTTGACCAACGCGAGCGTGATGGCGACAACGGCTATCGCCGCCGCACTCGCCCCCGCGCCGATGACGGCGACGCGGCGCGCGGCCGGCTCACGGCGCGAGCGCCTTTGCGCAGCGATGCGCTCTCGCAGGTTCGCCGGCGCCTCGACCTGGGCCGCGGCGTTCCGCGCGAGCGCGACCGCCCGCTGCTGCTCGGCAAGCCGCTCGGCGAGCTCCGGCGACGCCGCAACTCGTGCCTCGAGCGCGGCACGACGCTCCGGTGCAAGCGACCCGTCTGCGAGCGCAGCCAGCTCGGCCATCTCCTGTACTGCCGCCTCCGCGCTGTGACGGCGTCTCAACGACACGGGACCGTGAACGGTAGCGCCGGGCGCGCGCGAACGGCATCGCGGAGCGCCCGGAAGAAGGCTGCGCAGAACGTGCTCACACCCTGAAGGACGCTCTTCGGCCGCGCCTATTCCCGCGGAGCCGCTGTCAAGCCGGTGCGGAATAGACGCCCTGTCGCCGGTGTCCTAGAGCGCACGAGAGGTCAACCACTTCGAAAGGAAGCCATGAAGACGTACAAGCAAAGCCGATCGAGGCCAACGACAGACAGGACCCCTGCAACGGGCGATTCCAATGACGTCGGCTGGTCGCTCGGGAGGAACGACTGGACGAGCTCGCCGGCTCGAGAGCTCGCCCAGCGGCTGAACGGGTCGGACGAAGTCCTCCTCCTCTGGTACCCCGAGAGCGACCGAGTGGAGCTTCGCGTTCGCGACCTGGCAACCGACGTCAGCTTTCACCTCGAGGTCGCCCCGAGCGATGCGATCGATGCCTTCCACCACCCCTACGCCTACATGTTCAAGCGCAGGAACACGGGCCCGCAAGTCGGCGCTGGCGCTGCGGCGCGGGAATAACCGAGGCGGATGGGAGTCCTTGGCAGCCGGAATCGCAATCCGACCAGGAGAACTCGATGTCTCGCACGTTCCACCTTGCAGTCGCCGCGGCGGTGAGCGGTCTCGCACTCGTGCTCGCTGGCGCCGCCTCCGCTGCGCCCGCCCCGAAGACGGTTCGAGGCACCGTCGGCCCGGACTTCACGATCAATCTCACGCTCGGGGGGAAGACGGTGACCACACTGAAGAAGGGCGTCCACTATCGCTTCGCGATCAGCGACCAGTCTTCGATCCACGACTTCCACTTGACCGGCCCGGGACTGAACCGCGTCCTGTCGAGCGTGGACTTCACGGGGACGAAGAGCGTCGTCCTCACGCTCAAGAAGGGCGTCTACCGTTACGTCTGCGACCCGCACGCCGACTCGATGCACGGGAGCTTCCGGGTCGTGTGACGCCATTGGGCCGGCTGAGCACGCCGGAAGCCGGCTTACCCGCAACCGGAATTCGAAGGGAGACCCATGTCCAACACGATGCGTCGGGCAACGCGATTCGAACAGAGCCGCAGCGCTGCGCTCCGCGTCATGGCTACGTCACTCACCTGGCTCGGGCATGCCGCCTTCCGGCTCGACACGCCGGCCGGAACGCGTGTCTACGTCGACCCGTTCCTCAGCGGCAACCCGAGCTGCCCCGAGAGCGAGCTCCAACCGGAGCGCTGCGACATCATCGTCGTCACGCACGGGCACAACGACCACACCGGCGACACGGTCGCGATCCACAAGCGGTTCGGCTGCGCGGTCGTCGCGCAGGTCGAGGTTCGCGCCTGGCTGACATCCCAAGGTGTCGAGTCGGACGGGCTGGCGCACTCGCCGAACAAGGGGGGAACCGTCACGGTCGACGACGTCTCGATCACGCTCACCGACGCGAACCACTCGTCGACCGCCGACGACGGCACGTACACCGGCGAGTCGTGCGGCGTCGTGCTCACGATCGCCGACGGTCCGACCGTGTACTTCGCCGGCGACACGAACGTCTTCGGGGACATGGCCCTGATCTCGCGGATCTACCAGCCAGACGTGGCGGTGCTCCCGATCGGCGACCACTTCACGATGGGGCCGCGCGAGGCTGCCGTCGCACTCGAGCTGCTCGGCGTGAAGCGCTGCGTCCCGAGCCACTACCGAACGTTCCCGTTGCTGACGGGAACCCCCGAGCGGCTGCGCGAGCTCGCGCCCGCCGGGGTGGAGATCATCGCACCGGAGCCCGGCGGGACGGTGGACCTGTGACGCTCGTGCGGGAGCGGTGGTTCGGCGCGACAGTCGCCGCGTGCCCGAGATAGCGCTCGAGGAGACGATCGACCTCGAGGGTGCTCACCTGGACCCCCTCGAGCGGCAGTTTCCGCGTCGTCTGACGCGATCGAGCCGGCTCGCCGTCCCCTCCGCGACGGGCCGGCTCATACGGATCAAGGAGAAAGGAGAGGAGAGGTAAGCCATGACTTCCGCACCGCAGCTCGATCTGGCCGCCGTGAGGGCGCGTCAGCCTGGGCGAGCGGTGACTTCGCCGAGATCGCGACCCTGATCGTCCCCGTCGCCGAGAACCTGGTCGACGCGGCCGACCTGCGCGCCGGCTCGACTGTCCTCGATGTCGCGTGCGAAAGTGGCAATGCGGCGCTCGCCGCCGCTCGCCTCGGCCGCGTCGTCACGGGCATCGACTACGTGCCCGCGCCTTCGCCGGCGTCCCCAGTCTCACGCTCGCTACCGGGCAGCAGCTCGCCGGCGCGCTCGTGCTCGCGCCGCTCGTAGCCGTCGCGACCGGCCGGCCGCACGACCACCTCAGCGGCAGGGTGCTCCTCGCTGCCCTCGCGCTCGGACTCTTATGCACGGCTTGGGCGTTCGTCCTCTTCTTCCAGCTGATGGCCGAAGTCATCCCCACGAGCGCGCTTACCGTCACGTTCCTCGTGCCGGTGTTCGGGGTGCTCTGGGGTGCCCTCTTCCTCGGCGAGCCGATCGGCTGGTTCCTGCTCGCCGGGCTCGCCGGCATCCTGGTCGGCGTCGCACTCGTTACCGGCTCGCTCCGGCCGGAGGCGCTCACCCGGCTCGCAGCCCGCGCATCCCTGAGGCGGGGCCGGTCGGCAACCACGCACGCGCCGCCTCCTAGAGTTGAGGGTTGCCGATCGGTTGAGGCGGATCTGGCTAGCGATGGCGCACCGTTCCGTCAGGTCGACGTGTTCACGACAACGTCGCACCTCGGCAATCCGGTCGCAGAGGTGCTCGACGGTGAGGGGTTGACGACCGAGGAGCTGGAGCGGGTCACGCGCTGTACGAACCTGTCCGAGGCAACCTTCGTGCTGCCGCCCACCCCACCCGGACGCAGAGCTGCAGGCGCTGCTTGGCGGCAGGCACCTGCTCACCCTCACCGGGACCGGCGGCGCGGGCACCCGGGACGCCCGAGTCTGTCGAGACGATCGCCCTGGTCTCGAATGCAGTCGAGGCGTTTGGCGTCCTGCTCGCGGTCCCACTGATCACGTCTCCCACGCTTGGCAGTCGGCAGAGATCGCCGAGGCCGCGTCCGGCGCTCGAGGACGCTCGACAGGCGGAAATAACGGAGGCCGGCCGGAGTCCTTGGCATTGGAATCGCAATCCGACGAAGGAGAACCTGATGTCTCGCACGTTCCGCACCCCGTTCGCCGTCGCCGCTGCGCACTCTCCCATGATTTCTGACACACACGGAAGAGCGGTGCTCCGCTACGCAGCGTTCACGGACACCGCTGACGGTGGAAATCCTGCCGGCATCGTTCTCGACGCAAGCGGCTTGACCGCGGGACAGATGCTCGCGATCGCCGCTCAGGTCGGCTACTCCGAGACCGCGTTTCTCACGGCTCGCAGCGCAGACGCGGCAGAGCGCGAGTACGACGTCCGCTACTTCAGCCCCGAGATGGAGGTCTCCTTCTGCGGTCACGCAACGATCGCCGCCGGAGTTGCCCTCGCCGAGCGGATCGGGACGGGCGAGCTCCTGTTCCACATCGCCGCCGGCGACGTACCGGTGAAGACCATGCGCAACGAGGCGGGCGACTTCGCGGCGACGCTTCGCAGTGTCGTACCGGCCATCCACTCGCTCGAGCCGGTCGATCTCGAGCTCGCGCTCTCGGCGCTCGGCTGGGCAAGCGGCGAGCTCGACCCGGCGCTGCCGCCGCGGATCGCCTACGCTGGCGCACGCCACCTCATCCTCGCGGCCGCGACCCGACACCGACTCGCCGATCTCGACTACGACTTCGCGTCGCTGAAGGACTACATGCTCGAGCGCGACCTCATCAGCGTCGATTTCGTCTGGCGCGAGAGCGAGCGCGTCTACCACGCTCGGAATCCCTTCCCGGTCGGTGGCGTCGTCGAGGATCCGGCCACGGGCTCGGCAGCTGCCGCCTTCGGCGCCTACCTGCGAGAGCTCGGGCTCGTGACACCGCCGGTGACGATCACCATCCACCAGGGTCACGACATGGGCCGGCCCAGCCAGCTCCTCGTTCGAGTCGAGCGCGACCAGCCGGAGATCGAGGTCAGCGGCAGCGCGGTCGCGATCGCCCCTCCCCAGCACCGGGCATAGGCTGAGTGGAGTCGCGGTAATGGGAATAGACGCCCGCGGGCGGAGACTTCAGGGACGACCGATGTCAGCCAAAGACGGAGGAGCTATGTCTCGTACCGCCATCGGCACATCTCTGGCGGCAGTCGTTGCCCTGGCTCACCGGGGCGGGGCGCATGCCTGAGCTCACGGCATCGACGCGCGAGCTCCTCTCCTGGATTGCCGATCGGCCACGAACCTACGCGGAGGCGATGGATGCCTGGCGGAGCTCCTGCCCGCGGCTGACCGTCTGGGAGGATGCACTCATCGACGGCTTGGTTCAGGTCATCCGCGGCGGGGGCGCGACCGGCCGGGCGAGCGTGACGCTGACCGCGCGGGGCCGAGCGGCGTTGGGGTCGCGATGAAGATCTCGATCCTCGACGACTACCACGACACCCTCCGCACACTCCCGTGCTTCAGCAGGCTCGAGGAGCACGAGGTCACGATCTGGAACGACCACGTC
Organism: Gaiellaceae bacterium; assembly: GCA_048594925.1. GTDB lineage: Bacteria > Actinomycetota > Thermoleophilia > Gaiellales > Gaiellaceae > GMQP-bins7. The sequence goes on from JBMDXR010000053.1 coordinate 26,048, forward strand.
CAGGACGTCGACGCGCTCGCCGAGCGTCTGCGGGATACGGAGGCGCTCGTGCTGATCCGCGAGCGCACCGAGATCCGCGCGCCGCTCCTCCGGCGCCTCGCGAAGCTCCGTCTGATCAGCCAGCGCAGCGTCTATCCGCACATCGACATCGACGAGTGCACGCGGCTCGGCGTCATCGTCTCCTCCCGCAAGCATCCCGGCACTCCCTCCTACGCGGCCGCGGAGCTGACGTGGGGACTGGTGCTCGCAGCCGCGCGCCGGATCCCCCAGCAGGTGGCGGCGCTGAAGGCAGGGCGATGGCAGGTCGGCGTCGGGAGCACCCTGCGCGGCAAGACGCTCGGCATCTACGGCTACGGCCGGATTGGCAGCGTCGTCGCCGGCTACGGCACGGCGTTCGGCATGAAGGTGCTCGTGTGGGCACGCGAGGCGTCGCTTGCGCGTGCGCGCGCCGACGGCTATGCGGTGGCGGAGAGCAAGGACGCGTTCTTCGAGAAGAGCGACGTCCTCTCCCTGCACCTGCGGCACATCGAGGCCACGCGGGGGATCGTCACGGCCGCCGATCTCGCGCGCATGAAGCCCGAGGCCGTGCTCGTGAATACGAGCCGGGCTGCGCTGATCGCGCCGGGGGCGCTCGTGCACGCGCTCCGCGCTGGACGCCCCGGCTTCGCGGCGGTGGACGTCTACGAACACGAGCCGCTCATCGACCCCGACGACCCGCTCCTGCGCATGGACAACGTCGTGTGCACGCCGCACATCGGTTACGTGACACGCGAGGAATACGAGCTCCAGTTCTCCGACGTCTTCGATCAGATCATCGCTTACGCGGCGGGCACCCCGATCAACGTCGTCAATCCGGGCGCACTCGACACCGCGCCCCGGAGCTGAGCACCCGCGTGGGCACGAGGCGATGACGGCGCACGCCAGATCGGCCGTGGCACCGGCGCTGGAGCTCAACCGCGCCGACGACCAAGTCTCCCCTGTTGCCAACGCGCGCCGTCCCAGGATCGGCCCATGCGTGCTCTGACAACCACCTCGGCAGAGCCACACGTGAGGTTGACGGAGGTCGCGGACCCCGCACCGCTGCCGGATCAGGCGATGGTCCGCGTTCGGGCGTTCTCACTCAACCGCGGCCACCAGACTGCCGCGTCTGCCTGACGGCTCGCTCACCGGCTGGGATGTCGCGGGCGTCGTCGAGCGTGTGGCCGCCGACGGCAGCGGGCCTCGAGTGGGCACGCGCGGCGTCGGACTCGTCGACTCGGGCACCTGGGCGCAGCTCGCAGCGGTTCCCACCAACCGCCTCGCGGTGACTCCCGACGCTGTGTCCCATGCGCGGGCCGCCACCCTGCCCACCGCCGGTCTGACGGCGCTGCGGGCCCCGGAGCTCGGCGGGTTGGTGCTGGGCAAGCGCGTGCTGGTCACTGGTGCGAACGGTGGCGTCGGACGAATCGCGATCCAGCTGGCCCGCGAGAGCGGTGCGCACGTCACCGCGCTCGTGCGCGACGCCGCGGCATCCCAGGAGCTCCTTCGCGAACTCGGCGCCGCCGAGGTCGTGGAGACCATCGCTGGCGACTTCGACCTGATCGTCGAGGGAGTCGGAGGCGCGACGTTCGGCCTCGCCATCGAGCACTTAGCTCCGCGCGGCATCGTTGTCAACATCGCAACCCAGAGCGACGACGAGACCGTCACCTTCCACACGGCAGGCTTTGACCGCGCGAAGGGGGCGAGGATCTACACGCTGAACCTCTTCGACGAGCTCGCCCACGTCAGCACGGTTAGCGATCTGGCCCGCCTGTGCAGGCTCATGGCCGAGGGGCGATTGGACGGCCAGGTCGAGCTCGAGAACTCATGGCGCGAAGCCGCACAAGCGCTCGACGCCCTGCTCGAGCGGCGCATCGGCGGCAAGGCGGTCCTCCACGTCGACTGACGGCGCCGCACGCGTAGCGCTCGAGGTGAAGGCGTCCCACGGTTGGTTCCAGCTGAGACAACGATGCATCCCCGCACATATCCCGGGCTCGTGTCGAGGCGATCGTGCTGGGGGGACGCGCCGCAAGCCAGACAGATCTCGCCTCCCTCGCCCACACGGGGGAGCTCTTGCCCGACTGGTACGACGACTGGGTGCTACCGGAGCGCGAGCAAATGCGCGAGATGCGGATACTGGCTCTTGAGGCCGCCGCGGACGAGCTGATCACCGCGCACTCCTACCCAGAAGCGGCGATGGCCGCTGGCCGCCGTTCGCGCGGATCCCCTGCGTGACAGCGCGGCTCGGTTGTTGATTCGCTGTCACCTTGCTGACGGCAACCTTGCCGAGGCACGGCGCCAGTTTCTTTCATTCCGTGCACGACTCGCGCGTGATCTCGGCCTCGAGCCGTCACGACAGATGTTGGAGCTCGTGCGTGGCATCTCGACGCCTGCCCCGTCGCTGAGCCCTTCCTCGTGAGGCCCTCGTCCATAACGATGTAGGTGCGGCTCCCATTGCGTCTTCAGTCAGTACTTGCTCTGCACCCGCGCGCGTGAGCACTCCGACTTCGAGCGCGTGGCGAAGCAGCCAACGGTGTACGCCATCGTGACGACGCACGAGAATCCGCGCCCGCGTGCCCCGCCCATCGACCAGGAACGCTGGCATCAGACGTCGTTTGCGCGAGGCACGCTTGACCGCGAAGGAAGAGGGGTATAGGGTCGCGCTGCGGTAACGGCGACGAAGGCGGTGTGCCACGAGGCGCGCGATCGAGGTCAACGTTACTGCGGCGCTATGGGGGGCAGCCGCCTCGGCTGGTGATATGCGACGCGGCGGTGGCTGACGGCCCGTCGAGTCGAGCATCCGCCGTTGGTCAACGTCCCGCTCCGACGGATCGTCGCTGAGCGCCCGAACCTCGTCGACCTGATCGCGGCGCGGGAGATCGCACCTGTCGAGATCGTGCGCGCGGAGGACTTCGTCCACCTGACGTTCTCGTTCTCGAACCTCCAGTTCGACGGGGCACAGGACGGCGTTCCGGCGCTGAAGCGTGCGGTTGCACGGCGGCCCGCCTTCGTGGTCGTCGACTGCCACGAGCAGCACATCACAGAGGCGGCGATGTTCGAGCGTGCACCGAACCTCCCGGTCAAGGATCCGCCGCCGCCGGCGCCGCCCGATCCCGACAAGACAAAGGTCAACAGCGATCCGAGCCCGCCGACGCCGCCGCCGATCTTCGCCTCGGTCGCAGGTCCGACGCGTCTCGTCTTCAAGGTCACGAACGAGTCGATCCTCTTCAGCGTCGAAGGCCTCCTCGACGCGGTCACGAAGCTCGAGCTCAGCGTCGCGCCGCACGCGACGCCGCCGACGCTCGTGCGGCTGCCGCGGTTCTCCGACCTGCTCGCGAGCGACGTCGTCGACCTCGCGCCGCTGTTCGCAATCGCGCCGGGCGCGCGCGCCGCCCGCGGCCGCAGCCGCCGCCTCGTCGACGCGCCCGACGCCGCGGTGAACGCGGTCGCGGAGCTGGTCGCCCTCGGGCGTGCGCGCGCGACCGCAGCCGTGCTCGAGCACCGCTTCGGCACCGACGCGGCCATCTCGAGCGTCGCGGCCTCGCGCCTGGGCGGCAAGGTCGACCTGGAGCGCGCGGTCGGCACGATCGACGTGTTCGTCCCGATCGAGAAGCTGCCGCCGCTCCCCGCTCGGCCGCGAGACACGGAGACCGCGATCGAGCTTCCGTGGCGGCTCCAGATCTCGCCCAACCGGCACGGCGCCTTCGTCCACAGCCTGGTCCCGGTCGAGCACGAAGGCCGCTACGAGCTCTGGCACACGCGGCTCGGCGTGCGGGAGAACGGCGCCGTGGACGAGGGGCCAAACCGCTATCGGGCGATCCGCGCGGTCTGGGCGCGCGACTTCGACGTCTTCCCGAGCGTCGGCAAGCCGCAGTTCGGCTTCACGCCAGACGCCGACCCGTCGAGCTTCCCGCCGGCGAACCGAGGCGAGGACGTCCCGTACGAGCGAATGTCGCTGAACAGCCGGGACCGGATGATGCTCGTACACGAGACCTCGAACTTCCATCTGACCCGGCAGCGGAGACGCTGGACGCCGCCCGCCGTCCCGACGAACCGGCTGATGCTGACGGCGCTCGGCGGCTGGCTCGACAGCCGAGCCACGTTCCCGACGCTCCCGGACGGCGCCCTGACGATCTCGGAGTGGAAGCATCGTGCCGCGCTCGGCCGCGACCACGAGGTGCGCGTCGTGTACGCCGGCTTCCTGCTGCCCTTCGGGCACCGCGCATCGCTCGTCAAGGTTACGGAGCGCAAGCTCTCGGACGTCGAGGGCGCGGATCCGACCTACTACCTCTTCCAGCGGATGTTCATCGTCGTCCGCGAGCCCGACAAGACGTTCAGGAACGACGGCCGGACCGTCGACGGGCGCCGGCTCGACCTGACGATGCCGCTGGCGAGCGTCCGGATCCTCACGCGCGTGACGCCACAGCTCGACGAGCCGCACGCGCTCGTCACCGGGCCGGGCGGCTACGTCTTCGAGCCCGCGGTGCTTGACGCGCCGTTCCAGTTCAAGCTGCTCGCGACCGACGTCGAGAACAACGCCGTCGAGCTGTCCGGCCCGCTTTTGTTCATGGAGCGCGACTGGAACCTCCCCGGACGCCTCGAGACGGCGCTAGCCGCCTACAACGCCCATCCGCGCCGGCTCATGGCGAACGGCCAGAAGGTCGCGTACGCAGACAGCGAGCAGACGGACGACACAATCCTGCCGACGGAGTCGCTGACCTTCGACGCCGTGACGGCCTCGTTCCTGCAGACCGTCCCACAGGACGATCCGCGGTTCAAACCGATGCTCAACGAGGCGAAGGCAGTCGTTCCGGCGATGAGCGCGCTCGCGGGCGCCTCCGCGTCGACGGCACTCCAGTACCCGCAGCACTTCGCGGCGAACGGTTTCGTCAACAACGCCGCCCAGGTGTTCCTCGCCGCCGTCGACACGCCCGAGATGGGCTTCGCGGGGCAGGGGGAGCGCTCGGGCGGGCTGGTCACACCGAGCCTGAAGGTCACGGGGCTCTCTCGGCTGACCGGCCCACTCGGCGGCGACATCGAGAACGCGATGAGCTCCCCTGGGTCGTACGACGTCGGCGAGTTCTTCGAGGGGATCAGCGCGAAGCTGTTCGGACTCATCCCGCTGAGCGAGCTGTTCAGCGCTGCGGGCTTCACACCCGACCGCGTGCCGAAGTTCGTGACGCAGGCGCTCGACGTCGCGTCGACGCTGAAGCAGAACGTCGAGCGGGTCCGCAACGCGGCGCAGGCACACGCCGTCGAGCTCGGCGCGGCGGCGACGACCCTCAAGAACGACGTCGACGCGCTCATCGCCGATCTCGGGCTGCTCGCGAGCGACCCGACGAACCCGCCGGATCTCGCGGGAGACCTCGGCGACATCGCCGGCGACCTCGACCCGTTCATCCAGGCCGTCGAGGCCGCGGCGGCCCTTCCGCAGGCGGAGAAGCAGCAGCTGACGACGATCGCGCAGCGGATCCAGGATCAGCTTGAGAACGCAGCCGCGGTGACGGCCGCGGCGAACGCACTGATCGCGTTCGCGAAGGGGCTGAGGCTCCCGGACGTGGTCACGGCGCGGATGGACTGGTCGACCGAGCTCGACCCATGGCCGCTCGGCGATCCGATCTTCAAGCCGATTGCTCCGAAGGGGAAGATCACGCTCGCCGTCGAGGTGCAGGCGCCGACGAAGCCCGGCAAGAAACCGACCGCGTTCGTCGCCTGCTCGCTGACGCCGTTCGACCTGCGCCTGATCGGATCGGCGACGTTCATCGTCGTTCACTTCGAGGTGATCGAGTTCTCGATCGCCGCCGGCAAGAAGCCGGACGTGAACGTCAAGCTGCGCGAGAACGATGGGATCGAATTCGAGGGCCCACTCGAGTTCGTAGACACGCTCAGGTCACTGATTCCGTTCGACGGCTTCAGCGACCCGCCGTACCTCGACGTGAGCGCCGAGGGCGTCAAGTCCGGCTTCGACTTCCCGATCCCGGACGTCGCGATCGGCGTGTTCGCGCTGACGAACGTGAATCTCGGCGCGCATCTGAAGGTGCCGTTCGTCGACGAGTCGATCGAGACGGCGTTCAACTTCTCGACGCGCGAGAACCCGTTTCGGCTCCAGGTGTCGCTGTTCGCAGGCGGCGGGTTCTTCGGGATCACGATCACCCCCGAGCGCGTACGCGTCCTCGAGGCGGCGCTGGAGTTCGGGGCCGCGATCTCGGTCAACCTCGGCGTCGCCAGCGGAAGCGTCTCGATCATGGCCGGGATCTACTTCCGCCTCGAGACGGATGAGGCGGGCGACGAGCGGGCACAGCTCGCGGGGTATTTCCGCATGCGCGGCGAGGTCGACGTGCTCGGCCTCATCTCCGCGTGCATCGAGCTCTACCTCGAGCTCTCCTACGAGACGGCGACAAAGAAGGCCGTCGGCCGCGCAACGATCACGGTCGAGATCGAGATTGCGTTCTTCTCGACGTCCGTCTCGATCTCGTGCGAGAAGAAGTTCGCGGGATCGAACGGCGACCCGTCGTTCGTCGAGGTGATGGGGCTGCCGACGCCTGCTCCGCCGGGCGCCGTGCGGCCCTGGGACGTCTACGTGCGGGCGTTCGCGGAGGACTGATGGCGAGGGAGTCCGCGATCTTCACTGCGCTGCCGAACGGGGTACACAAGAGCGGGGAGTTCCTGCATGTGACGATCTTCGTCACGCCTCGGCTCTCGTCCGAGGACACCGGGACGCTTCCGCTCGCGGACGGCGACTTCCCGGCGTTCGCCGATTGGCCGGCGACGCTCGCCGACACGGCGTTCTCGATGGTGTTCGAGAGTGCGACGACGCTCCCGGCGAAGCCGGACACGGAGTCGAGCGCGCCCGACTCGGGGACCTGGCACCTCCTCTTCGACGACTGCGGCGTGGGTGAGGGCGGGTTCACGGATCTGTCGAAGCGCCGCTTCCTCTCGTTCCCGGTGAAGACGGCGACGGCGTCGGTGCTCGATCTCTACACCGAGCTCGCGGAGGGCTTCCCGACCGCGTTTCCGCCGGTGACCTCCGGGCCGCTCTCCGACTTCGCGAAGCGGATCGGCCCGCTCGGCCGAGTCAAGCACCGCTACTACGGCCTACTCGACGACCTGATCGAGCAGGAGCACGGTCCGGGTGACAAGACGGGCCGGTACCTGAACCGCGGCCTGATCTCGCCGACGCAGCGCGAGCGCATGGCGTTCGTCGAGGCGTACCGCTTCTATGATCGGCCGGGCAGCCGCGACCCACTCGGCCCGACAAAGGTGCCGCCGCCGCCGAAGGTCCCACCGCTCGAGTTCCACGGGTTCGTGACGTTCTGCGGCGACTACCCGAAGCTCCTCCGGCCGCTCGGGCTCGCGGTCGACGTGCTCGTCGAGAAGGATGCAGCGATCAAGCCGAGCGGGAGGATCCGCGTCCAGGTCGACGAGGCGCCGTTCGGCTGGATGAAGGCGGAGGGGTCGCGTCCGTGGACACGCTACGAGATCGCGCAGCGCCGCTTCCTCGCGCGGCCACGCTCGAAGGAGGGCGACCTCGTGGACGGCACGCTCCGTCTCGAGTGGGAGCGCTACTTGCTCGTCAACCAGCTCGACGTCGACGGCAGCGTCCTGAAGGCCGGGGACCTCCTCGACAACGTCATCCGCGTCGCCGACCACCTGAGCGAGAACGCGCAGTCGATGACAGAGGACGCGTCGTCGGCGTCGGCGCTGCGGACGGGCGGGTTCACGATCGCCCGCGACGGGCGGGCCGCACGGGTCGTCGACGTGCTCGACACCGCGGCCGAGCACGACACCGCGCAGACGGGCGACGCGCCGGCAGATCTCGCCGCCGAGGAGGTGACGCGCGGCTATCGGCTCGACGTCGAGGACTCGACGCATCCCGGACGTTGGCTGTCGCTCCACCGCCGCGTCGGCGCGTACGCTGTGCGCCGGGACGGCGGGGATGTCCCGCTTCCGATCGGCGAGGACGAGGCTTACGTCAAGGGCGCGTCGGCGTCGTCGGTGCCCGACCAGGAGGACGACCTCTACCTGCACGAGACGATGTTCGGCTGGGACGGCTGGAGCCTCGCAGCCAAGCGGCCCGGACACGCGATCACGAACGAGGGCGTCGAGGACGTCGAACCGGAGAATCCGACCGCGTTCCCGCTCTTCACCTCTTTCGATGCGAAGCCGGGGTCGCTTCCGCGACTGCGGTTCGGGCGGGACTACCGCTTCCGCGCCCGAGCGGTCGATCTCGCCGGGAACTCCGTCCGCGACGACGACGTCGTGCCGCAGCACGTGACGAAGCAGCACCGGTTCCGTCGCTTCGACCCCGTTCCCGCGCCCGCCGTCGTCCCGCGGCGTCCGTTCACCGAGGGCGAGTCGCTGCTGCGGATGGTCATCCGCTCGACGCTCGGTGCGGTGCCGAACGCATACGTCGCGCTGCCGCGGATCACCGGCCTCACCGGCCACACCGATCCCCAGCTCGCGTACCTCGCGACGAACGACCGCCACATCGCGCCGCCGGTGGCGTCGCAGCAGCTCGCCGAGTGGCACGGCAAGTTCGACGACGGCATCGGCGTCGACGCCTCGCAGGCGGACGTCGACGACGAGTTCGACGTCGCCGCGCTCGAGTTCGGCTCGTTTGTCGAGGCGGCCGGGGCCGTCGTCTTCAACCCGGACCCCTCGGCGACGCCGACGGACCTCTCCGACCCGAGCCGTCACAAGGGCGACCCGCTCGCGCCGGGCGAGTACGTGCTGCACGACGTCGCCAAGCTCGCGCTGCCGTACCTGCCCGACCCGCTGTCGCTCGGCGCGTCGCTGACGACGCTGCCGGGCGACGCGGCGACGCGCCTCCAGCGCTGGGAAGCCGGCGCGGAATGGTACGACCGCAGGCCGTTCCGGCTTCGGATCCAGAACGGCTCCGGTGCGCCGTCCTACAACGCATCCCAGCGCCTCCTCACGGTCCTCCTCCCGCAGGCGGAGATGGTGACAGTACGTCTTTCGTCGTTCCTCGACTCCGCCGACCTCGACCTGATGGCGGTCTGGATGCTCGAGCGCGACGTAGTGCGCGCCGCCCAGCAGCAGCTCGCCGAACAAGGCCTGCATTGGATGCTGACGCCGTCGGAGGCGCTGATGCTCGTGCATGCCGTCGAGAAGCCGCTCGAGCCGCCGGTAATCGACGTGTCGCCCGGGGGGGTCCAGCGATACGCCGGCGAGACGTTCGCCATACTCGCCGGCAAGATCAAGAACCACGCCAAGAGCACGGGCAGGCTCGACGTGGAGGCGCGCTGGACGGAGTCGATCGACGACCTCGCCGACGACGCACCGTCGACAATGGACGGGCAGGCGCATGTCGGCGACTTTCAGCTCGAGGCCACGGAAGCCGACTGCCGCACGGGACGAAACGACGTCGCCAGCCCGCCGACGCACAAGCTGCGGCACGAGTTCGGCGACACGAAGCACCGACGCGTCAGCTACAACGCCGTCGCCACGACCCGGTTCCGCGAGTACTTCCCGCCGGCGATCACGAGCGACCCGTCGCTGATCACGCACGCGGGCGCTGAGGTCGAGCTGAACGTGCCGTCGTCGCGGCGGCCGGACCCGCCCGAGGTGCTCTACGTCGTGCCTACGTGGACGTGGGATGAGCGCGTGGTACGGCCGGTCGCTCGCGCCGGTGCGCGACGGCCGCCGGCGACGTTCACCCGCACGCGATCCGGCGGCGGGCTCCGCGTCTACCTCGACCGTCCGTGGTACTCGTCCGGCGCCGACGAGCTGCTCGGCGTCGTGCTCGAGGACCAGCCGTGGATCACGTGGCCGTTCGACGTCGCAGGCGGGCTGAGCGTAAAGGCGACCGCGAAGGCGCTCGCCGACGAGCTCGCCGAGACGGCGATCGCGGAGGGGATCGTCAAGCCCGCCGGCCCCGCGGCCGCGTCACCGTCTGAGCGCGTGCTCGCGGCGATCCAGCGGAAGCGCGCGGCGGCGCCCCGCTCGGTGGCGAGCCCGACGGCCGCGCACGAGGCCGCCGCGTCCGTTGCGATCGACGCCGAGACAGGTCCAGCCGTCAAGCTCACCGGACCGCAGATCGCCCTCCTCAACTCGATCCTCGCGCTCGTCTTCACACCCTCCGGCGATCCCCAGAAGTACGTGACGCACTGGGGCGTCGATCCGATCTGGCGCTCCGCCCCCGTTGCGGCCGGGCCGCACATCCACCAGTTCCCGTTGCGCGTGGCCGTGGGCACGGGCATCTCGCTACTCGAGGCGCCGGGCCACGAAGTGACCGTCGTCGGCCACGAGCCGAAGTTCGACTCGGCGCGCCGCCTCTGGTACTGCGATCTTCAGCTCGACGCCGGCTCGTCGTACTTTCCGTTCGTGCGCCTGGCGCTCGCGCGCTATCAGCCGTACTCGATCCCGGGCCAGCACCTCTCGCGCGTCGTGTTCCCCGACGTGGCCCAGCTCGTCGCGCGGCGCACTGCGGCGCTGACGAGGCTCAGCCGCATCGGCGTCCTCGTCTCGCTCCGCGGTCCAGCTGGTTTCACCGAGAACGCACGGGATCTCTCCTGGATCTTCGCCCGCGACGAGCAGCTGTTGTCGCTGTCGCGCTTCGCGATCGCGCAGGTCGAGCGGCGCCCAGCCGACGCGACGACCGACCTGGCGTGGGCGCCGGTCGGAGACGAGGTGCGGCTCGAGCTGTCGGCGCCGGGCGGCCTCGGGGACGCCCGCTACTCGGGCCGCGTGCCGCTGCCGGCGCGTGACGCGAAAGCCGAGCTTCGCCTGGCGCTGCGCGAGTACGAGATCTTCGAGACCGACGAGTCGGAGGCCGAAGACCATCTCGTCCGGAAGGGGCCGTTCGGCGAATTCCCGACGCTCTCGCGCCCAGTCCGCTACCGCCTCGTATACGCGGACCACCTCGCCCTCTGACTCAACGCGCTCAGCTCGACATATCAAGCCTAGGGGTGCGCAAATTCGATCTTCCCCCAGGACCGATTCAGTCGCGAGGGCTCACCGGACGGATCACCCCGAACTCAGAGGTTCGTCGTTCTGACGCCGTGCACTCCCAATCACGGTGCGTCCGGAAGCATGGCTCGGAACCAGTAGTCGATGGGGTGCACGATCGAGGTCAAGCGCGGCACGGGTCTAGGGGCAAGCCGCCACGAACGCACACACAAAAAGGGGCAGGCTCGCGGGCGCCTCGGAGATTCCGGTTCCCCCCAAGTTCGACCCCGGAATGCTGTGGCCAGGGCGCGCACTGCGTTGTAGTACGTCTGAGCGACTTGCCGGCACCCGAAGAAGGACTCCAGGCCGGATAGGGATGTCCCGTATCTGTTCTCGCAGATCTTCTGCATGCGCTTGAGGAAGGAGCTATCGCCGCGACTACGCGGCCAATTGAAATGGTCGTACTTCCCGACTTTGTCTCCGCCGTAGCACCTGTCGTGGAAATTGCAGGCGGGGAGGAATCCAAAGGCGTCGGGAACGAGTTAATTCCCGAGGCCTCCACCTGGGCCGCAGCCGGCCGAGGGGGACAACGGCGCGTCCGCGGCGGCGAGTGCGAGCGCAACCCGCGACGATCGAATTTGCCCGAAGACGGCGCATCTGGACCTCCTGCCGCGGCCTGGCGTCCGGCTAGCTCGGAGTTGTCAGTCCCGAAGTACGATGACGGCAGTGCACCCCTCGGGTCTGACGCGATCCTTATAACCAGCGCGCCAGACGGCAATCCGCCGCAAGTGTGACGGGGGTGTATTCGCGCCAGGCGTCTTGGATAGCGGCTCGCGCTGCGTCCGAATCGGGCGGTCTGACGTTCAGTGCGGGCCGCGGCGTTCCGGCGAGCGCGGCGCGCACGAGGCCCGGGCCGCGCCCACAACAGTCACGCTTTCCGCCGAGAGTGTGGCTGCATGACATCGTCAGCGGCGCTCGGTGGCGAAACGTGACTCGGGGAGGTCGCTAGCGCGGCGAGAGATCCAACGCTCTCTCAACTCACACGCGTCCAGGTCCCGCCGCGGCGCACCCGCCAGGCAAGACCCCCTCTAAACGCTCCTCTTCCGCGTCCGTAAAGGAAGGGATGACTGCCGCGGAGCTAAGAGGACGTCGAGTGCCTTCTCGAGTGGATGGCAAGCGCACCGCAGACTGAGTGCGCATGTTCGAATCATGCCGGGCGCATCGCTCAACCGTGCGGGTTTGCGAGCGTTTCCCGTGGGAGAGCGACGTACCGTGCCCCACTCGAGGGTGCGCGTTTCGATGGCTTCCACCACGTGGAGGATTGGGTTCCCCAGCGGATCGTCACCGCGACCGGCCCGGACCCGCTGCCGTGATGACGCGCAGCGGATCGCGCTCCTCGCGGGCGCGTCTTCCGTTCGCGGTAGCGGCCTGGCTGCAGGCGTTCGAGCAGTAGAGCGTGTCGCGCCGGCGCAGGTGGGCGAAGCTCCCACCCTCGAGCCCGAGCTGAGTCTGATCGAACACGATCGGCCTGGCCCGCTCGGCTAGGACGCGCGGCCCGTTTGGCTAATACCTCGAGCGGGAACCGCTCGATAGGAGTCAGGGATGATGCGACTCGAGGGAAGAGTGGCGCTCGTGACCGGAGCGGCGAGCGGAATCGGCCGTGCTACCGCGGAGCGGCTGGCAACCGAAGGTGCGTTCGTCGTGGTTACGGACATCCAGGACGAGGTGGGAGAGGAGGCGGCGGCGGCTATTCGCGCGGACGGCAGGAAGGCGGAGTACGTCCACCTTGATGTAAGCGACGAGCCGAGCTGGCGCACGGCGGTGGAGCACGTACTGCGGGAGCACGGACAGCTTGACGTACTCGTGAACAACGCTGGCTTGGGCGACCTGGCGACCATCGAGGAAACAACGCTTCCGGAATGGGAGCGCACAATCGCGATCGACCAGACCGGAGTCTTCCTCGGAATGAAGATGTGCGGCAAGGCACTGAAAGACTCGGGGCACGGGTCGGTGATCAACATAAGCTCCATCTTCGGCGCTTCGGGGGGCTTCGGCACCTCGCCCGCCTATCACGCCGCGAAGGGAGCAGTCCGGACGCTCACGAAGAACGTCGCACTCCACTGGGCGACCGACGTTCGCGTCAACTCGATCCATCCCGGCTTCATCAGGACGCCCATCCTCGACCAGGCGAAAGGCACCGAGATCTGGGACGCGATGACTGGGTCGACCCCGATGGGGAGGCTCGGCGAGCCCGCGGAGATTGCGGCCGCGGTCGCGTACCTCGCCAGCGACGATGCCTCTTTCGTCACCGGCTCGGAGCTCTACGTCGACGGCGGATACATGGCCCGCTGACGGAGCTCCCAGTCATCACGGCAGACGAACCTCGAGCTCCGCGCCGAGGTGGCAGTCGTGCGAGAGGGAATCCTCGTTGCGCGCTACCGCGACCAGCGTCATCGCGTTCGGCGAATCGACGGTGAAGGCGGGATCGCCGGTCTTTCAGCGCGACGGAGCCGCCCGGAGGCGGCTCCGACTCATAGCGCTGGCGCTGTCCCTAGGCGGGCACACCGGAAGCTGTGCGAGCACCTGCTCCATCGCCAGGATGCCCCACTGCTCGAGCGGAAGCAGGCGATCGTGTGCTGATCCTAGAGTCGAGTACGAGCCGGGCGGCATCTCGGACTCCGACCCGTGATCATGCCGGGAGCACTTCGCGGTCCCCGAGGCGGAGGACGGCGTCGGAAGGCACCGCGACGCGGACGTAGGCAAGAGCCACAACCCGCTCGCCGTCCCGCGCCGTGCTCGTCACGCGGCCCACAGCCTTCCCCTCGTAGGTCAGCTCCGCGTCGTACTCCGGGACCTCCTCGCCCTCGATCTCCAGGACGCGCAGCGTTCGGTTGACACGTCCTCGGTAGTGCTGTCGGGCGATCGGCTCCTGCCCCGGGTAGCAGCCTTTCTCGAAGTCGATCGCCCGCCGGTCGAGACCGGCTTCCGCCGGAAGGACGCGATCGTCGAGCTCGCGTCCGAAGCGGGGCGTGCCCGCCCGGATGCGCAGCAGCTCGAGCTCGTCGTCCTCCACGGTCGGCTCGAGGGCTTCGTCGAGAACCTCGACCGCGGGAACACCGAAGTCGGCCGTCGGGATCCCGTCGCTCCGGCCGAAGACGACGAGCGTCGAGTGGTCTTCGGGCTCGATGTCGCACTTGGCCGCGAATCGCGAACGAAAGAGAGTCGCGCGAACACGCTCTCCGAGGCCTGATTCCGTGAGCAGGAGGAAATCGTCGACTCCGCGCCTGAGAACCACGAGGGGTGCAATGACGCGCGCCTTGGCCGTGAGCAGCAACGCCTCGCACGAGTCGTCGACCCCGAGCGCCTCGACGTCGTTCGACACCATCGCCTGGAGGTACGAGGCGGCGTCGGGGCCCCGGACTCCGACGAAGTCGCGGGGGCGGCGGGCTACACGTAACGCCGCAACAGCCATCGGAGACTAGTGTTGCAGCCGTGTTCCGGGGCAGAGCGGAGCGAAAGGTCATCGAGGCCGGCTACGACCCGACGCGGCTGCCCCCCGGCCAGTACCTGACAGAGAAGTGGCCCGTGCTCCACGCGGGCTCGATCCCGAGGTACGACCTCGCGACGTGGGACTTCTTCGTCTCCGGAGAGGTGGAGAACCCGATCCGGCTCTCGTGGGACGAGCTGAACGCTCTGCCGCGGACAAGCCACACACAGGACATCCACTGCGTCACGCGCTGGAGCCGCTTCGACGTGACGTTCGAAGGGATCCACTGGAGCGCCCTCGAGGAGCTCGTGCGGCCCGAGCCGTCGGCCCACTTCGTCGTCGCACACGCGGAAGAGGGCTACACGGCCAACGTCCCGATCTCGTTCCTCCGCGACCCGCTCTCGCTGCTCGCGACCAACGCGGACGGCGAGCCGATGGCCCCCGAGCACGGCGGCCCTCTGCGCCTCGTGGTTCCCGGCAAGTACTTCTGGAAGAGCGCGAAGTGGCTCCGCGGCATCGAGCTCACCGCGGACGACCGGCCCGGCTTCTGGGAGCGCTACGGGTACCACAACGACGCCGACCCCTTCAAAGAAGAGCGCTACGGCTTCTAGGAGGCTGTCCTACCCAGAAAAGACGAGTGGCCGCTGGGACGGCCACTCAGAGGGGGAAGAACTGGGGAGGATTGGGTTACCCAGGTTTTCGTCCGAACGGCCGAACATCTCGTCCCCCTTTTGGGGGGAATCGCGTCTCCGAGCGGGCAAAGTCAATCCGTTCGGGTGGTTGACTTCGCGGTGGGCAGAATCACACTCAGGCGAGTCCGACAACACACGAAATCGCAGGAGGCTCGAGATGGGGAAAGTCGTCGCATTCGTCGGCGTCGTGCTCGCATCGGTCGCGCTCGTCGGCACGGCACTCGCTAACCACGCGTGGGGTAACTACCACTGGCAACGAGCATCGAATCCGGTTGCGCTCGACGTCGGCGACAACGTCAGCTCCGGCTGGGACTCCTACCTCAACACGGCCATGTCCGACTGGGATCAGTCGACCGTGCTGTCGCTCAGGGGTGTCGCAGGCGGAACGACCGGATCGACCTGCGCGCCGACGAGCGGTCGCATCGAGGTCTGCAACGCGGAGTACGGAAACACGGGTTGGCTGGGCGTCGCCCAGATCTGGGTGCAGCGGAGCCACATCGCGCAGGCGACGACGAAGGTCAACGACACGTACTTCAACCAGCCGCAGTACAACACGGCGGCGTGGAGGCGACTCGTCATGTGCCAGGAAGTCGGGCACGACTTCGGGCTCGACCATCAAGACGAGAACTTCAACAATCCGAACCTCGGCACCTGCATGGACTACACCAGCGACCCCGACGGTCCGCCCTCGAACGAGCACCCGAACTCACACGACTACGAGCAGCTGCTCTTGATCTACGAACACCTCGACGGCTCGGGCAGCGGCAAGCCGTGCAATCCACACAAGCCGGGCTGCCAGACGGGGGTCGGCAGCGCGCCCCCGTTCTCGCAGGCGAGCCGGGCCAACGGTGACCTCTACGTCGACGCGCTCCCCGGCGGCGGGCACCGCATCACGCACGTCTTCTGGGCGCCGCTCGGCTAGCTCACAGAATCGTCTGAAATGCGAAGGGCCGGCGGTTGCCGGCCCTTTCGCGGTGGATCAGGGAAGGGACCCCTAGTCTAGAAGTCCATCCCGCCGCCGGGCATGCCCGCCGGAACGGCCTGCTGCTTCTCCGGCATCTCGGCGACGACGGCCTCGGTCGTGAGGATGTTCTTGGCGATCGACGCCGCGTTCTGCAGCGCCGAGCGCGTGACCATGGTCGGGTCGATGATCCCCGACTTGACGAGGTCCTCGATCTCGCCCGTCTCGACGTTCAGGCCCTCGCCCTTCTTGGCGCGTCGGACCTTGTCGACGACGACCGAGCCCTCGAGGCCCGCGTTGTACGCGAGCTGGCGAAGCGGCTCCTCGACCGCACGGAGGATGATCTCCGCACCGGTCTTCTCCTCGCCCTCGAGGCTGTCGATGATGGACGCCGCAGCAGCGCTCGCATTCAGGAGCGCGACTCCGCCGCCCGGCCCGATGCCCTCCTCGAGAGCAGCGCGGGTGGCCTTCAGCGCGTCCTCGACGCGATGCTTCTTCTCCTTGATCTCGACCTCGGTGGCCGCACCTACCTTCACGACCGCGACGCCGCCGGACAGCTTGGCGAGGCGCTCCTGGAGCTTCTCGCGGTCGAAGTCGGAGTCGGTGTTCTCGATCTCCTGCTTCAGCTGCTTGATGCGGCCCTTGATCGCCTCGGTGTCACCGGCGCCGTCGATGATCGTCGTCGTGTCCTTGTCGATGACGATCTTGCGAGCCTTGCCGAGCTGCGAGAGCTTCGTGTTCTCGAGCTTGAGGCCCATCTCCTCGGTGATGACCTCGCCGCCCGTGAGGATGGCGATGTCCTCGAGCATCCGCTTGCGGCGGTCACCGAAGCCGGGCGCCTTGACGGCGACCGCGGTGAACGTGCCGCGGAGCTTGTTGACGACGATCGTCGCGAGCGACTCGCCCTCGACGTCCTCGGCCACGATGAGGAGCGGCCGGCCGGCCTG
>JBMDXR010000054.1:0-8537 GCA_048594925.1 Gaiellaceae bacterium
CGCATCAGCCCGAGCCACGGGTAGACGGCGAAGACGTGGAACGAGTGATGCGGGACGGCGCCTGCGCCGACGGTGTCGAGCAACCCGTGCCAGCTGCGTCCGATGCGACCCGCAAATCGATCCTCGACGTGCCGCGCGAGCATGTCCGGCCGCACCTGTCGGAGCAGTCCGTTTCCGACCCAGTACGCCTCGACCACGTGAGGGTCGAGCGGGTCAGCGATCTCGTTCGCGGAGGCGATGAGTCTCAGGTACGGCCAGGCGCCCTCGAACGTACGCGCGAGCTCCGCGAGCCCGCCGTCGGACGCCCGGGCATCGCCGTACTCGAGCAAGGTCCGCGTCACGTCCGCACCGCAGTACCCGAGCGAGTTCGGCGGATAGGCGTAGCGCGCGAAGAGGAGCGGCCCCGCGGTCACGCGGGCGCTTCTCTCGGCGTCGCCCGCCACACGGCCGCCGCGGCCGCGAGCGCGACGCCCGCGGTAATCAGCACGAGCGCGACTGTGTCGATCGGCACGCCGTCAGCCGCGCCCGCGAGCACGGCTGTGACGACCGCGCCGAAGACGAGCACCGCGGTCACGTCCACCGCCTGCGCACGCGCGAGCGCCATGTACCAGGTGACGACGTAGGCGCTGAGCAGGAGCCCGGTGGCGAGGGCCCAGCCCCACTGCTCGGAGCTCAGCGCGAACAGGTCGCCGCCGCGGCCCGACACCGCCAGCCACGCCACGAGGACAACCGTTCCGAGGCCCATGCGGCCGAACGCGAGCGTGCGCGGCTCGATCGAGCTCACGAGCTTCTTGACGACGATGACCTCGACCGCCCAGAGCAGCGTCGCCGCGAGGATCATCGCCTCGCCGGCGCCGAAGGTGACCGTCCCGACCTCGCCCGCGAGCCAACCCTGCCCCAGCATCACGAGCGAGATGGCCGCGATGTGCGCAGGCCCCAGCCGCTCCCGCAGGATCGGCACGGCGAGCAGCGCGACCCAGACGACGAGCATCTTGTGGATGAACGCAGCCTGCGTCGCCGTGGCGCGCGAGAGCCCTTCGAAGAAGAGGACGAACGGGACGCTGCCGCCGATGCAGGCGACGGTCGCGAGGGCGAGCCAGTCGCGCCTCGACCTCGGGCGGGCAGCCCTCCCCGTGGATGCGCGCTTCGCGCTGAGCAGCGGCAGCGCGAGCGCGAAGAGCAGCCCCCCTGCGACCGCGTTCTTCGCCGTCGTGTACACGGTCGCGTCTTCGAAGTGCGAGACGCCCTTCGAGTTCACGTACACCGCTACGCCGCTGACGCACGCGGTGACAAACGCGAGCAGGACGCCCAGCGTTCGCGTCGAGAAGCGGGCCAGAAGCGGTTGGGCGGCGAGCGTGCTCATGCGGTTTCCTCCCGTTGGTCGTCGGCAAGCGCGCGCTCCCGCAACGAGAGCGCCTCGGCCGCGATGGCGTGGTCGAGCACCTCGACAGGGATGCCGAGGTGAACCAGCAGCTGGGCGCCTACCACGGCCTCGGGAACGAAGCCGAGCGTGACCACCGAGCCGTCCGCGAGGCGGCCGACGCGCACGCCGTTCTCCTCCCAGACGTCGACGAGCTCGGAGATCGCGCCCAGGCACATCAGGCAGCGTCTCCAGCGGCGGGGTCGGGGTCGGGAAGCTCGATCTCGACGGACTCGAGGACGACGTCGTGTGCGCCTGCACTCCGCGCGTCGCCGACCACCTCGGCGTCGACCGTCGCACCCTCCGCGAGGGTGCCGTTGGCGGCGTCCTCGAAGTGCTCGCGGAAGTGCGCAGGGGTGACGTGGGAGAGCGCGCCGAGCCTGACCTGGATTTTGGTGACGCGGGTCGCTCCTTCGGCGCGTGCGATCTCGTCGATGCGCGACATGACGTCGCGAATGAGCGTCTGCTCATGCATGGTGACCATCTCCTCGAAGCTCGCGAATGATCTCCTCGGCAACCTTCTCGACGGCTGACTCGACGTCCGGGCTCAGCGCCGCTCCTGCGTCGAATTGAGCACCCTCGACCCCGTAGATCACGACGTGACGCGGGAGGCGCTCGAGCGCACGAGCCAGCTCGACGGCGTCGCCGACTCCGAACGCGTGCGTGGATGAGCGGAAGACGCGGGCTGGCAGCGGCCCACCGCTCACGTCGAAGCGGTGGAGAGTTCCCGGCGGTTCGCCCGCTGCGCAGGCATCGACGACCAGCGCGACGTCGGCGTGGCTCCAGGCGTCGAGCAGGCGGCTCGGCTCCTGCTCGCACTCGACGACGTCGACGTCGTCCGGCACCCGCCCGCGGAGGCGCTCGGCGACGGCGATACCGACCGCATCGTCTCCGCGAAGGGCATTGCCGACGCCGACCACGACCCGTCTCACGTCCGCTCGACCTCGAGGGTCAGAAAGTGAGTGGCGCACGAGATGCAGGGGTCGTAGTTTCTGATCGTCTGCTCGCACAGGTGCCGTAGCTCGTCGTCGGAGCGGTCCGCGTAGCGCCCCACGACGCCGCGCAGGTCATCCTCGATCGCGAGCTGGTTCTGCGAGGTGGGCGGCACGATCTTCGCGTCGAGGATCGTCCCCTCGCTCGAGATCTCGTAGCGGTGGTAGAGAAGCCCCCGCGGCGCCTCGGTCGCACCGCAGCCGATCCCCGCGACCGGCTCGACCGGCACGAAGGGTGCATCCGGCTCGTCGTACTCGGCAATCAGCCGCAGCGCCTCGTCGCAGGCGTAGACGAGCTCCACGCTGCGCACGACGATGCTGCGGAACGGATCGCGGCAGGTGCTGCCGAGACCGACCTCCGCGGCGACCTCGCGCGCGAGCGGTGAGAGCCGCTCCGAGCCGACGGAGTAGCGCGCGAGCGGGCCGCACAGATAGGTGCCTCCGTCGCTGCGCCGCGAGTGCAGCGCGTTCGAGCGCTCGACGTGCTCCTCCAGGAAGTGCTCGTCGTACTCTGGGACCGCGATGTCGAGACCCGCGTCGGAGACGACCCGGCCTTGCTCGATCGCGTACGTGTCGGGCCGATGAAGCGCGACGAGCTCGCACTCGACTTCGCGCTCCGGGAAGTCGAAGCCGGCCGTCCAGCGCACGGTCTCGAGTGCGATCTCCCGCGCACGCTCGAGCGGGTCGACGAGCGTACGCAGCTCCTTCCGGGTCGGCGCGCGGTAGAAGCCGCCCACCCGCACGTTGATCGGATGGATCTCGCGGCCGCCGACGAGGATCATGACGTCGTTCCCGGTCTTCTTCAGCTGGAGGCCCTTCTCGACGGTCTCGCGCGCGTCGCGGGCCAGCTCGACGGCACCCTCGTAGCCGAGAAAGTCGGGCGCATGGAGCATGTACACGTGCAGCGCGTGGCTCTCGATCCACTCGCCGCAGTACAGAAGCCGACGCAGCAGCTTGATCGGCTCGGTGACCTCGACACCGCAGGCGTCCTCCACCGCTTGCACGGAGCTCATCTGGTACGCGACCGGGCAGATGCCGCAGATGCGCGCCGTGATGTCGGGCGCCTCCATGAAGGAGCGGCCTCTGAGGAGCGCCTCGAAGAAGCGCGGCGGCTCGAAGATCCGAAGCTCGACGTGCTCGACGGTCCCGTTCGCGAGCCGCACGGACATCGCTCCCTCGCCCTCTACCCGCGCGAGGTAGTCGGTCTTGATGATGCGGCGCTCAGGCACGCGTCGACGCTTCCTTGAACTCGGGCGCGTTGGCATTGAACGTGCGGTAGACGCGCTCGACGTCGCGCTCGTTCATGCCGAGGATCTTCAGCTGCCGTGTGAGAGCGCGCGTGTTCGGGGTCTCCATCGGCCCGAAGCACCCGTAGCAGCCTCGGTTGTAGGACGGGCAGAGTGCGCCGCAGCCCGCGTGCGTGACGGGGCCGAGGCACGGCGTGCCATGCGCCACGAGCACGCAGACGTTGCCGCGGCGTTTGCACTCCATGCACACGCTCGTAGACGGAATCCCGGGCTTCCGGCCGACCAGGAATGCGGTGACAAGCTCGAGCAGCTGGCGCTTGTCGATCGGACAGCCGCGGAGCTCGAAGTCGACCTGCACGTGGTCGGCGATGGCCGTCGACGTCTCGAGCGTCGAGATGAACTCGGGCGACGCGTACACGACCCGCGTGTACTCCTCCACGTCCGCGAAGTTGCGAAGCGCCTGAATTCCGCCCGAGGTAGCGCAGGCGCCGATCGTGATGAGCGCCTTCGACGCGCTGCGCACCTGCTGGATCCGCTCGGCGTCGTGCCGTGTCGTGATCGACCCCTCGACCAGCGAGAGGTCGTACGGGCCGTCCACCTCGCCGCGCGTCGCCTCGGGGAAATATGCGATCTCGATCGCGCCGGCGAGCGCGAGCAGCTGGTCCTCGCAGTCGAGGATCGTGAGCTGGCAGCCGTCACACGAGGAGAATTTCCAGACCGCGAGCTTCGGCCTGCCGTTCACAGCTCTCGCACCCTCAGCCACGGTGCGGCCGTCTCGTACGCGTAGACCGGGCCGTCTCGGCAGATGAGCGTCGGGCCGAGCTGGCAGTGCCCGCAGTGGCCGACGCCACAGCGCATGTTCCGCTCGAGCGAGATCTGGATCCGCTGGGGCGGGACCCCTCGCTCGAGGAGGGCCTCGATCGTGAAACGCATCATGATCTCCGGGCCGCAGACGAACGCGACGGCGGACGCCTGGTCGAACTCGGCCTTCGGCAGCAGCTTCGGTACGACCCCGACCTTCCCCGCCCAACCCGACCCCGCCGCGTCGACGGTAATGTCGACGGCCGCCTCAGCGGCCCAGCCGAGAAGCTCCGCGGAATAGAGGAGGTCCGCCGGCGTCCTTGCTCCGTAGAGAACGACGACTCTGCCGTACTCCTGGCGGTGCTCGAGCGCGTGGAGCACGACGGGTCGCAGCGGCGCGAGCCCGATGCCTCCTGCAACCACGACGATGTCCGCCCCGGCCGAGTCGGCGATCGGCCACGTCGTTCCGAAGGGACCGCGAAGCCCGAGGACCGCGCCGGGCACGCTTGCGCAGATCGCATCGGTCACCGCGCCCACGGCCCTGACCGTCAGGACGACCGGGCCGCGCCGGTCGGGAGGGCCGCTCACCGAGATCGGGACCTCGCCGATCCCGAAGACGTAGACCATCATGAACTGGCCTGGACCGATCGTAGGAGGCTCGCCGACAACCGGCTCGAGCGTCATCGTCCAGGTGTCCGCGGTCTCGGCCACCCGCTCGCGGACGACGAACGGCTCCGGCACCATCGCGCCGGGAAGCGAGGCGAGCTCAGCTGCCGTCGCCACGCCCATAGACGTCGAGGAGCCGGAGTCGCGTCCACTGGAGCCGCTCGAGCATCACCTGCGCGAAGCGGCTCATGAGGTCGTACCCGAGGAGCGGATCCTCCTCGCACTTTCTGCGCAGGCACGCACCGTCGAACGCGGTAGCACGCACCTGCGAGAGCGCGCGAGCATCGAAGTGCCAGCGGAAGGGCTGGAAGAGCCAGGACCACCCGACCACCTCACCCGGCGTGATCGTCTCGATCGTCATGCCGCCGCGCGGCGCCGAGTAGAGCTCGATCGCGACGGATCCGTGCCGGACGACGTAGAAGACATCCGCCTCGTCACCCTCACGGAAGAGGACGTCCCCCTCGTCGAAGCGCACGTTCTTGGCACAGCCGACGACGAGGTCGAGCTCCGCCGGACCCATCCCCTCGAAGAGCGGTACGTCGGTCAGCAGCGTCTCGATGCCTTCCATCTATGCCTCCTCGGTCGCGCGGATCGCTGCGACCTCTTCGGTGATGTCGATGGCAACCGGGCACCACGTGATGCAACGTCCGCACCCGACGCAGCCCGAGCTGCCGAACTGGTCGTGCCACGTGCCGAGCTTGTGCGTCATCCATTGCCGGTAGCGCGAGCGTCCGGATGGTCGCATCGCACCGCCGTGGATGTAGGAATGGTCGAGCGAGAAACAGGAGTCCCACTCGCGCCAGCGCTCTGCGTGCTCGCCTTCGAGGTCGGTGACCTCCTCCACCGAGGAGCAGAAACACGTCGGACAGACCAGCGTGCAGTTGCCGCACGTGAGGCAGCGCTCTGCGACGTCGTCCCAGCGCGGGTGCTCGAGGTTTCTGGCGAGCAGCTCGCGGAGGTCGCCGGCTTCCATATGGCGCCCCATCCGGCCTCGCGCGCTGTCGACGGCGCGGGCCGCCGCGTCCAGGTCCTCGGTCTCCGCGTCCCGACGCGGGAGCTCGCGCAGGATCTCGGCGCCTCGCTCCGAGCCCACCTCGACCAGCAGTCGGTGCTCTCCGTCGAGGATCTCCGTCAGCGCGAGGTCATATCCGGATTCTGCCTTGGGCCCCGTCCCCATCGAGACGCAGAAGCACGTGCCTCCGGGCTCGAAGCAGTTGACGGCAACGACGAAGTTGCCCTCGCGCCGGGTCGCGTAGTCGCGGTCGACGACCTTTCCGCCGACGAAGATCCTGTCCTGAATCGCGATCGCGTGCAGCTCGCAGGATCGGACGCCGATGAACGCGAGCGGCGGTTCCTCGACCGACTCCTCCTCGATCTCGAACACACCGTCACTGCGGCTGGCTTGCCACAGGCGAACCCGTGGCGGGAAGAGAAACTGCTTCCAGGAGTGGGGCCCGACCGCATAGCCGAAGCGAGCATCGTCGCCGCGCCGCTCGAGGCGATAGATCGCACCCTCCTGGCGGTCCGTCCAGCCGATCGGGAGCTCGTCGGCCTGCTCGAGCTCCTCGTAGACGATGGCACCGTCGCGAACGGTGGGGCCGAGAACGAGGTAGCGGCGCCCTCGTAGCGTCGCGACGAGGGCGCTGAGACCTTCAGGCTCGATGACCGCGCTCTCTACGTCCGGCATTTGGCCTCCACGCCGGAGTCTTACAAGCCATCGCCTGCGACGGCGAGGGTGGTTTCTACGGACCACCACGTAGTTCGCCGCATCGTGCCTCGGCGTCTCACCGGATGCGGTGCGACGCGGCCGTGCTCACGATCGAGACATGGAGACACGCGCTCCGGCGCCGCGGACGGTTGTGCCGCTGCAGGTGACTGCGCCACTCTGGTCGCGCTTCTTCACGGTCGCCCCGCTCGTCCTCGTCGGCACGAGGGAACGCGACGGCTTCGACATCGCGCCGAAGCACATGGCGATGCCGCTCGGCTGGGACAACTACTACTGCTTCGTCTGCAGCCCACGCCACGCGACGTATCGAAACGCGCTCGAGCACCGGGCATTCACGGTCAGCTTTCCCGATCAGGAGCTGATCCTGCAGACGGGCCTCGCCGCCTCGTGGCGCGAGAGCGACTCTTCGAAGCCGGCTCTGTCTGCGCTTCGGACCTTCCCCGCGTCCGTGGTGGACGGCGTTCTCGTCGAGAGCTGCACGCTGTATCTCGAGTGCGAGCTGGACCAGGTCGTGGACGGCTTCGGAGACAACAGCCTCGTCGTGGGGCGCGTCTTGGCGGCGGCAGCACGGGAGGACGTGCTTCGGCACGGCGAGACCGACGACGCCGACGTCCTTCAGGAGGCCGGCGTGCTCGCCTACCTCCACCCCGGTCGGTTCACGACCGTCCGGGACAGCCTTGCGTTCCCCTTCCCGGTCGAGTTCTCGGTGAGATGAACCGCCGGACCTCCGATGCGGTGCTCCGCTGGCTCACCGACCACGAGGAGGAGATGCGCGCGCTGCTCGAGGAGCTCGTGTGCGCCGAGTCTCCGTCGCTCGACGGCCAGGCGCTCGGGCGAACGCTCGAGATCCTCGAGCGCGCGCTCGAGCAGGTCGGATTCGTGGTGAGGCGCATCGACGGCGGGATGTACGGCGATCACCTGTATGCGCGACCGAGACACCGCTATCGACGGGCGGGGCACCAGCTGCTCGTGGGGCACGTGGACACCGTGTGGCCCGTCGGCAGCATCCACGACATGCCGCTCCATCTCGACGGCGGCGTGCTCCACGGACCCGGGTCGTACGACATGAAGGGAGGACTCGTCGAGATCGTCTTTGCCCTGCGTTCCCTCTCCGCGAACGGCCTCGTCCCCGAGGCGACCCCGGTCGTCTTCCTCAACGCCGACGAGGAGATCGGTAGCCCCGACTCACGACGCCACCTGTCGCGGCTCGCGCGCGGGGCGGAGCGCGCGCTCGTGCTGGAGGGCGCCGCCGGACGCGACGGCCGGCTGAAGACGGCCCGCAAGGGAAGCGCGCGATTCACCCTCACGGTGCACGGACGAGCCGCGCACGCAGGCTCCAGCCCCGAGGAGGGCGTGAGCGCGATTCTCGAGCTCGCCGCGCAGATCCGGCAGCTGAACGCCCTCAACGATCCGGCCTGTGGCGTCACCGTCAACGTCGGTACCGTCGACGGTGGCCTTCGCCCGAACGTCGTCGCGCCCGTCGCGACCGCGGAGATCGACGTGCGCGCGCCCACGTTGGACGATGCGACCCGGGTGGAGCAGGCAATTCGAGCCCTGCGCGCGACGCTCCCCGGCGCACGCGTCGAGATAAGCGGTGGCTTCCGCCGCCCGCCGATGGAGGTCTCGCCTCCTAGCCGTCAGCTCTTCCGTCGCGCTCAGGAACTCGGTCGCCTCCTGGGGTACGA
>JBMDXR010000055.1:0-7971 GCA_048594925.1 Gaiellaceae bacterium
GCGCCGGCTCGAGGAGATCCTCTCCGAGCACACCGGGCAGGACCTGGAGAAGGTGTCGAGGGACACCGACCGCGACTACTTCATGTCGACGCAAGAGGCGAAGGATTACGGCATCATCGACACAGTGATCGTCAGCCGCGACGGAGTTAAGGGCTAGCACCCGAAGCGATTTCGGGGTACAAGGAGATCTAGGGTGGCGAGGGCGAGCGACGGCAACGAGCAACTTCTCTGCAGCTTCTGCGGGAAGTCACAGCGGCAGGTCAAGAAGCTGATCGCCGGCCCGGGGGTCTACATCTGCGACGAGTGCATCGATCTCTGCAACGAGATCATCGACGAGGAGCTGACGGCTCCGTCCTCGCTCGACCTCGACAACCTCCCTCGCCCGACCGACATCTACAGCGTCCTCAACGACTACGTCGTCTCGCAGGAGGAGGCGAAGCGGACGCTCGCCGTCGCCGTCTACAACCACTACAAGCGGGTGCAGATGGGGGCGGAGGACTCCGACGTGGAGCTCCAGAAGTCGAACATCCTCCTCCTCGGGCCGACAGGCTGCGGGAAGACGCTGCTGGCGCAGACGCTCGCGCGGATCCTCAACGTCCCCTTCGCGATCGCCGACGCCACCGCCCTGACCGAGGCCGGCTACGTCGGCGAGGACGTGGAGAACATCCTCCTCAAGCTGATCCAGGCGGCGGACTTCGACATCAAGAAGGCCGAGACCGGGATCATCTACATCGACGAGGTCGACAAGATCGCGCGGAAGGCGGACAACCCGTCGATCACGCGCGACGTCTCGGGCGAGGGCGTCCAGCAGGCGCTGCTGAAGATCCTCGAGGGGACGGTTGCGTCAGTGCCGCCGCAGGGCGGGCGCAAGCACCCGCACCAGGAGTTCCTCTCGATCGACACCACGAACATCCTCTTCATCTGCGGCGGCGCCTTCGCCGGGCTGGAGAAGATCATCGGCCGGCGAATCGGGAAGAACGCCGTCGGCTTCGGCGCCGACATCCGCTCGCGGCACGACTCCGAGGTGTCCGAGCTTCTCGCCGACGTCATGCCGGAGGACCTCCTCTCGTATGGGCTGATCCCGGAGTTCATCGGCCGGCTGCCGGTCGTCTCCGCCGTACACCAGCTGCAGCGGGAGGACCTCGTGCAGATCCTCGTCGAGCCGAAGAACGCCCTGGTCAAGCAGTACCAGCGCTTCTTCGGCTACGACTCGATCGAGCTCGTCTTCACCGACGACGCGCTGTGGTCGATCGCGGACCGCGCGCTCGAGCGCGAGACCGGGGCGCGCGGGCTGCGCTCGATCATCGAGAACGCGCTCCTCGACGTGATGTTCGAGCTGCCCTCGCGCAAGGACGTCTCCAAGTGCGTGATCACGAAGGAGACGATCGACCGGGGCCTCAAGCCGACGCTCGTGACGAGCGCCGGGGCAGAGCTCGAGGACGAGGAAGAGCGCGCCGCCGAGTCCGCCTAGCGGCCTGCGTATACTGGGCGCATAGTCGCTGCCTGACGACACCCGGTTCTCTCCGCGCGACCTGACGGTCGGCTCCGGTGCGGCGCGCGACGATCAGCAAGACTCACCGTTCGAGATGGAGACCCTCTACAACCCCGAGGGCGTCGAGGAGCGGTGGCAGGAGACCTGGGAGTCCGAGGGCGACTACCGCGCCGATCCCCAGGCGCCCGGCGTGCCGTTCTCGATCGCGCTCCCGCCGCCGAACGTGACCGGCAACCTGCACATGGGGCACGCGCTGAACGCGTCCACGCAGGACGTGCTCGTGCGCTGGCACCGCATGCGCGGCTTCAACGTGCTCTGGCAGCCGGGCTACGACCACGCCTCCATCTCGGTGCACGCCGTGATCGAGCGGCAGCTGATGGCCGAGGGGACGAACCGGTTCGAGCTCGGCCGCGAGGCGTTCGTCGAGCGCACCTGGCGCTGGCTCGAGGAGTACGGCGGGATCATCATGGGCCAGCTCCGGAAGCTCGGCGCGTCGCTCGACTACTCGCGCGAGCGCTTTACGATGGACGACGCGTACATCCGCGCCGTCTACCGCTTCTTCGTGCGGCTCCACGAGCGCGGGTTCGTGTACCGGGACAACCGCATCGTCAACTGGTGCCCGGGCTGCCACACGTCGGTCTCCGACCTCGAGGTCGCCTACCGGGACGTGGACGACGCGCTCACGACGGTGCGGTATCCGCTCGCCGACGGGTCGGGATCGGTCTCGATCGCGACCGTGCGCCCGCCGACGATCCTTGCCGACGTGGCGGTCGCGGTGCATCCGGAGGACGAGCGCTACCGCGACCTCGTGGGGAAGGAGGCGGTCGTTCCCTACGTCGAGCGGCGCGTGCCGATCGTCGCGGACGGGCGCGTCGACCCACAGTTCGGGACCGGCGCACTGAAGGTGACCCCCGGCCACGACGCCCTGGACTTCGAGATCGGGCGCGACCACGGCCTCCCGGAGCTGACCGTGATCGGGCTGGACGGCCGGATGAACGAGCACGCCGGCGACCTGGCGGGAATGACGCAGGAGGAGGCCGAGGAGCGGATCCTCGCCTGGCTCCGCGAGCGGGGCCAGCTGGACCAGCGCGAGTCCTACCGCCACTCGGTCGGGCACTGCGATCGGTCGAAGGACCGGATCGAACCGCTGATCACCGAGCAGTGGTACGTGGACATGAAGGAGCTGGCGGCACCGGCGATCGACGCGATCCGCGACCGGCGGGTCGAGTTCACGCCCGAGAACCAGGCGGCGGTCGCCCTGGACTGGCTCGAGAACATCCGGCCGTGGAACGTCTCCCGCCAGCTCTGGTGGGGACAGCGCATTCCGGCCTGGCACTGCCCGGACGGACACCTGACGATCGACGAGACGGAGCCCTCGGCGTGCGTGGAGTGCGGCCGCGCCGAGTTGCGCCAGGACGAAGACGTCTTCGACACGTGGTTCTCCTCGGCCCTGTGGCCGTTCGCGACGCTGGGGTGGCCCGAGCAGACGCGCGAGCTCGACGTGTACTACCCGACCGACGTGCTCTCGACGGCGCGGGACATCATCTTCCTCTGGGTCGTCCGGATGATGATGGCGGGGCACGAGCTCACGGGCGACCTGCCCTTCGACGACGTGATCATCCACTCGCTCGTCCTCGCACCGGACGGCCGGCGGATGTCGAAGAGCCTCGGCACGGGGACCGAGCCCGACGAGGTGATCGCGGAGCACGGCGCGGACGCCACTCGCTACGGCCTGCTGAAGATGTCCTCGACCCAGGACGTGCGCTTCTCGATCGGGTTCATCGAGGAGGGACGGAAGCTCGCGAACAAGCTCTGGAACGTCTCGCGGCTGATCCTCATGAATGCCGGCGAGGCAAGGCCGGACCTCCGGCCGCGCGATCTCGAGGAGCGCTGGATCCTCGCGCGGGTCGAGGCCACGCGGCAGCAGCTCGATGGCCACTGGGGCCGCTTCGAGTTCGCCGCCGGCGCGAATGCGCTCTACCGCCTGACGTTCGACGACTTCTGCGACTGGTACGCCGAGGCGATCAAGCGCCGGTTCCAGGACGACGGCGACACGGACGTTCGCACCACTGCGCTTGCGGCGCTCGAGCGGCTGCTGAAGCTGCTCCACCCCGTGATGCCGCACGTGACCGAGGAGATCTGGGCGCAGCTTCCCGACCGACAGTCGCGCCTGATCGTCGCGCCGTGGCCCGAGCCCGACGCAGGGTTCGTCGCAGACCTCGACGCACTCGACCGTGTCCAGGAGGCAGCCGCGCTCTTCCGTCGCAGCGGGGTCGCCGTGGAGCTGCAGGGCGACGAACGGCGGATCTTCAACGCCGTCGTCAGGCCCGAGCGGGTGCGAGCCGACGGCGACGCCACGGCCGAGATCGAGCGGCTCCGAAAGGAGATCGCGCGCGCCGAGGGCATGCTCGGCAACGAGCGCTTCGTCGAGCGGGCCCCCGAGGACGTCGTCGAAGCCGAGCGCGAGAAGCTCGCCCGCTACCGCCGTGAGCTCGAGGCTCTCGGCGGCTAACGCCCATCCGGCCACGGACTGGGTCGCGTCGCTCAGCCCTTGGCCGGAAGAGTTCGGCCTCGACCGAATGCGTGCCCTCCTGGAGCGCCTGGCGCACCCCGAGCGGCGCTACCGGTCGATTCATGTTGTGGGGACGAACGGCAAGTCGACCGCCACACGGACGATTGCCGCGCTCTTGCACGCGACGGGGAGGCGAGCGGGCGCGTACACCTCGCCGCACGTCAGCGGCTGGTCCGAGCGCATCTGGGTCGAGGGGAAGGAGGCGGACTTCGAACGCGCCGTCGCGCGGATCCGATTTGACGCGGAGGCGGTCGGCGCGACGCAGTTCGAGGCGCTCACGGCGGCGGCGCTCGCCGAGTTCGCCGAGCGGGAGGTCGAGGTCGCCGTCGTCGAGGCGGGCCTCGGAGGCCGGCTCGACGCCACGAACGTCGTCGACGCCGAGGTCGTGCACCTGACGAATGTGTCGCTCGAGCACACCGAGGTGCTGGGCGACACGACGGAGAAGATCGCGAAGGAGAAGCTTGCCGTTGCGCATGCGGCGAGGATAGTTGTCCTGCCGGACAACCAGTACGTCGATTTTGTACCGAACCAAGCCGAAATCGTCACAGGAGACGCCCGAAAGGCTGCCGAAATGCTCCTCGGGCGACCGATCGACGCGTGGCCGGACATAGCGCTCGCCGGGCGGCTCGAGCGGCGAGGACGCGAGCTCCGGGACGGCGCCCACACCCCTGCGGGGGCCGCGTGGCTCTGCGAGCAGATCGACGAGCCGGTGGACGTGATCGTCGCCTCAGTCCTCTCAGACAAAGACGTGGACGGCATGCTCCGCCGCCTGTCATCGCTCTCCGATCGGTTGATCGCGACCACCTCGACCAACCCGCGCGCGCTGCCCGCTCACGAGCTCGCCGAGCGGGCGCACGCCCACTTCGCGAGCGTCGAGGCGGAGCCGAATCCCCAACGCGCGCTCGAGCACGCCCGCTGGACGAGCGAGGGGCTCGTCCTCGTGACCGGGTCGTTGTACTTGCTCGCGGATCTGGCCGACGCGGAGGAACAGAGCGTACGATGACGAAGCTCGGTGAGCGGCTCAGCGTGTTCGCGGTCGCAGCCGTTGTCCTGCTGACGATCGTCGGGCTCGCGTTTGCTGTCGGCTACATCGTCGGGCAGTTGCTGTTGTGAGGTGAGCTGGTGACGGACGAGAACGATTTCTTCGGAAGCCTCCGGGACTTCTTCGGCTCGGGAGCCTGGGACGTCGCGCGCAACCTCTCCATCTTCTTCGTCGTCGTCTTCTGGCTCGCCGTCGCCTACTGGGTCTTCAAGGACGCCCGGCGTCGAATCGAGGACCCGTGGCTGGTCGCGATGGCGACGATCCTCGGCCTCGTCCCGCCTTTCGTAGGGGCGCTGATCTACATGCTCTTCCGACCCCCTGAATACCTCGAGGATGTGCGCGAGCGCGAGCTCGAGATCAAGGCGATGGAGGAGCGATTGGCGCAACGTGAGCTCCACTGTCCCGTCTGCCGCGCCCATGTCGAGGACTCGTTCCTCGTCTGTCCGGTCTGCACGACCAAGCTCCGCCAGGCGTGCATCAACTGCAAGGCGCCGCTCGAGACGCTCTGGCAGGTCTGCCCGTACTGCGAGACGCCGGTCGAGACGCCGACGACGATCGAGTTCCCGCCCGCGCCGCGTCGCGAGCGCCCCGGCGGTTAGCCGCCGCTAGTCTCTCCGCTCCGTGGCACCGGAGCGGACACTCGTACTCGTGAAACCGGACGCGATGCGCCGCGCGCTCGCCGGCGAGATCGTCGCTCGCTTCGAGCGGCGCGGCCTCGAGCTGCGTGCCGCACGACTCCTCACCGTCGACCGCTCGCTCGCCGAGGAGCACTACGCCGAGCACACCGAGAAGCCGTTCTTCGGGGAGCTGGTGGACTTCATCACGTCCGGGCCGACGCTGGCGCTCGTCCTCGAGGGCGAGGGGGCGATCACATCCGTACGGACGACGATGGGCGCGACGAACCCCGCCGACGCCGCGCCCGGGACGATCCGCGGCGACCTCTCGCTCTCGATGCCGGACAACCTCGTCCACGGCTCCGACTCGCCCGAGTCGGCCGAGCGTGAGATCGCGCTGTGGTTCCCCGATGAGTCACGCTGAAGATGCGCTGAAGAATCGCGCGGTCTGGACGAAGGCCAACGCGGACTACACGGATCGCCAGGCGCGGGGGGCTTGGGCGAAGGGCGAGATCGACTGGGGCATGTTCTCCGGCCCGGAGTCCGAGATCGGCGCGCTCGGCGAGGTCGACGGGAAGGACGTGGTCGAGCTCGGCTGCGGCACGGCCTACTTCGGGGCCTGGCTCGCCAGGCGTGGCGCGCGGGTCACCGGGGTCGACGTCACGCCGGCGCAGCTCGCGACCGCCCGGCGGATGCAGGAAGAGTTCGACCTCCACTTCCCGCTGGTCGAGGCAAGCGCCGAGGACGTGCCGCTGCCGGACGCGAGCTTCGACCTTGTCTTGTCCGAGTACGGCGCGTCCATCTGGTGCGATCCCGAGCGCTGGATCGCCGAAGCTGCACGTCTGCTCCGTCCGGGCGGCCGGCTCGTCTTCCTCTGCAACTCGACGTTGTCGATTCTCTGCTCCCCTGACGAGGGAAGGGTCGAAGAGTGGCTCCGGCGGTCGCACGCCGACCTCGGCCGGATCGAATGGCCCGGGGAGGACGAGGGCGTGAACTACCACCTCGCGCACGGCGAGTGGATCCGGATCCTGCGTGCGAACGGCTTCGAGATCGAGGCGCTCCACGAGCCGCTCGCACGGGCGATGGCGACGGACCACGAGTACTACGACTTCGTGTCGGCGGAGTGGGCTCGCCGGTGGCCTGCCGAGGAGATCTGGGTTGCGCGGAAAGCCGTCTGAGCGCGGGCAGCGGAACGTGACGCGCAGGCCCGCGTGAGCGTCTCACCGGCGCCGCCGATCCTGCTGGCGTCGCGCTCTCCACAGCGGCGGGCGATTCTGACGCAGCTCCGGATCCCGCACGAGATCGCGACCCCGGCGTACGAGGAGCGCGACGAGCTCGCGCCCGGTTCGGAACCCCGGGAGCTCGTCCGCGAGCACGCGCGTGGCAAGGCCGAGTCCGTGCTCGTTGGGGCCGGCGAGCGGCCGGTGCTCGCGGTCGACACGACCGTCGTTCTCGACGGCGAGCTCTACTCGAAGCCTGCCGACGCGACCGAGGCGGAGCGGATGCTCGAGGCGCTCGCCGGACGGACGCATGAGGTCGTGTCGGGCCTCTGCCTCCGCACGCACGCGTGGGAGGAGCTCCACGAGGAGACGACGCGCGTGACGTTCCGGCCGCTCACGGCGCGCGACATCGCCGCGTACATCGGGGCGAATGAGTGGCGCGAACGTGCGGGCAGTTACGCGATTCAGGGTCTCGGCGCCGGGCTGGTCGAGCGAATCGAGGGCGACTACCTCAACGTGGTCGGGCTCCCGGCGGCCCTCCTTGTCCGGCTCCTCGCCGAGCGCTTCGCGGGGACGTACGGCTTCGGTTGATCCAGCCGTGTCCTGGTGCCAGGCACCTGGGCACGGCTGGACGCGACACCATCGGCAACGAAGGCCTCGTACCGGCCCCGCGCCTGCTCCGGGTCGTGGCCGAAGTGAGCGAGCAGCCGTGACCTCGCCACGACAGGGTCGCCCGGCACGAGCGTCCGGCGGTAGCTGCTGAAGGGCCAGTCGGCGGGATGAGTGCACAGGCCGGCGCGCACCGGATTGAGGACGACGTACCGCGCGGTCTCGAGGAAGTGCGCTTCGGTCTCGATCAGCTCGGAATGGAAGCGGCTCTCGAAGAGGTGCCCGGTGTACCCGTGTCGCCAGTTGAACCGGACGGCGTAGCGCCAGTTGAGCCGCTGCATCCCCGCGGAGAGATTCGGGAGTCTCGTCTCGACGAGGAGGTGGTAGTGATTCGGCATCTGGCAGAAGGAATGGCACGCCCA
>JBMDXR010000056.1:0-50038 GCA_048594925.1 Gaiellaceae bacterium
CCCATGCGCCCGCAAGCTGCCCGCCCGGACGAGCGAGCGACGTTGCCGTTGCTGGCAGTCGCAACCGCGATCCGGGCGCCGAGATGACGGCCATGCTCGCGCTGCTCGGGCTCGGCTGGAATGCCGGCGTGGTCGGCGGCAGCACGCTGCTCGTACTTCGGTGCCCGAAGGCCTGCGGCCGCAAGTCGAGGGGATCGGCGAGGTTGCCAGGGGGCCTCGCCGCGGGTGCGGGTGCGCCGATCCCGGGCTTGGTCGTCGCTTTCGGCAGCCTCGGCGCGCTTTCGAGCGCCGCGTCGCTGATCGGTGTGCTCATGCTCGCGTCGCTACGCCTCGGGCGGCTCGGCGGCCCTCCCGAGCGCGGCTGTCCCCCTTCGCCTCGGCCGTTCGTCGTAGAGAAGACAAGCGAATGCTTAGAGGAGAACGACAATGCAGACACGGAAGATCGCGATAACAGGAGCAACCGGGCGGGTCGGCAGTCACGTCGTGGACGTGCTCGAAGCGCCGGACACGACCTCGTGCGGATCTCGCGCTCGAGCGGCGTGGACGTGATCACCCGGGAGGGCCTGGCGGAAGCACTCGTCGGCGTGGAGAGCATCATCGACACGGCCACGCGGCAATCGCCCGAGGAAGACCTCGCCACGGCATCTTCACGACTGCAGCGCGTAACCTGCAGGAGCTCGGCCAGCAAGCCGGCGTACAGCGGATCGTGGTCGTGTCGATCATCGGCATCGACAGCTTCAGCGGGGGCTACAACGCGGCCAATGTCGCGCAAGAGCATGCTCTGCTGTCGGGCCGAGTGCCGGTGCGGATCCTGCGTGCTGCCCAGTTCCACGAGTTCGTCCCGGCGCTCGTCGAGTCGGGCAGACAGGGTGACGTGAGCTACGTGCCGAAGATGCGCACCCAGCTCGTCGCCGCCCGCACCGTCGCCGAGGCGCGCGCCGACCTGGCGAACGGATCGACGGGCCCGGAATCCTCACAGATCCCGGAGATCGCCGGCCGGCGGGAGGAGAGCCTCGTCGAGGCGGCGAGATTGCTCGTGGCCCGGCGCGGTGACCCGGTGCGGATCGAGGGCGTGAGCGACCCGGCCGACCCCACCTCGGCGCTGTACGAGACCGGCGCCCTGCTGCCGGGCCCGGAGGCCACCCAAGCCGGCGCCACGTTTGAGGAGTGGCTCGACGCCACCTTCGACGTTCGTTCGGGGCAGCACACGGCGCATGACGGATAGGTACGCAGTGAACCGATCTCGATCGAGGAGGACCGAATGAAGTACATGCTGCTAATCCATTCCGGAGGCGAGGCCTGGGAGCGCTTCAGCCGGCTCGGCGAGGAGGAGCAGGCGCAGATCGTGCGCGAGTACCTCGCTTTGTCCGAAGTGCCGGGTGTCACGGCAAGTCACCAGCTCCATCCCGCCGATACGGCGACGACCGTGCGTGTGCAGGATGGGCGGACGCTGACCACGGACGGCCCGTTCATCGAGGCGAAGGAGGCCCTGGGCGGCTACTTCCTGTACGAGGCGGACGATCTCGACGCCGCGATCCAGCTGGCGGCACGGATTCCGGCGGCCCGCATGGGTGGAGCGATCGAGGTGCGCCCGGTCGTGGAGCGCTAGGACGCTGCTCGAGCAGGTCTTCCGCGACGAGTGGGGGCGCGTGCTCGCCTCCCTCGTCGGCGCGCTCGGCGACTTCGACCTCGCCGAGGAGGCGACGCAGGAGGCATTCGCGCTCGCGGCCGAGCGCTCGCCCCGCGACGGTCCCCCTGCCAACCCGCGCGCCTGGCTGGTGGTAACGGCGCGCAACCGCGCCATCGACCGGATCCGCAGAGATCGCAGGCTCGCCGCGAAGACGCGCCTGCTCGAGGTTTCGGAGGAAGCCGTGGAGGACGAGATGGAGGAGACGACTTTCCCCGACGAGCGCCTGGAGCTGATCTTCACCTGCTGTCACCCGGCGCTCGCCCTCGAGGCGCAGGTCGCCCTCACCCTCCGTGCGCTCGGCGGCCTGCGCACCGAGGAGATCGCGCGCGCGTTCCTCGTTCCGGAAGAGACGATGAAGCGCCGTCTCTCGCGCGCAAAGCGCAAGATCAGGGACGCCGGTATCCCCTTCATCGTTCCAGCCGACCACCTGCTGCCCGAGCGGTTGGCGGCAGTGCTCGCAGTCGTTTACCTGATCTTCAACGAGGGCTACGGCGGTCGCGTCGATCTCGCGGCTGAGGCGCTCCGGCTCGGAGACGCGCTCGCCGAGCTGATGCCGGACGAGCCGGAGGTGCATGGCCTGCTGGCACTCATGCTGCTCGACGACGCGCGCCGCGACGCTCGGTTCGAAGGTGACGAGCTGGTGCTGCTCGCGGACCAGGATCGCTCGCGCTGGGATGCTGCGAAAGTCGCACGTGGGCGTGCTGCGCTCGACCGCGCCTTCGCGCTTCACGGCCGGGGGCCGTACCTCGTGCAGGCCGCGATCGCGTCCCTGCACATGGAGGAGCCGCGAGACTGGCCGCAGATCGCCGCCCTCTACGGGGAACTCGTCCGGCTGACCGGCTCGGCGGTGGTGGAGCTGAATCGAGCAATCGCCGTGGCCGAGACGGACGGCGCGGAGGCCGGACTGGCTCTGCTCGACCGGCTCGACCTGGACGGCTACCAGTACTTCCACTCGACGCGCGCCGATCTCCTCCGGCGCCTGGGCCGAGCGGGCGAGGCGCGCACGGCGTACGAGCGCGCCCTCGAGCTCGCGCAGGCCGAGCCCGAGCGCCGCTTCCTGGAGCGGCGGATCGCCGAGGTCGGCGGGTAGCGGTCGCCGGTGCTGAGTGGAGGGTGCCTGCGATGAAAGCCGGTGAGCGGGTACTCCGCGATCGGGCCGCATGACGTCGCCAGGGCGTCGTCAGTGGGATTTCCGGACTCTGTCGCTTCGCGCCAATGCGGTCGTCCTGGGTCTGGCTCTCGCTCCGGACGACTTGCGGGAGCCCTCGTGGCGGTCGAGAGACTCCTGCTCCCCCGAGCCTCCGCGAGTTCGCGCGCGACTTGACGACTACTGCCGAACTGACTCCCTCCTGGCGAGAGGCGCCGATCCTTCTCAGCGAGAGCCGTGACGCACACGGTCAGAGCCACAACATTCCCGGCGCCGTCCTCGTCACCTCGGGCCTCGTGGATCGGCGTCTTCACCGCGGTGCCGTCCTGCTCGTGACGTTCGCGATCCGGGAGCAGCAGCAGCACGAGCCCCTCGTTCCGTTCTCGATCTTCAAGCTCCAGACGCTGACCGCGGCGAACGTCGCCACGTTCGTCATGGGCACGCGATGGCCTCGATATTCCTGATGCTGACGCCGTACATGCAGCAGGTGCTCGAGTTCTCCGCGCTGAGGACCGGGGTTGGCTACGTCGCGGTCGCCGGCACGGTAGTTCGTCTGGGCGAACAGGGAGGCGCGACTCGATATGAAGCGGATTTGGCTCGAAGGGGCCACGTCTTCCGAGCGGTTCGGCGCGGTCTTGGGCTACCGGGTGAGCGGGAGCAGTCAACTCTTCGCGGAGGTGTGTAGCCCGTCTGATCTACCGCTCGAAGGACATGCTCTGACGTGCCTTCCGAAACATCGGATTTCGAGGGCTTTCCGGAATGGGCCGGGTTGGATTCGAACCAACGACCTTGGGATTAAAGTCTTGCTGCGAATTGCAGCCAGCTGAAACAGCCTGCAACTTCCAGGAGTCGTCGCTGCAGCCAACTGCAGCATGTTGCACCTGTCGGAGACAAGTCGGTACTCCCTGCCGTACTCCTCTTTGAACGAGTGAGACTGCCGATCTGTCACGCGGTGAGGTCGCCGACTCGAGTCCCGTCGCGTCCGCCTCGGAAACCCGATCCCCCCGCAGGTCGCATGAACATCCGCCACTTGTCCGCTGAGCTCAAGCCGCGTTGGCGGACGATCGTCACGAAGCGAACGATCTGACCGCAACCCAGATCAATCCTTCGCCCACCGCGAGTGCGTCCCAGCCCGCGGGGTAGACGAGGGTCCCCAGCCGAATCGTCTCGACCACCGTCTGGGAGTTCGGGTCGACACGGAGCACCACCCCGTCGGCGTTCGCTACCCAGACAGCTCCTTCTGCGGTCGCGATGCTGTTCTCTTCGCTGAGGGGGAGCGGAACACTTCCCGGGAAACGCTTGGTCGCGGAGTCGATCCTCCACAGCGACGCCCGAAACGCCACC
This sequence comes from Gaiellaceae bacterium, assembly GCA_048594925.1. Taxonomy (GTDB): domain Bacteria; phylum Actinomycetota; class Thermoleophilia; order Gaiellales; family Gaiellaceae; genus GMQP-bins7. The sequence goes on from JBMDXR010000056.1 coordinate 4,182, forward strand.
CAGATCGCACCTTCCCCGACGACCATGCTGCGCGGCCCGCCATAGGTCTCGCCGATCCGTCCGAGCGGAATCGTCCCGACGACGGAGTTCGTCTTCGGGTCGATTCGTTCGATGGTGTCGCCCTCCCAACCGGTGACCACCCACAGAGCGCTCTCGCCGTAGGCGATCCCCCAGACGGCATCTCTGCTGGGTGCGGACACGATGGACCTCGTGGCCGGGTCGATGCGAACGACGTCACCAGGAGCGTGGCTCCAGACGAAGAGGGCATTCGCGCCGTCCGTCAATCCCCTCCACCGCCCCGCGCCAGGGGCTGGAGGAAGGGGGATCGTCTCGACCACATCGTTGATGGCCGGGTCCACTCGCAGCAGTGCCCGGTCGCTGAGGACCCAGACGCTTCCGTTGCCCACCTCGACGTCGTTGGGCGCCACCTCGAGCCCGATCGTGCGCGCGACGTCCCTGGACTTCGGATCGATCCGCAACAGTGTGTTGTCCTCGCGATTGCCCACCCAAACTGACCCTTCCCCGACGGCTGGCCCTGTCGGTCGGTCTCCTACGGGGATCTCGCCGACGATCGTGTTCGTTCCAGGATCGATTACGGCGACGGAGTCGCCGGCGAGCACGACAGGCTCGAGCGAGCCACCCGACGAGTGGCGAGCGGCCGCCACGAGGGCAGCCACGATCGCGAGTGCGAGTGCGGCGGCGAGAGCGATGATTCCGCGGCTGGGGAATCGTGGCGGCTGCCGCGCTGTCTCGATCGACTCCTCTTCGCGGGTCCCCGGCGCCTTCATACGAGGCGCCTCGAGCGACGAATCGTGACGCAGGATCGCTCCCTCCAGCTCCTGCAGGCGCGGACCGGGCTCGATCCCGAGCTCCTCGCTGAACGCCCGCCGTGCGCGCCGATACGTCTCGAGCGCCTCTGCCTGACGCCCGCTTCGGTAGAGAGCGAGCATGAGCTGGGCGCGCAGACCTTCCCGGTAGGGATGAGCGGCAACGAGGGTGTCGAGCTCGGCCACGAGCGACCCATGGCGTCCGAGGGCCAGGTCCGCCTCGATCCGCGCCTCGAGCGCAGTCAATCTGAGCTCCTCGAGACGGGCGATCTCGCTCTGCGCGAAGGGCTCGAAGGCCAGGTCTGCAAGTGCCGGTCCCCGCCAAAGTGCGAGCGCATCCCGAAGCGTCACAGCAGCAGGCTCTGTAGCACCGCTCGCGAGCTCCCGCCGGCCTCGCTCCAGCAGCGTCTCGAAGTGGCGTGCATCCAGCCTCTCGGGTGTGACACGCAGCACGTAGCCCGCAGCCTCCGTGAGCAGGAGCTGTCGACCGGTTCCGTCGGCGAGGAATCGCCGCAGCCTCGAGAGATAGACGCTCAGGACCGCGTTGACCGTCCTTGGGGGTGAATCTCTCCAGAGCTCCTCGACGAGTCGCTCGCGCGGGATGAGCTCGTTCGCGTGCACCAGGAAAAAGCCGAGGAGAGCGCGTTGTTTCGGACCACCGAGCGGGAGTGCTCGCTCGCCCCGAACGACCTCGAGTGGCCCGAGGACGCGGAAGTCGAGATCCGGATGCCCCTTCGTGGATCAATGGTAGAGCCCCTCGCCCTGCGAGTGGGAGCACCTCGCGTGCGTTTACTCGACGTATCCGTCGCGTTTAGCCGACGTTTTCGCCGGAGCGTGACGGTCGTTGCGTGCGCATTCTCCGGAGCCTCGAGTCCTCAGGCCGGCCGATCCTTCTGGCACTCGTCGTCGCGCTCGTCCTCGTACCGGGCGCCGCTGCGTATGGGGTTCCGAGCAAGCTGAACGAGGTCGCGCACGTCTACTCACTGGGAGTCGGAGAGGTTCGCTGCCCGTCGCGGGCGGAGTGGGATGCAGATTGGGCGTCGTCGTTCGGCTGGGCGTACACCAACGTCCGGGAGGACCACACCGTGCTCGGCCCAGTCGTATGCGCGAGCGCGCTGGGCGTGGGCCGCGCCGACGTGCCTGCCTGGCAGCAAGCCCTCGGCGTTCTGGTTCTCACGCACGAGGCTTTCCACCTTCGCCACTGGCGCTTCCGGCGGCACGAGGGGAAGGTGGAGTGTCAGGCCCTCGCGAACTTCAGGGATGCCGCGCAGCGACTGGGGGCGACAGCTGCACAAGTCGAGGATCTCTACCCGTACGCGCTGGCGTTGCACGACTACAAGGTCAGGCTCTTTCCCCAGTACAGAGATCCGACGTGCGTGATCCCGCCTTGGGCTCCGCCGACGACGACAGGCTGATTGGCCGCCACCGCTTCCGGCGCGGCTTCCGTGTGCAGGAAGGCGACGGTCAGACCAGGCCCCTGGTCGGCGGCCGGGCGACCAGCTCATCCCGCAGACGTCCCACCGCGGCAAGAGACGTTCACCCCGACCATGGACCTCGCTGGGAAACTCCAGACGGTCAGCGCCCCGACCTGAACACTCGGGGGGCGCATGCAGTGCGGCCCAACTACACCTCAGATCGCATCCAGACGCGAAACGGCTTGGTGAAGGAAGAGCCTGGAGCTCGCAACGGATCGCGATAGGTCTGTGGGAGGGGCGCTCACGGCAGACACCCCTCCCGAGACATCGGAAGGTCGTCTACGCGGGCGTCAGCTGTGCAAACTCCTTGAGACTGACGATCCCCTCCTGCTCAAGCGTCTGCAGCCGGTCGTAGTAGATGCGGGCGCTCGCGATCTTGCCGTCGCGGACCTCCGCGACCCAGACGTACGGGCTGTCGATCGACTTGCCCGTCGGCGGCATCTCGATGTCGTGGCCGTGGAAGATGCCCGTGTGAGTCCCGGTAAACCGGCCCTCGAAGCAGATCCAGGTGCCGTCAGTGAAGAACTGCGTCTGCTTGATCTCGTTGTCCGGATAGGCCTCCGCCCAGACGTCGAAGAAGCCCTTGCCGAACTCCTCCCGGCCGATCAGGTCGGAGCCCATGGCTGCGTCCGTGAACTTGACCTTCTCGTCGAACAGCGCGAGGTAGCCCTCCCGATCGTGCGCGTTCCACCGCTCGACCGCCTCCCGCTCGATGCTCATCGCGTCCTGCATGGTTCCACCCCCTTTCGCAAGGACGACTGGATGAGGATCACTCCGCGGCACAGCGCGGCCATCAGTAGAAACCACCGAGGTCCCCCCGAAGATGAACTGGGCTGCTGTTCAGCTCTGCCAGAAGGTTCGTGTGTAACCGCTAGGTCAACTCCGTACCTGGTCGCCCGACTCGAGTCGGATCGCGTATCTCGGCCGCGACGGCATGCACGTCATTCGCGCCGACGGCTCCGGCGATCGCCTGCTCGGTGGAGGAGCGGGGTCATTCGCGCTCAGGTGGTCTCCCAACGGCCGCTCCCTGGCGTTCAGGGATGAGAACGGCGCACTGCTCGTAGCTCGCGCAGGCCGCACCGCAAAGCTCGCCGAGCGCGTGGACAGCTTCGTCTGGTCGCCAGACTCCCGCTGGATCGCATACAACCGCACGTTGACGCCACCTCAACCAGGCCGACAGGATGCTCGACGAGGGTGCGCAAGCCCGAGTCCTCAACCGAGCCGACCGGGGGCTCGCGAGTGACGTCCCGACAATCCCGCTCTACCAGCCGATCGTCACGGCCGCGTACGACACGTCTGTCCGGAACTTCGTGTTCCTTCCCTGGAACCCGCTCTGGAACGCGGAGAACTGGTGGCTCGCGGAGTAGCCCCTGCAGCCTCATCGCCACCGCTACAGGTCGCCTCAGTCCCGCCCGCCCGCCTCGAGCTCGCGCTCCTCGATCCGCAGGTAGCTCGCGACCCAGCGCCGCTTTCTCGTACTTCGGGGGATAGGCGCTCGGCGTAGAGGTGGACGAGCTGGAGCGCATCCTCGAGCGGCAGGTTCCGCAGCTCGCGAGCAGCGTCCTAGCCATCCACAGAGTGCCCGGCGCTCTCTGTCGGCGGTGCTACGCGGGCTGCCCCCAATGCGTGTAGATAATCGAACTTACGCCAAACTCGATTGGGCCGAGCGTTCCGAACGAGCTTCCCACGAAGGCGTTAGTGAGGGTGAAGCTATTCGCCGGTTGCGGCAGCCCTCCAAGGCTCATCGTGAAGTAACCAGGAGGCCCGGTGTTCGGGTCGCCGCTGTCCTGTATGACCGTTAGTGACTGGCTCGCGAGTTCCTGGCCGGAAGCGGAGAACGCGGTCAGCGTGTAGATCGCTGTCCCTTGTGATCCGGGCGCGATCCTGAATGAGAGCTCAGAGACCGGCCTCGTGAACGTGGCGCTGACCCCGCCCACGAGCGGATTTCCGACGAGGGCGTTGTCGCCCTGAAGGAAGCCGACGAACCACGAGGCGCAACCTGCGCTGCCGCAGCGTTGCGGTGGAAACACGATCCCGTCGGAACGGTAGACGAGCGGATCAAAGTCTCCAAGTGCGTTGTTGGAGAAGTCGATTGTGACGTCGGAAGCCCCGACCCCGGGTGCGGCAGCGCTCGACATAGCGGCGAGCAGTCCAGCAACCGCTGTCCCGAATGCAACCATCCAGACCAAGCGCTTCATCTTGCACCTCCGATGCGAGGATCACACATGACGTTTGGAGCTTGCGCGCCGTCGCTCAAGATCGGCTCAAGGCGTCGTGGTCACGTCTTCCAGCGCCAGCCCACCCCAGTGATGGTCTGCTGATCATCTACGGATCGCCCGTTGAGTCAATGGGCCCGAGTGGTCTCGGCGCGCTGCGCGTCACCGCACCCGGCGGCAGCGCGCGAACTATCAGTTCAGCCCGCCTGCCTCCAACTCGCGCTCCTCGATCCGCAGGTAGCTCGCGAGGTCGGCGGTGGCGGCGACCTGCGGGCTCAGACGCCGGGCAGAGACTCTTCGTCGCCCACCGGGACCGGTGCCACCGCTACCTCGAGCGCGGCCACCAGTTGCCCCCAGCCCGGCTCCGCTTCAACTCGCGCCGTCACGACCCCTTCTCGTCCGTCCGCGAGCACGACGACATCACCGGGCTCTAGGTTCGGCGCTGGATGCTCGAGGAGCCCGAGGTCTTCGCCGGTTGTGTCGTGGAGGCGGTAGATCGACATGTGCAGGGAATATCGACTGGTTTCCGGCGCTCGAAGATCCCCTGCCTGCGGTCAGGGGGCACTGCGAGTCGCAGTGCCCCCGCTGCTACTGATTCGGCCGAAGCCCAGCCGACCGGGCTCGCGGCTGCGGGAATCTCAGAGCTTCTCGTAGATCCGCACGTTCGCGATCCTGAAGCCGGTCTGGGTCTCGAGCGTCCACAGGACCTGCTCCAGACCATCGTCGAAGACGTTGAACATGACCTTCGTGAAGGCCTTGTCCTTGTGGTAGGTGATCTTGACCCCGTTCAGGATGCAGAGGTCGTCGACGCCGACGTCGATCACGTCCGTGCAGGTCAGGTCGAGCGAGTCCGTCTTCGCCCCGAGGACGCGGATCATCACCCAGAACTCGACCTCCTCGTCGACGAGGATATTCGCCTCCTTGTCGCTCGTCGCGTCGCAGTCGGTGATCCGGAAGCCGCTGGCCGCCAGATCGAGCGTCCACAGGATCGTCCCGAGCGGGCCCGAGGGAACGCGCTCGAAGAAGATGCGGTGGCCGCTGTTGGTGCAGACCGCATCGTCCGTCACCCAGTCGTCTTGGGGGACGGCGACGAGGTTGAAGTTGTAGAGCAGCTTCCCCACATCCGGGTCGCGAGCATCACCCGGTGGGTTCGCACTCGCTGTCCCTCCGAGAACGGTCGCAAGCACGACCAGAAACACGATCACCCATGCCTTCCGCATGGCTCCCATCCCTTCCGGTCCGACTCTCCGAGGCGCGACCAGCGCCGCCTACCCCGACGGGCGATGCTGCATCCGCGCCTTCCGCGAGTCGCACCTGTCGGTTGATGTCGTGGTCGCCGGGGATAGTGACAGGTCGGAGCGGCTGGGGGGTCGCGCCGTCGTGACCCTCTGGTGTCGAGGCAATAAACGGGGGTGGCTGCGCGTGGACCCGCGAGTGGGAAGTGTGCGTTCTGGTTTTCCTGTTCCAACTACTTAGGGTGGCGCCGCCCGTTACGGCTCACGTCGAGGTTGACGCCTTGAATCTCGGGCGGCATCGTCCTGCGCAGATAGCGGAGAGCAACGCCGTGAGCGGGGTGCTGTGGAGTAGGGGCCTCGCGCCTCCGTCGCTCCCGCGCGAGCGGGATGCTCTCCACGGCATCTTTCAGTTCCGCCTTCTTCGCCACCTCAGCGCGGCGGGAGAGTTCAGCCGCTGTCTCTTCGATGATGTCGACAGCGGCGTGCATCGCCTTCAGGCTCTCCTCGGCTTTCCCGATACGGACGACCTCACTGGCCGGTATGGCCGCAATGTCGGTCACCGTCTTCTCAGCGTGGCGCAGACGCTGCCTGACCTCGCGGTCGCTGAGCGCTTCGAGCGGCTTGCCACTGGCTTGCGTCATGTTCTCTCTCTTCCTCGTTGCTGTGGGTTCGGGCGCGGGCTCGCCACATCCGCCCCCCGACGCTTGAGCAGCGGAGTTTCTGAGTCGCCACCTGGTTGGAGCAGGGCGCGTTTCCGGAGCCCCGTGTTGCCCCGTCCGTTGGCCCCCAGGGCATGGAGTCGCGCGCCTTCACAGAGAAAGACGCCCACGTGCAGGGCTTTCCGTGATGGGCCGGGTTGGATTCGAACCAACGACCTTGGGATTAAAAGTCCCCTGCTCTGCCAGCTGAGCTACCGGCCCGGCCGAGGTGAGTGTAGAGGCGAGCTGAGCGAAGAGCGGGTTCCGGCACTGCCGGCACCCGCTCTTTGGACTCACTCCTGGGACGCTGCGAGAGCATCGACCAGCCCGTGACCGAAGAACGACGTGTAGCCGTTCCCGCCGTAGCACTTCTCGCGCTCGTCGGCCGGGCCGAGCGGCTCCCAGTCCGGCGGGCAGTCGAGGTGGTCCGCCGTTCGCTCGATGGCTGCCTTCACCGCGCCGGGGCTCCAGCTCGGGTGGTTCTCGACGATGAGTGCGGCGACGCCCGCCGCGTGCGGCGACGCCATCGACGTCCCGTTCAGATACACGTACCCGGCGCCCCCGCTGACTGCGGTGATTCCGGGGAACGCGGCATTCAACGGATCGAAGCCGGCCCAGAGCGCCGAGTTCATCGGCACGGCGCCGAGCACCGCGTCCTGGACGGTGTTCGTCGCCCGGAAGTAGTCACCGCCCGGACCGGCGACCTCGACTCCCCCGACGGACGAATAGTCCGCGATCCACAGGTCGTAGCCCGGATAGCCGATCGGGCCCGAGGCCGAGACGGTCAGCGTCTCTGGAAGCTCGGCGGGAGCGACGCGGCAGTTGTTCTCGACCTGGCGCTCCTCCGCGGTGTCCGGAGGCCAGTCCGGGCTTATGTCTTCGATGCCCGGGTGCCGGAGGTCCGCTTGCTCGTTGCCGGCGGACGCGACGATCACGACGCCTCGCTGCTGGGCATAGCGGGCCGCGGACTCGAGCGAGCGAAGGATTGCCCTCTGCTCGACATCGCTCTTGCAGTAGTAGAGGAACGGATCGGCGAACATGCTCAGATTGACGACGTCGAGGTGCTGGTCACCGGCATAGCGGAGCGCTGCCGCGACCGAGTCCGCGAAGCAGAAGCCCTCGACCGTGCACGCCTTGATCGCCACGATCGTCGCATCCGGCGCCACCCCGGCGATGCCGATGCCGTTCACAGGCGCGGCGATCTCCGACGCGACGTGGGTGCCGTGCCCGTTGATGTCCTGCACGGCGGTCTTGTTCGCGCACTCGCCGTTCCCGACCTCCTGCGGATCCGCGGTCGGCGTGCCCGTGAAGATGAACGAGCACGACCTGGCGACGTCGAGATTCGGTGCGATGTCAGGGTGGGTGAAGTCCACACCGCTGTCGATCACCCCGACGCTGACGCCGTCGCCGGTGGCGTTGGCGTAGCTAGCGGTTCCTGCTCCGATGATTGACATGTCCCACTGGCAGATGCCGAACGGCTCGGTGTTGGGTGATCCGAAGGCGCCGCCCCACAAGCCCTGACAGATCCCTTGCAGCTGGGACTGCGAGACTTCCGCGTTGCTCGACGCCGGTATCGCGATGAACACGACCAGGACGGCAAGCGCTAGTACGAGACGTGCTCCGGGCATAGCGCCTCCTCTGCTATCCCGCTCTCCCCTCGCCACCCTTGCGATGTGTATCCCTAATAGGTCACCGGCTGTCGTGCCGGGATTGCGAGCGGAGCTCACTGCGTTGGGTTCGTAGCGTGACCGGAAGCCCGACACCCCCCTCCATCCAGCGCACCTACCTCCTCCTCCTGTTCGGGAACACGCTTGCCGCGTCCCTGATCTGGGGCATCAACACGATCTTCCTGCTGGACGCGGGTCTCTCGAACCTCGAAGCGTTCACGGCCAACGCGTTCTTCACCGCCGGGATGGTGATCTTCGAGGTGCCGACGGGGATCGTCGCGGACACCGCCGGCCGGCGGGTCTCCTACCTCCTCGGCACGGTGACGCTGTCTGCCTCGACGTTGCTGTACGTGATGCTGTGGCAGATCGAGGCGCCCTTCTGGGCCTGGGCCGTCGTGTCGATCCTGCTCGGTCTCGGGTTCACCTTCTTCTCCGGCGCCGTCGAGGCATGGCTGGTCGACGCGCTCACGGCCACGGGCTTCACCGGCTCGGTGGAGTCGGTCTTCGCCCGCGGGCAAATCGTCTCGGGCGCCGCGATGCTCGGGGGCTCAGTCGCTGGAGGCTTCATCGCCGAGCAGACGAGCCTGGCGGTGCCGTTCGTGCTCCGCGGGGCGATCCTCGTGGTGATGTTCGCCGTCGCCTTCGGGCTCATGCACGACCTGGGGTTCACGCCCGAGAAGGGCACCGGCGTAACGAGCGAGGTCCGAAACGTCGCAGCAGCGTCGATCGAGTACGGCTGGCGCGTCACCGCCGTGAAGTGGCTGATGGTCGAGTCACTGGCGATGGGCGGAGTGGGTATCTACGCGTTCTACGCCCTGCAGCCCTACCTGCTCGAGCTCTGGGGTGACCCGGACGCGTACCAGATCGCGGGGCTCGTGGCCGCGATCGTCGCCGGCGCCCAGATCTGTGGAGGAGTGGCAGCTCCTTGGATCCGGCAGCAGTTTCGGCGCCGCACCTCGGCACTCATCGTGATCGCCGTTCTCAACGTGATCACGCTCGCATTGATCGGTCTCATGGAGAACTTCTGGGCGGTCGTGGGGCTGGTCGTCGTGTGGGGACTGCTCTTCGCAGCCGCGACGCCGATTCGCCAGGCCTACCTCAACGGACTGATCCCGTCGCGCCAGCGCGCGACGATCCTCTCGTTCGACTCGCTCATGGGCTCGACGGGGGGCGTCTGGACCCAGCCGCTGCTCGGTCGCGCTGCCGACGTGTGGGGGTATGGGCCTTCGTACGTGATGGGAGCCGGGATCTCGGCCCTGGCCGTGCCGTTTCTTGCGCTCTCCAGACGCGAGAACGCACCGGCCGACACCCTCGACCTCGCCGAGTTGCAGGCCGTACCGCCGCAGCCGTCATCCAAGGCTGCCGACCAGCCTCTCCATACTCCTGCGACGGCGCCAGTCAACCCGCGTCCGAAGTCACAGGCCGCTCGCGGCTGTTAGCTGCTCGATTGAGAGTCGTCCAGGAGCGGTGAGGCAGAAGCCTTGGCCGTTTCTCTGCATACGACCACGGCTTCTCTGCATCGATGGCGCGCAGGCGAGCCTCTCTACACTCCGACGCGGGCCCCCATCGACTAGCGGCCTAGGTCACCACCCTTTCAAGGTGGTAGCACGGGTTCGAATCCCGTTGGGGGCATCAAGCGAAAGCCCTGCAAACTGCACCTAACCGGGTTTGGCGCTCCAGGCCCCGTAGGGGGCCGGAGAGGGCTCTGGGCGGCGAGAAGGGCCGTCTCGCCCCGCGGAGTCAAAGCTGTTCCCGCCGCGAACTGAGGACGATCTCGTACCTGGCGTCTGTACAGGAAGGCTCGAGCGGGCTTTAGACTCCTCCCGTGATCGTTCGGCGTGACGAGAAGGTTCGACTCATTTCTCGCGTCCCGCTATTCGAGGCCTGCTCTCAAGCCGAGTTGGCTCGCATCGCAACGATCGCAACTCAGGTCGATCTACCCAAGGGCGAAGTGCTGATGCGAGAGGGCGAGACGGGCAACGACTTCTTCGTCCTCGTCAGAGGCTCCGCCGACGTGCGCAAGCGTAAGCGGCACATCGCAACACTCAAGTCGGGTGACTACGCGGGCGAGATTGCGCTCTTGTCAGACGCGCCGAGAACAGCGACCGTGACAACGACCTCTCCCGTGACAGCCCTCCGAGCGACCCGTAAGGGTTTCGCGGAGCTGCTCAAGACGTCGCCCAGGATCCAGCAGAAGATCTTGACAGCCCTCGCTGACCGCATCGCGCCGACCTCGTTCTAGGAACGAGGGCCCGCACGGGAAGACAGCCCACGCCGCGTTCCCGAGCTGGAAAACCCTCATCTCCCCCCGCGGCTCGCCCCGTGGGAGGCCTCACGCGGGCGGAAATGCCCTGCATCTCGTCCTGCCGCTGCCGCCCTTTTCAAGGTGGTAGCACGGGTTCGAATCCCGTTGGGGGCATCAAGGCGCGTCCAGGCGCGAGCGGGCAAGGCGCTCGGCGGCCGCCTCGGTCGTGATGCCTTCCGACTCCGCGCGCGCGTAGATCTCCGTGAGGCTGTCTCCGATGCCCGCCAGTCGGGACTCGACCCGATCCGGATCCCAGCCGAGCGACTCCGTGCCCCACGCGTGGATGACGCCGCCGGCGTTGATGACGTAGTCGGGCGCGTACAGGATTCCGGCCTGGTCGAGCCGTGCCGCGTCTTCGGGCTCCGCGAGCTGGTTGTTGGCGCACCCCGCGACGATGCGGCAGCGGAGGCTCGGGATCGTCTCCGCGTTGAGCGTTCCGCCGACGGCGCAGGGCGCGTAGACGTCGCATTCCACGGCGAGAGCCGCCTCGGGCGGGACGACCTCGGCGCCGATGCGCTCCGCAAGCGCGCTCGCGCGAGCTATGTCGAGGTCGCTGAGGAGCACGCTCGCGCCAGCCTCCGCGAGCTGCTCTGCGAGCCGCTCGCCGACGTCACCGACTCCCTGCACGAGGACGCTTCTAGCCTCGAGGTCGGGCGAGCCGAACACGTGAGCCGCGCTCGCGCGGATGCCGTGGAAGTCACCGCGTGCGGTGAACGGACCGGGATCGCCCGAGCCACCGCGTTCCACGCTCCGGCAGTAGACATGCTGGTGCCGCTCCGCGATCACGTCCATGTCGGCCATCGTCGTGTTCATGTCCGGCCCCGTCTGGAAGTTGCCACCGAGTGAAGCGGCCAGTTCTCCGTAGCGGAGCAGGAGCCGGCGTCGCTCGTCTCCTTCCGGGAGCTCTCGCACCGCGATGACCGCTTTCGCGCCGCCGAACGGGATGTCCGTCGCGGCCATCTTCATGGTCATCCCTTGCGCCAGCCGCATCGCGTCGGCGAGCCCGTCACCGGGTGCGGCGTAGACCTTCATCCGCGTCCCGCCACCCGCAGGCCCTCGCTTCGTGGAGTGGATGCACACGAATCATCCACGCCCCGCTCGGGTGGTCGTAGTGGAGCGCGACCTCCTCACCGTCCCAGGAGCGAACGAGGTCCTCGATCACGACCGGAACGCTACTCGTGGGGATGAATTCTCGGCGCTCTGACGGTCTCTACTGGGACCACGAGGAGAGGAGACGACCTTGTTTGCCGATTCGAAGGCGTTCAGCGGCTTTGCCGTGTCGGACCTCGAGCAGGCTCGCGCGTTCTACGAAGGGACGCTCGGGCTCCGCGTGAGCGAGCAGGAAGGGCTCCTGACACTCCATCTCGCAGGTGACCGTGACACGCTCGTGTATGCGAAGCCCGATCACGCGCCCGCGAACTACACGATCCTCAACTTCCCCGTGCAGGACGTCGAGGCGGCGGTCGACGAGCTGACCGCCCGCGGCGTGGAGTTCGAGCGGTACGAGGGGTTCGGACAGGACGAGAAAGGAATCTCGCGCGACGAGAACGGCCCGCCGATCGCATGGTTCACCGACCCGGCCGGGAACATCCTGTCGGTGCTCGAGCTCTGATGTGGGCCAGTACTGTGTGACCGTTCGCGAGGCGCGGGCGGTTAGCTCAGCTGGTAGAGCGCCTGCTTTACACGCAGGTGGTCGCAGGTTCGAGTCCTGCACCGCCCATTCGGAACCGCGGCGCCGCACAAAAAGCGCATGGTTACGCGGGTCAGGTATGCCAGGGGTGCCAGAAATGCACATGCGGTGCCTATCCCGGTGCCACCTCGGAATCTCGCCTGACTTGGCAACGGACACGTCCCGACGCGGCCGTCTTGGCACGCGCGCTCGAGCGACTCATCCTTGGTGCGGGGCCGGGCCCACTTGGTGAGAGCCGTGGCGCTACGGCGTCAGGCAGCCACCCGGCCCTTGACGCCCAGCCAGGGGGACGAGCGCGGCGGCCTCTTGTTGGCCCCCCAGAAGACGAAGTACTCCCCCCGTAATTCCCCCGTCGTAGGCCAACCCTCCAGCGCCACGCCCGTTGCATCACATCTTTGGACCACTTCAGACGGGAATGCAACCCGTCGCAAAGCCCGGCCACTCGGGGTTGACTCCTACCGCCTTGCACCGACAATCCGGTGAAGGGGGGACGAATCCCGTTAGCGCGGGCCGCGCAACTAGGAGCGCCGGGGCGAAGAGCCCGCGCTCCCCCACCAATAGGGAGAGGTACGAAACGGCCACTTGGTGGGAGCCGGACGTCACGGCGTTCAGGCAGCCACCCGGCCTCCGTCCCGGCCTTCTTTACAGGATTCTTATCCCCCGCTCTTTACTCCCCGCGAAAGCTGGGTACCCGCGTCAGAAGGCGATTCAGGGGAGGGGCTTTTGGAAGTCTGGATACTCGTGTATGTGGCGGTGGGCGTCTGCGTACTGCTGAGTGCGTTGCTTTCGCCGGGGCGTGTCGCTCATCGTAGGGACGCTGGTGGCGGCGTTGCTCGCGTTTGCCTGGGTCACGAAGTAAGCACTCGGCTGCGAGCTCGCGCCGCACCCACTCGTCGACCACGCGCGGATCGGGTGCGTTCTCGGGCCGTACGAGGAGGCTGAGGAGTAGTTGCGCATCGTCGGCGCTGACCGCGGCCAGGACATCGCCAACGGAGCGGCTGCTCACGCCACGGCCACGAGGGGCAGGAGCTCGGCTGCACGAAGGTGCCCGCGTAACCAGTGGCTAGTCGTCGTCCCGCGCTTCCCCGAGTGCCTCCCAGCCTTGCCAGACGATCACCGGGAGCATGGCGAGGGCGCCGACCGGGTCTGCCCACCACCATCCGAATGCGGCGTGGAGTCCGACGCCGGCGAGGAGCGCGAGAGAGAGGTAGGCGCACACCCACGTCTCGACAGCGTCGGCTTCGAGCGCACGGCTGCCGAGCGCTCGGCCCGTCTTCTGCTTGGCGTAGGCGAGAGAAGGCATGACGACGAGCGAGACGACCGCCAGGACGACCCCGACGGTGGACGTCCCGGGCTCCTCGTTCGACGCGAGCGCGGTCACGCCCTCGAAGGCGATGTACGCGGCGAGCAGGAAGAAGGTTCCGCTGACGATGTAGAGGTGCGCGGCGCTCGGCCGCGCTGTGTTCCTCCTCCCTCGCCTCAGCCCCCGCTTGTCGAAACCTCCAGAGCAGAGCGGAAGCCGCCACGACTTCGATGCCGCTGTCGATGCCGAAGCCGAAGAGGGCGGCGCTGCTCGCGATCACTCCCGCTGTGATCGCCACAGCGGCCTCGATCACGTTCCAAGTGACGGTGAACCATTCGAGCAACACGCCGCGCCGCTGAAGGCGCGCCCGTTCTGCAGGAACGGCGACCATGCGCGCGAGCGTAGAGCTTTGAGACCCGCTTCACCCGATGAGCGCGGTCGTACTCGCGCTGTCTTCCCCCGGTGCCACCTCAGCGCTGAAAACATCCCCATTTGCAGGGTGCTTCGAGTCCTGAACCGCCCATGGAGAATAGCCCCGCACGCCCGGGGGCTTTCATCCGGACCGACCTCGCTGGCCGTTCGCCCAGCCGATAGTCGGGAAGTCGTCAGGATCAGCCGCGGCGCGTAGCACGTCGGCCACCATCTCACTGCTCGTCGCGCGGTCACGTCCGTATCTAGGCACAGCGAGGCTCGCCGGAGTTCGAATACGCTGCGCCGCGCTGGCACGAGCGATATCTCACCGAGGGCTCACCGCGCCCTCAGCGCTTCGCGGATCGTGGAGAGCCTCGCCAAGCTCGAGTCGAGCGAACTCCGGCTTCGAGGACGTCAGGTTCGAGCCGACCTCGATCGCGTCATCGTGAGCCCCCAGGGGCGGCCAACTCGGCGGAGCCCGGTGGCGTCATGGCGTTCAGGCAGCCGCGTGGCTCAGTCATCCACGACGCATCGTCCGAGCGGGTGAACGGAACTCCTCGGTCTCTTAGCGTGCGTCCGGAGTGGGGAACCGGACGACCAAGTTTCTGCGCAACAGGCCGACCGTCCAGACCCCTGAAGCCGTGAATGCGGCGAGCGTGACGAGGAACATGGCGACCCCGACAGCGACAGCCACAGCCGTCTCCGCTTCGAGACCGAGGGCCGCGACGGCGGCGATCGCACCTGCGACGACCGAGTCGAGTACGGCGACAACGCCCGGGATGGCCACGAAGCCCTGGATGTGCGGGATGACCCGCGGAACCGCGACGCTCGAACGGAGGATGCCCTCGTCGTCGTCGTACCTGCTCGTCACGAAGTACGGCTCGAGTTCCGGCGCGAGATCGTGGTACGCGTTGCGGATGCGGTTCATGCCCTGCACCCAGGTCGCGTCCTCCCAATTGATCTGCCCGAGGCGGATGATCGTGGAGACGCCGAGGAAGAAGACGACCGGCAACAACACAAGGGCGAAGGCGATGAAGCTGTCGCCGAAGTCCGTGGCTTGCGCGACGAGAGCGAGCGCGACGACCGACCCCGTGAGCGCCGCGACGAAGATGGACGCTCGGCTCATCGCCTCCGTGTAGCCGAGACTACGGTGGGAGAGCAGGCTCCAGTGTTCGGTCATCAGGATCTGGAGCGCGTTAGGCGCAACCTTCTCACCGAGCGCGCCTGGAGGCGGGACGTGCGTCGGCGGGACGCGGCTGCCATGGTCGGACTCCTGCATCGTGAGCGTGTCGATTCTTCTCGCCCGTCCCGCGCTCTCCTCTCTCGGCACCGCGGCTTCGATCCGACAAGCCTGTTCCTTGCACGCAGGAGGTCGGGGGTTCGGAACCCTCACCGCCCACCCTTTGTGCCAGACCGGGAGATCGCTTGCGCGAGACTTCCGGTCGCACGACCAGCATTGGGACGCTCGGGGCCAGGGTCGGTTGTTCGTCGGCCGATGGCAGACCTTGGGGCGGCCTCCAGCATCGGGACGCTAGCGCAGGGGCTTGCGATAGGTCGTCCAGTTCATGACGACCTCGTAGCCGAGGCTGGAGTAGAGCTCGTAGGCGCCGTTCGGGTTCTCGGTGTGCACCCCGAGGGCGACCTCGGTCATGCCGCGCTTGGCCAGCTCGCGGATCGACTCGACGATGAGAGCCTTCGCAACCCCGCGGCGACGCCAACGACGTGACGTCGAGATCGCCTCGGTCCAGCCGCGGGCACGGTTGTGCTCCTCGTTCTGGGCGGTGTCGATGAACGACTTCACCTGGCCGGCAACGCCGTGCTCGTCCCAGGCGATCTTCCAGAGCGAGAAGTCGTTGTACGGGAACGCGAGAAATCTCTCGTAGTCGGCCTCGGTGTGCTCCCGGAACCCCCAGTGGTCGCGGAACGCCTCGATGTCCGCCTCCCAGATCTCGCGCACTTGATCCTCCGTGACCGGGCGGATCTCGAGGCCTTCGGGCAGCTGGTGGTCGGGGAGGTCGTCGACGGTCGGCCGCACCATCTGGGCGGCATAGGTGATCGCCTCGTAGCCCGCCGCCCGGGTAAGCGCGGTCGCCGCTTCGTTGCGGTCGTTGACCCAGATCTCGTAGAGCTTCTCCGGGACGTGGTGCTCCGCCGCGATCTCGCGCAAGCGCGCTTCGTTCCACTGGAAGAGCGCGCGTCCGATCCCACGGCCGGCGTAGCTCGGGTCCAGGAAGCCGACGTGTCGATAGACGCGCGGACCGTCCGGCTCCTGGTCCCACCAGACGCGGCTGTACGCGACGGGCAGCCCGTCGACCTCGACGACGACCAGGTCACGAGCCGGGTCGCAGCGGTCGAGATGCTCGTAGCCGGATGCGACCCCCGCGGGTGTCTCGACGCGGTCGTCGCCCTCGCCTCTGGCGGAGGCGGTGATGATGCGCGCGAAGGCAGAGTAGTCGGCGGGCCCATCGAACATTCGGAAGTCCACGCCCTCGAGTTGGGGAAGTGCTGTCGCTGACGTCGTTGACACTGCGTTCTCTCCTTTTCGCGTGTGAAGCCCGGCGCGCAAGGGCGCCGCGGGCCGGAAGTCGTCGCGAAGAGGTCTCTACGCGAAGGCGAGAGGCCAAGCCGCGTCGATCGGGCGTGCGATCTGCATAGCTGACCTCCCTTCGCGTCGGGCTGGGGCTCCCCAGCAAGGAGCGGTCACCATGCCACTCCGACGGCGGAGTGTCAACTACAGGACGATGCGGAGCGCGAGATGGAGAGGACAGCCCGCGCCCACGAGGGAGCGGGTCAGCTGCAGATCGGCGCCGGAGTCGACGAGCATCCACGCTTCCTCCTCGCCGAAGCCGAGGAGTAGGAACTGCTCGAGCCGCCAGCTGATGACCCGCTGATCCTCGGGGGAGAGATCGAAGGCCTGTGCTGGGTGTTCCGCCGCCGACATACCTCCTGAAACGACGGGGAGCCCCGAGAGTTGTTGGCAGAACGTAAGGCGTGGTTGCGTACGTGTTGCGCGTTAGAGTCGCCGGACGCGAGGGAAGGAGCGACATGGGCGACTACACGATCAAGCGGATCGAGGAAGTCGACGACGTGCTCGGGGACTATCCCGGCGAGATGCGGATGATGACGACCGCCCTCGAGGCCGAGCAGGTCGCGTTCACGTACCGGCGCATGCCCCAGCACACCGGAGGCAAGGGGTCGTACGGCCACCGCCACAAGGAGCAGGAGGAGATCTACTTCGTCGCCTCCGGGAAGCTGCAGTTCAAGTTGGGCGACGAGGTCGTCGAGCTCGAACAGGGCGCCGCCGTAAGGGTCCCGCCCGAGACCTGGCGATCGGTGTGGAACGACGAGCCCGAGGACGCCGAGCTGATCATCGTGTCGAAGGTCGTGCCGGGCGGCTCGCGCGACGACGCCGAGTACCTTCCGGACTTCTGGCCCGAGTAGCGGGCCCGGTCAGCTCAGCCGCGCGGCCAGGACAGCGCCTCGACGACCGGCCGCTGCCACTGCTCGTGAAGGGCCGGGCCGCGTGGCGCGCCTCCCAGCTTCTGCGGCACGCCGCCCGGAGCACGCAGGTACTGGTCTTCACCCCACGTGCCGGCGAAGGTCATCCACGCCGGCGTCTTGGCGTTCACGCGCACGAGTCGCGGGCGGACCCGGCTTCCGCTCCCGGTGTGATCGGCGGGTTCGAAGCCGGCCTGCTGGATGAGCGAGATGAGCAGCGGCTCGACGACCCGCGAGTCGAACCGTTGCACGCCCGGGGAGAAGTAGTTCGCGTGCGAGCCGAGCGCGACGTACACGATCGGCCTCGTCCCTTGCTTCGGCACCCTCAGCCAGTCGCGCCGCCTCCCCTCGGCGTGTTGGGAGTAGCCGGCTGCGACCGGCTTCCCCTGAAGATCCGTGATCACCGAGACCGCTTCCCAGTCGCCCTCGTGCACCTGCCAGAACTCGCCCGCCGGCACGGTCGGGCTGTAGGGGTTGAAGGGGTACCAGAGCCAGTACTGGAGATCGATGCGCTTGCCGCGACGGAACGACGCGCCGTACAGCACCGGAGTCGCGCCGTGCACAGCTTCGACTGCGGTGTAGCACGGCGACGCGGCGGGTCCGTCCGCGGCGCGGCAGAGGCGCTGATCGAGCCGAAGCTCCCGTCCGCCTACTGGCAGCGGCCCTCCGACGGTCTCCCAGACGTCGCCGACAGGACGCTGCACGTCGGAGTCCGCGAGGAAGCCCTCGACGGGAGCGGGCCGGAACGGCTCGGCGGGATGCAGGACGAGGATCGGTACGTGGCGCGCAAGCAGCGTCGCGAGCGACGGCGCTCGCTGCGATTCCGCGCTCGACCACGGTACGAGCACGAGCGTGCCGAGGACCGTGAGAGCGGCGACGCGAGCCACGTTTCGAGTATCGCGCCTAGGGCCACGCGGGCGCTCACGAGCAGCTGACGAGCCGTCACGCCTGGTCGGCAGCCCGAGGGCGCGGTGGCAGCGGGCACGAGACGAAACGGCGCCCGGTGAGCACGTAGCCGAGCTTGTACGCCTCGCATCCGGCGCAGAAGCCGGTCGCCGCGGCGAGCAGCGCGAGCGCGGCGACGAGCAGACCGAGAGCGGCTCCCAGCGCGGAGAGCCCCGCGAGGTACGACACGAAGGCTGCCGTGAGCACGCCGACGCCGACCATGTTCGCGAAGCGGGGTGGCCGCGAGTCCTCGAGCTGCCCTTCGCCGAAGTACGGCTGCACGAGCTCGAAGTACGCGAGGCACGCGAGGCAGTAGCGCCGACCGAGCGTGAGCCCGATGACGAGCTGCAGCGCGAGCAATCCGAGAAGCCACGCCCACCCGGCGGCCACTGCGACGAACGCGAGCGAGCCGATGACCACCTGGTTGAACCTGGGCGCGCGCGAGTCGATGACGTCGAGGTCGCGGTAGGGATCCGCCAGCCGCTCAGGCCGTCGCTTCACTTTGGGAAGTATTAGCAGAGGTCCTAGGCTCGAGCCCAGGCGGCAAGCGCGTCGAGGAGCGACTTGAGCTGCATGCCCTCGCTCGTGAGGACGTACTCGACGTGCGGCGGCCGCGTGTCGCGAACGACGCGCTCGAGCACGCCCGCGGCCTCGAGCTCAGCCAGGCGCTGCGCCAGCGTCGCCGGCGGGATCGCGCCGAGCGCCCGGCGGAACTCCGTGAAGCGGGTGCAGCCCTGGTGCGACGCGAAGAGGATCGAGACCGCGTACCGCCGCTCGAGGACGTCCGCCGCTCGGCGGACGTCCTCGGGGATCGGCTCGTAGCTCTTACACCGAGACATTGGGCTGAACCGGCGTCTCCTCGAGCGCGAGGTTGAGCACCTCGCCGATCGACATCACCGGGTGGAACGAGATCTCCTGCCGCACGTTCTCGGGGATCTCCTCGAGGTCGGCACGATTGCGCTCCGGGATCACGATGTCGGTGATCCCCGCCGCGTGCGCTGCGAGCACCTTCTGCTTGAGCCCGCCGATCGGCAGGACGCGACCCTGGAGCGTGATCTCGCCGGTCATCCCGACGGTGTGCTTGACCGGGCGGCTCGTCAGGAGCGAGGCGATGGCCGTGGCCATCGTGATGCCCGCGCTCGGCCCGTCCTTCGGGATCGCGCCCGCGGGGACGTGCACGTGGAACGCCCGCTTGTCGAACAGCTCCTCGTCGATGCCGAGCTGGGGAGCGAGGGCGCGGACCGAGGAGAGGGCGATCTGCGCGGACTCCTTCATGACGTCTCCGAGCTGACCAGTGAGGACGAGCTTGTCGCCGTCCTTGTGGGACGTCGCCTCGATGAACAGGACGTCGCCGCCCGTCGCGGTCGCGGCGAGGCCGGTCGCCACGCCCGGCACGGCCGTGCGCTCGGCGATCTCGCGGTAGAACCTGCGCCGGCCGAGGGCCTCGCGCACCGCCGACTCGTCGAGCACCACCTGGGCCTCGACCTCCTCGGACGCGATCTTGGTGGCCGTCTTCCGGAGCACGGTCCCGAGCTCACGCTCGAGCTGACGAACGCCTGCCTCGCGCGTGTACTCGCTGACGACGAGCTCGACTGCGTCGTCCGAGATCGAGACCTCGTCCTCACGCAAGCCGTTTCGCATCACCTGGCGCGGCCAGAGGTAGCCCTTGGCGATCGCGACCTTCTCGTCGGTGGTATACCCGTCGAAGCGGATCACCTCCATCCGGTCGAGGAGGGGGCCCGGGATCGTCTCGGACATGTTCCCCGTGGCAATGAAGAACACCTGGGAGAGATCGAGCTCGACGTCGAGGTAGTGGTCGCGGAACGAGTGGTTCTGCGCCGGATCGAGTACCTCGAGCAGCGCCGACGACGGGTCGCCCCGCCAGTCGGCGCCGACCTTGTCGACCTCGTCGAGCATGATCACCGGGTTCATCGTCCCGGCGTCGCGCAGCGCGCGCACGAGCCGGCCCGGAAGGGCGCCGATGTACGTGCGGCGATGGCCACGGATCTCGGCCTCGTCGCGGATGCCGCCGAGCGACAGGCGCACGAACTCGCGACCGGTCGCGCGGGCGATCGACTCGCCGATCGAGGTCTTGCCTGTGCCGGGCGGGCCGATCAGCGTGAGGATCGCGCCCGAGCGCCTGTCGTCCTCGACGCCACGCTCCTTGCGGAGCTTCGCGACTGCGATGTACTCGACGATGCGGTCCTTCACGTCGTCGAGACCCGCGTGGTCGGCATCGAGCACCTCGCGCGTGTGCTGCGGGTCGAGCCGCTCCTCCGACCGCTTGCTCCACGGCACCGCGAGCAGCCAGTCGAGGTAGTTGCGGATGACGCTCGCCTCGGGCGACTGCTCGCCCATGCGCTCGAGCCGCGAGAGCTCGCTCTCGGCCTGCTCGAGGACGTTCTCCGGCATCTCGGCCTCGGCGATCTTGGTCCGGTACTCCTCCATCACGGAGCCCTCGTCCTCGCCGAGCTCCTTGCGGATCGATTCGAGCTGCCGACGCAGGATGTACTCGCGCTGCTGCTTCTCGACGTTCGTCTCGACGTCCTCCTGGATCCGGCGGCGCACCTGCATGAGGGCAAGGCGCTCGCGCTGGAGCTCGAGGGCGAGCTCGAGGCGCTCGCGCACGTCGACGGTCTCGAGGAGCTGCATCTTCTGCTCGAAGGTGAGGTCGGGCGAGTAGCCCGACGTGTCGGCGAGGGCCCCCGGCTCGGAGATCGAGCGAACGAAGGCGGCGATGCGCCCGTCGTCGCCGCGCAGCTCGAGGATCTCCTCGACGACGGCGCGGTACTCGCGCTCGAGCTCGCGGATGCGACCCTCGGTGGTCTCCGGGTCCGGTCGCTCCTCGACCTCGACGAAGAGGCGTCCCTGCGCGTCGGTACCTGCGGCGCCCGCGATGCCGCGGTGCAAGCCGTTCAGGGCGACTGCGCGACCGCCGCCGGGCAGGCGAATGCGGTCGGTGACCTCGGCGACGGTGCCGACCTTCGCGTACCCGTCCTCATGCTTGGGCACGAGGAGTACGCGGTCCTCGTCGCCGACGTCCACGGTGAGGGTGACGTTCATGTTGGGGAAGACGACGATGTCCTCCAGGGGGACAAGCAGTAGGCGAATCGTGTTCTGACTCTCGCTCACGGTTCTCGCTTTCGTACGGATGCCATAGTTGGTTCAGAAACTGTACCGACCGTCGCCCCGGCTGCGTCGAGCAAAATTCGCCTCGTGACACGGTGTCACAAGGTCCCCGTTCAGCCTTCCGTGCGGCGGAAGCGCGCGAGCGCGAGCGCGGCCATGCGGCCGGCGAGCCGGTCGGACGAGCGCGAGACGCCGTACGACCTGTACGTCATGACGCCGGCGACGAACACACCGCCCTCCCAGAAGACGAGCCCGGTGTCGTGGCGCGCGGCGTTGATCCAGCCGGCCTTGTGCAGCACCTCGATGCTGCGCTCCGACCGAATCCTCGAGTCGAGCTTGGGCTGATCGCGAACGTGGGCCGTGAGCCAGAGGAGGTAGCGCGCGTCAGCGGGAGTGAGGCCGGGCCGCGACGAGCGCAGCGGGCCCTTCCCGCCCGAGGCGAGCCAGATCGCGCGCCACAGCGAGGCCATGTCCCAGGCAGTCGTGTACTTGCCGACGCCGAACGCGGGCGCATCGTCCACGCGGAGCGGAATCCGGCTCGACAGCGAGCGCACCACCTCGTACCCGCCGTACGTCAGAGAATCCGTGAGCCCGATCGAGCGCATGAGGTCGTTCACGCGATATGCGCCGGCGCTTGTCGAGCCGTCGAGCCAGACGAGGAGCGCATTGGCCGCGGCGTCGTCGGACGGAATGATCATCTCGCGCAGGAGCCCGTCGACGTACGATCCCGGGGGCGGGATCCCCGAGTACTCGGCGAGGACCGCTGCGGCGATCGCGAACTTGAGCGTCGATGCCGCCGGGAAGCGCGCTTTCGCGTTCCACGCCGCGCCCGATCCGCCCGTGAGGCTCTGGACGTAGTAGCCGGCCGCCCCCGCGTATGCGCGCACCACCGCCCCTGCCTTCCGCGCGAGGACGCTGTCCAGCTTCGCTCTCACGAGCCGCGGGCGCGCAGCGGCCGGCAACCCGAACACGTCGTGGACGGTCGCCGTCGAGCGTCGCCCGCCCCCGGTTACCGTCGTCACGCGGACCGTGACGTCTCCGAGCGGCAGTCGGACGCGGAGCGAGAAGCGGCGACCCGCGAGCGGCTTCGAGACGAGCCTCTTGCGGTTGGCCGCGACGATGACCCGTGTCGTTCCTCGTGCAGCCCGGCCGGTGACGAGCCCGTACGAGACCTGTCGCGGCGCCGGCTGCTCGATCACCGGAGGCGGGAGCGCGGGCGTGACGATCACCGGGCAACAGTAGCTTTGCCTGCGTGAGGATCCTCGCGCACCTCGATCTCGACGCCTTCTTCGCCGCCGTCGAGGAGCTCGAGAATCCGGCATTGCGCGACACGCCTCTGGTCGTCGGCGGCGATCCACACGGGCGCGGCGTGGTGTCCACGGCCAACTACGCCGCGCGCACGTTCGGCATCCACTCTGCGATGAGTGCCGCCGAAGCGTTCCGGCGCTGCCCCACGGCCGTCTTCCTCCGGCCGAGGCACGCCCTCTACCGGCAGTACTCTCGAGTCGTCTGGGACACGATCGGCGAGATCGTCCCGCGGATCGAGCGCACCGGAATCGACGAGGGCTACCTCGACCTCGGCACGGTGGCCTCCGACTTCACGCGGGCTCGGGCGATCGCGTCCGCCATCCAGACTGCAGTTCGCGGGCGCACGAGCCTCACGTGCTCGCTTGGCGTGGGCACCTCGAAGGTCGTCTGCAAGATCGCGTCCGACCGGAGGAAGCCCGGCGGGATCACCGTCGTTCCGCCCGGCACGGAAGCGCGATTCCTCGCACCGCTCGCCGTCCGCGTGCTCCCCGGCGTCGGCCCCCGCGCGGAGGAACGCCTGCGGACAGCGGGCGTCGAGACGATCGGCGCGCTGGCGGCGCTTCCCGACGCCGAGCTCCGGACCCTCCTCCCCGGGACGCTCGGCCCGCTGCTCCGCAACCGCGCACAGGGAATCGATCCGCGCGATCTCGACCTCGAGCTCGAGCCGGTGTCCGTCTCCGCGGAGGACACGTTCCCGCGAGATCTCACCGACCGCGAGCGCTTGCACGAGGAGGTCCGGCGACTTGCGGAGCTCGTCTCCGAGCGACTACGCAACTCGGGTCTCTCCGGTCGGACGGTGACGGCCAAGCTGCGCTACGGCGACTTCTCCATCCGCACGCGCTCGACGACGCTCCCGGCAGCCGTCGACGAGGCCGACGTCATCGGCGACGTCGCCTGCGGGCTGCTCGACCGTGGGCTCCGTGATCGACCGGGGGCGCTTCGCCTCGTCGGCGTGGGGGTCTCTGGCCTCTCGCCCCACCGCCAGCTGACGCTCGAAGAGTCGTAGGGTCCTCCGGTGCTGGAAGCCGCGGTGTGGGGGCTCGTGACCGCCGGCTCGCTCTGGGTGGGCGCCGCGCTCGCGGCGTTCGGCCGGCCGAGCGAGCGCATGATCGGGTTGGCGATGGCGTTCGGGGCGGGCGCGCTCATCGCAGCCGTCGCGTACGAGCTCGTGATCGACGCCTTCGCCACCGACCTCACACTTGCGTCGATCGGCTTCGCGTCCGGCGGATTGGCCTTCTACTTCGGCGATGTAGTCGTCGATCGCATGGGCGGCGAGGGACGCAAGAGCATGATGGGCGAGGCGCAGCTAGCCGGCACCGCCAGCGCCATCGTGCTGGGCACGGTGCTCGACGGCATTCCCGAGTCCTTCGTCCTCGGGTCCTCGCTCGTGGAGGAAGGCGTCGTGCCGGTGGCGGTGGTCGTCGGCGTCTTCGTGTCCAACGTCCCCGAGGCGCTCTCCGGGACGGCAGGCCTGATCGCGGCGGGCTGGAGGCGCGGGCGTGTCTTCGCGCTGTGGAGCGCGGTCGTCGGCGCGTCCGTCGTCGCGACCGTCGGCGGCTGGCTCCTCATCGACAGCGTCGGAAACGCCGGTGGCGCCTTCATCACCGCGTTCGCCGCGGGCGCACTCCTCGTCATGCTCGCGGACACGCTGATGCCGGAAGCGTTCCAGCTCGGCGGCCGCGAAGCGGGCCTCGTCACCGCCCTCGGCTTCGCCGTCGGGTTCGGGCTGTCCTGAGTAGTCAGCAAGACCGGAAGCTCGCTGGCGCGAGACTTCCGGGCGCGCGCGAAGATCCCTGAAGGCGGCGGCTGCGCCACCGCGTGGATTCTTAGGTTCGAAGCAGCGGCCGCGTCAGGCAGGTCGGGCCGCCGTCGCCCTTCCGCGAGATCTCCTCGCCGCGATACACGACCACGTCGACCCCGACGTGCTCCATGCGCTGGCGGGTCTCCGGATTGCCGTCGAGTGCGAGCGCCCTCCGTGGTCCGAGTGCCAGGACGTTCGGCCCCTGAGTCTCGAACTCATCGTCGGGCACTTCCACGGTCTCGATCCCGCGCTCCGCGAGGAGGTCGAGCAGCCGCACGGGCGCGATGCGCGGGTACACGAGGGCGAGGTCGACGTCGAGCGGGGAGACGAACGACATGAGGTGCATGACCTCGCCGCGACCGTTCCAGTGCGGTAGGTCGAAGGCGATCACCTCGACTCCAGGGAACGCCTGCGCGAGGGCGGGAACCGCCGTCGGGTTCGTCCGGTAGCCGATGCCGACGAGGAGCGTCCGCTCGTCGAGCCAGACGGTGTCACCTCCTTCGACGAGCACGGGCTCGGCGACCTCGCCGGCTATCGGGACCTCGGCCGCGGCGAGCGTGGCCGCGAGCGCTGCCGGCTCGCCTCGACGTCCCTCCTTGCCGGGCCGAAGCAGGATTGCGCCCTCCGCACCGACCAGCACCGGGTCGTAGACGTAGATCGCATCAGGGTTTCCGGGATCGTGGTGCGACACGACGACCTCGGCGCCCGCTTCCTCGAGCAGGCTGCGGAGCTCCTCGTGCTCGGCAACTGCCGCCGCATGGTCGGGCGCGCTTCGCCAGCCAAACTCGCGCCAGCGCCCGGCGTCCTCAGGCAGCGGCGGCCGCACGAGCACTCGCTCGAGCGTGCCGGTCATCGAGGCGGATCCGAAGCGAGGCACGGGCGAGAGGGTAGTTTCCCGCCCAGAGGCAGGGTCTCACGGATGGCCGGACGCGTCGGCCCTGACAGGCTGACGCTGTCAAACAAGCCGCGTGGAGGTGGTTCGAGTGTCCACGTCGCCGCTGTATCCCGTGCACGTCGGCGGGACCCTGGAGCCGCGCCTGAATCGCTGGGTGTGGCTC
Source organism: Gaiellaceae bacterium (assembly GCA_048594925.1). Classification (GTDB taxonomy): domain Bacteria; phylum Actinomycetota; class Thermoleophilia; order Gaiellales; family Gaiellaceae; genus GMQP-bins7. The sequence continues at coordinate 29,748 of JBMDXR010000056.1, forward strand.
GTGAAGTGGCTGCTGGCCATACCGCACTTCATCGTGCTCGCGTTCCTTTGGATCGCGTACTTCGTCGTCACCGTGATCGCTTGGTTCGCGATCCTGGTCGTGGGGCGCTACCCACGAGCACTGTTCGACTTCAACGTCGGTGTGCTGCGCTGGACGTGGCGCGTCGCGTTCTACTCCTACGGTGCGCTCGGAACCGACCGCTATCCGCCGTTCACGCTCGCAGCCGTTCCCGAGTACCCGGCGACGTTCGACGTCGACTACCCCGCGCACCTCTCGCGCGGCCTCGCGCTCGTGAAATGGTGACTGCTCGCGATTCCCCACCACCTCGTCGTGGCGCTCTTCGTCGGTGTGGAGCGTGGATCGTCTGGGAGAACGGCCCCTGGGCGCTGTCGTTCGGCGCTGGGCTGATCGGTTTGCTCGTGCTCTTCGCCGCCGTGGTGTCGCTGTTCGCAGGGCGCTACCCGCTGTCGATCTTCGACTTCGTGCTCGGCATGAACCGCTGGGTCCTCCGCGTCGTCGCCTATGCGGGCCTCCTGACGGATGCCTATCCACCGTTCAGGCTCGACATGGGCGGCACCGAGTCGGGAGTCGTGACGATCGAGCGACCGATTGAGGCACCCGCGGAGACGACGACGGGAGCGGCGAGGTGGACGTTCGGTCGTATCCTGCTCGTCGTTCTGTGATCGTCGGCGCGCTGCTCGTCGTCTTGGGTGCCATCGCATCGCTTCCCGAGTTCGCCGCGCCGCTCGCTAGACGAGCAGGGTGGTGGTAGTGGGATGGCGCCACTCGGGCGCCATCCCACGCTAGACCGCGTTCGGCGGGGTGCGGTCCTCGAGGAGAACGGCGCGCAGCGCCGACACGCAGAGCATTCCCATGGCAAGTCGTGCATCTCTGGTCGCGCTCGCGATGTGCGGCGTGAGGACGACGTTCTCCATCGTCAGCAGCTCCTCGTTCACGGCCGGCTCGTGCTCGAAGACGTCGAGCGCCGCTCCAGCAATCGATCCCGAGCGGAGCGCAGCGACGAGTGCGGCCTCGTCGACGACCGGCCCTCGCGCGGTGTTCACGAGGATCGCGGTCTGCTGCAGTGCGGCCAGTGCATCGGCGTCGATGAGATGTCGCGTCTCCCGGGTCAGCGGACAGTGGAGACTGACGACATCCGCGCCCGCGAGCAGCGCCTGAAGGTCGTCGCGGCGACCGGCGAAAGTCACGCGCGCGCCATGTGCTTCGGCGAGCTGCGCGACGCGGCGCCCGATCCTCCCCGGGCCGACCACGAGGAGCTCCTTGCCGTCGAGGCCCTCGCCGATCATGAAGTCCGGCCCCCACTCCCACGGGTCGCGGCGCCGCAGGGCCCGGTCGCCCTCGGCGATGCGCCGCAGTAGAGCGAGCATCAGGCCGATGGCGTGCTCGGCGGTCGCGTTCGTGAGGACACCGGGTGTGTTGGTCACGACGACGCCGCGCTCTCGCGCGGCTTCGAGGTCGATGTTGTCGATGCCCACTGCGTAGTTGGCGACGACGCGGAGCTGCGCCCCCGCCCTGTCCAGGTACGCGGCGTCCACGCTCACGGCCGGAGTGACGACGACGCCGTCCGCGCGGCTCGGCGCATCGACCAGCTCGAACGTCTGGGCGAGCACCTGCTCGATCTCGGCCGGCACGCCGGCGGCCTCGTAAACGCTCGGTCGCGACACGACCGCTATTCGTCGAGAACGCGAGGGTTGTGCGAGGAGGAGTAGACGTCCTTGCGCAGGATCAAGCCGTTCTCGAAGGGAAAGACGTCGATGCCGTCCCACTCGAGCCGGCGGCCGTCACGGCCTGTCGCGGTGGCTGTCCATTCGCTGACGACGAGCCCGTCACGCGCGTAGAGCCGGCGCCCGGTGAACCGAAGATCCGGGTTCCGCTCGAAGATGCCCGCGATATGGGGGCCGACGCCGTCGCCCTCGACGCGGTCGCCTGCCGTGTGGTTCTCGAAGACCATGCCGGGAGCGTGAAACGTGAGGATGGTCTCGACGTCGTGCGCGTTCCAGGCCTCATTGTAGCGCTCGATCGTCCGCTCGAGCTCGGCGGCGGAATCCCGCGCGTCCATGCGGGCGAGTATCGCAGGCGGACAAGACATTGACGTTCATCGATGAATCCAGTAGGCTAAATATCGATGACGATCGATGAAAGGAGTGACACATGACGACGGACCTACGCGAGCAGGTGCGTGAGAACTACGCGAAGGCCGCGACGAGCCTCGCGGCGGGCTGCGGGTGCGGGTGTGACTGCGAGAGCATCGGCTGCTGCGGCGAGGCGGCGACGACCCTCTTCGGCCAGGGCCTGTATCCGAGCGAGGACCGATCGTCGCTGCCCGAGCGGGCGGTGACCGCGAGCCTGGGGTGCGGCAACCCGCTGGCGGTGGTCGCGCTGCACGAAGGCGAGACGGTTCTCGACCTCGGATCGGGCGGCGGGATCGACGTCCTGCTCTCCGCGAAGGGGGTCGGGCCGACGGGCACGGTGTACGGACTCGACATGACCGACGAGATGCTCGCGCTCGCGGAGGAGAACGCCCGCTCCGCGGGAGCGACGAACGTCCAGTTCCTCAAGGGAATCATCGAGGACATCCCGCTTCCCGCGGCGAGCGTCGACGTCGTGATCTCGAACTGCGTCGTGAACCTCTCGCCAGAGAAGAGCAGGGTGCTCGCCGAGATCGCCCGCGTGCTCCGGCCGGGCGGCCGCGTCGGCATCTCCGACGTCGTCGCCGAGGATCACCTGGCCCCTGCAGATCGGGCCGAGCGTGGAAGCTACGTCGGCTGCATCGCCGGCGCGCTCTCCGTCTCCGAGTATCGAGACGGACTCGTCGCCGCGGGGCTCTACCACATCGACGTCGAGTTCACACACCCGGTCGCCGATGGCATGCACGGAGCGATCGTCCGGGCACGAAAGCCCGAAGCAGTTCAGACGTCGCGATAGCGAAGAGCAGCGAAGCCCAGGGCAAGGGCTCCGAAGGCCCAGGCGAAGGCGACGCCGAGGCCCTGCCAGGGGCCGATGGGCATCCCGTGTCCGCCGTCGAAGGCACTCAGCATGCGGTCGGTCGTGGACTGGATCGCCATCCCTGCGAGCGGCGTGAGCTGCTCGATCCGTCGCGCGATGTGATCGGGGAACGCGCCGATGAACAGGAAGGGGAGAAACACGAGTCCCGATCCCACGGCGATCGTCGCGCCGGAGTGGCGCAGGATCGTGCCGATCCCGAGCGCGATGAGCGCGTACGCCGCGAAGAGAAGGGCTGTCCCGGCGACTGCCCGGACGGCTTTCGGATCGGTGAGCTCCACGGGCGGGTAGGCAGGAGCCACGTAGCCGCGGTCGTGCAGCAGTGCCTGCGTGCTCACGAACGCGAGAGCCGACGAGACGAGCGCGAGCGGGAAGACGACGGCGCTGAGGACCAGGGCTTTTGCAGCGAGCATACGAAGGCGTCCCTGGGTGGCGGTCAGCGTCGTCCGGATCATCCCGCTCCCGAACTCGGCCGTGACGAGTGACGCGCCCACGACGACAACCGCGAGCTGTGCGAACACGATGCCCGCGAGACCCATCTGCACGACGTCGTCGTCGCCCCCGAGGACGGCATCCGTCTCCGACTCCGAGGCGAAGAAAGCCGTCATGCCCACCATGAGGACGCACATGCTCAGGAGCGCGACGAGCGTTCCGCGCTGGGTGCGGAGCTTCGTCCACTCCGAGTGCAGCGTGCGGCTCATGCGGGCGTCCTCTCGGCCACGTGGGTCGCGGCTTCGCGGGTGAGGGAGAAGTACGCCTCCTCGAGCGTCGCGCGAGCGGCGACCAGCTCGTCGAGCCGGACTCGGCTCTCGGCGAGAAGCTCGGCCACCTGCCACGGCGGAATCCCCTGAACGGAGACGCGGTCGCGGCCGCTCGAGATGGCGGTCGCGCCGGCGGTTGCGAGGACGGTCATCGCGGCGGGGACGTCGGGAGTCCTGATCTCGACCCGCCCGTCCGTCGCGCTCGCGAGCAGGTCGTCGACGGAGATGTCGGCGAGCAGACGACCCTTCCCGATGACGATGAGGTGGTCGGCGGTGTCCTCGAGCTCGCTCATGTGGTGGCTCGAGACGAAGACGGTTCTGCCTTCGTCTGCGAGCCGACGCAATGTCTCGCGCATCCACACGATCCCCTCCGGGTCGAGGCCGATCGTGGGCTCGTCGAGGATGAGGATCGGCGGATCCCCGAGCAACGCGGCGGCGATGCCGAGGCGTTGGCGCATCCCGAGCGAGAAGGCGCTCGCGCGGCGGCGGGCGACCTTCCCGAGCCCGACGACGCGCAGCACCTCGTCGGCCCGACTCGTCGGGAGCCCGTTGCTCTGCGCGAGCCAGCGGAGGTGGCTTCGCGCCGAGCGGCTGGGATGGAACGCGCGTGCGTCGAGCAGCGCTCCGACGACCGTCAGCGGTCGCGGGATGGTCACGTAGCGGCTTCCCTGGATCAGCGCCTCGCCGGAGTCCGCGGTGGCGAGGCCGAGCAGGAGGTGGATCGTGGTGGTCTTGCCGGCGCCGTTCGGCCCCACGAAGCCCGTGACGCGACCCGGCCGGACCGCGATCGAGAGGTTTTCGACCGCGATCGTGCGACCGTAGCGCTTCGTCAGCATCGTCGTCTCGACCGTCGTTTCCATCGTCCCGGAAGGTACGAGCAGAGAGCACGGACGGCGTCGCGCGCAGGCGGTGTCTTCGAGGTCATCCCGGCCGGTGGGACGAAGCTCGAGCCTCACCCCGGCGGGTGAAGGTCGAGATCGTGGCAGCGCGCGATGCGCCGGCACAACCGGCAGACGACAATGACCGCCGTGGAGCTTTCGAACGAGGCGAACCAGCTCGTCGACGCGGCGCGACGAATGTTCGCCGGGCGGGACGGCCGCATCGCGTTGACGCTCGTCCTCGCGGTGACAGCTGCGCTCGAGGCAAGCGTGTACACGCCCGATCAGACCGAGTTCCCGTTCGAGACCCAGGGCGACCCGACGGCCGCCGTCCTCCTCAACGTCCTCGCCGTCCTGCCCTTGCTCGCGACGAGCCGGTTTCCGCTGCTTGCGGCGCTCGGCGCGAGCTTCCTCACGCTGACGATCCTCGCCAGCCCGGAGACCGCCATCACGCTCAGCGCTCTCGGGGTGATGCTCTACGCCGTCGGACACCTCGTCGCCCGTCGCGGCCTGCTCGTCTCCGCGCCGATCGTGTTCTTCTTCTTCGTCCAGGCAGTCATCCCGTTCGACGGCGGAAGCGTCGACCTGGCGAGCATCGGTCCCTTCCTACTCGTCGTCGCGGCGGTACTCGCCGGCGAGTCGAGCCGCAAGCGGACCGAGGCAGTCACCGCGCTCGACGCGACCCAGGCGGCAATGGCCGAAAGCGTCCGCGAGCAGACGGCGATGGAGGAGCGGGCGGCCATCGCGCGCGAGCTCCACGACATCGTCGCGCACCACCTGTCCGTGATCGCGGTCCAGAGCGAGACTGCGCGGCTCACGTCCCCGAAGCTCTCTGCCGACGCCCGCGGGCGGTTCGAGGCGATCGCCGGCACCGCACGCGACGCGCTGACGGAGACGCGGCGCCTGCTCGGGGTCTTGCGCGAGGACGTCGGGGGCGAGGCCGAGCGCGCGCCACAGCCGGGGCTGGACCAGCTCGCCGAGCTCGTCGACACGGCCCGCGACGCCGGCTCGAGCATCCGGCTCATCCTCCAGGGCAAGGTCGCGCCCCTGCCCGCCGGCATCGACCTCGCCGCATACCGAATCGTGCAGGAGGCGCTGACGAACGCTCGGCGCCATGCACCCGGCGCGGACGTCGACGTCGAGGTCACCCACGGCGAGAGCGTGCTGCTGCTTCGCATCCGCGACTACGGCCCGGGCCCTGCGGAAGAGATGCTGGCCGGACACGGGATAGTGGGCATGCGCGACCGCGCGGCGATCGCAGGCGGCACCTTCGAGTGCGGCGCAGCCGAGGGAGGCGGGTTCGCGGTCAGCGTCTCGTTGCCGACCGACGGGGACGGCTCGTGATCCGGACTCTCGTCGCCGACGACCAGGAAGTCGTGCGCGAGGGATTCGCCGCGCTGCTCGGCACGCAGCACGACATGGAAGTGGTCGCGAGCGCCGCCGACGGAGCCGAGGCTGTGTCGTTGAGCGCCGAGCATCGGCCGGACGTCGTCCTGATGGACGTGCGCATGCCCGTGATGGACGGCATCGAGGCCACGCGGCGGATCGCGGCGAACGTCGAGGGCCCACGCATCTTGATCCTCACGACGTTCGACCTCGACGACTACGTCTACGACGCGCTCCAGGCCGGCGCGAGTGGATTCCTTCTGAAGGACGTCCCTGCCGAGACGCTCTTCGAGGCCGTGCGCGTCATCGCCGGCGGTGAGGCGCTACTCGCACCCACGATCACCCGTCGCCTGATCGCCGAGTTCGCACGCCTGCGCCCACGGCAGGTGCGGCCGGATGCGCTCTCGGCGCTGACTCCCCGGGAGACGGAGATCCTCGGGCTCGTCGCCGAGGGTCTCTCGAACCACGAGATCGCGAGCCGGCTTGTCCTGAGCGACGAGACCGTCAAGACGCATGTGAGCCACGTGCTCCGCAAGCTCGGTCTGCGGGATCGCGCGCAGGCGGTCGTGGTCGCCTACGAATCGAGGCTCGTAGTTCCTCGCGCATAGCCGTCAACACGGGTGGTTAACGTCGACGGGGTGGAGTTCGTCGACGTCTACGTGAACAGGCGCCCGTTCGGCCACGCGTACATGCGGGACGACCGCCTCGAGCCGGCGCTCACGCTACGGGGACGCCGCCGCACACGGCTCACCGACTGCAAGGACTGTCCCCACGAGCGGGTGGTGCAGGCCTTCGCACACCGGCGGTCGCGTGACGAGCACTGGCCGATCGCGTACTGCGTCGATTGCTTCGCGATCGTCGCGGGCCTCGATCCCCTCGTCAAAGCCCGCCTGCCGCGCTGGAAGTTCAACGATCAGACCGTCATCGCCGCCCGCTGGCAGCGCGAGTGGCCGAAGCGCGGTCGACCGAGGCTCGACAACCCTCCGGCGTCGATCGCCTGGCCCGACGCCGCCTAGTCAGGCGAGCAGGGCCCGGTTCGCCGCAAGCGCGCCGAGGATACGGTCGACGTCCTCTTCGACGTTGTAGAGGTGGAGCGAGACGCGGAGGTTGGAGTCACGCGTCGAGGTGACGATTCGTTCCGCGGCGAGCGCGTCGACGAGCGCATCCGGGTCGGTCGAAACCACGCAGATGAGCGGGCCGTACTCTCCTTCGCGCCGTGAGGTCGCAACCGTCGCGCCGAGCTCGTCGAGCCCGTGCAGCAGCCGGTCGACCAGACCTCGCACGTGCTCCTCGATCGCCGGTACACCCGCCTCGGCGATCAGCTCCATCCCGGCGACGCCCGGGTAGAGGGACGGGACGGGAGGCGTGCCGCTGTCGAAGCGCCGGGCACTCGCGTGCGGCGAGTAGTCCGCGATGGACATGGCGAAGATGTCCTCGTCGGCGAACCACCCGGTCTGCGTCGGCAGGAGCCGGGAGCGCAGCTCGGGCCGAACCCACATGAACGCAAGGCCTGCAGAGCCGAGCAGGTACTTCACCGTGCCGCCCGTGATCACGTCGACGCAGAGCGCGCGGACGTCCACCTCGAGCGCCCCGACCGCCTGGTAGCTGTCGGCGAGGACGACGGCGCCGCTCGCATGCCCGAGCTCGGCGATGGCCGACACGTCGTGTCGGTGCCCGGAGCGAAACGAGACGGCCGTGCAGCAGACGAGCGCCGTCCGCTCGTCGATCGACTCGGAGAAGCGCTCGAGCGGAATCCGTCCGTCCGAGTCGGGCCGGACGTGGACGACCTCCGCCCCGCGGAGCTCCTGCGCGTGCGCGATCTGGCCGACCGTCGGAAACTCGTACTCGCTGATGACGATGCGATTCCGCTCACCGGAGAGATCGAGCGCGGAGACGAGTGCACTCACCGCCTGCGAGACCGAGGTGGTGACGGCGACGTCGTCGGCCTCGGCATGCACGAGCACCGAGAAGGCCGTGCGGGCGGCCTCGTTTCGCTCCACCCAGAACTCCCACTCGGCTCCGTTCTCGTCCCACCCCGCGAGCCACTCTTCCGCCGCCGCGCGGACGCGGTTCGAGAGCGCGCCCTGCGAGCACGAGTTCACGTAGACCGTGTGCTCGAAGATCGGAAATTCGCCCCGGATGGCGTGCCCAACGCTCACCGGCCCAGATACGCCTTGCGTAGCTCCTCGTGCTGGATGAGCTCTGACGCCTTGCCCTCGAGCACGACGCGGCCCGTCGAGAGCACGTAGCCGCGGTCAGCGATGGAGAGCGACACGTTCGCGTTCTGCTCCACGACGAGGACGGCGACGCCGGACTCGTGTACTTCCTGGATGATCTCGAAGTTGCGCTGGACGAGGATCGGCGCGAGACCCATCGAGGGCTCATCCATGAGGAGGAGCTTCGGGCGCGCCATCAGCGCGCGCCCCATCGCGACCATCTGCTGCTCGCCCCCCGAGAGCGTCCCGGCGAGCTGGGAGCGGCGGTCGTGGAGGAGCGGGAAGATCGAGTAGACCCTTTCGTAATCCTCGCGCTTGCCACCACCATGGAGGTAGGCGCCCATCTGGAGGTTCTCGAGTACGGTCATGGGCGCGAACAGCCGCCGGTTCTCGGGGACGATCGCCATGCCCTTGGCGATCCGGTAGCTCGTAGGGCGTGTCGTGACGTCCTCGCCGTCGAAACTGACGGTGCCACTCCGTGGGCGCACGATCCCGAGGATGGTCTTCAGCGTCGTCGACTTCCCGGAGGCGTTGCCGCCGAGCAGGCATATGAGCTCGCCTGGCCCCACGTGCAGCTCCATGCCCTGGAGAATGTGGATCTCACCGTAGAACGTGTCGACGCCGCTGAGTCGCAAGAGCGGAGCCGGTTCCGGTGCGACGTCGCCGCTCACCTCGTCTCGGCCACGCGGACTCCGAGGTACGCCTCGACGACCCGGGGATCCGTTGCGACGGTATCGAACGATCCCTCGGCGATCTTGACGCCGTGGTCGAGAGCGATGACCCGGTCCGAGATGCCCTCGACGACGTGCATGTCGTGCTCGATGACCAAGATCGTATAGCCGCCTTCCTCGCGCAGCCGCCCGATCAAGTTCGTCATCTCGTGAGTCTCGACGGGGTTCATGCCCGCCGCCGGCTCGTCCAGGAGCAAGAGCCGGGCGTTGGTCGCCATCGCGCGGGCGATCTCGAGACGACGCCGGTTCGCGTACGAAAGCGAGTACGCAGGCTGATCCCAGCGGTACCCAACGAGGCGCTGGCCGAAGAAGGCGAGCTTCTCCTCCGCGAGCCGTTCGGTCTCGCGCTCCTCGCGGCGCGCCCGAGGCAGCCGCAGCACGGACTCGAGGACGGTCGCGCTCGTGTGCCCGTAGGTGGCGGCCATCACGTTCTCCTTCACGCTCATGTTCAGGAACAGCCGGAGGGTCTGGAACGTCCGCGCGATCCCCAGCCTCGTGATCTTGTGTGGCGAAAGACCGGCGATGTCCCGCCCGTCGAAGAGAATCTCCCCGCTGTCCGGTGCGTACACGCCCGTGACGAGATTGAACACCGTCGTCTTGCCGGCGCCGTTCGGCCCGATCAGGCTGACGATCTCGCCTTCCCCCACGTCCAGGTCCAGCTCGTCGACGACGCGCAGCCCGCCGAAGGACTTGTCGACGTGTCGCAACGTCAGGAGCGGGGTCGGGTGGTCGTTCACACGATCTCCACGCGCTGTGTGCCGCGAAGCCCCTGCGGGCGCACGATCATGAGGACGATTAGGAGCGCGCCGAACAGGATCCAGCGCGCGACTGCCGGCTGCTGCACGAAGCTCGTCTCCCAGACGATCGCAGCGAGGTAAGCGACCGAGGGGATTAAGAAGAGGCGGAGCGATGGTCGCACCTGCGTGAGCACCAGGATCGCCACGACCAACGCCACGTAGGCGACGTTGCCGAAGTTCGGGTGCCCTCGTGGAATGACGACCCACTCCGCGATGACGTCTCCGAGGCGACCCGCCTCGACGGCCGCACCGCCCGTCCAGGTGGGAGCGACAGTCGCGACGATCGCGTGCACGGTCACTCCCAGCGCGACCGTCCCGGCCAGGACCAGCACGAGGCGCCACCACGACCGGACCGCGAGGACGATGGTGAGGAGGATGATCGTGTAGAAGAGGACGCGGGCGTTGTTCTGGGGATTCTCGGGCGCCAGGAACTGGAACGACACGGCGATCACGAGCGCCCCCAAGAGCACCCCGCTCAAGCTGCCGAAGCCGCCCAGGATGACAACCGCGTAGAGGGTGATGAGTATCGGGACGTCGAAGTTTCCCGGCGTGACGGCCGTCAGGAGCGTCGCGAACATGCAGCCGGTGAAGCCCGCAATCCCCGCTCCAACGCCGAACGCAAACAGCTTGAGCCGGTTGACGGGAATGCTCATGGCTTCGGCCGCGAGCGGGTCCTCGCGAAGCGCCCGCAGGGCGCGCCCCGTGCGGGACTCGCTCAGAAAATGGAGGCCGATCAGGACGACGACGCCCGCCACGAGCAGCATGAAGTACTGCTGGGTCCTCGTGACGAGCTCGTAGCCGAAGATGCTGATGGGGTCGATGTCGGCGATGCCGTTCGGGCCGCCCGTGAGCCCCTGGCCGGCAACCTGGGGATTCGACGCGTTCACGAAGACGACGAACGCCTGCCCGAAGAACAGCGTCACGATCGCCAGGTAGTCGCCCAGAAGTCGTCGCGACGGGACGCCCAGGAAGAGCCCGAGGAGCGAGGTGGCGACGACGACGATGGGCACGGTGACGATCGCCGGCCAGTGGATCCCGTAGTGCTCCGAAGAGAGGAGCGCGTAGAGATAGGCGCCGAACCCGAAGAAGGCGACGTAGCCGAGGTCGAGAAGCCCGGCGAAGCCGACGACGACGTTCAGACCGAGGCCGAGCAGGACGTACAGGAGGACGAAGATCCCGTAGTTGAAGAGGTCGCCTTCGCCGAGCCACAGCGGCAGCGTTGCCGCCACCGCGACAGCGAGTGCTAGCCGCATGCCCGGCGTCACGATCTCGCCGAGCCTGTGCACCAGGCCTGCGACGCCCGTGGGCCGATCCCTGAGTTGGTCGACTTGCGCGACCCACTCGTCCACGCCGACGCGCGGACGATCGCGCTCGGTGGGCTCAGCGGAGGGGTCGAAGCGGTCCCTGTCCAAGTCCATCACACCTTCTGGATCGCGCGAGCGCCGAGGAGGCCGCTCGGCCGGACGAGCAGGATGCCGATGAGGATCGCGAAGACCGTCAGGTCGGACCACTGGCCGCCGAGATATCCCTGGGAGTACGACTCGACGAGTCCCACGAGCAGTCCGCCGAGCATCGCGCCGGGGATGCTGCCGATGCCGCCCACGACCGCCGCAGTGAAGCCTTTGAGGCCGGCGAGGAATCCCATGAAGTGGAAGATCTGGCTGTACAGGAGCGCGAACATGACGCCCGCAGCTCCGGCGAGCAGCGAACCGATGAAGAACGTCGAGGCGATGACGCGGTCGACGTCGATACCCATCATCGCTGCCGCCTCGCGGTCGAACGCCGTCGCGCGCATGGCCTTGCCGAGCCTCGTGCGGGAAACGAGGAGCGTGAGGGCGATCATCAAGCCGACGCTCGTCGCCAGCACGGCGATCTGGATCCGCTGGAACGTCACGCCTGCGATCGTGAAGACAGGCTCGACGAGTGGCCCCGGTTCGAACACGTCCGGATTGGCCGATCCGAGCTGGAAGGACTCGTAGCTCCGGAACTGGGCGCCGAAGAGCAGCAGCATGCTGTTCTGCAGGAAGAACGAGACGCCGAGCGCGCTGATCAGCACCGCGATTCGGGGAGCGTTCCGCAGCGGCCGGTAGGCGAAGCGCTCGATGACGACGCCGAGCACGCCCGCTCCGAACATCGCCGCGACGAACATCAGCACGATCAGCGGGAGGAGCGCGAGCGACGGGGACGGGGGGCCTCCGAACAGGCTGAGGACGCCGAACCCGATGAACGCACCCACCATGTACACGTCGCCGTGCGCGAAGTTGAGGAGCTTCAGGATCCCGTAGATCATCGTGTAGCCGAGGGCGATGAGCGCATACAGGCTCCCGAGCGCCAGCCCATTGCGAGTGAGCTCCACGAAGCCCGTCCAGCCGAGCTGGCGCACGGTGTCGACGACGGAGAAGAGTGGCAGCTCCACCGCGCGAGAAGCCTCTCAGAAACGCGTGCGGCCCACGAGATCCGTGGGCCGCACGCGGAGAATCGGTCTAGCCGACCTGAACGAACCGGCCGTTCTGACTGATCCGATAGACGATGTAGGCAGCCGGATTCCTCATGTCGCCGGGCCCCAGCGGTCGCGCAACCCGCTGCTGGAACCTGACCGGAAATCCGAGCGCGGACGCAGCGGCCGGGATGTTGGTCCGGTTGACGAACGTCCTGACCTCTGCGCGGTCGGCCTCGCCGTCGGCACACGCGCGCTCTACCGCGCGCGCGGCGACCTCGACGGCGACGTAGCTGGGAAGCCCGAACAGATCGGTCTTCCCTCTGCCCGGCCCACGCTGGTACGCGCGAACGACACGATGGCCCTGCGAGACCGGGAACGCGGTCACGTACGACCCGGGGATCTTGAACTCCTCGGGGATGTAGAGGCCGTCACCACCGAAGAGGGTGGCGTTCCTCCCCGACGCCCGGAGCTGCGTGCCGAACTGCTGTGCCTTCGAGGCGATCTGCCAGGGGATGTAAACGACTTGCGTGTTGCTCGGGATCCTGGTGACCAGCGACGAGAAGTCGCTGACCGTGCTCTCGTTCACCGACTCGCGCTGAGCCCTGATTCCCCTCTCCCGCAGAAGCCGGCCGACGGCATCGGCGAGCCCCTCGCTGTAGCTGTTCTGCGCGTCGATGATGACGATCCTCCTGGCGCGGAGGCGGCTGCGCATGGTGGCGACCGCCTTCGCGGCCTGCTGGTCGTCGTTCGGAACGGTGCGGAAGAAGTACCCGCGGCGCCTACCCGACACCGTCAGCACGGTCGCTGTGGCTGTGCCGGAGATGTTCGCGAGACCGCCCCTGCGGAGGGGCGCGGTCGAGACCTGGATCTCCTGACTCCCGGCCGGCCCGACGACCACGAGCATTTCGTCGTTCGAGGCGAAGCTCTCGGCCACACGGACCGCCTGCGCGGTATCGGGCAGCTGCGTGTCACCCATGACGAGCCGGATCTGCGCGTCGGGATGCGTCGCGTTCCAGCGCGTCATGGCGAAGCGACCCCACTTCACCATCTGGCCCCCGAGCGCGGCGACCGGCCCTGTGATCGGAGCCGCGAAGCCGATGGTTTGGGCTGTCCCGCAGGTGATCAGAGCCGCGTCCGCGGACGCCGCGCCCGAGGGGGCCGCCGTGGACTTCGAGGTCGTCGCCCCGAGCACGACGACGAACCCGAGAAGTGCGAGCAGCAAGGCTCCGAAGGCCACGAACGCCCGCGGCCGGTATCCCCGCTTCTGCATTCCTTCCTCCTCCATTGTGGTTGCCCTAGCTTACGACGCCCGAGCCTCGCGGTTGTTACTCCGAGGCCGCCTCGTCCGTCCGTGCGCGCAATCACATAGTTTCCGGACCCGCGTGTCAATCGCGTCCTCCGCCGTCGAGGCGAGAGCCGCGAGCATCAGAAGTAGAACTGCTTCCAGGCCTCCCACCAGGTCTCGGCGCGGGAGACGATCGTTCGCTCGTCGAGCCGCTCGACGCCATGGCGGAAGCGGAGCCGGTCCGGCTCGCTCGTGCTCTTGAACTCAGCCTTGACCTCGCACGGTCGGCCGGGGTCGTACGGCGCGACCGCCTTCAGGTCGCCGAGTGCTCGACGCGCCGCCTCCTCGATGAGCTCGCGCGCGCGGACGGGAGGGAGCATGCGCGCGGACTCCGACCTGAGCCCCTCCTTCACCGCGACCGTCGTCAGCCCATCCCCGAGGAGCTGCCTTCCCTCCCGGCAGGACGCCTCGTCGCCCGTCACGAGCAGCACCGGGCAGTCCCACGTTCCGCAGAGCGCGGCGTTGATCCCGGTCTCGCCGACGAGCGTCTCGTTGAACCAGAGGTTCTGGTAGTCGCGGCCCGAGATCGTGTGGTTCATGACCCCGTCGGCGGTGCCCGCCCGAGCGTGCATGCCGAGGAAGAGCGCCGCGTCGCAGCCCTGCTCGAGGAACTCGGTGTACTCGGTCCACTCGCTCTGGACGACGAACTCGCAGTCCGGATCGAGGTCCTCCGGGATGAGGGAGTTGAACGTCCAGCCCTTGCCCGCTCCGTGGCAGTCCATGACGACGATCTCCTTCGCGCCCGCCGCCTTGGCGCCCCGGACCGCTGCGTTGATCTCCTGCGTGTAGAGCTTGCGACCTTCCTCGTAGAGCGACTCGCCACCGGTGGTCTGCTGCCACTTCACGATCCCGGCGACGCCCTCCATGTCGGAGATGACGTGGACGCGCACCGAAGTAGCCTACGCCGATCGACACGGGACTCGACGGCAAGGGTGTGCTCGTCACCGGCGCGTCCGGCGGCATCGGTGCGGCGTGCGCTCGTGCGTTCGCCGCAGAAAGCGCAAGCGTGCTCGTCCACTACCACCGCGGCGGGGAGCGCGCGCGAGCGCTGGCCGAGGAGCTCGGAGGCGTCTCGGTCGCCCAGGCGGACCTGCGCGACGAGACGGAGACGGATCGGCTGTTCGAGGAGGCACGCGCGGCCCTGGGCTCGGTCGACGTCTGCGTAGCCGTCGCCGGCGTATACCCGTCGGACGACGTCCCGCTGTGGGAGCTCCCGCTCGAGCGCTGGGAAGAGACCGTGCGGGGGAACCTCACCGCGACGTTCCTCACTGCGCGTGCGTTCCTCCGTGAGGTCGAGCGGAACGGAAGCGGCTCGCTCGTGCTCGTCGGCTCGACTGCGGGCGTCTTCGGCGAGGCAGGCCACGCCGATTACGCGGCCGCGAAGTCCGGGATCCTCGGCGGTCTCCTCCTCTCCCTGAAGAACGAGGTCGCCCGGATCTCGAAGACCGCACGCGTCAACGCGGTCGCCCCCGGCTGGACGGCCTCGCCGATGACGCGCGGCCTCCTCGACGACGCACGCGTGGAGCGGATCACGCAGACGATGCCGCTCCGTAAGGTCGCCACCCCTGAAGATGTCGCGGCCCAGGTCGTCGTCCTCTCCTCGGACACGCTGTCCGGGCACGTCACCGGCCAGGTCGTCGTCGTCGCCGGGGGCATGGAGGGCCGCGTCGTCCATCCGGATTCGAAGGAGCCGAGATGACGGAGCTCCCAGGCCGAAAGGCCCTGAGCGCCCACACCACTCCCTTCCTTCCCTGTGACACGAGCTACGAGGCCGGAACGCACCACAACTCGTGGAGAGACGGGCTGCCTCATCGCCGTCTTCGAGTGGCGGCCCCGAATGAGAAGGGCGGCGTCGTCCGCCGCCCCTTCTCGATGCTCCGGGCCTGGCTGATTGCCGTCAGTCCCCAGCCGGGAGTCGATGTCGCTATCGGCACGCGGCTGGAGACTCTTGAGTGCCCGACCGAGTCGGCGGGAAGGGAGCGGGGTAGCCGCCAAGCCCCCGCTCACCGCTCCCGGCAAGCTCCTCCGAGGAGGAACCGCTGCTTCACCCGTCACTGTTCTCACGCGGGTGGCCGCCGCTTCGCTGCCCGCCGTGAGTGATCGCACTCTCTTCGAGTCACCCATTCCTCGCAACCCCTGAGGGCGCTTCACCGATCACCTGAAGTGCGTTGACGACGCTGCTTCACCGCCGCTGCTCATGGTGGAATGCCGCAGTGAGCCGGTTCCTGGAGCGCCTGGCGAACGGGCCGCCGCTGGTCGGAGACGGGGGGATGGGCACGCTCGTCTCGAGCGCGGTCTCGCGGCTGCGTTGCCCGGAGGAGGCGAACCTTCGAGCTCCGGAGAGCGTGCTCTCGCTCCACCTCGGCTTCATCCGTGCTGGGGCGGACATCATCGAGACGAACACGTTCGGCGCGAACCGCCGGAAGCTCTCCGAGCACTACCTCGAAGAGGACGTCGCAGCGATCAACGAGGCAGCGGTGAAGATCGCCCGGGACGCGCGTGAGGTGTCGGGGACGGACGTCTTCATCGCGGGCTCGATCGGGCCGCTCGGAGGCCCTGCGAAGGATCGCGAAGCCGTCTTCGCCGAGCAGGCACGGCTGCTCGAGGGCCGCGGAGTCGACCTCTTCATGATCGAGACGTTCTACGACCTCGACGAGCTGCTCACCGCGGTCGAGGCGGTGAGAGGCGTCTCGCCGTTGCCGATCGTGAGCCTGCTGACGTTCGACGAGGACGCCCAGACGCTCGGAGGCGTGTCGGCGGAGCGTGCGGCGCACGCGCTCGCGGACGTCGACGTAGCCGCGATCGGGGCGAACCACGGCCTCGGGCTCCAGGCGGCGCTGCGCGCAATCGAGCGTATGGGAAACCGCGGCAAGCCGCTCGCTGCACTTCCGAACGTCGGCCTCGCGAGCCTCGCGGGCGAGCGCGTGATCTTCCCGCACGCCACGCCGGAGTACTTCGCGGAGTTTGCCGCACATGCGCGGGAGCTCGGAGCGCGGATCATCGGGGGCTGCTGCGGGACGACGCCCACCGAGATCGCCGCAATTCGGAATGCCGTCGACGAGGACCGGAGCCCTCGCACGCAGCTCGTCGTCCGTGGCAGCGAGCCGGTCGTCTCACCTGCCGCGCCCGAGCGCGAGACTCTCCTCCAGCGGAAGCTGCGCGAGGGCGAGTTCGTCGTGTCCGTCGAGATCGACCCGCCGCGGGGCGGGAACGCCCAGAGGATGCTCGAGCTCGCCAGGACACTCAAGGAGTCAGGCCACGTCGACGTCGTCGACGTGAACGACAATCCGCGGGCGCGAGCGCGGATGAACGGGCTGATCGCGTCGGCCACGATCGAGCGCGTCACAGGGCTCGAGACGATCCCGCATCTCACGCCGCGCGACACGTCGATCGCAGGGCTCGAGTCGATGCTCCTCGGCGCCCATGCCGACGGCATCCGCAACATCCTCGCCGTCACCGGGGATCCGCCCGAGGCCGGTGACTACCCGGGCGCTCGCGGCGTCTACGAGGTCGACTCGATCGGGCTGGCGCACGTGATCGCCCGCATGAACGCCGGCGAGGACTACAACGGCCGCGAGATCGACGCCCCGACCTCGTTCTTCCTCGGCGTCGCCGTGAATCCCGCCGCCGACGACCTCGACTACGAGCTCGAGCGCTTCGAGCGCAAGCTCGAGGCGGGCGCGCGATTCGCGATGACCCAGGTGCTGTTCGACCTCGCGTACCTCGAGGCCTTCCTCGAACGGCTAGGAGGCTCCTGCCCGATCCCGCTCCTCGTCGGGATCTTCTATGTGCGCAGCTACCAGCTCGCGCTGCGGCTCCACAACGAGGTGCCTGGGATCGTCGTACCGGAGCACGTGCAGAAGCGGCTCCTCGATGCCGGGCCGGCGGCAGCAGAGACCGGCCTGGCGATCGCACGCGAGCTGCTCGACGCCTCTCGCGAGCTGGCTGCCGGCATCTACGTCATCCCGCCGTTCCGCCAGCCGCACGCGGCACTGGACCTTTTCGATTAGGACGTGCAGTCGGTCGCGGCGACCGGCTGCGATCCGGCCTTCGCGATGGTCTTGACGACGAGGTCGACGGGGATGCCGTAGCCGCCCGTCTCGCGTGGACGGCGGGCGAACACCGTCGTCCGCACTCGCCCCTGGGCGTCCACCCCGGGGCCGCCCGAACTCCCCGGCTGGACGGAGCCCCGGATCGCAGTCACCTGTCGTCTCACCGGGCTTCGACCGTAGGCGTCGCGACTCAGGACCGCTGCCGTGCCCCCCAGTCTTCCCGGCGTTCGGGTGAGTGGCCCGTTCCCGGGATACCCGACGAGGGCCACGGCCGCACCACGCTCCGGCGCTGCCACGGCCAGCGCCTTCGCACCGAGCCCCGGCACGCGAAGCACGGCGATGTCGTTGCCGACATCGAACGCGACGACCGTTGCGACGAAGGCCCGACCGCTGTCCGTGTCGACGCGAGGTCGCGAGATACCGGCGACGACGTGCGCATTCGTTACCACGAGCCCGCGGCGTGCGACCCAGCCCGACCCCTCGACTCCGAGACCGCATGCGATACCCGTGACGCGGACGACGCTCTGCGAGGCTCGCACCACGTCCGGATCCCTCGCGATCCCCTTGTCGGGCGGCGCTACGATCGCCGGCGGTCCGAGGAAGACTCCGATCGGGTCCACGCGCTCGAGCTCCTCGAGCAGCTGTTCCGGCGGAACGACGTCGTTGATCTCCGACAGGATCGTCGACCGCTGTACGGCACGCCGGAGCTCGGTCTCTCCCGGCAGGTAGAGCAGCACGGCGCCGATCGCCCAGCACAGGAAGACCCCTGCCGCGAGCCCCAGCACGAGCCCAGCAAGGCGATCGACCAGGCGCATCCCGGGGATGACTCCGAGGCTCGTGCGAAGCGCGCCCGCGAGCACGCCTGCGAGACCGCGCATGAGCATCCCGAGCAGGATGGCTCCGCTGAGTGCGATGACCGGGACGTACGGAGAGCCGTCGCTCAGGATGAGCGGCGCGAGGCGAGCGCCGAGATACGCGCCCAGCGCAAACCCGGCGAGCGAGAACGCTCCGCGGAGGAACCCCGTCGCGACACCGTAGAGCCCGGCGAGCGCGACGACGCCGATGACAACCCAGTCGGCGGTGGACACGTGGAGTCAGGCTACGTGCCGGAGCGTCCGATCCCTGCAGCGCGGCTACACTTCGCGGGCTACGGGGGCGTAGTTCAGTTGGTTAGAACGCCGGCCTGTCACGCCGGAGGTCGCGGGTTCGAGTCCCGTCGCTCCCGTGTCTTGAAGTACCTGCAAATAGGCATGTTGTGTTGTCGGGACAGGCGCGCACGGATGCCTCGTGGCCCAAACCCGTGGCCCAAACGTCTTCCAAAAAGAGCCTGCAAATAGGCATCTTTGGGCGCGCGCTTGTGCTCCGGCCGCACGAACACGATGAGGTCAAGCGCCGAGCGTGCCCTTTCTGGCGCCACAGCGTGCACTCAGCCGGCGGCCCAAACGAGGCGGCGACGACGACGAGCTTCTCGGCGAGCTCTTCCCTCAGGCCGATCGAAGACGAGCGCGCCACAGTCGACGAGCGCGGCGACGCGCTCGAACGTGCGGACCGGTTTGTTCCCTACACCTCGAGCCGTGCCAGCACGGCTTCCGGATCGCGACGGAACGCGTTGAAGCTTCCGATCAGTCTTGATCCGATCACCGGGAGCACGCGGCGTCTTGCTCGGCGCCACCACCTCAACTGGGACGCCGGCGGCCTCCGCGGCCCGGTAGAGCGCGAACCCGGTCGGCCCCGCCTCGTAGCAGGCCCGCACTGGCTGCGGCAACGCCTGTAACCAACTGATCGCCTCCTCGCTGCGGGCGCCGAAGCGAACACGACGCAGCTCCCCGGTCCGCACGTCGATTGCGGCAGCGTGGATCGAGCGGGCGTGGACATCCAGGCCCGCGAAAGTCATCGTTGCGGTCACGGCCGGACCCTCCTTCCGTTACATGGGGTCAGCCGGAGCCAGTCTCCGGCCAGACAAACCCCCCGACCTGTAACTCCGGAGTGTCCGGCCCTCTCTCGCTCGCGGCTACTCAGCCGCCATAGGGTCGAGCCGGAACCTGAGTGCAACTGCGTCACGAACAGAGGAGCGGCCGTGAAAGAACTGCTCGTTGACTTCATCACCTCGCTCGATGGCTACGCGTCGGGGGAGGGCTGGCCCGGCTGGTGGGGTTTGCAGGGGCCTGAGTACCTCGCGTGGCTCGAGGAGCAGCCCGAGGTCACCTATCTGATGGGCGCGAACACCTACGGGCTGATGTCCGGCTTCGCCGCCGGCGAGATGCCCGAGGGGACCGACGAGTTCAGCGCCGACGAAGAGGCGTCGGTCGGCGGGCTCACGGGGGCGTCGAAGGTGGTGTTCTCGTCCTCGCTCGACGACCCGCTCACGTGGGCCAACAGCACGCTCGTGCGCGACGACGCCGTCGACGCCGTCCGGGCGATGAAGGAGGAAGGCTCGGGTCTACTGAGCACGATCGGAAGCCTGAGCTTGAGCCGGTCGCTGCTGCAAGGTGGTCTCGTCGATCGGTTCCGCGTCGTGATGTTCCCAGTGATCACCGGCGCCACCGGATCAGAACGCATCTACGACGGCTACCCCGACGTCGCGCTCGACATGATCGATAGCCGAACCTTCGACGGCCGCATCCAACTCGTCGAGTACCGGCCCCGCGTACTCGACCACCC
>JBMDXR010000057.1:0-34338 GCA_048594925.1 Gaiellaceae bacterium
CAGCGTGGCACGAGCTGATGCGAATCGGCGTCGGACACGGCCTGCACGCCTTCCCGTGGATCGATCCCGAGCCCGCCGCCCACGTGAGCAGAGCGACACGCTTCGTGCTCCTCGCCCAGGCCGAAGCAGGGGTCGGCTGTCCGCTCTCGATGACCTACGCTGCGGTGCCTGCCATTCAGGCCGACGGTGCCCTCGCGGCGGACTGGGTACCTGCCCTCGCGAGCCTCGAGTACGACCCCGGACTGCGTCCCGCCCGCAAGAAACGCGGTCTGCTCATTGGCATGGCGCTCACCGAGCGCCAGGGAGGGTCGGACGTGCGTGCGAACGAGACACGCGCCGAGCCGCTCGCGGACGGCGGCTACGTGCTCGTCGGCGAGAAGTGGTTCTGCTCGGCACCGATGTGTGACGCGTTCCTCGTGCTCGCACAGGCGTCCGACGGCCTCACCTGCTTCCTCCTTCCGCGCGTCCTCCCGGACGGGTCGCGGAACGGGTTTCACCTGCGTCGGCTGAAGGACAAGCTCGGAAACCTCTCGAACGCGTCAGCGGAGCTCGAGCTCACGGGAGCATGGGCGACGAGGCTCGGCGAAGAGGGTCGCGGCGTCGCGACCATCATGGAGATGGTCGTGCACACGCGACTCGATTGCGTTCTCGGCTCGACCGCGCTCATGCGAAGAGCCGTGGCCGAGGCGACACACCACGCCGCGTATCGCGCCGCCTTTGGCCGGCTGCTCGTCGAGCAGCCGCTCCACGTCAACGTCCTCGCCGACCTTTGTCTCGACTCCGAGGCAGCGACCGCATCCGCGCTTCGGCTCGCGCGGGCGGTCGACGAGGGTGACCACGCGTTCCGCCGGCTCGCGACCACGATTGCGAAGTACTGGGTCTGCAAATCGACGCCGCCGCTTGTCGCCGAGGCGCTCGAGTGCATCGGAGGCAACGGCTACGTCGAGGAGTCGCCCCTACCACGCCTCTTCCGCGAGAGCCCACTCAACTCGCTCTGGGAGGGTGCGGGAAACGTCAACGCGCTCGATCTCGTTCGGGTAGCGGCGCGCGAGCCCGAGAGCGTCGAGGCGCTGCTCGCCGAGATCGAGCTCGGCTCCGGCGCGGACGCTCGGCTCGACGCCGCTTCGGCCCGACTTCGGAAGGAGCTCGAGGACGGGAAGGAGCTGGAGTACCGGGCACGTCGGCTCGTCGAGCTGGCCGCGCTCTGCCTGCAGGCCTCGCTGCTTGCGCGGCATGCTCCGAACGAGGTGTCGGACGCGTTCTGTGCGACCCGGCTCAGCGACGACGGCGGCCGAGCGTACGGGACCCTCCCGCCCGGTGTCGACTGCGCGGCAATCATCGACAGGCATCGCCCGCGCCTGGAGCCGTAACGACGCGCGCGACAGTAGGGTTGACCTCATGCGCGTCGAGATCTTCTACTGCCCCACCTGAAGCGGCTACGACACGCGGGCCGCGAGTCTCGCCGCCGAGATCGAATCGAAGACGGGTGTGGAGGCGGGGATCACGCCCGGTGGAAGGGGGCAGTTCGACGTCGTCCTGAACGGTGAGTTGCTCTTCTCGAAACAGGCGACGGGACGCTTTC
The DNA here is from genome assembly GCA_048594925.1 of Gaiellaceae bacterium. GTDB lineage: Bacteria > Actinomycetota > Thermoleophilia > Gaiellales > Gaiellaceae > GMQP-bins7. The sequence goes on from JBMDXR010000057.1 coordinate 1,583, forward strand.
CGGAGGACCAGGAGATCCTCGGCCGCCTCTAAGTCCGGCCTTTGACTCCGCTCGTTCGCGCTGCGACGGTACGCGCGTGGACGTCCTCAAGTGGATCGGCATCCTCGTCTTCGTCGCTCTCGCCGCACTCGGGGCGCTCGCCCTCCTCGGCATCGTCGTGGAGGCGGTCGAGAAGTGGAGGGGCGAAAGCGACGAGGGGTTCGACTTCGACCTCGGTCTCGACGACTTCGACGCCGACGACGTCCGCTCCGCGGCGGCGCTGCTCGAGTCGAAGCACGAGTGGTGGGACATGAGCCTCGAGACGCTCGAGACGCAGCCGTCGTTCCTCGCCGGTGTCTCCGCACTCGCCGACCGCGACACCGACGTCGACGACGTCGTGGCCTTGAGTCGAGACAGCGACGGCTGGGTCGCTTCGATGGCACTCGCCGCGCTCGCTCAGCGCGAGGACGTGCCGAGCGACTGGGTCACGTGGGCGCTGCGGAACACCGTGCGGCCGTCCCTCTGCGAGAACCGGCTCTTGCTCCGTGCGCTCGCGATCCACGCGGACCGACCGGCGATCGGATCGGCGCTCGCCGCCCTCGAGGGCGTTCAGAACGAGGCGCTCGCGCAATTCGTCCGGGAGCGCCTCGCGCAGGGCGAGGTCGTGGACACGAAGACCTTCGAGCGGGTCTCGCTCGACTCGGCCGACGAGGTCGAGGCGTTCGTGGACCGCTTCGAAACCGAGCTCGGCCCGGACTTTCGGTCGAGCTTCGAGCGTTGGCGTGCGATCCGGAACCTCCAGAGCGTCGGCCGCATCTGGGAGCGCCCGTTCGACGTGCCCCCGGCCCTTCTCGCAGGCCGCCGACGCGAGCTCGTCGAGATCGTCGTCGGCGCGATCGAGCAGTCCCCGCCGCGCTCGGTGCTCCTCGTCGGCGAGCACGGCGTGGGGAAGTCGGCGCTCACCCGTGCGGCGCTGGAGCGCATCGACGAGGGCGCGATGGTGTTCGAGACAACGGCGGCGCAGATCAACGCAGGGGCCGTTCACATCGGCGAGCTCGAGGGGCGTGTCAAGACGCTCGTCGACGCGGTGGCGGGCCAGGACGTGGTCTGGATCGTCCCCGAGCTCCAGGAGGCGCTCTTCGCCGGCCAGCACTCGCGCAGCCCGCACGGCCTCCTCGATGCACTGCTCCCGCACATCGAGTCGGGTGCCATCGCCCTCGTCGCGGAGGTGACGCCCACCGCTGCGGAGCTCCTCGTGTCCGCTCGGCCGAGGGTGAAGACCGCGTTCGAGGTCGTCCGCGTCCGCCCGCTCGAGGACGCCGACACGATCGCCGTCGCGAAGCACGCCCTCGAGCACAACGGCCTCGACGTCGCAGCCGGCGAGCAGACGCTGGGCGAAGCTCTCGAGCTGGCGCAGCAGTTCCTGCCGGGGGTCGCTCAACCCGGAAACCTCCTCCGGCTCGTCCACGCGACGGTCACCGAGGCTGCAGAGCTAGGGGAGACGAGCTTCGACGGCCGTGACCTTCTCACCACCCTGGCGGCGAGCTCGGGCCTCCCGCTCGCATTGCTCGACGCGGCGGCACCGCTGCCGCTCGACGAGGTCAAGGCCTTCTTCTCCGAGCGCGTCCTCGAGCAGCCGGAGGCCATCGACTGCATCGTCGAGCGCATCGCGATGATCAAGGCGGGTGTGACCGACCCGACCCGGCCGCTCGGCGTGTTCCTGTTCGTCGGCCCGACGGGCACCGGAAAGACCGAGATCGCGAAGACGCTCGCCGAGTTCCTGTTCGGATCTCCCGAGCGGTTGATCAGGCTCGACATGAGCGAGTACCAGACGCCCGAGGCATTCGACCGGCTTCTCTCGGACACGGCCATGGACGCCCACGGGGCCGCGCTCATCTCGTCCGTGCGCAAGGATCCGTTCGCGGTCGTGCTCCTCGACGAGTTCGAGAAGCGGCGCAGCCCGTGCTCGACCTGTTCTTGCAGGTCTTCGACGACGGCCGCCTGACCGACCTCCAGGGCCGCGTAGTCGATTTCCGCCGCAGCGTCATCGTGCTCACGTCCAACATCGGGTCGCCGCTCGCCCAGGGCGGGCGGGTCGGTTTCGATCCCGCCGATCGCACGTTCTCGAGCGCGGCCGTCGAACGTGCGGTTCGCAGCTCGTTCAGGCCGGAGCTCGTGAATCGGTTCGATCGCATCGTCGTCTTCAAACCGTTCGAGCGATCGGCCATGCGCGCGCTCCTCGACAAGGAGCTCGCCGATGCGCTCGCTCGACGCGGTCTCCGCGGACGCCCCTGGGCCGTCGAGGCCGACGACTCCGCGTACACGTTCCTCATTGAGAAGGGCTTCAGTCCGGAGCTCGGCGCCCGGCCGCTCAAGCGTGCCGTCGAGCAGCATCTCCTGGCGCCGCTGGCCGCCGCGATCGTCGAACAGTCGATCCCCGCCGGCGACCAGTTCCTCTTCGTCACTGCCCCCGCCGGCGAGCGCATCGAGGTCGTGTTCGTCGACCCGGATGCGGAACCGCAGCTCGAGGACGAGGAGGAGCTTGCGGCGCTGGAGCTACCAGCCCTCGCCCGTTCGCCGCGCGGGGAAAGCGCAGCCGTCCGTTTCGTCCTCGCCGAGCTCGAGCGTGTGGCCACCGAGGTGGAGGCGGCACAGGCGAGGAAGGGTCACGCACTCTCGCTGCTCTCCGAGCCGGGCTTCTGGGACCGCGAGGACCGCTTCGAGCTCCTCACCGAGGCCGAGTACCTCGATCGGCTGCAAGCCGCGTCGCGAACCGCAGAGCGACTCGGCGCACGCCTGGGTCGCAGCACGAGGCGAGACGGTCGCGCCAACGCCGAGCTCGTGGGCCTCCTCGCCGGACGCCTGTACGTACTCGACCGGGCACTCGCAGGCATCGCCCAGAATGCGCCGACCGACGGGTTCGTGCGTCTGAGGCCCGCGGGGACTATCCGTGGAGGAGACGCCGACGCCGACGAGTTCGCGTCGACGCTGGTCGACATGTACGTCGGCTGGGCCGACCGGTGCGGAATGCACGTGCAGCTTCTAGCCGCCCCGGACGGCGAACGCCTGCTGGCGGTCTCCGGCCTGGGCTGCGAGGAGATCCTCGGCCTCGAATCCGGCCTCCACGTGCTCGAGCTCGTGGACGACGAGCGGGACGGGAGCCCCGTCCTCGATCGGGACCAGGTCCAGGTTCTCGTGGTCTCGCGGCCGCCCGGGGACAGACACGGCGCGGGGGACCTTGCACGCGAGGCGCGCGCGGCCTTCGCGGCGGCACAGGCTCCCAGCATCGTGGTGCGCCGGTACCGATCCGGTCGCTCGCCTCTGGTGCGAGACGCGGTCAGGGGGTACCGGACGGGCGGCTGGACAGCGTGCTCGCCGGTGACTTCGATCTCTTCGGGCCGAGCTCCGACTAGATGATTGATGCCACGACTCTGGTCGTGGCGATAGGGACCAAGGGAGGCAGGTCGAAGTCGGCGGTGTCTTGGACACCGTCGACCAGGAGGCCACGATGGACGCCGACCTCGACCTGCTCGTGATCAGTGTCTACTGCACGGCCGACGAGCTCTTGCCCGAGCGACCGGCCAATGCCCGGCGCAAACTCACGGATGCCGAGATCGTCACCCTCTGCGTCGCCCGAGTGCTCATGGGGATACCGTCCGATCGGCGCTTCCTGCGAGCGGCCAAGCGCCAGCTCGGGCACCTCTTCCCCTTCCTGCCTCGCCAGGACGCCCTGCACAAGCGCCGTGCGCGGCTGGCCGAGACGATCGAGTGGCTCGTGGGCGTGTTCGCCGAGCGCTCGCCCGGATCCCGTGACGACCTCGTCCTGCTCGACTCGACCCCGGTCGAGTGCGGCCGCTCGCTGGAGACGACGCGCCGCTCTGCCCTCGCCGAGGTCTGCGGCTACGGCTACTCGCGCAGCCATTCGCGCTCCTTCTGGGGCATGCGCCTGCACCTGGTCTGCTCGCCCGACGGCACGCCGCGCGCGGCAGCGCTCGTGAGCGCCGACCGTCCCGAGCGCGAGGTGGCGCTTCGCATCCTCCCCCAGGCGCTTCGCGGCGGCGAGACGGTCGTCTGCGACAAGGGCTACGCGGGTCGCGAGTTCGCGGCGAAGGTCGCTTCCCTGGGGGCGAGGGTCGTGCGGCCCGCTCGCCGGAACGAGCCCGACCAGGGCGTGCACCTGGCGCCCATCCGCCAGCGCATCGAGTCGGTCTTCTGCACCTGCAAGGACTTGCTCTCGCTCGAGCGGCACGGAGCCCGTACCGCGCGTAACTTGTTCGCGCGGATCGCCACCCGCCTGCTGGCGCTTGCGGCCTGCATCTGCCTCAATCACGAGCTCGGTCGCCCTAGCCGCGCGATCGCCGACTACACCGCGTAGCCGCGTGGCATCAATCATCTAGTCCCGGTGGCCCTTGGCCTTGCCCTTTCCGCGTCCGTTCCCGGGACCCGCTTCCCCGTCGTCATCGCCGACACACCGACTCTCCCAGTCGCGCCGTAGGGCGTCGATCTCCTCCCGTTGCCCCTGGATCCGCTCCGAGCGATCGAGGAGCCCGATCACGCCGTCGCACTGGCCGCTGGCGAACCGCGAGTACGCGAGGTTGTAGCTCGCATAGGCCTCCGTCAGCGTGCCGGAACCGTTCAGCGCGATCACCGCGCGTCGCAGGAGGGGGAGGGCCGACGCGAAGCGGCCGGCTTGCATGAGGACGTAGCCCTCGTCGTTGAGTGCGATCCCGTCGTCCTCCGGCGCGACGTTCGTCTCGGTCGTCGTCGACTCGGCCGAGCTCGCGTTGCCGGACTGCACCTGACGGCGCGGCTCCTGCCCTGAGTCTCCCACTGTCGTGACCAGCGCGGCGACGACGAACCCTATGGCGATGAGCGCCGTCGCCGCGACTGCCGCGATCGCACCGAGTGGCCGGCCGGACTTGTAGACGAGCTTTCGCGTCGGCCTCCCAGGCTCGACGATCGTTGCGGCGGGTGCCGTGGTGACGGCGAGCGCATCGCGCAGGCGCATCACGAGCTCCTGGGAGCTGGCCGGCCGCGACGCCGTGTCCTTCGCCAGCGCGGAGCGAAACACGGCGTCGACGCCTGGAGGGAGCGACGGATCGAGAGTCGTCGCGCTCGGCACGTCCGCGTGTAGGTGTGCGAACGCCTCGGTCGTCGGTGTGTCGCCCACGAACGGCCTGCGTCCCGTTAGCAGCTCGAATGCGACGACGCCGAGCGAGTAGCGGTCGCTCGCCGGTGTCGCGGGCTCGCCCCGGGCCTGCTCGGGAGAGAGGTAGCCCGCCGTTCCGAGCACTGTTCCAGGTGCGGTGAAGCTGTCGACGCCCGTGACGGAAGCGATGCCGAAGTCCGAGACGTGCACGTTTTCGTCGCGATCGAGCAGAAGGTTCGCAGGCTTGAGATCGCGATGGACGACCCCGTTCTCGTGGGCGCGATCGAGTGCCGCCGCTGCCTGCTCCAGCCAGACCAGCGCCTGGGCATGAGGCACACGACCCCGCTGCAGGCGCTCGTGGACCGAGCCGCCCTCGAGGTATTCCATGACGATGAGCGGCCGTCCTCGGTGCTCGGCGACGTCGAACACCGTCACGACGTTGGGAGTTGCGGAGAGCCGCGCCGCCGCGAGCGCCTCGCGACGGAAGCGCGCGCGTGCGTCCTCCTGACGTGCATACCGATCAGAAAGCAGCTTCACGGCGACGCGCCGCTCCAGCACGGAGTCCGTCGCGCGGTACACCTCGCCCATCCCGCCGTGCGCGACCAGCTCCGGCGAGCTATATCTCCTCGGAAGCACGTTCCCGCCGATCAGGTACTAGTACCACCAGTGCGCCGAACCGGAACCCGCTCTGTGCGGGTCCGGCCGCGCGTTGATCCCTAAAGGCGGCGGCTCCGCCGCCGCATCGTTCGTCTCACAGAACCGTGTTGGACCTCGCGCTCAGCGGAGGAGGAAGCCCTCCCCGAGCGGGTCTTCCGGGTCGAGCGTGAAGACGTGCTCGCCCGTCCGGTACGCGCTTCCTTCGACCTCGGTGATCACGGCCGGGATTCCGGCCACGTCTGAATCGCCGACGACCCGTGCGTGGAACTCCGTGTCGACGATGCTGCGGTGACACAGCAGCTCGCCTCGTGGGAGCCGCCCGCTGCGATCGAGGAGGGCGAGCCGGGCTGAAGTGCCGCTCCCGCACGGCGAGCGATCGACCTCGCCGTCGGCGAAGACGGTTACGTTCCGTTGCGTCAGCGGATCCTCGCCCTCCTCCTGCCAGAAGACAACCCCGTAGACGTCCCGCAGCTCCGGCTCGACCGGGTGCACGATCTCGTGCCACTCCTCGAGCTCGCGCTTGATCGTGCGGCCGAGCTCGATGAGCCGAGGCAGCTCGCCCGGCTCGACGCGCTCCTCCACCGACGCATAGAACGCACCGCCGAAGGCCACGTCGACGTTGCGGTCACCGAGCTCGACCCCTTCCGCCCACACGAACGAGGGGACGTTGCGAAAGCGCACAGAACGGACGCGTCCGTTCGCGACGAGCGCCCACGTCTCGACACGTCCGGACGGCACGTCGACGACGACGTGGTTCTCACCCTCTCGGCGCTCGACGACGCCTTCGTCCAACGCCCACGTCACGAGCGCGATCGTCCCGTGCCCGCAGGCCGTGGAGTACCCCGCGTTGTGGAAGAAGACGACGCCGAGATCGGCGCCGTCGTGGTTCGGCTCGACGACGAAGCAGCCGTACATGTCCGCGTGACCTCGAGGCTCGTGCACGAGCAGCCGCCGCACGTGGTCGAGCCGCTCGAACGCGTCCCGACGCTTGTCGAGGATCGTCCTTCCACGTGGCAGCTCGACGCCACCCGCGACGATCCGGAACGGCTCGCCGGCGGTGTGGTAGTCGACGGTGCGGATCGACGCTATCGCCCCTTGAAGGCCGCGAGGCGCTTCTCGAGGAACGCCTGAACGCCCTCGCCGAAGTCCTCGGTCTGGGTCGCCGCCTGCTGCAGCTCCGCCTCGAGCTCGAGCTGCTCGTCGAGGGAGGCGGTATAGGCGTGCTCGAAGAGCCGCTTCGTCATCGCAACGGCCCGGGTCGGCAGCGCCGCGTACCACTCCGCGAGCTCCTCCACGCGCTTCGGGAACCGGTCCGTGGGCACCTCCTCGGACATGAGGCCCCAGACCAGCGCCTCGTCGGCGCTCAGTCGGCGGTTGGCGACCATCCACTCGAAGGCACGCGAGAAACCGAGCAGGCGGTGGAGAAACCACGTGCTCCCGGCGTCGGGCACGAGGCCGATGCCGACGAAGCCGGGAACCCAGGTCGCGTCCGAGGAGCCGATCCGGACGTCGCACGCGCAGGCGAGGGAGATTCCGGCGCCCGCGATGGGGCCGTTGATCGCCGCGATCACCGGCTTCTCGAGCGCCCGCAGCGCGCGGATGTTCGGGTGGTACGTCTGCTCGAGCGCTGCGCGTACCCCGCCGGGCAGCTCCTGGAACTCGCGGAGGTCCTGTCCGGAGCAGAACCCGCGCCCCGCGCCGGTGAGTACCACGGCGCGGATCGCCGGGTCGGCCGCCTCCGCCAGTGCGACTGCGAGGCCCTCGTGCACCGCGCGGTTGATGGCGTTGTAGACGTCCGGACGATTGAGCGTGATCGTGAGGACGGCGTGATCGCGCTTGGTAAGAACCTCGTCGGCCACGATCGCAGCCTAGTCCTTCCCGTCTCGCTCGAGGAACGCGCGCACGGCGCCCTGCGCCTCTTCTCCGAGCATCGACATCGCGAGCCAGTCACGAGCGTGACCCACGGTCTGGTGCCAGGCGAGATCTCGCCAGACGTTCAGCTGCTGCTTCGCGTACCGGGTCGTCTGCGGGAGCTTCGCCGCGAGCTTCTCGACCCACTCGTCCACAGCTGCGTCGAGCTCGGCTTCCGGGACCGCACGGTTGACCAGCCCCCACTTTTCCGCCTGGGCCGCGGGAATCTCCTCGCAGAGGAACACGATCTCGCGTGCGCGCCGATCGCCCACCATGAGCTGGAGCCACTGGGTCGCGCCACCCGCAGGGACCGAGCCGTGCTGCAGGCCGACGTGCCTGATGAATGCCGCGTCGACCATCACGGCGAGGTCGCAGGCCATCTGCAGCTCGTTCCCGCCGCCGACCGCGATTCCGTTGACCCGGGCGATCGTCGGCTTGCCGATCTCGCGCAACCGGTCGTGCATGTCCTTGAAGGCGCCGAACCACTTCCAGTACTCGCTCGAGTTGCCGAGAAGGTTTTCTCCCCACGAGCGCAGGTCGGCGCCGACGCAGAACGCGCGACCGGTGCCGGTGACGATCACGACCCGGACCTCGTCGTCCCAGGAAGCGTCCTCGCACGCTCGCGCGATCTCCCGGAGCATCCGGAAGTCGAACGCGTTGAGGACGTCCGGGCGATTGAGACGGATCGTCGCTCGCGGCGGTGCCTTCTCGTAGACGATCGTCTCGAAGCCCAGCTCCGAGGGATCCACCGGACGCGGATGGGCGGGTTCGCTCATGGGCCCATCTTCTCCGGGCAATGAGCGTCGAGGGGTGTGGGGAACCGGGAGGTTCCCCAAGCTGTCCAGAAGAAGGGGGCACGTGGGGGAAACATGGCTTCCCCCACGAACGCGAGCCGAAGGCGAGCGTTGCTCACTCGACGGACGCGAAGTGCACCTGGAACGGGATGCCCATGGCCATCGCGTCGACGCCCGTCTTCGTGAACTCCGGCGTGCGCGCGGCTGCCCTGAAGGCGTCCATGTCCGGGAACTCCCATTCCGCGTAGTACTTGAAGCGAGGCTCGCCCGTTGGTGCGCCGAACACCTTGCCTTGCCGGAAGGTGCCGCCCGCGACGGCGCGACAGAGCTCTGCGTGCTGCTCGTATCGCTCGGGATCAGGCTGTTCGTCGTACACGATGAACACACGAATCACGGTGCAGCTCCCTTCCGTCGGAGACTGCAGGAGCGTATAGCGTCCCGCGCGTGAGCTCGACCGCGTTCGCCGCAGTCCTCGCCTTCGCGGCCGGGCTCGGCGGAGCGGTGCAGATCGCCGTTCAGGGCCGCCTCGGCGACCGGGTGGGGAGCCTGGAGGCGCTGACCACCGCGGCGCTGGTCGGCGGCCTGATCGCGCTCGTTGCGCTCCTACTCGTTCGTCGTTCGCTCGGGGGCGTGGGTGACGCGCTGACGGGGCCCAAGTGGCTGCTGCTCGGTGGAGTCATGGGCGCCTTCATTGTCTTCTCGATCACGGTGGCCGGCCCCCGGATCGGCGTGGTGGCGACCACGGCGTTCCTGATCGCGGCGCAGTTCGCCCTCGCGGCAGTGATCGACCGCTACGGCTGGTTCGGTGTCGAGCGGGTCGCTTTCTCGTGGCCGCGCGTGCTGGGGATCGGCTTGCTCGTGGCCGGCGCGGCACTCACGCTCCGACGGTGAGCGCCGGGCCGCACGCGGCACTCGAGCCCGCGCTCGTCTGGGAGCGGTTCTTCGAGCTCACGCGGATCGGGCGTCCGTCGAAAGGCGAAGGTCCTGTGCGCGAGCACGTCCTGGCCTGGGCACGTGCCCGCGATCTCGGGGCTGCCACCGACGGCGAGGGGAACGTCGTCGTTCGGGTTCCCGCGGCCGTTGGACGCGCGAGCGCACCCACCGTCGTCCTCCAGGCGCACCTGGACATGGTCTGCGAACGGGATCCGACAAGCCAGTACGACCCGCGCGAGGGGAGGATCTCGGTGCAGGTCGACGGCGATTGGGTCGTCGCCGACGGCACAACCCTGGGCGCCGACAACGGCATCGGAGTCGCGACCGCGCTCGCCCTCGTGGACGAGCCCGACCTCGCCCACGGGCCGCTCGAGCTCCTCTTCACCGTCTCCGAGGAACAGGGCCTCGAGGGCGCGAAGGCGCTCGACGCCGCCCTCGTCACCGGTCGCCTGCTCGTGAACCTCGACGGGACCAGCGACGACGCCCTGACCGTCGGCTGCGCCGGCAGCGACCACATCTTCCTGCGACTCGCACTCTCGCCGCAGCCGTTACGGCCGGACCACGTCGTGCTCCGGATCGCGGTTTCCGGCGCGCGAGGAGGCCACTCGGGCGAGGACATCGCGGCCGGGCGGGTGAGCGCGATCAAGGCACTCGGCCGCATTCTCTCGGCCGCGTACCGGGCGACGCCGTTCGGGCTCGTCAGCCTGGCCGGCGGCGCCAGCCGGAATGCGATACCCCGCGACGCACACGCGCTCGTCGCGGCTCCTGACACTTCGGAGCCAACGATCCGCGACGCCGCGGAGACCGAGCTCGCCGCGATCCTCCGGCAGTACGCCGGCACCGACGACGGCCTGTCCCTCACGATCGAGGATGCGAACGCCGCGGGCGCGGCCACGGTCGACACGGCGGCCAACGCGCTCGACCTGCTCGCAGCGGTCCCGACCGGTGTCGTGGCGCTCGATGACAGCCTCGCGCGTGCGATCCAGACGAGCACGTGCCTGACCGTGGCGGGAACGGACGACGACACGCTGACGCTCGCGTCGATGGCGCGGAGCTCCAAGGCCACCGCGCTCGACGAGCTGCGCGACCGGATGAGCGCGCTGGCCCGACTCGCGGGAGCCGAGATGCACGTCCGCCGCTCCTATCCGCCGTGGGAGCCTCGGCTCGACTCTCCGCTTCTGGCCACGGCGCGGCGGACGTACGTGCGCGCATTCGGCACCGAGCCGTCGCTCACGGTGGTCCACGGCGGACTCGAGTGTGCCGTTCTCGGGCAGAAGCTCCCGGGCGTCGAGATGGTCTCGATCGGGCCGGAGGTCGTGGGGCCGCACGCACCCGGCGAGAAGCTGCGGATCTCGAGCACGCAGCGCTTCTACCGACTGCTCGGCGCGCTGCTCGACGACCTCTCGCGCTAGACGGCGCGTCGGCAGCGGCTCTCGAGTGCCGCTCGATCGAGCACTGTCGTCCGGCCGCGAGCGAGCGCGACTGCGCCGAGCCGCTCCTCCTCCCGCAGAACGCGGTTCACGGTCGCTCGCGAGGTCCCGGCCATGGCGGCGATGTCCTCCTGGGTCAAAGGGACCACACCGGAGTCGTACGTCGCTGCGAGCTCGACCAGCCGCCGGCGTACTCGCGTCTCCGCGTCGACGTAGTGCGCCTCGACGACCCGATCCGTCGAGCGCCGCAGCTGCTCGGCCAGGAGCCGCAGGAGCACGTCCTTGACACCCGGGTGCTCGCGCTGAAGATGCGCGAAGTCGTCGCGGAACACCGAGCGCGTCTCGCCGTCCTCGAGTGCCTCGACGGTCGCGGAGCGCCGGGCGTCCGTCAGGAGGAGAGCCAGCTCGCCGAAGCTCTGACCCGGCCCGAGAACGTCCACGAGCACGCTGTCGCCGAGCGGCGTTACGACGCGAGCGCCGAACCGGCCTCGCACGACGAGGTGCAGCGAGTCCGCCGGGTCGTCACGGTGGAACACAACCTCGCCGCGCGAGAACGTCCTGCGGCGCGCGATCGAGAGCAGCCGCCGAACGTCCTCGGTCGGCAGATCGGCGAGCAGCGGCCACTCCACTGCCGCTGAGTCTGGGTCACGCGGACTCGAGTCGCAACAGATCTCCCTTCCTCGTCGAGGACGAGGGAGAGCGCCTGGCGGCGCCAAGCACCGAGTGTCACGACGGTGACACTCGCAACGTCGCGCACGCGAACGACGCCGCCGCACCGGGCTCCTAGGCTGCGGGCATGAGGATCACGAGAAGGGAGCAGGTCATGAAGCGCATCGCCACACTCGGTGCAGTCGTCTCCGCCTTCGCGGTAGCCCCGTCCGTTGCGGTGGCGGGGAACTCGACCGCGCAGAAGCCGCAGCTGAAGGTCCAGGTCGTCACCGTCCAAGTCGCAACGGTGCAGCGCGCACAGGTGGCGTATTCGGTTCAACGCCATCGCGTTGCGGTCTTCCACGCACAGCGGTACGCGCTCCTGAGTCGGGCGCTGAACAGCTAACCCTTCTCGAATCCTTCCGTGTGGGGAGGGGCAAGGGGGCCGACAGGCCCTCTTGTCTCGCGCTCAGAGCCCGACGATGTCGGCGGGCCGAACAGGGACACGCGTGAGCTCACGGCCCGTCGCGTCACGCACCGCAGCCACGATCGCCGCGGTGGAGACGACGGTCGGCGGCTCGCCGACGCCCTTCACACCGTAGGGCGCGTCGGGCTCCGGCTCCTCGACGAGCTCGGAGACGACGGGCGGCATGTCGAGGAAGGTGGGAATGAGGTAGTCCGTGAAGCTCGCGTTCGTGATGACGCCGTCCCGCGTCTGGATCTCCTCCATGAGGGCAAGCCCGAGACCCTGGGCAGTTCCTCCCTCGATCTGCCCTTCGACGGCTGGGCGGCTGAGCGCCTTCCCGACGTCCTGGGCGGTCCCGATCCACACCACACGCGTCAGGCCGAGATCCACGTCGACCTCGACGACGGCGCGCATCGCGGCGAGCGCGAGAGCGACGTGCGCCTGACCGTCGGTGACCTGCCCGGTCTCGGGATCGAGCGGGAAGGTGCGCGGGTGTCGGTAGACACGCTCGACGTCGACGGCTACTCCGGTGCGCTCCCGTTCTTCGAGCGCCGCGCGGCAGGCCGTCTGCACCGCCCCCGCCGCCATCCACGTCATGCGTGAGGCCGAGGACGAGCCTGCGGAACCGACGCGGGCCGTGTCACCAAAGGCGAGCGTCACGTCCTCGGTTCCGAGCTCGAGCCGGGCGACCTGCAGGACGACGTCGCTCACGCCCTGCCCGACCTCGGCGGCGGCGCAATGCACCTCGGCGGAACCGTCCTCGGCGAGAACCACCCGCGCCGTGCAGTAGTCGTCGAAGCCCTCGGAGTAGCAGATGTTCTTGAATCCGACGGCGAACCCGACGCCCCTTCGCACGCCTTCGCCTCGCGTCGTGTTCCCGGCGCCGCCGGGCAGACGGATCGCGTCGCGCGGAAGCTCCTCCGGCTCGGGAGGCGGGAGAGCCGCTGCTCGACGGATCACGTCGCGCGTCGGCAGCGAGCCCGTGACGACCTGGCCTGTGGCGAGCTTGCCGCCCGGCTCGAGGGCATTCAGCAGCCGAAGCTCGATCGGATCGATGTCGAGCGCGGCGGCGAGCTCGTCCATCTGCGCCTCCGCCGCGAAGCAGGTCTGGACGGCGCCGAAGCCCCGCATCGCGCCGCAGGGCGGGTTGTTGGTGTACACCGCGAGACCCTCGATCTCGACGTTCTCCACCGCATACGGGCCGACCGCGAAGGAGCACGCGTTCGAGATCACCGCCGTGGAGCTCGACGCGTACGCGCCACCGTCGATGAGGATCCGCATGCGCACCGCGACGAGGCGTCCTTCTCGCGTCGCCCGATGCTCGGCCCAGATCCGCGCCGGATGGCGATGGATGTGGCCGACGAACGATTCCTCGCGGTTGTAGACGATCTTCACCGGCCGGCCCGTGCGGAGCGCGAGCATCGCCGCATGGATCTGCATCGAGAGGTCCTCGCGCCCACCGAACGCTCCGCCGACACCTGCGAGGTGGATCCGCACCTGCTCGGCTTCGAGGCCGAGGCACGGCGCGACCTGGTCGCGGTCGACGTGGAGCCACTGGGTCGCGACGTGGATGTCGACGCCGCCTTCGCCGTCCGGAATCGCGACTCCCGACTCGGGGCCGAGGAACGCCTGGTCCTGCTGGCCGAGCTCGTAGTCGCCCTCCACCGAGACGTCCGCCTCAGCATCCGGATCGCCTCGTCTGATCATCATGGACCGCACGACGTTGGGTCGCGGGTCGTCGCGGTAGCCGTGTCCCATCGTGGGCCGATCGGGATGGAGCGGTTCCATGCCGGTCGCGCGCTCGGGGTCGGTGATCGGCTCCAGCGGCTCGTACTCGACGCGGACTGCGACCGCCGCGCGTCTGGCCTGCTCCGGCTCCTCCGCAGCAACGACGGCCACCGCCTCGCCGAAGTAGCGGACACGATCGGACGCGAGCACGGGCTGGTCGGCGAACTCCAGGCCGTAGGTCTTCTGGCCGGGGACGTCGTCGTGCGTGAGCACCGCGTGAACGCCAGGCATCACGAGCGCCTCGGACACGTCGATCCCGAGAATCCGCGCGTGGGCGTGCGGGCTCCGGACCGTTTGCCCCCAGAGCATCCCCGCGGCATGGAGGTCGCTCGAGTACGCGAACTCGCCGGCCACCTTCGGGACGGCATCGGCGCGCCGCGTGGCAGGGACCGCGCGACCGCGCCTGAGCGTGCGGGTCGCCGCGCTCATCGCCCAGCCGCCTGGTGAACGGCGTCGAGGATCTTCTGGTAGCCCGTGCAGCGGCAGAGGTTCCCCGAGAGCGCCTCCCGGATCTCGTCGTCGGTCGGGTCCGGGACCCGACGCAGGAGGTCTGCCGCCGCGACCACGAAGCCGGGCGTGCAGAACCCGCACTGGACGGCGCCCGCGTCGGCGAATGCCTCCTGCACGGGGTGAAGCCCTTCAGCCGAGGCAAGGCCCTCGACCGTCACGACGTCGTGGCCGTCGGCCTGCGCGGCGAGGACGAGGCACGCGCACACGAGCTCACCGTCGAGGAGCACCGAGCACGATCCGCACTCGCCCTGTTCGCACGCGTTCTTCGAACCGGGCAGCTCGAGGCGGTCACGCAACATCGTGAGCAGGCTCTCTCCGGCCCAGGCGTCGGCTTCGCGCCGCTCGCCGTTGACGGTGAGCTGGACCCTCATCGGACCGGCACCCGACGGGCTTGTGACACAGCGTCACAAAGGGTGGTCACGCGAGGCACCTCTCGAGCGCCCGCTTCGCGAGGACGCGCAGCGCGTGTCGGCGGTAGGCGGCGGTTCCGCGAACGTCGTCGATGGGGCTCGTGGCCTCGGCGACACGCTCCGGGAACGCGGTCGCTTCGTCGAGCGGAACGCGCACGAGCCGAGCCGTGGGAGCCGACGACCCGAAGGCGGCACGCAGCTCGCCGCGCTCGCGGTCCGCGACGACGGCGAGCGAGCAGACGGCGATGACCATGGCGTTCCGCGGTCCGACCTTCATGAACGTCTGCGGTTGCCGGCTCGGCTCGACGAGCACGCCGACAATGAGCTCGTCCTCGGCGAGAGCGTTCCGTTTCACGCCGACGAGGAAGTGCTCGATCGAGACGCGTCGCTGCCCGCGAACGCTCGCCACCTCCACCTCGGCACCTTCGACCAGCAGCGGTGGGAGCGCGTCGCCGGCAGGTGAGGCCGTGCCGAGATTCCCGCCGATCGTTCCCCGGTTGCGGATCTGCGGCGAGCCGACGGTGCGAGAGGCTTCCGCGAGCGCGGGCAGCCCTTCGGCGACCTCGCCCGTCATCGCCTCCGTGTAGGTGAGGCCGGCTCCGAGTCGGAGCGCACCGTTCTCGCGCGACCAGCCACGCAGCGCCGCCACCTCGTTCAGGTTCAGCAGCAGCTCGGGCCGAGCACGGTCGAAGTTGAGCTCGACCATGAGGTCGGTGCCGCCCTGGATGGGAACGGCCTCGGGATGCTCCGACTTGAGGCGAAGCGCCTCGGCGAGCGACCGTGGGGTGAGCACGTCCATGTGTGTCCTGTTCTAGCGTTCTTCGCGCACGTAGGGAATGCCGAGCGCCGCTGGAGCGCCCAGCCGGCGCTTGGCCGCGCCGGACGAGACCGCGACGAGCACGACGATCGTCATCACGTACGGAAGGGCGTTGAACACCTCGGCGGGAACCGGCGTGAGCCAGCCGCGCCCTTGCAGGAGCAGCGGGAGAGCCGAGAACGCTCCGAAGAGGTACGCGCCGACGAGGCAGAGCTCGGGCCGCCAGAAAGCGAAGATGACGAGCGCCACGGCGATCCAGCCGGCCCCGCCCGTGAGCCCGTCGACCCACTGCGGCGTGATCTGGAGGCTGAAGCAGGCCCCGCCGAGCCCTGCGAAGGCGCCGCCGACGGCGGTGTGGAGGTAGCGGTGCCGCGTCACGTCGATTCCCATCGCATCGGCCGTCGCGGGGGACTCGCCGACCGCACGGACGTTGAGCCCGGGCCGTGTCCTGGCGAGGTAGAGACCGATCGCGATCACGCTCGTCCAGGACAGGTAGACGAGCAGCGACTGATCGAAGACGATCGGCCCGACGATCGGGAGGTCACCCAGCCCGAGGACGTCGAGCGGAGCGAACGAGTGCGCCGCCGGGTCTCCGCTCAGACCGAGGTCGTTGCCGAGGTACGAGGACAGACCCGCCGCGCCCGCGAAGATCGTCAACGCCAGGCCCGAGACGATCTGGTTCGCACGCAGCGTGATGACGAGGAACCCGTGTATCAGCGCCATGAGGCCGCCTGCGAAGGCCGCGGTCGCGAGCGCCACCGTGAGCGAGACGCTTCCCGCGGCATCGAGGCTCTGAACGGCCCAGAAGCCCATCGCTGCCCCGACGAGCATCATCCCCTCGACCCCGAGATTGAGGACGCCCGAGCGCTCCGCGAGGAGCTCTCCGAGCGCGGCGAAGAGGAGCGGCGTTCCGTAGAGGACGGCCGAGGCGAGAATCAGGACGAGGAAGCTGTCGTTGACGCCCGCGGCGACGACGTGCGTCACGACGTCACCTCCGCAGGTCGGTCGGCGTGCGCAAAGGCCCGTCCGAAGCTCAGGCGATAGCGGATGAGCACCTCGCCGCCGAGCGCACAGAAGAGGATGAGTCCTTTCATGACTCCGACGAGACCCGACGGGAAGTCGGCGCCCTGGAGCGTGTAGCCGGCGTTGTCCAGCCCGCCGAGGAAGAAACCGACGGGGACGACCGCGAGCGGGTTGTACCGCGCAAGCGCGGCGACGACGATGCCCGTGTACCCGAAGAACGACGACTGGAGGCCGGTCGGGTCGATCTGGTACGCGAAGTCCCCCTCGTAGCTCGCACCTCCGAGCCCGGCGATGGCACCCGAGATGCACATGACCGCCACGATCTTGCGGCGCAGCCGCATCCCTGCGAACCGGGCCGTCTGCTGCGAGTCCCCGATGACCTGCAGCTCGAACCCGAAGCGCGTCCGCGAGTACGCGAACCAGAGCGCGATCGCCGCGAGGATCGCGATCCCGAAGCCGAGGGGGACGAGGACGCTGCCGACGTCGGCGGTCGGCCACTTCGCCTCCTCGGGGATGCTCTTGCCGAGCGGAAACGTCTGTCCTTCGAAGCTCTCCAGGTCTCGCCAGTACGACTTCGAGTCGATGATGAGGTAGGTGAGAACGAGCCCCGCGACGTAGTTGAGCATCAGCGACGTGATGATCTCGTTCGTCTTGAAGAACGCTCTCAACACGCCTGGAATCGCTGCCCAGGCAGCGCCCGCGAGCATCCCCGCGAGCACCATCGCGAGCACGAAGAAGGGCGTGGACGAGACGCCGTTGTCGCCGAGATACAGGGCGATCCCGACCCCGGCGATGGCTCCCCAGTAGAACTGCCCTTCTCCGCCGATGTTGTAGAGCTGCATGCGGAACGCGGCAGCCGCGGCGAGCCCCGTGAAGACGATGGGCGTACAGAACACCAGCGTCGATGTCAGCGCCCCTTCCGCGAAGAATGCGGAGTCGAAGAGTCGGCGGTACGTCGTCAGCGGGTTGTGACCGGTGACGAGGAGGACGCCCGCCATGAGGACGAAGGCGACGGCCAGAGAGCCGAGGGGCACGACCAACGACAGCCAGCGAGGCTGCTCGAGCCGCCGCTCGAGCCTCACGACCCGCCTCCCGCCATGAGGAGCCCGATCTCCTCCACGCTCGCGCGCTCCGCGTCTACCTCCCCCGCGATGGAGCCCTCGTACATGACGAGGATGCGATCGGCGACCGCCATCAGCTCGTCGAGGTCCTCGCTGATCATGAGGACGGCAACGCCGCGAGTGGAGGCGTCGTGCAGGTAACCGTGGACGGTTTCGATCGCTCCGACGTCGAGACCTCGAGTCGGCTGGGAGGCGACGAGGACGTGTGGCTGACCCTCGAACTCCCTCCCGAGGACGAGTCTCTGCAGGTTGCCGCCCGAGAGATCTCTCGCGCGAGTCTCCGGCCCGGGCGCCTTGATGCCGTAGCGACGGATGAGCGACACGGCAAGATCACGCATCCGCCGCAAGTGCAGCACGGGTCCGCGCGAGATCGGCGCGCTGCGGTACCGCTTCAAGGAGACGTTCGACGCGATGCTGAGACCTGGCGCGAGTCCCGTTCCCAGCCGATCCTCCGGGATGTACGCAATGCCTGCTGCGATGGCCGCGCGTGGGTCTCCGGAGCGTAAGACGCGGCCGTCGATGCGGACCGCGCCGCTCTCGAGATCACGCATGCCCGCCACCGCCTCGGCGAGCTGGAGCTGACCGTTCCCGGCAACACCGGCGACCCCGAGGATCTCGCCCGCCCGGATGTCCAGCG
The DNA here is from genome assembly GCA_048594925.1 of Gaiellaceae bacterium. Classification (GTDB taxonomy): domain Bacteria; phylum Actinomycetota; class Thermoleophilia; order Gaiellales; family Gaiellaceae; genus GMQP-bins7. Next base: position 19,856 of record JBMDXR010000057.1, read on the forward strand.
AGACATCCTTCACCGCCAGCCCGCCCCGGTCTCCTGCCACCGAGATGCCCTCTACGGCGAGTACCAGGTCGCCGGCAGGCCGCTCTCGCTCGACGCGCCGTGGCTCGGCAACCTCGCGTCCGACCATGAGCCCCGCAAGTGAACGCGGGGTGGACTCGGACGCGAAGACCGTGCCGACGGTCCTGCCTCCGCGCAGGACGGTGACGCGATCCGCGACCGCCAGGACCTCGTGCAGCTTGTGCGTGATCACGATCACGGTGTTGCCCTCGCGCGCGATCGCGCGGAGGGTCGCGAAGAGCTGCTCGGCCTCCTGCGGGGTGAGAACGGCGGTCGGCTCGTCGAGGATCAGGATGCGCGAGCCCCGAAAGACGGCCTTGACGATCTCGACCCGCTGCTGCTCGCCGACGGAGAGCTGCCAGACGTGCGCGTCGGGGTCGACACGCATCCCCAGCGCTACCGAGATCTCGCGCACCTGCCGCCGACCGTCCCTGGGGCTGAGCCAGAACCTGGGCGTGTGCCAACCGAGGAGGACGTTCTCGGCGACCGTGAGCGGCGCGACGAGGCGGAAGTGCTGGTGAACCATTCCAATCCCCGCAGCGAGGGCGTCCCGCGGAGCGCCGAAGCGCACGCGCTCTCCGTAGAGCTCGATCTCGCCCTCGTCCGGCCGGTAGAGGCCGGTGAGGACGTTCATCAGCGTCGTCTTGCCCGCGCCGTTCTCGCCGAGGAGGCCGTGGACCTCGCCCACGGCGGCCTCGAAGTCCACGCGGTCGTTGGCGACCACGCCTGGGAAGCGCTTGGTGATCTGGCGCATGGAGACGGCCGGAACGGAAGAGGCGCCGGTGGCGCCGGCGCCTCTCACTCGTTCGTCGGTGGAAAGAGGAGCGTATCCCTCCTCCACGCGCTTATCCCTTCGCGCTTCCGATGATGCCCTTCACGAGCCAGTTCATCGCGTACAGGTCCTTGATCGTCGGCCTCTTCCCGGTCCGGATCCGCAGCTTCCCCTTCTGGTCGTAGATGGGACCCGTGAACTCGTAGAACGTGCCCTTGATCAGGCCCTTGCGCTTGGCGGCGATCGCGGCCTTCGTCTTCGCCGAGACCTTCGGGCCGTAGGGCGCGATGTCCGTGAAGCCGTCCTTGATCGTCCCGTAGTAGAAGCCGCTCTTCCACGTGCCGTTCATCGCAGCCCTGACCCGCGGGACGTAGTAGACGCCCCAGTTGTACACGGCCGCGGTCAGCCAGGACGTCGGCGCGAACTTGCGAGCGTCCGAGTCGTACCCGACCCACGGGATCTTCTTCGATTCCGCGTACTGGCCTGCGGAGGGGCTGTCGACGTTCTGCCCGAGGACGTCCGCTCCGGCGGCGACGAGGCTTTCGGCGGCCTGGCGCTCCTTCTTCGGGTCGAACCACGAGTTCGTCCACACCAGGCGGACCTTCGCGTCGGGGTTCAGCGCCTGTGCGCCGAGCGCGAACGCGTTGGCGTGCCGGATGACCTCGGGGATGGCGTACGGCACGACGTAGCCGATCACGCCCTTCTTGGTCGCCGCCCCGGCGGCCATTCCCGAGAGGTAGATCGAATCCTCGCCCGCGCCGAAGTACTCCGCCAGGTTCTTCGAGGTAGCCGTGCCGGTGGCCATCTCGAAGTAGACGTCCGGATGCTTCTTGGCCGCCGCGACCATCGCCGTCTGGAATCCGAACGACGTCGCGAAGATCATCTGGTTCCCGTCGCGAACGAGGCTCTCGATGACCTGTGCCACCTGGGGTCCCTCGGGAACGTTCTCCTTGTACGTCGTCTTCACCTTCGCTCCGAGCGCCTTCTGCACCGCGAGTCGCCCCTTGTCGTGCGACTGCGACCAGCCGCCGTCGTTGTGCGGCCCGACGTAGATCCACGCGGCCTTGAATACGGACTGGTCCGTCTTCGCGGCACCCGCTGTAGCGAGCACCAGCCCGGCGACGGCCAGCGCGACCACGAGCCCCGGCGCTACGAATCTCCTCCTCATCGTGACCTCCTATCCCGCGCGCCTCGACTGACGGCGCGAATATACGACAGCATCTGTCAGCCGACGGCAACGCGTATCGGGGGAATTCCCCGGGGCGATGGGGAGAAGTCCGTAATACGCTGCCCGTCCATGGAGAAGCTGCAGCGGCGCCTCGCGGTCGCTCGAGGCGACGAGCCGGCCGATCTCGTCGTGCGTGGCGGCCGGGTCCTGTCCGTCTTCACCCGCGAGTGGCTGGACGCCGACATCGCGGTGGCGGACGGGATCGTGGCCGGGATCGGGAGCTACGAGGGACGCGAGTCGCTCGATGCCTCGGGTCGGTACGTCGTCCCGGGCTTCATCGACGCGCACATGCACCTGGAGTCGGTGAAGCTCATGGTCGACGAGTTCGCGCGACTCGTGCTTCCGCTCGGGACGACCGCCGTCGTCGCGGACCCGCACGAGATCGCCAACGTGCTCGGCGTCGACGGCGTGCACTGGCTGCTCGACGCCACGGCTGGCCTTCAACTCGACGTCTATTTCATGGCGCCGTCATGCGTGCCGGCGTCGCCGTTCGAGTCGCCGCGCCGTGGGCTGACGCGTGGTGACCTCGAGTCGCTCATGCGCCGCCGGCGCGTGCTCGGACTGGCCGAGATGATGAACTTTCCGGGCGTCATCGAGGGCGACGCCGGCGAGCTCGCAAAGCTCGGGCTCGACGGCGCGCGGCACGTCGACGGCCATGCCCCGGGGGTCCTCGGCACGCAGCTCCAGGCGTATGCGGCCGCGGGCATCTACTCGGACCACGAGGCACTCACGGTGGAGGAGGGCCGCGAGCGACTCCGTGCCGGCATGTGGCTGCTCATTCGCGAGGCCTCGATGGCGCGCAACTTGCACGCGCTGCTGCCGCTCGTCGAGGAATACGGGCCGTGGCGGATCGCGTTCTGCACGGACGACCGCGACCCGGAGGACATCGCCGACTCGGGCCACGTCAACGGGATGGTGCGCGAGGCGGTCGCAGCCGGGATCACGCCCGAAGACGCTGTCGTCATGGCCTCGCACCACCCTGCGCTCTGGCACGGCCTGTCGCGCCACGGGGCGATCGCGCCCGGCTACGTCGCGGATCTGCTCCTCCTGCCAGACCTCGTGAGCTTCGCGCCCTCGACGGTGTTGAAGCGCGGCCGTCCGATCGAGGACGTGCCGCGCGTGCAGATCCCCGAGTGGGTGAGGCAGTCAGTGCGCGTCGCGCCGCTTGGCTCATCCGCCTTCGCCATCCCGTGGAGCGGTGGCCGGGCGAGAGCGATTGGCCTGATCGAGGATCAGGTCGTGACCGAATCACTCGTACGGGAGCCCGTCGTGGAAGACGGCCAGGCCGTCGCCGACGTGACGCGCGACGTGGCGAAGATCGCCGTGGTGGAGCGCCACCTCGCGACCGGGCGGGTCGGGCTCGGCTTCGTCGCCGGGTCGGGGCTGCAGCGAGGCGCGCTGGCGTCGAGCGTCGCACACGACGCCCACAACCTCGTCGTCGTGGGGATGAACGACCGCGACATGGCCTTTGCGGTCGAGCGGCTGGTCGAGATCGGCGGCGGCATCGTCGCCGTCGACGGGCTCGACGTCCTCGCCGAGTGTCCGCTACTCGTCGCCGGCCTTCTCTCGGACGCTCCGCTTACCGACGTCATCGCGCAGAGCCGCGCCTGTAACGACGCTGCCCACGAGCTCGGCTGGTCGGGCGCGTCACCCTTCCTCACGCTCGCGTTCCTGGCGCTATCGGTGATCCCGCACCTCAAGATCACCGACCGGGGCCTCGTGGACGTCGACCGGTTCGAGATCGTGCCGCTGGCGGTATGACGCAGCTCTACACGAACGGCTGGATCGTGGCCTGCGACTCCGCGGGCACGGAGCACGAGTCCGGCTGGCTCCTCGTCGACGAGGGGGTGATCGCGTCGGTGGGGTCGGGAGCCGAGCCGGACGCGGACGAGCGAGCCGACCTCGGCGGCGCCGTCGTGACACCGGGCCTCGTCAACACCCACCACCACCTGTACCAGACCCTCACGCGCGCCCGGGCCCAGCAGGCCGACCTGTTCACCTGGCTCCGCGAGCTGTACCCGGTCTGGGCGGGGATCGACGCCGACGCCGAGTACGCCGCCGCGCGCACCGGGCTCGCGGAGCTCGCGTTGTCGGGCTGCTCGACCGTTTTCGACCACCACTACGTCTTCCCGCAGGGTCGCACCGGCCTCGTCGAAGCCGAGGTGCAGGCGGCTCACGAGCTCGGCGTCCGCATCGTGGCCTCGCGCGGGTCGATGGATCTCGGCGTGTCCGAGGGCGGCCTTCCTCCGGACGAGCTCGTCGAGGAGATCGACGCCATCCTTGCCGACACCCAACGGGTCGCAACGGAACTCCACGAGCCCGGTCCGGGCGCACACGTCCAGATCGCGGTCGCCCCGTGCTCGCCGTTTTCCGTCACGAAGCGGCTCATGACGGAGTCCGCGGCGCTCGCCCGGCGACACGGCCTGACGCTGCACACGCACCTGGCCGAGACGGTGGAGGAGGAGGCGTACTGCATGGAGCTCTACGGGGCGACGCCGGTCGAGTACCTCACCGACCTCGACTGGCTCGGCAGCGACGTCTGGTGCGCCCACTGCGTGCATTTGTCCGCCGACGACACGGCGGACTTCGCGGCGTCCAAGACCGGGGTTGCGCACTGCCCGACTTCGAACCTCAGGCTCGGCGCGGGTGTGGCGCCCGTGCGCGAGTACCTCGACGCGGGAGTCCGGGTCGGTCTCGGCGTCAACGGCTCGGCGTCGAACGAGCGAGGGGACCTCATGCACGAGGTCAAGCAGGCGCTGCTCGTCGCACGCGGTCGCGGAGGCCCCCGAGCGATGACGGCTCGAGAGGCGCTCGCACTCGGGACGCGCGGAGGCGCCGCCGTGCTGGGCCGAGACGACATCGGCTCCCTCGAACCGGGCAAGCGAGCCGACTTCGCCGTCTGGCGGACAGACGGCCTAGAGCTCGGAGGCGCCGCGGATCCGGTCGCAGGCATCGTCCTCTCGGCGCCGCACCGCGTCGATCGCCTCGTCGTCGAAGGTGAGGACGTCGTGCGGGACGGCGCGCTCGTGCGTGCGGACGAGGACGAGATCGCGCGCGCCCATCGGGCCCAGGCGCGAAGATTCGCGCCGTGACCGTCTCCGTCTCGACCCACGTGCTCGACACCGCCGCGGGAGCGCCGGCCACGGGCGTTCGGGTCGAGCTCGTCAGAGGACAACAGGTCGTCGGCGCGGGCGAGACCGACACGGATGGCCGGATCCCTGCGCTCGCGGTCGATCTCGATGCCGGGCGCTACGCACTCGTCTTCTGGCCGCCGTCACCGTTCTTCACGCGAGTCGAGCTGCAGGTCGAGCTCGTGGAGGGTCACTACCACGTGCCGCTCCTCGTCTCTCCCTACGGATGCGCGAGCTACCGCGGCAGCTGAGCGTCGAGGAGCTCGAAGAGCTCTTCGAGGGCAGAACCCAGCTCGTCGAGCGACTTGCCGAGCTCCCCGACCCGCTTGACCAGGCGGACGAGGTGCTCAAGGCCCTGAGCGACGACGAGAAGGTGGAAGCACTCGACGCGCATCCGGCAATCGGGCAGCGAACGGGGCTCTCCGCCCGCTCGGCAGCCGAGCAGGGCGAAGACACGGATCCCGCAGTGCTCTCGGAGCTCGCCTACCTGAACCAGGTGTACGAGGAGAAGTTCGGGTTCCGCTTCGTCGTCTTCGTCGCGGGTCGCTCGAAGGTCGAGATCCTGGAGGTGCTGCAAGAGCGCATCGGCAACACCCGCGAGGAAGAGCTCGATACCGGCTGCCGCGAGCTCGTCGCGATCGCAAAGGATCGATGGACCCGTACCTGAGGGACGTCCTCGACGTCCTCCTGCGGATGCTCCACGTCAGCGCAGGGATCGCCTGGATCGGAGCCTCCTTCTACTTCGTTCGGCTCGACCTGGCGCTCCGCCCTCCGAAACGCAAGGAGGACGAGGCAGCCGGGGTCGCGGGCGAGTTCTGGGGCGTCCACGGCGGTGGGCTCTACCACTCGCAGAAGTACCGGCTCGCGCCCGCCGAGATGCCCGAGCCGCTGCACTGGTTCAAGTGGGAGGCGTACACGACCTGGCTCTCGGGCTTCGCTCTGATGATCGTCCTCTACTACTTCGACGCGGACCTCAGGCTCGTCGACCGCGATGCCGCCGACCTCGAGGAGTGGCAGGCGATCGCGATCAGCGTGGGTGGGATGGCGCTGGCATGGCTCGTCTACGACGGTCTGTGCCGAACCGTCGGGCAGCGGAGCCAAGTCGCGCTCGCGGTCATCGCAACGGGCCTAGTCGCCCTCGCGGCTTGGGGCGCAGGCGAGCTCTTCTCGGCGCGGGCGGCGTATCTCCAGGTCGGCGCGATGCTCGGGACGATCATGGCCGCCAACGTCTTCTTGGTGATCATCCCCGCCCACCGGAAGCTCGTCGCGGCGATGGAGGAGAAGCAAGAGCCCGACCCGGCACCGCTGCTCGAGGCCACGAACCGGTCGGGGCACAACAACTACCTCACGCTGCCGGTGCTCTTCACGATGCTCGCCGGGCACTTCGCGTTCGTGTTCGGCGCCGACGAAGCGTGGCTCGCTTTCGTCCTCATCGCGGTGCTCACGGCGCTGATCCGCGTCTTCTTCAACCGCTGGCATGCGGGCCGTCGCGAGTGGTGGATCCCGGCGCTGGCCGTCGTCGCCGTCGTCGCGCTCGCGTTCTGGCTGCAGCCGGAGGACGCCGGCTCCGACGCAACCGGCCCGGTCGTCTTCGCGCAGGTCGAGCCCGTCATCGCAGCACGCTGCGCGACATGTCACTCGGGCGCCTCCGCCCCGCTCGGGATCCGGTTCGAGACGCAGGAGCAGATCGAGGCGCGCATCGACGACATCGAGCGCCAGGCAGTGCTCACGCGCGCGATGCCTCCGGGGAATGCGACCGGCATGACCGAGGAGGAGCGAGACCTCCTCGCCGCCTGGATCGCGCAATTTCCGTAGAAGCGCTGTTGCGCCGATCGATACGAAGGAGCATGCTGGGCGTCGCGTGGCAATACGAGGGGAAAGGAGGGCCGCCATGCCCCTCTACATGATCGAGGTCGGCTACACACCTGAGGCGTGGGCCGGACTCGTGAAGAGCCCGGAAAACCGGGAGGAGGTCGTCGGCCGCATGCTCGAGGATGCCGGCGCGAAGCTCCACAACCTCTGGTACTCGTTCGGCGAGAACGACGCCTTCGCGCTAGTCGAGGCACCGGACAACATCACGGCGGGCGGTCTGGCGATCGCCATCACTTCGAGCGGCGCGTTCCGCAAATTCGAGACGCACGTCCTGATGACGCAAGCCGAGCTGCTCGACGCGCTCGAGAAGGCAGGCGACATCGCGTACGCGGCGCCCGGCGCGACGGTACACGCCTAACGTTGAGGAGCCGGCTTCGGCCGGCTCCTCGTCATTGTCTGCAATCGAGCTCGGGTAGATTCGCCCGATGCTCCGGATCACAGCGGGCGGCTTCGAGTTCCAGGCGCGCTTCGAGGAGGAGGCCGCACCGGACACGGTCGCGGCGTTCCGCCGCATGCTGCCACTCGACTCGAAGATCATCCACGTCCGCTGGTCGGGCGAGGGGGGATGGATCCCGATGGGCGACCTCGATGTCGGCGTCGGACCGGAGAACGCGACGAGCTACCCGAGCCCGGGCGAGCTGATCTTCTACCCGGGCGGAGTGAGCGAGACCGAGCTGCTACTCGCGTACGGCTACGTCGCATTCGCGAGCAAGGCGGGCGCGCTGGCGGGGAACCACTTCGCGACGATCACCTCTGGCAACGAGAGCCTTCGCGAGCTGGGACACCGGATGCTCTGGGAGGGCGCCCAGGACATCTCGTTCAGCGAGACGTAGTCAGGCGCGCCAGCGCACCGGCGAGGGCGTCCACCGCCAGGGCGACGTCCTCCTCGGACGAGAGCTCGTTCGGGGAATGGCTCACCCCGCCGTTCAGGCTCCGGACGAAGAGCATTCCCGAGTCCACACCGGCCGCTGCGAGGATTCCGGCGTCGTGGCCTGCGCCCGACGCGAGCTCGACAGCCGGGAGCCCCCGCGCTTCGATCTCCTCTCGGAACGCCCGGCGGCAGAGCTCGCCGAGCTGAACCGGCTCGGTGCGGTTCGCTGGATCGAATCCGAGCGCGCGGATGAGCGCATCGAGTCGTTCCCTGTCGGGCGCGCGAGCATCGACGGAGAGCCGGACCCGCGAGGGAATGACGTTGACGCCACCCGGCTCGACGTCGAGCTGCCCGACCGTCGCCACCGCACCCGGAATCCCGACCGCCGCATCGCGGATCTCGAGGATCCGCTCGGCCGCCGCGACGAGCGCGTCGTCGCGAGCGTCCATGGGCGTCGTCCCTGCGTGCCCCGCGCCGCCCTTGACCACGACCTCCCCGCGCGCATAGCCCACAATCCCCGTCACGACTCCGAGCGATACGTCTGCGCGCGCGAGGACAGGACCCTGCTCGACGTGCAGCTCAAGGAACCCGCGCGGGAGCGGCCCGCCGCGGGCGACCAGCGCCCGGCTCCCGATGCAGCCCACCTCCTCACCGCGGAACGCGACCGCAGATCCGGCGCCAACACGCTCCACGACTTCGATCGCAGCCACGACACCGAGCGCCCCGTCGAAGCGGCCGCCCCGAGGCACGGTGTCGAGGTGGGACCCGACCCAGACGCCGGCCTCGCGAGAGGATCGACCGATGAGGTTGCCGCTCGGATCGACCTCGACGTCGAGCCCGGCCGCGACCATCCACGAGGCCGCGAGCTCGTGCGCTGCGTCCTCTTCCGGAGACGGATGCGGCCGGTTCGCTCCAGGGCCGCCGCCGATCGCGTAGAGCTCGTCCAGCCGCTCCTCAACACGCACGGGCGGAGCCTAGTAGTAGCCTCGAAGTGAGCGGAGCGTGTACCAGCCCATGAGCGGGAACAGTGCCGCGAGCCCGAAGGCCGCCTGCCAGGACGTGGCCGAGACCGTTGCCGCGAAGGCCACCGGAACCACGACTCCCGACGCGGCAAGCGCCGTCTGCTGAATCCCGATCGCCGCGCCGCTGCGGCGACCACCGAGCTCTGCTGCGATCGTGAACGAAAGGCCGTTCCAGGCCATGGACACCGCCGTCGCAAGAGTGATGGCAGGTACCAGGATCCACGCGCCGGAGGTCGCAGCGAGCGCCACGAGCGCGAGCAACACCGCAACGGTTGCGCCGATCAGTCGCAAGGGCCGAACGCGCGAGCCGAGGACATCGGACCAGCGGCCGACGCCAATCCGGAGCCCGGCTGCAAGCACCTGGGCGACCGCGAGCACGGCGGCCGCCGCACCAGTCGTGAACCCACGCGAGTCGTGGAGGAAAAGCACGACGAACCCCATGAGCGCTACCTGGGGCACGACATAGAGGCCACTGGCTCCACACACGACCCAGAGCCGGCGGTCGCGCAGGGTCGACTCGACGTCTCCGGCTGCGAGCTCGTGCTCTGCGGCCGAGCGCAGGACGAGCGCGCCGACGACCGCGCCCGCGAACACGAGCACGGCGAGGAACATAAAACCCGCACGAGGATCGCCGAGGAGCGGCATAGCCACGGCGGCGATGACGCCCCCCACCGGCACGGCCGTCTGCCGGACGCCGAGCGCGAGCCCCCGCTCGTCGCGCGCGAACCAGGCCATGACGGCCCGTCCGCTGCCCGACTGCACGCTCCCCCCGAAGATGCCGCCGAGCAAGAGAGCCGCCACGAGCCACGCGAAATCGGGTGCGAAGGCGGCCGCGACCAGAGAGGCGGCACATGCCGTAAGCCCGGCAGCCACCGTCCATCGCTCGCCAAAGCGATCGGCAGCGAAGCCCCAGGGCAGCATTGAGAACGTCAGTCCGATCCACTCGGCCGCCACAACCACGCCGACCTGCGTGAGGCTCAAGCCGTACTCGTCGCGAAGTGCCGGCGCGAGCACGGGCACGGCGAACCCGAACGTCGAGAAGCTGGCCTGAGCCGCCGAGCCCGCGGCCAGCACGGCCCAGCGGTACCGCGGCCTCCTCGGAGGGCTGACGTCGTAAGGCAGTTCTACAACCCGAAGGGGTTGATCGGCCGCGCTCCTGTCGAGACGATCACGCTTTTCGTCTCGAGGTAGAGGTCAAGCGTCTCGAGCGCGAGCTCGCGACCGAAGCCGGACTGCTTGTACCCGCCGAACGGGATCCCCGGGAACGCCGTGTACGGCATGTTGATCCCGACGGTGCCGGACTTGATGCGTGCGGCAATGCGGTGACCGCGTGCTGGATCGCCCGTCCAGACCGTCGCCATCAGCCCATAGCGAACGTCGTTGGCGATGCGGATCGCATCCTTCTCGTCCTCGAACGGGATTACCGTGACGACGGGGCCGAAGACCTCCTCCTGCGCGATCTCGGAGTCGTTCGACGCCGCGACCACGGTCGGCGGGTAGAACGCGCCCGTCCCTTCGGGCACGGAGCCACCGGTGACGACCTCCGCCTCGCCGGCACGCTCGACGAAGCCGTGCACGCGATCCCGGTGCGCCGTCGAGATGAGCGATCCCATCTGCGTCTCGGGATCGAGCGGATCGCCCACCCGAATGCCGCCCGCGAGCTCGGCCATCTTCGCGACGGCCTCGTCGTAGAGCGACTTCTCGACGAGCATGCGCGAGCGCGCCTCGCAGCTCTGACCGGCCGCGTAGAAGATCGACCACGCCGAGCTCGGCAGCGCGCTCTCGAGATCGGCGTCGGCGAAGACGAGGTTCGGGCTCTTCCCGCCGAGCTCGAGCGTCACCCGCTTCACCGGGTCGGACGCGAGCCGCATGATCTCGCCCCCCGTCCTCGTCGACCCGGTGAACGCGACCTTGTCGACACCCGGATGCTTCACCAGGTACGCGCCGGTCGTCGGCCCGTCACCCGGCACGATGTTGATCGCACCGGCGGGGAAACCGACCTCGGCTGCGAGCTCCGCGAGCCGAATCGCCGTGAGCGGCGTCTGCGGATCCGGCTTCAGGACGACCGAGCAGCCCGCAGCCAGTGCCGGCGAGAGCTTCCACGTCGCCATCATCAACGGGTAGTTCCACGGGACGATCTGCGCAGCGACGCCCACAGGCTCCTTCAGCGAGTAGAAGAGCAGCGATCCGCCGATCGGGTTCGCGCGGCCGCCGATCGTGGCGATCGCGGAGCCGTAGTAGCGGAAGTTCTCGACGGCCTGGTGCAGCTCGGCCTTGACGGACGAGATCGCCTTGCCGAGGTTCCGCGACTCGAGCTCGGCCAGCTCCGCGCGATTCGCGACGATCGCGTCGGCAAGCGCGTGGAGGAGGCGTGCGCGTTCCGTTCCCGGGGTCTTCCCCCAGTCCCCGTCGAGCGCGGCGCGAGCTGCCTCGACGGCGCGGTCGACATCCGCCTCCCCGGCCATCGCCGCCCGCGCGAGTGGTTCCCCGGTCGCGGGCTCCACGAGATCACGGATCTCACCTGAAGCCGGCTCGGCGGGCTCGCCGCCGATGAAGAGCGCGAACTCGCGATCGGTCGCGACGGCCACCCGCTGGAATCTACCCGGCAGCCCGCTCCGCGACGAGCAGCTCCCGGTTGGTCCAGGGACCACCCGCCCGCCTGGCGAGGTCGGCGAAGGTCACGCCGCCGAGGAGCGAGATCGTCGCGTCGCGCACCTCTTCCCAGACGTCGCGAAGCGTGCAGCCGACCATCATCGGGCACGGCTCTGGGTTGTGCCGCGTCGCGCAGCTGATCGGCGCGAGGGGACCCTGGAAGAGGCGGACGATTCGCTCGAGCGTGATCTCGTCTGGAGCCTTGTTGAGCCGGTAGCCACCCGAAGGCCCGCGTTCCGAGCGGAGGATGCCGGCGGTGCGCATGGTCGGCATGACCTGCTCGAGAACCGACTGCGGCACCGCCGTCCGTCGGGCAAGCTCCTCGAGCTTCAGCGGCCCGCCGCCTTCGAGCGAGAGCGCGAGGATCGCTCGCGTTGCGTAGTCGGTCCTCCGCGATACCCACATTGATCCGTCCTCCTGGTCGGTTCCGGCTTGACGTGCGCGTCCCAGCACGAGTAGCCTGGCTGTTGGCGACTTAGTCGACAATCACCATAAACAATGCCAGGTTAGGAAGTGGAATGCCAACTCTGATCGTGCTGGTCATCGTCGGGTTCCTCGCACAGCTCGTCGATGGCGCGCTCGGCATGGCCTATGGGGCCACGTCATCGTCACTGCTGCTGGCTGTCGGTCTCAGTCCTGCCACCGCGTCGGCATCCGTCCATCTCGCCGAGCTCGGCACGACAGCGGCTTCCGGCTTCTCGCACTGGCGCTTCGGGAACATCGACTGGCGAACCGTGCGGAGGATCGGCGTACCCGGCGCGATCGGCGCCTTCACCGGCGCGATGATCCTGAGCTCGATCTCCGCCGACGTCGCGAAGCCGTGGATGGCCGGGATCCTGCTCGCCCTCGGCGTCTACATCCTCTGCCGCTTCACGCTCTTCGCGGCACCGACGCCGCGTGGCAGGCGCTACGTGCGCGGGCGGTACCTCGCCCCACTGGGGCTCGGTGCCGGATTCATCGACGCCACGGGAGGCGGCGGGTGGGGACCCGTCGCAACGCCGACGATCCTCGCGACCGGCAAGTACGAGCCACGCAAGGTGATCGGCTCCGTCGACACGAGCGAGTTCCTCGTCGCCCTTGCGGCGAGCATCGGCTTCCTCCTCTCACTCGGGAGCCAGGGCATCGCCTGGACGTACGTCGCGGCGCTCCTCATCGGCGGGCTCGCCGCTGCCCCTCTTGCCGCATGGCTCGTCAGACACGTCACCGCGGCGCTTCTCGGCGCGTCGGTGGGCGGCCTCATCCTCATTACCAACGCTCGAACCATGTTCGACGCGTACGACGTGCACGGGGATGTTCGCCGACCGATCTACCTCGCCCTGGCCACGGTGTGGATGGCCGCGCTCACGATCGTCGTCCGTCGGCTCCGGCGAACCGGCGAGCCGCTACTGAACCGTCGAGACGACGAGCTCGCTGCCGAGGCGGGCTAACGACGTTCGAAGAGCGCGGCCACGCCCTGGCCGACGCCGACGCACAGCGTGGCGAGGCCGTATCGACCTCCGCGACGGCGTAGCTCGTGGAGGAGCGAGACGACGAGCCGCGCGCCGCTCATCCCCAGCGGGTGACCCAGCGCGATCGCGCCCCCGTTCACGTTGACCTTCGCCTCGTCGAGGCCCAGCTCCCTGACCACAGCGAGGCTCTGCGAAGCGAACGCCTCGTTCAGCTCCACGAGATCTAGGTCGGCCACGTCGACACCGGTGCGCTCGAGGAGCCTGCGTACCGCTGGGATAGGACCGATGCCCATCACGCGCGGGTCGACTCCGGCTGCCGAGGAGCCGACGAAGGCGCCGAGCGGCTCCGCGCCGAGCTGCCGAGCCTTCTCCTCGCTCGCGATCACGAGGGCAGCCGCGCCATCGTTGATCCCGCTCGCGTTCCCCGCCGTCACCGTCCCGTCCGCACGAAAAGCGGGCTTCAGACCGGCAAGGGCCTCGGCTGTCGTCTGCGGCCGCGGATGCTCGTCGACCGTGACGTCTCCGACCCGAACGAGCTCGTCGGCGAAGCGGCCGGCTTCCTGCGCCGCAGCCCATTGCTGCTGCGAGCGAAGTGCGAACGCATCCTGATCCTCCCTCGAGACGTCCCACCGCTCGGCGACGTTCTCGCCCGTCTCGCCCATCGACTCGAGCGGGAACATCGCCTCGAGCCGGGGGTTCGGGAAACGCCAGCCGAGCGTCGTGTCCCAAACGGTCTGGTTGCCTCGTGGAAACGCGGCGTCCGGCTTCGCCATGGCGAGCGGCGCGCGGCTCATCGACTCGACGCCGCCAGCGACCGCGAGGTCGACGTCACCGGCCATCACCGCATGACAGGCGGACGCGACCGACGACAGCCCCGAGGCGCACAGCCGGTTGAGCGTCACGCCCGGAACCGAGTCCGGTAGCCCCGCGAGCAGAGCGCCCATGCGCGCGACGTTGCGGTTGTCCTCGCCGGCCTGGTTCGCGCACCCGAAGTAGACGTCGTCGATGGCCGCCCCGTCGACGCCGGCGCGCTCTACCGCGGCGGCGATCGCGATACCCGCGAGGTCGTCCGGGCGAACGCCGGAGAGCGCTCCCCCGTAGCGCCCGATGGGTGTGCGAACGGCGGAGAGGACGACTGCGCGCGCCATGCCCGGCGACGTTATCCGACGACTGACGTCGCAGGGGCGGCGCTCGCAAGCGAGCCAAGGATGAGCCGCGCAGGGCAGTACTCGACGTACGACGAAGCGGCGAGTCCGCAGGATCGCGCCGCGAGCGTCGTCAGTCGATCGCCCAGCTGATATGGAGTGACGTTTGTCAAGTCGCACGGCTCGAAGGCCCGCTCTTTGCCGGGTTTTCCTTTCGGCGGGGAGAGCGCCCGGCAGCTCGTCGACGCGGTGGTCGCGGCTGATATGCGCGGGTCGAGACCGCAT
>JBMDXR010000058.1:0-1603 GCA_048594925.1 Gaiellaceae bacterium
GCCGAGGGCGATGTTCCGCTCCCGCCCCTCGGTGAAGGTGGTGGACAGGATCGAGAGCGCCGAGGGCGTGAGCGCCGCAGCGCCGAGGCCCTGGATCGCGCGCGCCGCGATGAGCGAGTCGTCACTCCAGGCGAGGCCGCATAGCAGCGAGGCGAGCGAGAAGACGACAAGGCCGGCCATGAAGACGCGCTTCCGGCCGAGGATGTCGGCAAGCCGGCCGCCCAGGAGGAGAAACCCACCGAAGACGAGCGCGTAGGCGCTGAGCACCCACTGCAAGTTCTCCTGCGAGAAGCCGAGATCCGTCTGGATCGAGGGCAGCGCGACGTTCACGATCGAGACGTCCAGCACGACCATGAACTGCACGGCGCAGAGGAGCGCCAGCGCGAGCCACTTCCGATGTGCCGATTCGATCATCGCATCTCCTTCGGTCTTGAGGTCGGTGTGGGGCCGCTCCCTTCCAGCGCCCGCTCGAGCAGCTGGCGGGCGATGACGATCGCGACCGCAACGTGTGGCAGGTCACTCATCGCGGTCTCCCTGCGCCATGCGGGCGTCTGAGGAGGCGAGAGGAGGGCTCGTGCTCGCGAGCGGGTGGTAGAACGTCTCGATCGCCTCCCGGCCCGTCGCCGGGTGGAGGACGAAGTGGACTCCCTCGCGCTCGTCCTCGACCTCGACGAGGAACTCGTCTTCGCGCTCCTTGCGGCGCCAGTACAGATCGACGACGAGGCCGCCCGTCTCGCGGCGCCCGAAGTGATCGGCGGCGGTCAGCACTCCTCGCACCCCCGCTGCATGCGCGGTCGCCGCGCGACCATGCTCGCTCTCTGCTCTCGCGCAGCGGCGGAATGCCGCGCGTTCGCCCGTCCGTTACCCCGGGCCAGACGGTGGCGTTCGGCCTCGTCCAGCAGGTCCTGGTTGCGCTGGCGGGCTATCTCGAGCAGCAGACCCGGATGCACGAACATGGATCCGATGCTGCGCGCCAGGACGCGCGGCTCGCATCGTGGACGCCCCCCAATCCGACGCCTAGCCTTTCGACGAGTAGCCCCGAGTCACGGGCTCGCGGAGCGAGCGTCCGCTCGTCTAGGAGGAGTCGCGCTCTTCGGAGGTCGCCAGCGCTTCGTACCAGCGTGCGCTGTCCGTCACGTGGATGAGCTCCGTGACCCGGCCGTCCCGGACGCGCAGCACATGCGCGAAGGCAGCCTCGAGCGGGACACCAGTGTCGCGGGCTCTGCCGACGTACCGGCCGAGCACGACGATGCGGCCGACGTCGACGGACAGGTACTCCTCCGGCATAGGTTGCAGGTCGAGCTTCCCGAACACGCGGGCCGAGCAGCGCTCGAGCATTTCCTCGCGGCTCCCGTAGGTGCCGCCCCATCCCTCCGGGAGGCCGGCAGTGACCTCCGCGCGGAAGGCCGGATCGAGCACGTCGAGGAGCGGCTGCAGATCGGCTGCCTGGAGCGCCCGGTAGAAGCGCTCTGCGACCTCGAGAGCCTCGTCTCCCGCAGGCATCCCGGAGCCCGGTCCTATCCCGAGCCCGGCGCGTCCACCCGGGGCGGCACCGACATCGGGACGAGCCCCCGCATGGAGCGTGAGTACGACGCGCGGACGC
>JBMDXR010000059.1:0-5130 GCA_048594925.1 Gaiellaceae bacterium
GCCGCCTTCACGTCTTCGCCCCGAACCGGCGGCCCCCGCACCCCGAAGTGGACGAAGACCTCGGAGCCCATGTCCTCGCGGATGTCGACGACCGCGGAGATCCGCCGCTTCTCGGCGGCTCCGTCCGTGCCTGCCTCTTCCAGGTCCTCGGGGCGAATCCCGAGGATCACGCGCTTGCCGTCGAATCGCCGCAGCGCGGGCCGTTCGCTCACGATCGCATCGTCGACGGTGAGGCGGTGCTCGCCGAAGCGAGCTTCGAGACCGCCGTTCGACCCCACGAGATCCACCCCGACGAGGTTCATCGCGGGCGACCCGATGAACTCGGCGACGAAGAGGTTGACGGGCTCGTCGTACAGTCGCTGGGGCACGTCGAACTGCTGGAGTACGCCGTCGCGCATGACGGCGACGCGGTCGCCGAGCGTCAGCGCCTCGGTCTGGTCGTGCGTCACGTAGATGGTCGTGACCTCGAGGTCGCGCTGGATCCTCGCGATCTCCGCGCGCATCTCGACCCGCAGCTTGGCGTCGAGGTTCGAGAGCGGCTCGTCCATGAGGAACGCCTGCGGTTCCCGCACGATCGCGCGGCCCATCGCGACGCGCTGGCGCTGCCCGCCCGAGAGCGTGCGCGGCCGCTTCTTCAGCACCGGCTCGAGGCCCAGGATGCGCGCGGCCTCGATGACACGGCGGTCGATCTCGCGCCTGTCGAGCTTTCGAAGCTTCAGCCCGAACGCCATGTTCTTGTAGGCGGACATGTGCGGATAGAGCGCGTAGTTCTGGAACACCATCGCGACGTCCCGGTTCTTCGGCGGAAGGTTGTTGACGACCCGGCCGCCGATTCGCACCTCTCCGGCGGTGATCGGCTCGAGCCCGGCGACCATCCGGAGGGCGGTGGTCTTGCCGCATCCGGAGGGTCCGACGAGCACCGCGAACTCGCCGTCGCGGATGCTCAGGTCGAGCTCGTTCACGGCGCGAGTGCCGTCGGGATAGACCTTCGTCAGACGCTCGAGCTCGATCTCAGCCACGCACCGTCTCCATCCCCTTGCGCGAGGCGTAACGATACTCCTTTCCACGCGGAGCCTTGGCCGTTTACGATCGGCCTGCCGTGGCGACAGTCGCACGCGCGACCCCTAGGGACCGACGATGGCAGGACGTCCTCGAGGAGCGGCGATTCCTTGGGCCACTCCTCATTGCGCCTGCCGTGCTCTTCATCGTGGCCCTTGTCGGCGCGCCACTCGTGCTCGCGGTCTACCTCAGCCTCACCGACGCGACCGCCGGCTCGCTGAGCGGCGAGTTCGTCGGCTTCCGCAACTACCTCGACGCCTGGGACAGCGAGAACTTCCGGCGGGCGCTGCGGAACACGATCATCTTCACGCTCGTCTCCCAGGCCCTCGTCCTCGTCGGTGCCGGGCTCCTCGCTCATGCGCTCGTCCGAAACTTCCGTGGCCGATGGTTCTTCCGGTTCCTGATCCTGCTTCCCTGGGCGGCGCCGGTCGCCCTGAGCACGGTCGGCTTCCTCTGGATCTTCCACTCGCTCTACAGCGTCGTGAACTGGACCCTCACACACGACATCGTCCCGGGCGGAGCCGAGTTCTATCCGTACCGCGCGGTCAACTGGGCCTTTGCCCGGGACTTCTGGCCGGAGGCGATCCAGATCTCGCCGATCGAGCCCATCGATCCTCCGCAATGGCTCGGCGAGCCCACGCTCGCCATGGCGGCCATCATCGCCGTGCACGCGTGGCGGATCCTGCCGTTCGCGACCGTGATCTTCATCGCCGGCCTCGCCTCGATGCCGCCGGAGATCGAGGACGCCGCAAGAGTGGACGGCGCGACGGGGCTGAAGAAGTTCTGGTACGTCACCCTCCCGCTGCAGCTCCCGATCGCGACCGTGGCGCTGCTGTTCGGGATCGTCTTCACCGCGACCGACATGACCGTCGTCTACGTGCTCACCCACGGTGGGCCCTTCAACAGCACCCACATGCTCACGACGTGGGCCTTCGACACCGGCATCAACAGCGCGGCCCTCGGACAGGGAGCGGCGATCTCGCTCTACCTGCTACCTCCGCTCGCCCTGGTCGCCGTGCTGATGCTCGCCTTCGCGCGCCGGGTGGAGGTCACATGATGAGGAAGCGCGACAGCCTCCTCACCTACCTGATCGTCGGGCCGTTCGCGATCGTGCTCGCGTTCCCGTTCTACTGGATGCTGATGACCGCGCTCCGCTCGGACACCGACCTCTACGACATCGAGCAGGTCCCGTACAAGTTCAACGCGGACTCGCCGACGAGCGCGAACTTCCGGTTCCTCTTCGAGCAGACCGACTACCGTCAGTGGCTCCAGAACACCGCGCTCGTCGGTGCCGCGGTCGTCGTGATCACTCTCCTGCTCGCCCTCCCGGCCGGGTACGCCCTCGCCCGCCTCTCCGGCCGCTGGGGCCAGAGCCTCGGCGTCGGGATCTTCCTCACCTACCTCGTGCCGCCGACGCTGCTGTTTCTCCCGCTCTCGCGCGTCGTCGCCGAGCTCGATCTGCACGACCGGCTCTGGTCTCTCATCCTCGTCTATCCGTCCTTCACGGTGCCGTTCTCGATCTGGCTCCTGATGGGTTTCTTCAAGACGATCCCGCCCGAGCTCGAGGACGCGGCGCTCGTCGACGGCGCCTCCCGCCTGTCCGCCCTGGTACGCGTCGTCTTCCCCCTCTCGGTGCCCGGGATCCTGACCGTCGTGATCTTCTCCTTTTCGCTCGTGGTGAACGAGTTCGTCTACGCGATCACCTTCATCTCCAGCACCGAGGTGAAGACGCTCTCCGCCGGTGTGCCGACCGAGCTGATCCGCGGCGACGTCTTCTACTGGGGCGCGCTGATGGCCGCGACGCTGATCCCGGCAATTCCGCTCGCGCTGCTCTACAACCTGTTCCTCAACCGCTTCATCGCCGGCCTGACCGGCGGAGCCTTCCGATGATCGAAAGAAAGGAGGACAATGGCCTGAACACCTAGGAGCCTCTTTGGAAACCAGGAAAGGAAGGTGGTCCGAGATGAAGGACCGGCGTGAGCGAGTCGACATCACGAAGGTCGACGACGAGCTCACGAGGCGCGACTTGCTCCGACGGGCTGCGCTGGGCGGAATCGTGCTCGTCTTCGGCGGAACGGGCTCCAAGACAGCCGTTGCCGGCGTGCCGAAGTTCCGTCACAAGGAGCTCGCGGGAACGCTGCGCATCATCCAGTGGAGCCACTTCGTGCCCGCCTACGACAGGTGGTTCGACGACGTCTACGTCAAGCGATGGGGACAGGCGAACGACACCGAGGTGCGGGTCGATCACGTCAACCTGGCCGAGCTTCCGTCCCGCGCCGCGGCCGAGGTCGCGGCGCAGAGCGGCCACGACCTCTTCCAGTTCCTCTCACCTCCGGCCGCGTACGAGGATCGCGTCATCGCGCTCAGCGACATCGTGCAGCAGGTCGAGCGGAAGGTAGGGAAGATCAGCCGGGTCGGCCGGCGGAGCACGTACAACCCGCGCACGAAGAAGTACTTCGGGTTCGCCGACAACTACGTCCCCGACCCTGTGCACTACCGCGCCGACCTCTGGGGCGAGATCGGGCTCAGGCCGACGACGTGGGAGAACGTCCGCCGGGCGGCACCGCGGCTGAAGGCGATGGGCAACCCCGTCGGCATCGGCATGTCGAACGAGCTCGACTCGAACATGGCGCTGATCGCGCTCCTGCAGTGCTTCGGCGCCTACATCCAGAACCAAGAAGCGCGGATCACGATCAGAAGCAAAGGGACGCGGGACGCCCTGAACTTCATGCGGGACCTCTACAGGCGAGGCATGACGAGCGAGGTGTTCGCCTGGACGGCGGCGTCCAACAACGACGCCTTCCTCGCCGGGAGGCTCTCACTGGCGCTGAACGCGATCTCGATTGCGCGAAGCGCCGAGCAGCGGAACCTGCGCTTCAACAGGGACATCCGGATCCTGCCGATCCCCGACGGCCCGGGCCCGAGGATGGGCCTCGAGCACGTCATGGGCGTCTACGTGATCTGGAAGTTCGCCCAGAACAAGCGGGCTGCGAGGAAGTTCCTCGTCGACATCGGCACCCAGTACACGGGGCACTTCCTCAACAGCTACTTCTACAACTTCCCCGCGTTCCCGGGCTCGGTCAAGAATGTTCCGACGAGGCTGCGCAGGAACACGAGCTATCCGAACGAGGTCCCGGGCCGGTACCCGATCCTCGACCAGATCTCCAAAAAGTGGACGACGAACGTCGGCCATCCCGGCTACTCCAACGCCGCGGTCGACGAGGTGTTCAACAAGTTCATCATCCCGCAGATGTTCGCCCGAGTCGCCCGCGGCGACATGACCGCGGACGAAGCGATGCGGGCGGCGCACCGCGAGATGACGCCGATCTTCAGGAAGTGGCGGGCCCGCAGGAAGATCTAGCGCGCACGTCACAGGATCTCCGCAGAGGCCGCCCGACGAGGCGGCCTCTGCGCTCTGCGGCCCGAATTCGGGATGGTTAGGGCGTTCGCCGTCGTTTCTACACTTGAGGCGTGGAACGCAAGCTCGCAACGGTCCTGTTCGTCGACCTCGTCGGGTCGACGGCACTCGTTTCCGGCACCGATCCCGAGGTGGCGCGCCGCCGCGTGCAGCAGTACTTCGACAAGGTCTCGCACTGCGTCATCACCCACGGTGGGATCGTCGAGAAGTTCGCCGGCGACGCCGTCATGGCGGCGTTCGGCGTCCCGCAGGCGCACGAGGACGACGCCGAGCGCGCCGTCCGGGCGGCGCTGAGCATCCTCGAGACGGTCAAGGAGCTCGGCCTCGACGTCCGGATCGGGATCGAGTCCGGCGAGGTCGTCGTCGACGACTCGTCCGAGTCGACGTTCGCCACCGGCGAGGCCGTGAACCTCGCTGCCCGGCTCCAGCAGGCGGCGCCGGTGAACGGGATCCTCATCGGTCCGGGCGCACAACGCCTCACCCTCGGCCTCTTGGAAGTCGAGGACGAGGGGCCCGTCGAGATCAGGGGCCGCGCCGAGCCGATCTGGGCCTGGCGCGTGATCTGCCTCACGGGCGGCCGGACGAGGGCCGGGGTGCGGAAGGCGCCCCTCGTCGGCCGCGACGCCGAGCTCGAGCTGCTCGAGAACACCTAC
>JBMDXR010000006.1:0-64017 GCA_048594925.1 Gaiellaceae bacterium
GCTCGGCTTCGTGTACGAGGGCATCGGCCGGCCGGTCGTATGAGCAGCGCTCGCCTTCGGCTCGGATTCGTGGGGGGGGCGCGGGGGACCGCCCCCCCCCCCCCCCCCGCCGCCGCCGGCGGGGGGGGCGGGGGGGGGCGCCCCCCCCCCCCCCCCCCCCACGAATCCGAGCCGAAGGCGAGCGCTGCTCATACGACCGGCCGGCCGATGCCCTCGTACACGAAGCCGAGCGCGCGCAGTGCGTCGGGGTCGAGCACGTTCCGCCCGTCGACGATGACGTTTCCGCGCATGCGTTCGCCCACCGTGGCCCAATCGAGCTCTCGAAGCTCGGGCCACTCGGTGACGAGGACGGCTCCGTCTGCGCCGTCGAGCGCGTCGAGCGCGGAGGCGGCAATCTCAACGCCCTGCAGCGAATCGCCGTTCGCCACGGGGTCCCACGCCGTGACCTCGGCGCCTTCGGAGAGCAGCCTGCCGGCGAGCACGAGGCTCGGAGCCTCCCTCATGTCGTCGGTGCCGGGCTTGAAGGCGAGGCCGAGGAGCGCGATGCGCTTGCCGCGCAGCGGGCCGAGCCGTCTCTCGAGCTTGCCGATGACGCGCCGCTTCTGGAGCTCGTTCACCTCGATGACGGCGTTCAGGAGCTGGAAGTTGTACCCCGAGTTCGCGGCGAGCTGTTTCAGCGCGAGCGAGTCCTTCGGGAAGCAGGAGCCGCCGTAGCCGATCCCGGCACGAAGGAACGAAGATCCGATCCTGCGGTCCAGGCCGATGCCCTGGGCCACCGTCGTCACGTCCGCACCGGTCGCCTCGCACACGTTCGCGATCTCGTTGATGAAGGAAATCCTGGTGACGAGAGCGGCATTCGCGGCGAGCTTGATCATCTCTGCGGAGGCCACGTCGCAGCGAACGATCGGCGCATCGATGCCCTCGTGGAGCCTTGCGATCACGTCGCCGTCGGTCGAGTCGAACGCACCGATCACGATGCGATCCGGCTCCATGAAGTCCCGGACCGCGGTGCCCTCCGCGGTGAACTCCGGGTTCGACGCGTACCCGACGTTCGCGAGGCCGCGGTCGTCGAGCCGGTGGCGCACGGCGCGTCCCGTGCCGACCGGCACCGTGCTCTTCATCGCGACGACGATGCGACGGTCGACCTGCGGCAGCTCGTCGACGACCGTCCACACGGCGGCGAGGTCCGCATCGCCCGAGTACGTCGGCGGCGTGCCGACGGCGATGTAGACGACGTCGGCGCCTTCTACCGCCTCGGTGACGTTCATGGTGAAGCTCAGCCGCTCCCGGGTCCGCGCGAGGACCTCGTCGAGACCCTCCTCGTGGATCGGCACCTCACCCCGGCGCAGCGTGTCGACCTTCTCGGCGACGATGTCCCGCACGACGACCTCGTTGCCGAGGTCCGCGAGGCACGCCCCGGTGACGAGGCCGACATACCCCGCGCCGAAGACGGCGACCTTCATGGTCTTACTTCCTCTTCACGGAGCCGAGCGGCTTCAGCCCCTTGGCGATGGCGATCATCGTCTCGTTCGAAAGCCGGTCGAGGAGCGTGTTGATCACCCAGTAGCTCGCTCTCGGCATGCGCAGGACGACCATGTGCAGCTTCGGGCCGTCGTAGTAGAGGTCGTACGTGCGGCCGGCGATCCGCCGCGTGTGGCTCCTGTCGGCGAGAACCGGGGCGTCGTCCCAGTCGGTCATCTGCACGCCCCAGTACTCGTTCGACCCCATACGGTAGACGAGGCGAAGGGCCTTGTGCTTCTCGCCCGGATCGATCCAGTACATGCGAGCCGGCATGGTCGAATCCGTCCACGAGCTCCGCTCGACGACAGTCGGGACCATCAGCGGGAAGGGAACCCGCTTCCGTCGCTCCCGCAGGTGATCGATCGAGGCGTTCGGTCCGTACACGACGTTCGGTCGCTCCCGCTTCGGCGTCTGGTCGATCGCCGCCGCGGCGAGGCTACCGTGGAACGTCTGCCCGACGACAACGGTGAGTATCGCGCCGTTCGCGAGCTGCGAGATCTTTCGCGGGAGCTGCTCGAGCTCGGCCGAGGCGAAGAGGTTCGCCACCTTCTGGCCGGCCTCTCGCGCTCCCCGCCGCGACGAATCGAAGTACACCTTGGTCCGGAAGTAGTCGAACGAGGGTGCATTCGCCGGAAGGCCGTTGGGCGGCGTGAGCACCTGGTACGAGCGCAGCCGCAAGAGATAGCCCGCGGTCGACGCCGAGCCCGACACCCCGTTCCCGTTGAGAACGGTGATCGTCGTCGCGCTCGGAGGCGGCGAGCGCAGCTTCACCTTTTCGCCGAGCGCGACGGCCGTGGCCTTCTGCGATGACTCGACGTCTGGATGCGTGAAAGTGGTGACGGCCTTCGTGATGTTCTCGGAGTCGGTGGTGAGCTCGGCGAAGCCCTCGAGCCCTTCGATCCGCGTCTGGAAGACGCGACCTTTCGGGAGGCCGTAGGCGAAGAGCGCGTACGAAAGGACAGTTCCGCCACTCACGTCCGCTCCGCCCCCCTGAGCCACCTCGACGTTGTTCGTGATCGCGTTCACGACCTTCGGTAGCGCGATCGGCGCGAAGCTCTCCTGTACCTGCCCCTTGAACGCCTTCACGAACTGCTGCTGGCGCGCGACCCGATAGAGGTCCGAGTCCGAGTGTCGGTAGCGAACGTAGTCGAGCGTCTGACGTCCCGTCAGCTGCTGGTACCCGGGGCGAAGGTTGATCTTCGCGTAGCCGGACGGCCCGCCGCGGTCGTTGAAGTACCGGCGGTCGACGTCGATCCACGCGCCTCCGAGACGGTCGACGATCTGCCGGAAGCCGCGGAAGTTGACCGTGATCAGATAGTTGACCTGAAGTCCGGTGAGCGCCCGCACCGTCTGCAGGGAGCCCTGCGGGCCGCAGTTCGCATACGCCGCGTTTATCTTGTCGAAGTACGGCGTTCGGCCTGGACAGCGGATCTCGACACGCATGTCGCGCGGGAAGGAGAGGAGCGACATCGAGTCCGTCGCCGGATCCGCGCGGACGAGCATGAGAGTGTCCGAGCGACCAGAGGTGTTGTCTCCGTCCACTTTGCGATGGTCGTAGCCGATCACGAGTGCGACTGCAGGCTGGCCGGGAAGAGCGACGTCCAGTTGACGGGCGGCGCGCTTCACCGCCGGTGTCCTTGCCGCGACCGCCGCCACCGACTCGTGGAAGTAGAGGTACGCACCGCCGGCCGTGCCTGCCGCGACGACGAGGCAGGCGATGCCGAGCCACATCGCGACCCGCCCGATGAGGCCGGCACGAGACCGAGAAGAGCCCTCGGGCTGCCGGTAAAAAGTGACGGGAGACGTGGAAACCGGCGGGTATACCGCCTTCCCGTTTCCATTCGGAGCGGCTCCGCGCCCCAGGCCTCTTTTCAGGGTCGTCCGCATTTACGTCCGGTCAGCACGTGGCCCCTTCGACACGTCTCAAAGGAGCCACGAGCGCCTCGGCGGCGCCCGCCGCCGGAGGATAGCTCAGTAACAGGCCGTGATTCTCGTTCCTGCTCGCAGTTCCCTACTACGCACCGCGAAGCCTTAACTCGGTGCCGCACCGACCGGCGCCCCGAGTGCAGCGAGCGCTTCACCCAGGAACGCAACCTCTTCGGGCGTGCCGGCGGTGATCCGCAGCGCGTCGGGTGCGCCGAAGGAGCCCATCGGCCGGACGATCACGCCGCGGTGCAGAAGCGATTCGTTGAGGCCGTCCACGTCCCCCACTCGGACGAACAGGAAGTTCGCAACCGCCGGCCCTGCCGGCTCGAGGCCATGCTCGCGGAGCACGTCCCGGAGGAGACCCATCGCCTCACGGTTCAACTCACGACGGCGGCTGATCTCCGCGGCGTCGTCGATGCTCACGAGAGCGGCTTCCTGCCCTGCCGAGGTGACGTCGAACGCTCGCCGCACCTTGCCGATCGCCGAGATCACGTCCGTTGGCCCGATTCCGTATCCGACACGGAGGCCCGCGAGCCCGAAGATCTTCGAGAACGTGCGAAGCACCAGCACGCGATGGCCGCGCTGGAAGTACTCCGCGATCGCATCCGGGTAGTCGGGATCCTCGACGTACTCGAAGTAGGCCTGATCGAGAACCGTCAGGACGTGCGGCGGCACGCGGTCGAAGTACGCATCGAGCTCGGCGCGCGAGTTCGTCGTACCGGTCGGGTTGTTGGGAGCCGCGACGAAGACGAGCTTCGTGCGCGCCGTGATTGCAGCGAGCACTGCCTCTAGGTCGATCCGCTCGTCCTTGAGCGGCACACGCACCGGCACGCCGCCGAGCTTCAGCGGGTCGATGACATAGCTCGCGAACGACGGCCAGCCGGTCACGACCTCGTCGCCCGGATCGACGGCCGCCATGCAGACGTAGCCGACGACCGCGTCGGCGCCCGCGCAGACCGTCACCTCCTCGAAGTGAACGCCGTGTCGGTTCACGAGCGCGTTCCTGAGCCGCCATGCCCCGCCGTCCGGGTAGCGGTTCAGCTCGACGACCGCTAGCGCGATCGCCTCCCGGGCGAGGGGAAAGGGACCGTACGGCCCCTCATTGGAAGCGAGCTTGACCACGCGCTCGAGCCCGAGCTCGCGCTGTACCTCTTCGACCGGCTTCCCCGGCTCGTACGGAACGAGCCCGTCGAGGGCGGGACGTACGACCGACGCGCCGTCGCCGGCCGAGCTGGGGCTCACGTGGCCGGAGCTGGCTCTGGAGTCGTGACGTACTCGCCGACGATCTCGCCGTCGAGACTCGGAGCCTCCGCGACGTCTTCCGAGCGGCGCTTGAGCGCGATGGCGAGAACCCCGGCGAGAATGCCGGCGGAGACGAGCCCGAGGCCGACGTACGCTGCCACTTTGAGGCTGCTGCGGCGACGGCGGCGCTTCTTATCGATCTGCCGCTGCAGCGCCTTCAGCGTGAGGTAGCCGACGGCTGCGTTCCTTCTCGTGTAGATCTTCATGACCGGCACGGTAGCGGACGAGTCCGCTACCTGCGCCGCGGCGCGATGTGGATGGGACGACCGAGCGCCACGAGCCCCGCCTCCTTGAGGCCTTCAGAGAGTGTCGGATGAGGTGCCATCCCGTCGGCGACCGTCTCGACGGTCGCCTCGGCGTCCAGCGCCACGACCCCCGCTTCGATCAGATCGGTCGCGTGCGGCCCGACGATGACGACGCCGACGAGCTCGCCGTACGTCGACTCGTGGATGGACTTCACCCAGCCGGCCGTCTCACCCGTCATGACTGCCCGCGCGTTCGCGACCCATGGGAACCGGCCGACGGCGACGTTCTCGGCGCCGAAGCGCTCGGCCGCCTCTGCCTCGGTGAGCCCGACGCCGGCGATCTCCGGGTCGGTGTAGATCGGCCGGGGCACCGCGGGAGCATCGGGCATCGCCGCCTCGTGCCCGGCCGCGTTCTCGGCCGCGACCTCGCCCTCGCTGAAGGCGGTGTGCGCGAGCTGCCAGTAACCGGCCACGTCACCCGCCGCATAGATGTGCGGAACCGAGGTACGGCGGTGCGCATCTGTCTCGACTCCTTTTCGCGGGTCGAACGTCACGCCGGCGGCCTCGAGACCGATGCCTTCGACGAGAGGAACCCGCCCGACCGACACCAGCATCAGGTCGCACTCGACCGTCTCGCCCGCTCCGAAGTGAACGGTGAGCGAGGTTCCGGTGTCCTCGACCTTCGTGCACTGCTTGCCGAGGTGGACGACGATCCCGCGCCGCGCGAACGACTTGCGGAGCTCGCTCGTCGCGTCCGCGTCCTCCTGCGGGATCAGAGACTCGAGCATCTCGATGATCGTCACCTCGGTCCCGAAGCGCTCGAAGATCGACGCGAACTCGCAGCCGATGATCCCTCCGCCGAGGACGACGAGCCGCCTCGGAACCTCCGTCTGCGCCAGGAGCCCGGTCGAGTCCACGCACCGCGGCGATTCGAGGCCCGGAATCGGCGGCGTGATCGGGTACGAACCCGTCGCGACGATCGCACTCTTGAAGCTGAGACCGAGGTCGCCCTTGTCGAACGCCAGCGACCGCGCGTCCTCGAAGCGCGCGCTCCCCTCGAGCCACTGCACGTTGTTCGCCTTGAACAGCGAGGCCACGCCTCCTGTCATCTGCTTGACGACGGCCGCTTTCCACTCGTTCGCCACGGCGAAGTCGAGCGTCGGCTCGCCCGTGACGACGCCGAGCTTCGGGTCGATCTCACGTGCCGCGTGGAGCGCGTGCGCAGTCGACACCCATGCCTTCGTCGGAATGCAGCCCACGCGGAGGCAGGTCCCGCCGAGCTCGGGCTCACGCTCGACGCAGCCGACGCTTGCTCCCAGCTGCGCCGCCCGGATCGCTGCGGTGTAGCCCGCAGGGCCGCCGCCCAGGACGGCAACGTCGAATTCCATGCGCGCGATCCTAGCTGTGCCCCGAGATGCGCCAGCGGCCGTGAAGCGGACGCCATTAGGGATTCGCTGCGCGAGATCTGCGCGTCAGCAGATCTCGCACCTGCGCGCTAGACCAGCCTTCGACGCATGGTCACGCTGTGCTCGTCGCCGCCCTCGACGACCAAGAAGCCGTGCGCCTCGTAGAAGGAGACGAGCGCGGCGTTCCCGCGCTCGACGCTCAGGCTCAGCGCCCGGTACCCGTCGGCGCGCGCTCTGTCGCACAGCGCGTCCAGGAGCGCCTCGCCGATCCCGCGCCCTCGGCGGTTCGGCACGACGGCGATCGCGAGCTCCGGCGTCTCCTCGTCGACGAAGCCGTATCCCGGCTGCTCGCGCCGGAAGAGGCGGTACCACGCAGCTCCGACCGGGAAGGCATCGTCGATCGCGATGAGGACCGTGTCGCCGGGTCTGCCCCAGCCCTTCACGTACCGCGCGGCCGGGCCGGGCCCGTCGCCGGGGCTCCGCTCGCGCCAGTAGTACGCGTGGTGGAGCATGTCGCGGAGGAACCTGACGTCCTGGCGACCGCCCCGGCGGATGACCATTCGAAAGAGGCTACAAGGCGAGGGCCGGCGACTCGACGAACGACTTGACGGTGGATAGGAACTCGGCGCCCTCGGAGCCGTCGATCGCACGGTGGTCGCAGGTCAGCGTCATGGTCATCGTCGGCACGATCACGAGCTCGCCCTCGATCGCCGTCGGCCGATCTGCGATCGAGCCGACCGCGAGGATCGCGACCTGCGGTGGATTGAGTACGGCGACGAACTGCTCGATGCCGTACATACCGAGGTTCGAGATCGTGAACGTCCCGCCCTCGAGGTCGGCAAGCTGCAGCTTTCCATCGCGAGCGCGCGTGACCAGATCCGCGCGATCCGCGGCGATCTGCTGCACCGACTTGCGGTCGGCATCGCGGATCACCGGGACGACGAGCCCGCTCGGCGCGGCGACGGCGAGCCCGACGTTCGCGGCCGCGAAGCGATGGATCTTGCCTTCCACGAAGTGCGCATTCACGGGGCGATGGCGCATGAGCGCCGACGCGACGATGCGCGTGAGCACGTCCGAGACCGTGGGCTTCGTCTCGCCTTCGCGAAGGAGCTCGACCATGCGCTCACGCGTGTCGACGAGCTCGGTCGCGTCCGCAGTGACGGTGAGCTGGAAGACGGGCGCCTGCCACGCCTCGGTGAGGCGGCGTGCGATCGTCCTCCGAGTCGAGGTCAGCTCGACGATCTCGAACTCGAGCTGCGCCGCGGGCGCTGCAGCCGGCGCCGGTGCGACCGCGGCCTTCTCGACGTCCTCCGCGATGACCCGGCCCTCCGGGCCCGTTCCGACGACCTGCCCGAGGTCCAGACCGCGTTCACGGGCGATGCGCCGCGCGAGCGGGCTCGCCTTCACGCGCCCGCCCGGCGCCCGCGTGGCCGAGGGCGGGCTCGGCGCCTCTGCGGGAGCTGCAGCCGGTGCGGCAGAGCCTGGTGACGCAGTGTCACTAGGTGGTTCCGCCGCCTCTCGTGCGGGCGCCTCGGACGGAGGTGCCTCCGGCTCCTCGACCACCGCGGCTGGCGCGCCGCCGTTGCCGCCCTGCGCACCCGCGAGCAGCGCGCCGACGTCCTCGTCCTGCGCGCCGATGATCCCGACGGTCGTCCCGACGTCGACCTCCCCGTCGGCGACGACGATCTTCAGCAGGACGCCGTCGGACTCGGCCTCGACCTCCTGCGTCACCTTGTCCGTGTCGAGCTCGTACAGCGGCTCGCCCTTCGAGACCGCGTCACCCTCGGTCTTGAGCCAACGCACGATCGTCCCCGACTCCATGCCCTGACCCAGACGCGGGAGCTTGACCTCGGTGGCCACGCTTAACTCCGTGCGACCGTCCGCTGGATCGCGTCGAGGACGTCGTGCGCGTGCGGCACGGACCACTGCTCCAGTCCCGGCGCGAATGCGAGCGGCGCAAACTTCGCGCCGACGCGCTCGACGGGCGCGTCCAGGTAGTCGAAGGCGCCATGCTGGATGACGGCTGTCAGCTCGGCCCCGAAGCCGCCGCGGGTGACGGCCTCGTGCGCCGTGACGCAGCGCGTCGTCTTCCGGACCGAGCCCACGATCGTCTCCTCGTCGAGCGGCAGCAGCGTGCGCGGGTCGATCACCTCCACCGAGATGCCCTCCTTCTCGGCCTCGTCCGCGGCGGTCAGCGCCTCGTGGACGAGGCGTCCCGTGGCGACGACCGTGACGTCCTCTCCTTGGCGATGGACGCGGGCCTTGCCGAGCGGGATCGGCTCGAGCTCTTCCGGTACCTGGCCCTTGATCGCGTACAGCGTCCGGTGCTCGAAGAAGACGACGGGGTTGTCGTCGTAGATCGACGACCACAGAAGTCCGCGGACGTCCTCCGGCGTCGACGCGAACACGACCTTGAGCCCGGGAACGTGGACGAACCACGCCTCGAGCTGCTGCGCGTGCTGTGCACCCGGCGACCACCCCGCGCCGCCCTGGGTCCGGATCGTGAGCGGCACCTTGATCTGCCCCCCGGACATGGTCCGGTGCTTCGCGGCCTGGTTCACGAGCTGCTCCATCGAGATCGTGAGGAAGTCCTCGTACATGATCTCGACGATCGGCCGCATGCCCTGGATCGCGGCGCCGATCCCGCTGCCGACGATCGCCATCTCGGAGATCGGCGTGTTGCGGACTCGTCCCGGCCCGAACTCGTCGAGCAGCCCCTGGGTGACCGCCATCGAGCCGCCCATCTCCGCGATGTCTTCGCCCATGATGAAGACGGTCTCGTCCTCGCGGAGGGCCTTGCCGAGGGCGTCCCGGACAGCCTCGCGATACGTCAGCTCAGGCATAGACGTACTTGAGCGCGTCCTCGGGAGGGGGATCGGTGCCCGCCTTGGCGAACTCGACCGCAGCCTCGACCTCGGCGGTGACCTCCGCGTCGATCACGGCGAACTCCTCGTCGCCGATCTCGAGGCGCGCCCCCAGCAGACGGATCGGATCCTTCGTCTCGCGCTCCTCTTTCAGGGCGTCCTTGTCCCGGTACACCTGCGGATCGCCGACGAAGTGGCCCGTGAGCCGATACGTGCGGAGGTGCAACAGCACGGGTCCTTTGCCCGACAGCGCATGCTCGCGGGCCGCGAGCGTCGCCAGGTAGACGGCCTCGACGTCCTGCCCGTCGGCCTCCAGCAGCTTCATGCCGTATGCGGCCGCACGCTTGCCGAGATCCTCCACGGGGAGCGGGAGTTGCTGGCTCGCCGGCGTCGACTCCGCCCACCCGTTGTTCTCGAGCACGAAGATCGCCGGCACCTTCCAGAGCTGGGCGAGATTCATCGACTCGTGGAACGTGCCCGTATTCGTCGCACCGTCGCCGAAGAACGCGACAGCGACGCGCTTCTCGCCGCGCATCTGGAAGGCGAGCGCCGCCCCGACGATCCCGGGGAGCCCACCCCCCACGACTGCGTTGGCGCCGAGGTTGCCGACCTCGAGGTCGTAGAGGTGCATCGAGCCGCCGTACCCGCCGCTGCAGCCTTCGACCTTTCCATACAGCTCGGCCATGATCCGCTCGACCGGTGTGCCCTTCGCGATCGCGTGCCCGTGAGCGCGGTGCGTGGACGCGATCACGTCCTCGCGCTCGAGCGCGGCGCACACTCCGGTCGCCGTCGCCTCCTGCCCGATCGCAACATGGAGGAAGCCCGGAAGCTCACCGGCGCGGAATCGATCCTCGACCTTCTCCTCGAACCGGCGAATCAGGAGCATCTCGCGTAGGAAGCCGCGCAGCACTTCCTCGGAGACGCCTCTCCCCCCGGACTCGGCTCGCTCCTCGACGGTCGTCATCGAGCGGCCATTATGCTGATCCGCCGATGCGAGCCGCCGATCAGTGGGCGCAGATCGAAAGCGATCTTGGATCCAATTGGAGCGAGGCTCGGCTCTCGTTCACGTCCGAGGGATCGCCGGCCGAGGCCGCCGCTGTCCTCGGCCCGCTTCAGCCCGTCCGCGTCGGCGACGAGCTCCGATTCCACGTCACGCGCGCGGAGGGAGGACCGGAGCGCGTCCGCAACATCCTCCGACGACTCGACAGCAAGCGGATCTGGGGCACGCTTGCGCTGCTCGACGTCTCCGAGCGCGCCGAGCCCGAGCCCGCCGCGGTCGAAGCTTCGACCCGGTCGCTCGTCGAGAGCTGGGACGAGGCGCTTTCCGAGCTCCCGCCCGACTGGAGCGACCTCCTGTGCGAGCTCGAGCTCGACTCGAGCGACCACCTGGGGCGGTCGGCGCTTCTCGGCGCTCCGCTGAACCCGACGCGGAATCCGGATGCGATCGCACTCCGCTTCAGGGTCTCTGGAAAGCAGGGTTACGGCGCCTCCCCGGCCATGGCGCGAAGATGTTTCGAGCGCATGGACGCCGAGGGGATAGCCGGGCAGCTCCGGGTGCTGTACGGCCTCTCCGAGACGGAGAACGCCGTCACGCAGGGGCCCGTCTGGCGCCTGGCAGGACGTTCGGTCTAGCGAACGATCTTCGCCGAGCCCTTCATGCCGACGATGGCATGCGGGTCGCAGAGGAAACGCAGCGTGCCGAGCCTCGCGAGCTTCACCTTCCAGACCTGCGTCCCCTGGTAGGTGAGCGGGCTCGTCTTGCGCTTGTAGCCGGGAGCCACGATGTGAGCGTTGTGTACTGCGCTGCGGTCACGCACGGTGACCGTGTACGTCCCGCGCTTCACGGTCTTGACGGCCGTGCCCGTCCGTGTCCTGAGTGTGATCACCTGCGCCGGGCCCGACGTCAGGACGAGCCTCGCCTTGGCCGTGATGGCGTTTGACGGGGGAGGCGTGGTCGTCGGTGGGTTTCCGACGGTGATCGAACCGTTCATCGTTCCCGAGTGAGGGTCACAGACGTAGCGGTAGACGCCTTCCACCAGCGTGACGGTCCACGTGACCATCCCGGTGTCGCCGATCTCGGTCGAGCGGTTCACGCTCGGCCCCGTGAGATGGAAGTTGTGCTCGTCCGACAGATCCTGGATCTCGATGTCGTAGGTACCCGGGTCGAGCCTCGTGACGCGCGCACCGGATGCGTCGCGAAGGCTGATGGTGAAGCCCGGACCGACCGTTCCGAAGAGCTTGGTGTTCTGTGCGGGAGCAGCGCCGACCCCGGAGACGACGAGAGCCGCAGCGATGAACGCCGCGGAGAGTGCGAGAACACGGATCACTGGCCTCTCTCTACGCATGAACCCGCGTGGTCGGTTTGGTCACCCACGGAGCTCGGCCCCGAACCGGTCCGCCAGCGCCGCGACGATGCGGGCTCGTGCCTCGCTCGCCTCCTCCTCGGTGAGCGTGCGCTCGGGCGACTGGAAGGTGAGATGGATGGCGACCGACCTGCGCCCGGGACCGACCTGCTCACCCCGGTAGACGTCGAAGACGCGCGCTTCGCGGAGGAGATCGCCGGCCGCCTCGCGCGCGGCGTCGACGAGCGCCCCCACCTCGACGTCCTCGTCCACGGCGACGGCGATGTCCTGGAGAACCGCCGGGTACGTGATGACGTCCTCGTAGACGATCCGCTCGGGCACGTGGGAGAACAGCGTCTCGAGATCGAGCTCGAACGCACCCCACACTCCCTCGAGCTGCAAAGGATGGAGCTCACCGAGCCAGCCCGCTCCGTTCTCTGCGGACTTTCCCGGATGGAGAAGGGGATGCGATGCGCGCCTGACCCGCGGCTCGAGGCCGAGCGCCGAATAGAGCGTCTCGAGCACACCCTTCACGACCTCGTAACTGCCGGAAACGATGCCTGCAACGCGCCAGCGCTCGATCGGAAGTTGCTCTCCGGAGGGGAGGTAGACGCGAGCGATCTCGAAGAGCGCGACGTCGTCGCGGCCGGCATCGAGCCAGGCGCGGGCGGCCTCGACGAGCCCTGGAACGATCGTCGTCCGGAGGATCGCCTGATCGGCCGTCATCGGGTTCGGGAGCCGAATCGCGTCAGGGTTCGGGTCGGACGCGACGAGGCTCCAGGTATACGCCTCGGACAGCCCGGCCCCGACCAGCACGTCCTCGACGACGCGCCGCAGGCGCTGATCCTTCGTGAGCCGGCCCTGGACGTGCCGCCGCAGAGGCATCGTGTACGGGATCCGGTCGAGGAGCGGTCGCGCGACCTCCTCGATCAGGTCGACCTCGCGGGTGACCTCGCGTGCACGCCACGTCGGCACCGTCACGAGCCAGTCGTCGGCCACGTCGAAGCCGAAGCCGGTCAGCGTCTTGCGCTGCTCGTCGGCGGGCACGTCGATCCCGATCAGGCGCGACGCCCGCTCCGGACGGAATCGAACCACGGGACGCTCCGGGAGCCCGGCATGGACGTCCACGTGCCCGGTCATTCGCGCTCCGGCCAGGTCGACGAGTAGCCGGCCCGCGAGCACGGCTGCGTTCTCTGCCAGGAAGGGATCGACGCCCTTCTCCCACCGGTTCGACCCCGCCGTTCGAAGCGCGAGCCGCTCCGACGAGCGAAGGATCCCGAGTGGCTCGAAGTTCGCGGCCTCGAGGAGCACCTGCGTCGTGTCGTCTCCGACCTCGCTGTCCTCGCCGCCCATGATCGCGGCGAGCGCGATCGCGCGCTCGCCGTCGGTGATGAGGAGGTCCTCCGGCTCGAGCGCTCGTAGCGTTCCGTCGAGCGTCCGGAGCTCCTCGCCGGGCCGTGCGCGACGCACGACGATCCGTCCGCCGGCGAGCTTGGAGCGATCGAACGCGTGCAGCGGGCTTCCCCAGACGTGCATGACGTAGTTCGTCACGTCGACGACGTTCGAGATCGATCGCATCTCTGCCAGGTACAGGCGCGAGCGAAGCCACTGCGGCGAGGGGCCGACGGCGACGTCGCGGAACACACGCCCGGTGTACCGGGGGCACCCGTGGAAGTCCTCGATCGTGACGTCCACTTCCTCCTGATCGACGATCGGCGGGTCCTCTGGATCGGGCGGATGCAGGTCACCGTCGAAAAGGGCGGCGACTTCCCGCGCGAGCCCGACCATCGAGAGGAGGTCGACGCGATTCACGGTCGGCGTGACGTCGAGCACGTGGTCGCGGATCGGCAGCACGTCGACGAGTGGCGTCCCGGGCTCGGGCCCGTCCGGGAGCACGATGATGCCTGCGTGGTCCTCCCCGAGCCCGATCTCGTCCTCCGCGAGGATCATCCCACGCGACGGTTGGCCGCGTAGCTCCCGCTCGTCGAGCGGCTCGGCCGAGATCGGAAGGAAGGCGCCCGGCAGTGCAACCGCGACGGTCGCGCCCGCCTCGAAGTTCCACGCCCCGCAGACGATCTGTCGGGCGTCACCCTCCCCCACGTCGAGCTGGCAGACGCGCAGCCGGTCGGCATTGGGGTGAGGATCGACCGCGAGGACCTTCCCGACCAGGAAGCGTTCGAGGTTGCCGTCGACGTCCGGCACGCCCACCTCGAGCACCCGCTCGACCTCGAGGGAGGAGACGTAGAGGCGCTCGGCGATCCGCTCGGTGGTCGCGTCGACCGTCACGTACTCGCGAAGCCACGAGAGTGGAGCGCGCATCAGAACTGCTCCAACAGGCGAGGATCGTTTCGCCAGAGCTCGCGCAGATCGGGAATCCCGTGGCGGAGAACCGCGATCCGCTCGAGCCCCCAGCCGAACGCGAAGCCGGTGTACTTCTCGGGGTCGTAGCCCACGAACTCGAACAGGTTGGGATCGACCATCCCCGATCCTCCGACTTCGATCCAGCCGGAGTGCTTGCACACCGGGCAGCCGGAGCCGTCGCAGAGATGGCACGACACGTACGCCTCGACGGACGGCTCCGTGAAAGGGAAGTGGTGCGTGACGAAGCGGCTCTCCCTGTTCTCGCCGAACAGTGCCTTCACGAGATAGTCGAGTGTTCCGAGGAGATCGCCGAGCGTGATCCCCTCGTCCACGGCGAGACCCTCGACCTGATGGAAGGTGGGCGTGTGCGTCGCATCGGGCGTGTCGCGCCGATAGCAGCGCCCGGGGCACACCACGTAGATGGGCGGCTGCTCGGCCTCCATCGTCCGGATCTGGGCGGGCGAAGTCTCGGTGCGCAAGACCGTCTCCTCGTCCAGGAAGAGCGTCTGCAGCGGCGACCTGGTTGGGTGCCCCTTGGGGAAGTTGAGGGCGTCGAAGTTGTAGCGCGTCGTCTCGACCTCGCGGCCTTCGATGACCGTGTATCCCAGCCCAAGGAAGATGTCCTCGAACTCGCGCCGGATCTGCGTGATCAGGTGAAGATGTCCCCGCGGTATCCCCTTCCCGGGCACCGTCACGTCGATCCGCTCCTCGGTGAGCCGGCGATCGAGCTCCGTTCGCTCGAGCTCGGCTACCCGAGCATCGATCGCCGCCTCCAGTCGCTCGCGAAGCGCGTTCAGAGTCATCCCGGTCTCGCGGTCGCGGACCTGGCGGAGCGCGAGCTTCAGCTCGCTCTTGCGACCGAGATACTCGACCCGAACGCGCTCGACCTCGTCCACGGAGCCGGCAGCATCGAGAGCTGTGAGCGCGTCCTTCTCCAGAGTCTGGGCGTCCACGGGAGCGCCGAGGTTACCAACGTCCTCGCGACGGTCCATCAGCGCCTCGAGGGCTCCGCGACAGGCGCTCTGAGCGCTCCGACGTAGACGCCGACGAGCACCAGCAGTCCCCCGACCACGAGCCCGGGACCGACCGGTTCGTCGTCGAGCCACGCGGAGAGGACGACCGTGACGATCGGGATGAGCACGAACGAGTACGCCGCCCGGGAGGCGGCCCATCTGCCGAGCACGAAGAGGTAGAGCAGGAAGACACCGATCGAGCCGAGCGTGATCAGGTACACGGTTGCGCCCCACGTCGCGGTGCGATCGGGCCGTTCGAGCGACTCGCCAACAAGGAGCGAGGCCGCGACGAGAGACACCGCGCCCGCAGCCATTCCGACCGCGTTCATCGTCACCGGATGCACAGGAGGGAGTCGCCGCACCAGCACTGCGGCCTGCGCGAAGCAGAGAGCGCTGCCGAGCGAGGCCAGCAGAGAGGTAAGAGGCACGGAGCCGCGCAACGGCGCACGTGACATCACGAGGACACCGGCAAACGCAAGCAGCGTCCCGCCCAGCGCCACGAGGTGCAGGCGCTCCTGGCCCTGCGCGGTAGCGAGCAGCAGCGTCATCAGCGGCACGAGGGCGAGGATGATCTGCCCGAATCCCGCGTGCAGCTCGATGAGCGCGTAGTACGCGAGCGCGAACGTCGCACCGAACTGGAGAACGCCGAAGACCAAGGCGCCGAGCAGCTCGGAGCCGCGCGGGAAGGCAAGCCGCATCGCAGTCATGAGGCCGAGGAGCAGGATGGCGGCCACGGAGAACCGCAACCCAGCGCCCCACAACGGGTCGAGCTCACGGTTCGAGAACCTGATCGCAACCCCGTTGCCGCCTGCGAGCACCGCGCCGGTCACGAATGCCGTGAGGGTCACCCGGTCGTTCGCTCGTGGCATGACACGGGACACTACGACGGAGGTCCGGCAGAGTTGGGCGCATGAGCTATCCGGAGGCGTTCGCGCAGGACTACGACCGCTGGGCCGCCGACATGACAGAGGACGTCCCGTTCTACGTCGAGCTCGCGAAGAAGGCGGACGGGCCAATCGTCGAGCTCGCTGTGGGAAGCGGCCGTGTCGCGATCCCCGTCGCCCGAGCGACCGGCCGGAGGGTCATCGGCATCGACTCGTCTCCGGCCATGCTCGAGCAGGCACGCGCGGCGGGCGGCGAGTTGCTCGATCTCCGATTCGAGGACATGCGCACATTCGAGCTCGACGAGCCCGCAGCTCTGATCTACTGCCCCTTCCGTGCGCTGCTCCACCTGCCGACGTGGGCCGATCGGCGCGTCGTCTTCGAGCGGGTCGCCGCAGCCCTACGCCCGGGCGGTCGCTTTGCGTGGAACGCGTTCGCGTTCGACCACGCGATTGCGGCCCGGCTGGACGGGGAGCGACAAGGCGAGCCCGTCCCGCACACGAATCGATACTTGGTCGGGGACGGCCGGATCGACATCGAGCTCGACTCGGGGGACACGAGCTCGCTCTGGTGGGCGACGAAGAACGAGTGGTTGGGGCTCATCGACGTCTCGAATCTCGAAGTCGAGGCGCTCTACGGCTGGTTCGACCGGCGGCCGTTCGCCGACGACAGCCGCGAGTTCGTCTGGGTCGCTCGCAAGCCGTGACGCTCTACGACCGGATCGCGGGGATCTACGACCCGTGGAGCCGCTCGGTGACGGAGGACGTCGGGTTCTACGTCGACCACGCGCTGTCGTCGGGCGGGCCGGTGGTCGAGCTCGGCGTCGGGACCGGCCGCATCGCGATCCCTATCGCCCAGGCGGGCATCGACGTGATCGGTGTCGACTCCTCGGCGGCCATGCTCGCGGTCGCGCAGGAGTCGGCCGAGGCGGCCGGAGTCGGCGAGCGGGTCGAGCTCCGGCTGGGCGATCTTCGCGAGCCGCCCGTCTCCCAACGCGTATCGCTCGTGATCTGCCCCTTCCGCTCCCTCCTGCACATGGAGACCGAAGCCGAGAAGCTGCGCGCGCTCAGCGCGGCGCGGAGCCTCCTTCGAGCGCAAGGACGCTTCGTGTTCGACGTTTTCGCGCCGAGCCGTGAGGACATCGCCGAGACCGACGGACTGTGGCTCGAGCGCGAGCCCGGCATCTTCGAGCGCGCCGACTGGGACGAGGGCTCGCGCACCCTCTCGCTCTCGGTGCGCTCGGACGATTCGGAGACGACCTTCGGGCTGCACTGGCTCTCGGCACCCGAGTGGCTCCGCCTGCTGGACGAAGCCATGCTCGACGTCGAGGCGCTGTACGGCTGGTTCGACCTCCGGCCCCACGGCGACGACGAGGACATGATCTTCGTCACGCGCAAGCGGTAGAGTCGCCCCCGTGATCTGGGTCCTCGTGCTCATCGGGCTGATCGTCGTCGTCGGGCTCTTGCTCGCCGCGCTCTACAACCGGCTCGTCAGACTCCGGAACCGCGTCGACAACGCGTGGGCCCAGGTCGAGGTCCAGCTCAAGCGGCGCTGGGATCTCATCCCGAACCTCGTCGAGACCGTCAAGGGCTACGCGGCTCACGAGCGCGAGACGTTCGAGGCGGTGACGCAGGCGCGCGCACGGGCACAGCAGGCGTCGACGCCGGCCGAGGCGGCCCAGGCGGAGGGCATTCTCGGCCAGGCGCTCGGCCGGTTGTTCGCCGTCGCCGAGGCCTATCCCGAGCTTCAGGCCGACGAGAACTTCCGACAGCTCCAGACCGAGCTCGCCGAGACCGAGAACAGGGTTGCCGTCAGCCGCCAGGTCTACAACGACACTGTGCTGACCTACCACAACGCCATCCAGACCTTCCCCGGCATGCTCTTCGCCGGGCCGTTCGGGTTCACGACACGCGAGTTCTTCGAGGTAGAGGAAGAAGCGCAACGGGAGGCGCCGTCCGTCGCTTTCTAGCGGTCGCGGCCCTTGCGGCCGTCGCAACTCTCGCCATCCCCGGCGCTGCGCGCGCCGACAGCTTCTCGCTGCTCTCGGCGGACGTCGCCGTCGACGTCCAGCAGGACGGCTCGCTCGGCGTGAGCGAGCGACTCGAAGTCGCCTTCTCCGGCCAGTTCCACTACGGCTACCGCGACATCCCCCTGCGGGAGGGTGAGTCGCTCGCCAATCCGTCGGTTGCCGAGCGGGGCATTGCCTACCGCCGTGGCACGAAGACCGACCTGGAGCCTGGAGCACCGCAAACGTACGGAGTGGAGCGCCGCGGCGACACGGTGCGCATCGTCTGGTACTTCGACGCGACCGATCAGACGAAGGCGTTCACGGTCTCGTACACGCTGCGCCGCGTCGCGGTTGCGTACGACGACGTCGTGGACGTCAACCTGAAGATCTGGGGTGACCAGTGGGACGAGCCGCTGTCGCGGCTGGTCGGGATCGAGACCTCGCCAGGGAAGATCCTGCGTGCATGGGGGAAACCAGTCTGGGTTCGCGGCGACGTCGAGCCCGTCGGCACGCGCGCGACCCTGCGCGCGGTCGGGGTTCCCGCACACCAGTACGTCGAGTTGCGAACTCTCATCCCGCGCTCGGCGTTCACGTCGAGCTCCGGGATGCGCGTCGTGCGGGAGAACGCATTTACGCGAATCGTCCAGGAGGAGCTCGCGGACGCGGATCGGTACGAGACGGACCGCGAGCGCATCGACGCGCTGAAGGCGCATCCGCTCCGGACGGGATTGGTCGTGCTCGGGCTCGCGACGATCCCCGCGATCCTCGTCATCTCGGCCGTCTTCTGGTTCATGGGGCGCGAGCGCCGGACCGGGTACGACCGCGAGTACGAGCAGGCGCCGCCGTCCGACACCGAGCCGGCCCTCGTTCCGACGCTCCTGCGCCAGGGCGGCGAGGCGGGCTCGTACGAGTTCACGGCGACGCTCTTCGACCTCATCAGGCGCGGCGTCTACCAGGCCACGCCGACGACGACGGAGCGATCGATCTGGGCGGGTCTGCGGCACGAGAGGGTGTCGGATCTCGAGCTGTCGGCAGGTGAGGATCGCGGGCTCCGCGCCTGGGAGCGCGACGTCGCCGACGTCGTCGACGGCGTGCTCGACGGCGGCAGCGAGCGGCTCTCCCGCTTTCGCGACAGGATCGAGGACGAACGCACGTCCATGCACGGCCGCTTCAGTCGCTTCAAGGACAACGTCGCCGACGAGTCGCGACGGCTTGGCTGGTTCCGCTCGACCGGCGCGCTTCCCCTCGGCGCCGCGGTCGTCCTTTTCGCGCTGGCGGGAGGGCTCCTCGTCTTCTTCGCGGTGCGCCAGTGGCGCCCGGTGTTCCCGCGCTACTCCGACGTGCTGCTCGTCGGGATCGGTGCGTGCCTCATCGCGAACGCCGCCCTGTGCCTCGGGACTCTCCTCTTCAACCGCCGCGCCTGGCGACGCCGGACGCGCTCCGGGCAGGAGGTAGCGGAGCGGTGGGAGGCGTTTCGCCGCTATCTCTCGGACTTCCCGCGACTGCAGGAGGCACCTCCCGCCACGCTCGAGCTCTGGGAACGCTTCCTCGTCTACGGGATCACGTTCGGGCTCGCCGAGCGCGTCCTGCAGGGTGCGCAGCTGCACATGCCCGAGGCGCTCCACGAGGCGAGCTCCATCTACTGGATCTCGCCTAGCGGCGACCTCGGGTCGGGCGCGACGAGCCTCTCCATCGGCGACCTCGCCTCGGGCTTCGGAGACGCGCTCGCACCTCCGAACTCCGGCTCCGGGGGAGGTGGCGGCGGCTTTTCCGGCGGTGGCGGAGGCGGTGGCGGAGGCGGAGGCGGCGGCTTCGGCTAGGACGCGCGTGGCTGAGCCAGTCGCACATTGACCTTGGCCCAGAACAGGCGGATACCGGACCGGTCAAGAGGGCTCTCGCCGAGCCGGGCAACTGGGAGGTGGATCGATGAGGAAGGCCCAACGTCTGGGCGCGCTTCTGTGCGCGGTCGGCGTGTTCGCCGTTGCCGTGGTGCCGACGGCCTACGCCGATGCCGGCGGTTGGCCGGGCGGCGACAACGGCTGCTCGGCACATCGGGCGCCCCCGCCGCCGAGCGGCGGCTGCCACCACTGAGCGCCTGGTTCGGCGGACCGAGCCAGCCCACGCGCGGGCTCTGCTCGGCGACCGCCTCGAACGTCAGGCTCGGCGCGAGAGCTCGTACAGCGCGATAGCTCCGGCAGCTGCGACATTCAGCGACTCGGCCTCCCCGGGCGTCGGGATCGTCGCCTTGTGACAGTGTGTCACAAGGCTTTCCGGCAGCCCCTCACGCTCGGAGCCGAGTAGAAACGCGAGCGGACGCTCGAGCGGGGTATCCGCCAGAGCTTGGCCACCGTGCGCGACGAGCGCGATCCGCCGCTCCGGCACGTCGTCCCATTCGATCAGCGGCACGCGGAAGATCGCGCCGGCGGAAGCGCGCAGCGCCCTCGGCCCGACCGGATCGGCGCATTCGGGCGACAGGGCGACACCGGCGCCGAACGCGTCCGCCGTCCGCAGCAGCGTCCCCACGTTTCCCGGGTCCGACACCCGCCACAGCGCGAGCACGACGTCGCGCGCGCCCGTCGGCAAGTCGGCCCTCCGGTACACGCCGATCATGCGCGGCGCGTGACCGAGGGTGGAAACCTCTCCCAACAGCTCCGGCCGGACGTTCTCGCCCGCGACGAGGAGCTCGACCGGCTCGATCCCCGCTCCTGCGGCCGCGTCGACGAGGTCCTCGCTCTCCACGGCGAAGAGACCCGTCTCGGCACGATGCTTGCGCGCAGAGAGAAGCTTCCGGACGAGCCGGAGCCTCTCGTTCTGGCGCGATTCGATCAGGCGGCTTCGGCGCTTTGCCCGAGCGCGGCCTTGGCGCGCTCGGCGACGGCCGCGAAGGCCTGCGGGTCGCTCACGGCGATGTCGGCGAGCGACTTCCGGTCGAGCTCG
This sequence comes from Gaiellaceae bacterium, assembly GCA_048594925.1. Taxonomy (GTDB): domain Bacteria; phylum Actinomycetota; class Thermoleophilia; order Gaiellales; family Gaiellaceae; genus GMQP-bins7. The sequence continues at coordinate 20,808 of JBMDXR010000006.1, forward strand.
ATCCCGGCCTTCTTCACGCCCGCCATGAAGCGGTTGTAGGAAAGCCCGTTCTCCCGGGCGGCCGCGTTGATGCGGATGATCCACAGCGAGCGGAACGTCCGCTTGCGCGCCTTGCGGTCGCGGTAGGCGTAGACGAGGGAGTGTTCGAGCTGCTCCTTGGCGAAGCGGTAGCTCGACTTCTTGCGTCCGTAGTACCCCTTCGCCTGGTCGAGGACCTTGGCGCGCTTCTTCCGCGCGTGAACGGCGCGCTTGACCCTGGGCACGTCAGCCTCCCCTCAAGAGCTTCTTGACACTCTTCACGTCGCGCCCGGCGACGTCGTACATCTTCCGGAAGCCGCGCCTACGCTTCGACGACTTCTTCTCGAGGTTGTGGCTCTTCATCGCGTGCCGGCGTAGGAGCTTCCCCGTCCCGGTCACCTTGAAGCGCTTCTTCGCGCCCTTTGACGTCTTCATCTTTGGCATCCGTCTTCACTCCCACGTTCCGCTGCGGAGCGAGAACCATGACCATGTTGCGACCGTCGAGGAGAGGCTGCTGCTCGATCGCGCCGTACTCCTTCACGTCCTCGGCGAGCCGCATCAGCAGGTCACGCCCGCGCTCCGGGTGGAGCGTCTCGCGCCCCCGGAACATGATCGTGACCTTGACCTTGGCCCGCTGGCCGAGAAAGCGCACGACGTGCCCCTTCTTGGTCTCGTAGTCGTGGTTCCCGATCTTCGGTCTGAGCTTGATCTCCTTGATCTGGATCTGGAGCTGGTGCTTCCGGGCCTGCTTGGCTCGCTGCTCCTGCTCGTAGCGGTACTTCGAGTAGTCCATCACCCGCGCCACGGGCGGATCCGCGGCGGCAGCGACCTCCACGAGATCGAGCCCCTTGCCGTACGCGAACTCGAGCGCCTCCTTCGTTGGGAGGATCCCCACCTGGCCGCCCTCCTCGTCCACCAGGCGGACGCGCGGCGCGCGGATCTCCTCGTTGATTCGCTCTTCCCGCTTGCGCGGTACCTGCCGGTCGAGATCCGGCCTACGGCGGCGAGGTCTCAAAAGCCCTTCATCAAGCTCTCAGCTTCCTCCTTGTAAACGACACGAACCGCTGCAGGCAGCGGCTCGTCACTTCGTCCAACCGGCTCGGTTGAACCTCCGCCAGTCAAGCCCAGACGAGGTGACTCCGGAGGTGAGGAAGCGATGATCCTGCTTGCAGGGGGTGGATGCTAGCACCTAGGCAGGGTCCGCCTCGGCCGCGAGCTCGCGAAATCTCTCGAGCAGCTCGTCGAGCGAGAGGGTGGACTGGTCGCCTCCGTGCTTGCGAACAGCCAGCGCGTCGCCGGACTCACGGTCGCCGTAGACGACCACGAAGGGCACCTTCTCGACCTCGGCATCTCGGATTCGCTTGCCGAGCGTGTCGTCGCGCTCGTCGATCTCTACGCGGTAGCCCTCGGCCGCGATGCGATCGCGAACGGCGGAGGCGTCGCCGCGATGGGCCTCGCCGACGGGAATCACGCGGACTTGCACCGGCGCGAGCCAGAGCGGGAAGGCGCCGGCGTAGTGCTCGACCAGGATCCCGATGAAGCGCTCGAACGAGCCGAAGAGGGCGCGGTGTACGACGAACACACCGTGCTCGTGGTTGTCCGGGCCCATGTACGTGAGCCCGAATCGAGCCGGCATCTGGGCATCGAGCTGAATCGTTCCGATCTGCCAGCTGCGGCCGAGAACGTCGGTCATGTGCAGATCGATCTTCGGACCGTAGAACGATCCCTCCCCCGCACCGACCACGTAGGGAACTGCGTAGCGATCGAGGGCGGCGAGCAGCTCGGCCTCGGTGAAGTCCCACTCCTCGTCCGACCCGAGCTTGTTGTCGGGACGCGTCGACAGCTCAGCGTGCGGCTCGACCCCGAACAGCCCGTACAGGTACCGGAGATAGTCGAGACAGCCGTCGAGCTCCACGGGTATCTGCTCGCGCGTGCAAAAGATGTGCGCGTCGTCCTGGGTGACGTAACGCACGCGCGTGAGCCCGTGCAGCGCACCGGCGAGCTCGTTGCGATGGAGCGGCGCGGCCTCCGCGTACCGGATCGGCAGATCGCGGTAGCTGCGCAGCTGGCTCCCGTACAGCAGCATGTGCCCGGGGCAGTTCATCGGCTTCATCGCGTACGTCTGATCCTCGGTATCGCCCGGGATCAGGAACATGTTCTCCCGGAACTTCTCCCAGTGCCCTGAGGTGACCCAGAGCGCCTTGTCGTAAATGAGCGGCGTCTTCACCTCGACGTATCCCCGCCGGGCGTTCTCGCGGCGGCGGATCGCCTCGAGCTCGTTGTAGATGACCATGCCCTTCGGGTGCCAGAGCGGGGAGCCTGGCGAGTGCTCGTCGAAGTGGAAGAGGTCGAGCTGGAGCCCGAGTCGCCTGTGGTCGCGGGCGCGAGCCTGCTGGAGCCGCTCGAGGTGCGCGTCGAGATCCGCCTGCGAGTAGAAGGCCGTTCCGTAGATCCTCGTCAGCTGCGTGTTCTTCTCGTCGCCGCGCCAGTACGCGCCTGCGAGGCTCGTGAGCTTCACCGCCTTGATGGGCGACGCGTCCTGCAGGTGCGGCCCGCGGCAGAGGTCGGTGAACGCCCCCTGCGTGTACAGCGAGATCTGGCCGTCGGCCTCCTGCGCGAGCTCGACCTTGTACGGCTGGTCTTCGGCCTCGAAGCGCCGGAGCGCGTCCTCACGGGAGACGTCCTCGCGAGTCCACACCCGTCCCTCGGCGATCTCACCCCGTATCTCTTCTTCGATCGCCTCGAGATCCGAGTCCGAGATCGGCTCGGGGAACTCGAAGTCGTAGTAGAAGCCGTCCTCGATCGGAGGGCCGATGGCGATCTTCACGCCTGGGTAGAGGCGCATGACCGCCTCGGCCAGCAGGTGCGCCGTCGAGTGGCGCAGCACGTACAGCGCATCCGGGTCCTGCGCGTCCCGTGTCGTGAGGAACTGAACGCTCTCCCCGTCCACGAGCGGGAGGCGCAGGTCGCGGAGCGAACCGTTGACGCGCGCGAGCACTGCCTGCTCGGCGAGCTTCGGGCCGATCGCGCGCGCCGCGTCGAGGCCGGTCGCGCCGTCCGGAAGATCGAGCTCGGAGGAGTCTGGAAGGACGACTTTCATCGAGATGCTGAGGATAGACAGGCGTGGTGGATACTTGGCTCGAATGCCTACGGGCACCTGGGTCGCCGTCGCCGTGGCGCCACTCCTTGTTCTCGTGGTCCTGCTCGCGCGCCCGGCGATCGACGGCGAATGGGAGAACCACCCAGCACACTTCTGGCTGGTCCTGGGGGCGGCGCTCGTGGCCACTGCGCTCGGCTTCAGCGTCACCACCGCCGCGCGACGCAGGCGCGATGCTCGCCTCCTGCTGATCTCGCTCGCATTCATCGCTAGCGCGGCCTTCCTGGGCCTGCACGCGCTCGCGACGCCCGGCGTCCTCCTCGGACCCAACGCGGGCTTCGAGCTCGCCACGCCGGTCGGGCTGTTGCTCGCGGCCCTGTTCTCCGCAGCCGCGGCCTTCGAGCTTCGGAGCGAGCACGCGGACGCCGTCCTCCGGTGGTCGACCGGGCTGCTCGTCGGCCTCGCCGCGATCGTCGCCCTGTGGGCCGCGGTCTCGCTCGCGGAGCTCCCGCCGCTGGACGGTCCACTCGCGGCCGAGCAACTCGACGGCTGGCAGCTCCTCTTGGCAGCTCTCGGCGTCGCGCTGTTCGGGGTCGCCGCCTTCGGCTTCATGCGGCTTTTCCGGAGACGCCAGGAGCGCTTCGTCCTCGCTATGGCGCTTTCGTTCGTCCTCCTCGCCGAGGCGATGGTCGTGATCGCGTGGGCGGTGAACTGGCAGCTCTCATGGTGGGAGTGGCACGTGGTGATGCTCGCGTCGTTCCTGCTCATCGCCTTCGTCGCGAGAGCGGAGTGGCACGAGGAGCGGTTCAGCGCGCTCTATCTCGACGAGACGCTTGCAAGCGCACGGGAGGTGAGCATCGTCGTCGCAGACCTCGCCGGATACACGAACTTCAGCGAGCGCCACTCTCCCGACGAGGTCGCCGCCATGCTCAACGCGTACTTCGGGAACATCGTCCCACTTATGGAGCGCGCGGGCGGCGAGGTGCACCAGATCGTGGGCGACGAGGTCATGGTCGTCTTCGGGAAGGACGCGCACGTCGACGATCATGCGTCTCGGGCCGCTCGTGCCGCGCTCGTTCTCCAGCGCGTAGCGCACCGGGTCGCCGAGGGCCAGGACGACTGGCCGAGGTTCCGCGTCGGCGTGTCGAGCGGCGAGGTCCACATCGGCGTGGTGGGCGCGACGCGGGGCCACCGGAAGCACGGCGTCGTCGGCGACGTCGTGAGCCTCGCCGCGCGACTTCAGGCGGCGGCTCCCGTCGGCGCAGTGCTCATCGGGGAGACGACGTTTCGAGAGCTCGGAGCGCGCGCGGTCGTCGAGCCGCTGCCGCCCATGCGCGTGAAGGGCAAGCGCGAGCCGGTCAACTCCTACGTCCTGCACCGGCTTGCCGCGACGGCGACCGAGCGGACCTAGGGCGGCCTACGCTCGTCATGCACTCCAACCGCCGAGGAGCAGCACCCGCAGGTCGGGCAGCACGCGCACGATGCGAACCAGGCCGAGCAGGCGCACCAGCCGGAGCAGCGTCGACTTCTCACGGATCCCGGGATGAAGGCTGCGCCGATGACGATGAAGTCGAAGACATTCCAGCCGTCGCGGAAGAACGCGAGCGTACGCGGCCAGTGCGCGGCGATCCGGATGCAGAGCTAGACCACGAAGACCGCGAGGCAGACTCCGTTGATCACCTCGACGTCGCCCCCCACTGCTCGTCGATCGACTCGTAGGTGTGCAGCCCCAGGACGACTGCGTTACGAGGATCGTCCCGCCGATCACGCTCGTGAAGATCGGCGAGGCGACAACGCGGGCGGCCGTGTTCGGCTGGGTGTTCGGCGCGCTCACGGACGCGTCGTTCTCGTGCGGCCGTCGGCGGTCGCCTCACTCTCGAGGTATCGCTGTGCGGCCGTTCGCAGCGTTGCTCCTTACACTCAGTCGGATGAGCAACGCCGCCGAGGCCCGGGGTCGGGTCGAGCGATTCGCACGGCGGCCGCTCGAGCACGTGGGCGGAGTCGTCCGCGGCGTCGCGCGGTGCCTGCCGCGTGCGGTCGAGGACATGTTCGCCGACCGCTGCACGCAGTACGCAGCGGCGATCTCCTACCGGGTGTTGTTCTCCCTCTTCCCGTTGACCATCGCGCTCGTCTCCGTCTTCGGCCTCGTGCTCCAGGACGACGAGCTGCGGCAGAACGTGATCGACGAGATCGTCGACATCCTTCCGGTCTCCGAGTCGGGCCAGACCGACGTCACGCAGTCGATCGAGGGCATCGCGACGCCGCTCTCGGCCATCGGCTTCGTGTCGCTCATCGCGCTGCTCTGGGGCGCGTCCGGGATGATGGCGTCGATCCGGCTCGGGCTGGAGGTGGCGCTGAAGGTCGACCGCGGGCGGCCGGCCGCTCGGGCCAAGCTCGTCGACCTCATCCTCGTCGCCGCGGCCGGCGTCCACGTGCTGCTGATCGTCGGGCTATCCGCGTTCGGGGCGTTCTTCAGCGAGCTCGTCGACCGCTTCACGGAGTGGGCAGGTGTTCACGCCCCGTCCGGCTGGCTCCTTCGCGACGGGATCCAGCTGCTCGCGATCGGCGTCACCGTGCTTCTCCTCTATCGCTTCGTCCCGGCGAGGAAGCTCCGGCGGCGCGGAGCGCTTGCGGGCGCGATCCTCACCGCAGTCGGGATCTGGGGCTCGACGAAAGTGCTCGCCATCGTTTTCGCCGACTTCTCGCGCTACAACCTCATCTACGGATCGCTCGCCGGCGTGATGACCTTCCTCTTCTTCGTCTACGTCGTCGCCTGGATCCTGCTTCTCGGCGCGGAGTTCGCATACGCGTGGTCACAGCCGGCCGGCCCGCCCGGGCCGCCGCTCCGAGCACAGGTCGTCGGTGCCTTGCGCGGCCTCTTCGTCCACCACGAGGAGCCGGAGGCCTCCGTCAGCGAGGAACGCGCCCGTCGGCTGTGAGCTCTTCGCGCGGGCGTACCGCGCTCACTTGCAGATCCGGACGGTCTGGCTCGCCTCGGCTTCGCGGCCGCGGACGTCCGACGCCGTCGCGGTCAGGACGTGCGGTCCCTTGCGCTTGCCCGATGTCCGCCACGTGAGCTCGTAGAGACCGGCGACGTTCTTCCGCACGCGGCCGATCTGGCGGTTTCCGTCGAAGAAGCCGACGGAGGAGATCTGGACGTTGTCGTTCGCGACCACGAGCAGCTTCTGCCGTGCCGCGAGGCACTTGCCCTTCTGTGGTGTGATCCAGGTCACGGTCGGCCGACTCACCGCCTGCGCGCGGAACCCCTGGAAGCGGGTGTTCGGAAGCGGGCTGGTCGACTCGGTGTTGATGTTCTTCGACTCCTGGTAGTCCGACGCCACGAGTCGCATGAACTGTGGGCCGGCGTCGAGCGGGACGACCGCCTCGCGCGGGATCGAGAACACGGCGATACCGGTCTCGTGGTCGAACAGCGTCGCGGGGATGGATTCGAGGCGCTCCGCGGTCGGGCCGAAGAACAGGAGGAGGGACTGCGGGTCGACGCCGGACTTCGCATCGGTGATCTTCGCGACGATGCTTGGATGCCCGGTCGAAACCGTGCGGGTGATCAGCTGCACCCTCGGCGGTCTCACGTCGTTGACCCAGGAGCGCAAGGTGTACGGGCCGGCGAGCGACCGACCGTTGAAGAGGTCACGGCCGGAGTCGACCGACACGTAGTACCGCCCCGGCGGCAGGAAGACGCCGCCCGCGGTGCCGATGCTGAAGAGGAAGTCCGGCAGCTGCCCGTTCACGTTCACCGGTATGCCCGCGTAGCCGAGCACGTCGTTCTCGTCGAGCGATCCCATGAACCACGGATGGATGGGCTGATTCGAGCTCAGGAGCGCGGTGATCCCGGCGCTCAGCTTGGGGCGCGGCCTGACGACGACGACGCCTGCGTTCGCCGCCTGCCGCTGGATGTCGAGCGAATAGATCTTCTCCTTGCCGTCGTCGTTGACGGACGGGTCGACTCCGAAGATCCCGAGAATCGAGAACGGCGAGGTCGGCCAGCGGTAGACGCGTGCACGATCCTCGCCGGTTCGAGTGTCGCCCGACTGCACGGCTTTGAGCGGTGTGACGGGGGCACCGGTCAGCGACGAGCGCGAGACCGAGAATGCGTACGGGATCCTGCGCACGTCGCTTCCGCGGCGAAGCACGACGAAGCCGAAGTTGTCACCCTGAACGGCTCCGGCGGATGCGCGCGCCACGATCTGCATCACGGCCGTTCCACCTGGACCCAGCGTGACCGGGGCGGCCTCGACACTCGCCCCGGCTGACGCCACCTGTGCCTGCACCTCGGCGGTCCACGTTCCCGCTCCGTCCCCTGCGTCCGAGACGGTCACCGAGATGGCGCGACTGTTCGCGCCTCCCCCGGCGACGAGATAGCCGAAGGAGAGCGACTGCGGGTCGGTGAAGATCAGTGGGCGGTCGGCGGACGCCGCCCGCACGAGTCCGGCCCCCTGGACGATGACGGACGCCTCTTGCGTGAGCGTCGTGTCGGCAAACGCCGGGCCCGCGGTGGACATGAGCGCCGACTTCACTTGCTGCGGCGTCCACGACGGGTGACGTTGCGTGAGGAGTGCAGCCAGACCGGAGACGTGCGGAGCAGAGAAGCTCGTCCCGTCGAGGATCGCGTACTTGTCGCCTGCGAACTCCTCGAGGGTGGACGAGAGGATCTGCGCGCCCGGAGCCATCACGTCCGGCTTGAGAGCGTGGCCGAACGGCGTCAGGCCCCCTGCGGAGAAGCTCGTCGGTACGCCGGCCCATGTCGTCGGCACCTCGAGCGAGTCGCGTGTGAAGCGAACGGTGACCGAGCCGCCGGCACCTGCCGCCGCGGCTCGGATGCGCGCTCCGTCGAGATCCGAGATCGTCCCGCCCGGAAGTCCCTGGAAGAGCGGAAAGGTCGGGTCGCCGGGACGATTCTCGGCGACGACCATCCCCCTCGCGCCCGCGTCACGAGCCCGAGCCTGTTTGACGCTGTACGGACACCCTCCGCGGCTGACGAGCGCAATCGCGTTCGTCATCGAGCCCGACGGCGCAGGGTCGCACAGGAGTCGGCTCACTCCACCGATCGAACCCACGTCGACGAGCCGCTGGTTCGTCGTCACCCACGACGGCGGGAGGTCGTCCGCGAGCGAGATCGGCGCGCGCGCGACTCCGCCCGGCGACACGACGGCCATCGAGGCACCGAACACGTGCGCGTTCGCGACCGCGCCCACGCTGATCGCGTCGGGGGCCGTTGCGGGCGAGCCGGCCGTCCCGAGCCCGAAGAAGTCGCGGTCGTTGCCCGCCGAGATGATCGGCACGACGCCGGCGCGGACGACGTTCGTCACGGCCTCGATCAGGACATCGGTGCGGGGATCCGCCTGTGGGCCGCCGCCCGAGAAATTGATGACGTCCATCCCGTCGCGCACGGCCGCCTCGAACGCGGCGACGATCTCGGGGCTGTTCGCCGAGCAGCACCCTCCGAGCGGCGACGGCGCCGGCACGTTGAAGACCCGGTAGTTGCCGATCTGGGCGCGCGGCGCCACGCCCGCGACGTCGTCGACGGCTGGGTGGCAGCCCCCCTCCGGTTCGTTGCAGAACCCGCGTCGGCCGGCTTCGACGTCGACGGGGTTCCCGGCGATGATCCCCGCGACGAAGGTTCCGTGGAACGAGACGTCGCGGTTCAGGACAGAGCCGGTGCCGCCCGGGCCCGCAAAGCCGCGCGCGGCGATCACCTTCGGGGTTGTCCCACCGCCTGTGCCCTTCGGATATCCCGCGGGATAGGAGAACCCCGTTGGATCGAGCATCGGGTGCTCGCTGTCGACGCCGTCATCGACGACGGCGACCTTCACGCCTTCGCCGTTCGCGCCGGTGGCGCTCCTGAAGGCCGGCCCTCCGATCACGGCCGGACCCCGATTCAGATCGAGCCGATAGGTCAGGCTCGGGTAGACGCGCTCGGCGATGTCCGTCTCGAGGAGGTCCGGGAGGCGCTCGTAGGGGACGCTCACCGCGAAGCCATTTACCAGCACCTGGTACCGACGCGAGACCCGGGCTTCCGGGATCGCCTCGCGCAGCTCCGAGATGGCCTTCGTCTGAGCTGCCTGGAGGCCTGCGAGGTACGACTGCGAGAACGAGCTCTTGAAGTTCAGCTTCGCCTTGGGGCCGAATCCGGCGAATCGGCGCGCATAGGTTGCCGCCGCGAGCGGGGGATCCTGGAGCGTCATGATCACGCGGGCTCGGTTGGTACCGGTCTTCGCGTAGGCCGTGACGTCGGCGCCGCGGTGCACCTTCTCCAGCGCGCGCGCGATCACGCTTCGCGGTGTCCGATCGAGCGAGCCGGCCGCCGATCCGGTGACTGCGACCGCGACGAGAAGGGACGCGAGGACCGCTACGCCACGCACCGGGGCGAAGCTAGCGGACCCTGCTCGAGTAGCCCTGGGAGGCCCTGAGCCCCTCGAACACGATCGCCACCGAGCCTCGGAAGGTCTTCCCCTTCGCCGTGGCGGGGATGTTCCACGTGCACGTTGCCGCACCACCCTGCACGGCCTGCACCTGCGCCCTCAGGCGAGCGCTACCGAGGCGCCCAACGCAGGTCACCCTCCCGTTCCGGACGACCGCGCCCGTGTCGGAGCGAGCGGCCACGAGCCGGAGCGAGAACGTTTTCCCGGCCGCTGGCCTCGCCGGCGTCGGCCTGAGGCTTCTCACGACGAGGGTCGGCGGCGTGAGCCTCACCTGATACGCGTATAACCCGGCACCGACTGCAGGCGCGGCGTCGGCTACCGCGCTGGTGAAGTCGAGAGCGCCGGTAACGGGATCGACCGCGATCCCCGAGAAGACGAAGGCCGCGAACTTGAAGGCCTTCGTGTTCCCGAGCTCCGCCGTGCTCATCCGGATCGTCATCCCGCCCTGGTAGCTGAAGAGCAGCGACGTGAACGGGGGATCGCCCGGTCGGCGCGTGAAGTTACTGCCGTCCCAGCGGAACAGCGCCGCCTCGCCCTGGAAGACCTCGATCGCGTAGTCGGTGCCTTCCGGGCTGCCGGTCGACATGTTGTTGTCCGTGTCGACCTCGATGGCGACGAGCATGTCGGCGCTGAACGACGCGCGATTCGGGATGTTGATCCTGAACGAGACGATCCCCGCGTCGGTGTTGGACACGACGAGCGTCGTGATGTCCGGCGCGGCCGGGTTCTCACCCGTCGAATCTTGATACGTCGTCTCGTTCGCCGCCGTTGCCGCCGGCGAGGAAAACGCGCCGGACGCGGCAGCCGGAAGAGCGATCACGGCGACCGCGATTGCGAGGACGAACCCGAGTCGTCGTGTCAGCAGTCGCACGTGCGCGTCAGGGTAGTTACGGCTCGCGCGCGCCGCAACTACCCAGGGAAGACGATGACGCTGCGGATCCCGTCCTGCGCCTCCATCAGCTCGAAGCCGCCGTTGACCTCGTCGAGGGACAGGCGATGGCTGAGCAGCGACTCGACGTCGATCTCGCCCGCGAGCCAGCGGTCGACGAGCTGCGGTACCTGCGTACGGCCCTTGACGCCGCCGAACGACGACCCCGTCACGCGCCTGCCGGTGATGAGCAGCCGAGGGACGATGTCGAGGGTCTCCCCCTTTCCGGCCACGCCCGCCATGGTCGCGAGGCCCCACGCCTCGCGCGCCGCCTCGACCGCCTGCCGCATCACGTCGACGTTGCCGGTCGCCTCGAACGTGAAGTCCGCCCCGAAGCCGCCGGTCTCCGCCCGGATCCAGTCGACGACCTGATCGTCCGCGAGCCTCGCGTCGGTCGCCCCGTGATGCCGCGCGCTCGCGAGCCTCTGTTCGGAGAGGTCGACGACGAAAATCCTCTCCGCGCCCGCAAGCCTGCAGCCGATCACCGCTCCGAGCCCGACCAGGCCGCATCCGAAGACGGCGCACGTCGACCCCGGCTGCACGTCTGCCGTGTAGAGCGCTGCGCCGATGCCCGTCGCGAGCCCGCATGCGAACGGCGCGCAACCCTCGAGCGGGGCCTCCGGCGAGACCTTCGCGAGCGCGATCTCGGGCATCACCGTGTATTCGGCGAAGGTCGACGCGCCCATGAAGTGACGCATGCGCTCACCGTCGCGCGAGAGCCGCGTCGTCCCGTCCGGAAGGTACCCGAGCCCCTGCATGTCGCGGATGGCCACGCAGCGGTTCGACCGCCCGCTGCGGCAGTGGATGCACTCTCCGCACTCGGGAGCGAAGAGCGTGACGACGTGATCGCCGGGCGAGACCATGCTGACCCCGGGCCCAACTCGCTCGACGACGCCTGCCCCTTCGTGCCCGAGCACGCACGGTGCGTACCCGGTCGGATCCGCGCCCGAGGCCGTGTACAGATCCGTGTGGCAGACGCCGCAGGCGACGAGCCGGACGAGGACCTCCCGCTCCTTCGGCTCGTCGAGATCGAGCTCTTGGACGACGAGCGGCTGCCCGAACTCCTCGAGCACGGCTGCACGGACCTTCATGCCGCGATCATCCGTCGGTCGGCTGCGCGACGGCGTCGGGACGGTCGAGGAAGAAGATCGCGACCTCCTCGTAGGGCTCGGCCCCGACGTTCACGCCCCGGTGCACACGGTCCGACGGCTCGTCCCAGTCCGCCTGCCCGGCCGTGACCTCGAACTCGCGCCTCTCGCCGCCGTCGCGATACTCGATCGCGAGCGCACTTCCACGCAGCACGACGGTCACGCGGTGGAAGGGGTCGCGATGCCAGGGCATCGCCTCACCCGGCGCGAGGGTCAGGCGCCGAACGAGAGTGGAGCCGTGTCGAAAGAGGACGTGTTCAGCGATGACCGGTCTCCTCAGGGCGACGCTACCAGGTGGTCGGTTTCGATCTCGTCTCCTCGGGAAAAGACTCTCACGCCCGGAGCTCGCTGCGAGGGAACCCCGTCATCGCGCCGGGCGACTTGACGACCGGCGAGCTCCGGGCTACGAGCTTTCCAGACGGCGTTTGCGCAGATGGGTGCCTGGGTAACTGCAGCGCAATGGGTCGTGAAGGTGGAGTAGCCGGCATCACGCTCGGAGGCGCGATCGTCATCGCGGGGATCGTGATCGCGATCTTCTGGAGCGTGCTCTGGGGGGTCATCGTCGCGCTCGTGGGCCTGATCGCGTTCGGTGGGTTCGCGCGGGGCCGCTGGTACTAGCGCGCCCCCGCGGCACGCATCGGCGAGGCGTCAGCCGTCGGCCGCGGACATGAGCCAGACCGGGGCGGCGAGAGTCAGTTCCAGACCCTCGATCGCGCTCCCGGGATTGCCCCGGACGATCGTCAGCCACCCACGCGGGTCGAACAGCAGGCCGTACTCTCCCGGCTCGAAGTCAGCGTATGTGCTTCCTCGCTTCGCCACCGTCGACGCAGATACCGCTTCGATCCTCAACGCGGGCTCCTCGTCGAGGCTCGCGGCCGCGAGGTCGGCAGGCCGAACGTTCAGATGGACATTGCCGAAGCGGTTGAAGTCGATGACCTCGCAGGCGATCTTTCCTCGATCGATCTCGGGCTCGGCAACGGTGAGCGCCCGTAGCGTGCTCGGATCCAGCTTCGCCCCGAGCTGGTCGATCGCCGTCCCCGCTGCAAGGCGTGCCGTCGCCGGGCAGAGAGTGTCCGGAGCGCTGAACGACTCCGCATGGGGTCGTCGCACCACGTCGGGCGACGTGAGCTCGACCGCGTTCGTGATGCCCCCGGCGGCCTCCCACGCAAGCGACAGCAATCCGTTGTCCGGTCCGACGAACGCACGACCGCTGGTCGTCTCCACCGCGACCTCTCGATCCTTGCCGACGTTGGGGTGCACGACGGCGATCACAACAGCGTTGTCGGGCATGTACTCCACGCAGTCGGCAAGCAGGAGCGCTCCGGAAGTGACTTCGAGCGGCCGAACGAGATGCGACAGGTCGACGATTGGCGATTGGGGGGCGATCCCGCTCATCACGGAGTGGCAGATACCAACCCATTCGTTCCCCAGCCCGAAGTCGCTCAGGAAGACGATCGGCCGCGTGGACGACATGAGCTTCAAGCATGCTCGGCGACGGAGACCGATGCAAGGTCTTGCCAGCAGCTCGGCTAAACCGCCCGCATAGCGAGCGGCGTCGATGGGTGTGGCTATCCGACGTGTTCACGCCGTAGCGGCGCTCGCCGCGTCGTCACTCGTGGGCATGCGGGCGAGTGGGTTTCCGACCACACGCCGACGAGAGCTGACCAGAGGCGACCGAAAGCCGCACCGAGGGCAGCAGAGTGAGGCACGTCAACCAGCGAGCCTTGGCGGTTCGCAGCTGCCACCCGGGCAGCATGGTCGAACTCTCAGACGTAGCTAGAGAGGAGTGTCGGCTGGAACGGCATCGGTGTCGAGGCCCAACGTGACCCAACAGTAGCCGTCCGGGTTCGGGAAGCCCAGACCCCTTAGCCACAGCTGGTCGTGTACCCGTCGATTCAGAAGGGTCATCGCGATGAGGCTCTAGCTACGGAGACGCGGCGGCGTCCGTTCCGGGGCGGATCGCGAGCGTCCAATACGTGCCCAGCGGTTGAAACGTCCATCCCTTGTCGCGTAGCCGAGCGCTGGCGTCGCCGTAGTCTCCCGTGTGAATGACGATCCGGTCGATTCCCTCGCGGTCGAGTACTTCCGACTCGTTCGGGATCGGCAGGTACGTAACGCGCCGGGAGAGCGTCGGCCCGTAGAGGAGGTAGGAGGGATCGTCCGCGTCGAGGAGCGCGCCGATCCGCGCGGACGACGGCACGATTCGCTCGAGTTGCCCCGCCGCAACACCGGCCGCGGGAAGGAAGGGGTGGGAGAGCGCATCGACCTGGGTGAGCTTCCAAGGCGGGCGCGTGGAACCTTCGATCGGTTTGAGCACGTTGCGGAGGTGCGCGAGCCCGACGGTTAGCGCCGCAACGGCCACGATCGCGAGACCTGCCGCTCTATGCCGGAAGGCCGCCGCGCAAAGGGGCATCGTCAAAGCGAGCGGGATGATCATGAATCGCGAGAGCCAAGGGTTGTACTTCGCCGTCAGCGCAAGGAGGACGACGAAGACCGGGAGTGTGAGGGCGAGCGCGAGCCGCTGCGGATCGATTCTCCGGCGCGCCACCGCGACCACACCCGCGGTCACGACGGCAAGAAGCCCGATCCCTACCAGCGGTCCGAAAGCCGAGTAGTCCTCGGCCACCTGTGTGTTGACGTCCCAGGAGAAAGGTGACGAGGTCGAGGACGGAGCGTTGACGGGCAGATGGACGACTCCGGCAAGCTCACGAAGGACGAACGCGGTACCCAGCACGATCACCGGCGACAGCAGCGCGAGCACGCCGATCGTCGCGCCTTCGAGGTTCACGGTGGAGCTCCAACCGCGACGCGTCATGGCCACCGACGCAACCAGAACGGCTGCGGCTGCAACGGCCAACGTGAGTACGAGCGCAGTGCCGTAACCCGAGAGATCGAACATCCGGTAGACGATCCGGTACGCCGTCGAGATGCCGCCCACGAGCGACGGGCTGGCGCTGTGCTCGATACGGCCGCTTCCTTCGCCGAGAACGTGGCCCGTCTCGGTCACGTTGCGCACGTACCCCCACATCCCGAGCGAGGCGAACGCCGCGGCCGACGAGCAACCCAGGAGAACGGCGGACCGCCGGCCCTTCACCACGGCGAGCGCGAGAAGCACCGGCAATACGAGCGCTGTCGTCAGCTTCACTCCGAGCCCGAGCGCGATCGCCACGCCCGCGAGTACCAGGTCGACCTGGCGCCCCCGCAGGATCAGTGCAGCCGCGATCATCGGAAAGGACGCAGCAACGAGATCGTTCTGGGCCGTCGTCGACTCCAGCGCCACGAGCGTCAGGGTGGGAAAGAGCAACGCGGCAGCCGCCGAGAGCCGGCGTGCAAACCCCAGCCAGCGGGCGGCGCCGTAGATCCCGACGACGATCGCAAGCTGCGCGACGTACTGCGGTAGGGCGAACAGCGCACCCTCGCCCGTGGCAACGAAGACGAAGAGGATCTCCTGCTCGGCCAGCGGCTGGAACTCGTTCATCCGGGCCGTCGGGGCGTCCGGGATCCAGTGGAGGCCGCCGTGCTGCGCCCACGCCGCCGCGCGTGCAAGGTGGTAGGTGAGAGAGTCCCAGTTGTTCGGTGGAACGGTGAATACGAGCAGTAGCTCATACGCGAGTGCCAGACCGGCGACGACCGCAAGCACAACGACGACGGGATCGCGCGCGATCTCCGCCAGCCCCGTTCGCGCGGTCGTGAGCCCGAAACCGGGCCGGCCGCGGAGCCACCAGACCATGACTGCCGCACTGAGCAGTACGGCCTCCCCCACCGCCAACCCACCCCGCGTGACCAACCGGAACGGCGAGAGGGCTGTCGTCAGCACCGCTATCTCGGTGACCACCGCGAGATAGACGGCGAGACACGTGAAGACCGCGCTCTCGAGTCGGAGGCTCGTGGCAACGAACAATGCGGCCACGAACGTCGCCGCGATGAGGGCGCCGGCGATCACCGGGCAAGCATGATCAAGCGTGCGGCCGTTGCCAGATGTTTGATCTCGTCGTCCTCGGGAGCGCGCCGGCACGCCGCAGCGCCAGCCTCGCGGCGACGAGAGGGCTCGACGTCGACGCTCGAGCTCTTGCGCGACCAGGCCGAGGTGTCCCCGAGCGCCGCGGCTGTGCGCCGCGTAGCGCGTTCACACCTCCGTCGGTCGGCGCGGGTAGGCGCAAGGCCGCCGGCTCGACGGGTCGACGAGCCGCCCTCACGCCTCCGCATCCGTTAGACCGGCCGCACCCGACTCTCACGAAGCGTGTGCCGCGCCACGCGGGCGCTGGGCTCGAACCAGCGACCCCAGCTTGTCGATTGCGGGAAGAGCAGCTAGCCGCCCCTGGCCTCGGCCGCGACACGCGGCATTCGCTTGTGAGGTCGTCCCACTGCACGCATGGAGCCCGACCGAGGACTCCCCGTTCTTGAAGCCCCGGCCAGGATCGTTCCGGTCCGTCCTATCCTTGCTTGGTGATGCTCTGCACGAGCTGCGGACGCGAGAATGCCAGCGACTCACGCTTCTGCTCGGGATGCGGGCGCCCGCTTGCGTCGACGCCCTCCGCGAGGGAGGAGCGGAAGGTCGTGAGCGTCCTCTTCTGTGATCTAGTCGGCTTCACGTCACGCGCGGAGGCGCTCGACCCCGAGGAGGTACGTGCTATCCAAGCCCCGTACTACGAGCGCGTTCGCGCCGAGCTCGAGCGGCACGGGGGCACGGTCGAGAAGTTCATCGGCGACGCGGTAATGGCGCTTTTCGGGGCGCCCGTGTCCCACGAGGATGACCCTGAGCGGGCCGTACGCGCGGCGGTCGCGATCCGGGAGTGGGTGATCGAGAGAGAGGAGATTCGCATCCGAATAGCGATTACCACCGGCGAGGCGCTCGTACGCCTCGAAGCGCAGCCGCTCACCGGCGAGGGGATGGCCTCCGGCGACATCGTCAACACCGCTGCTCGCCTTCAGTCTGCGGCGCCCGAAAACGGAGTCTTGGTCGACGAGACGACCTACCGCGCCACCAAGGACGCGGTCGACTACCGGGGGGCGAAGCCCGTCGGGGCCAAAGGAAAGGCTGAGCCAGTTCCGGTTTGGGAGGCGCTGCGCGCGACGGTACCGATCCGGCCGACGCGCGCGCCGCGTTCGCCGTTCGTGGGACGAGGGCACGAGCTGGCTGTCCTGAAGGACTCGTTCGCAAGCGGGTTCAGGGAGAGCTCAATACGACTCGTGACGCTCGTCGGGGTACCCGGCATCGGAAAGAGTCGACTGATCCAGGAGTTCTTCAAGGCCGTAGAGCGTGATGGCACGTCCGTGACCTGGCTTCAGGGTCGATCGCTTCCCTACGGGACAGGCGTGACGCTCTGGGCGCTCGGCGAGATCGTGAAGTCGCAGGCAGGGATCCTCGAGAGCGACGATCGAGAAGAAGCAGACGAGAAGCTTCGCCTCGCCGTTGCGAGCGCCATCGCGGATGCAGGGGATGCCGGCTGGGTGCACGCTCACCTGCGACCGCTCGTCGCGGTCTCGGACGGGGAAGACGTCGCAGGCGATCGGCGCGCTGAGGCTTTCGCCGCCTGGAGACGCCTCTTCGAGGCGCTGGCAGGACAGCAACCCCTCATTCTCGTCTTCGAGGACGTGCACTGGGCCGACGACGCTCTCCTCGACTTCGTCGACTACCTCGTCGAGTGGGGGACGGAGGGGCCACTCTGTGTGCTTGCGAGCGCCCGTCCCGAACTACTCGAGCGTCGGCCCGAATGGGCGGCGGGGAGAGCCAATACGAGAACGATGACGCTCGCGGCGCTTTCCCAGGTGGAGACGGTTCAGCTTCTGACGAGTCTCCTCGAACGCTCGCTTCCCGAGGAGGCGCAGAGGGCACTTCTTGCGCAGGCAGGCGGCAACCCGCTCTATGCCGAGGAGTACGTTCGCCTACTCGCTGGCCGCGAAGAGGGCGCCGACCTGGGCGAGGTGCCCGAGACCGTGCAGGGGATCATCGCCGCGCGGATCGACGCCCTGCCACCCGCGGACAAGGAGCTTCTCCAAGACGCAGCGGTAGTCGGGAAAGTGTTCTGGAGCGGGGCCGTAGCGACGCTCGCTCGTCGCGACCGCTGGTCGGTCGAGGAACGTCTGCTCACACTCGAACGCAGGGAACTCATTCGGCGCGAACAAGGATCCTCGGTCGAGGGCGAAACACAGTACGCCTTCGGCCACGAGCTTATGTGCGACGTCGCTTACGGAGAGATTCCACGGGCGACACGCGCTGCGAAGCACGTCCGCGCTGCCGAATGGATCGAGTCACTCGGGCGCCCCGAAGACCACGCCGAGTTTCTCAGCCACCATTACCTGAGGGCTCTCGAGCATACGCGGGCGACCGGCGACGCGAAAGATGCGCTGCAAGAACAAGCGCGAACGGCGCTGCGCGAGGCCGGTGACCGCGCCTCTTCCCTCAATGCCTTCCCGCAGGCGGCCCATTCGTATCGCGACGCCCTTGCGCTATCGCCAAGAGACGATCCCGAGCGGCCGCAGTCGCTCTTCCGCTACTCGGAAGCACTGCACGCGACGGGTGACCCCCAGCAACAATGGGTGCTGGAGGACGCCCGCAAAGCGCTCCTCGCAGCAGGCGACCTCGAGACCGCAGCCGAGGCCGAGGTGCTCCTAGCAGAGATGTGGTGGCTTCGCGGCTCGAGCGATGGGACTGAGGAGCACCTCCAACGAGCAGTCAGGCTCGTTCAAGGCCGCCACCTTCGCGGGGGAAGGTGCGCGTACTCGCCGCTGTGGCTAGGTTCAAACTGCTCGCCGACGAGAGAGAAGAGGCCATCCGAGTTGGTCGGGAGGCGCTCGTCGTCGCTGAGGACCTCGACCTGTCTGAGCTCCGCGCGGATGTGCTTATCACGGTGGGTACGGCACGCTGGCAAGTGGGCGACACCGGCGGCGAGACAGACCTCGAGCGCGGCATTGCGCTCGCCCTCGAGGCCGATTCTCGACATATTCTGACGCGCGGATATAACAACCTCGCGCTCGTGGCGGGCGACAAAGGCGACGTCGCCGAAAAGATCGAGCTACTCAGGCAAGCGCAGCGGGTGAACGAGCATCTCGGCGACAGAGAGGGCGCTCGGTTCACTCAGGCGAAGATTGCGGCAGAGATGTTCGAGCGCGGCAACTGGGACGGGGCGCTCGAGGTCGTCGATGACTTCATCGCCGACTGCGAGGCGGGACGGGGCCACATCCAGGAAGCTGGGGTGCGCTGCATGCGCGCATGGATCTCCTTGGGGCGGGGGGAAGTCGAGGATGCACTCGTAGATTCCGAGCGAGCGGTCGCGCTGGCAAGGGACCTTGGGGCATACGACCCAGCCGGCGCTCTGGCGTGGGTCGCAAACATCTACACACATCTCGGAGATATCGCAGAAGCACAGGCACTCGCGGATGAACTGATCTCGCAGGGCCCTGAAACTGTCGCTGACCTAGGGTTCGATCTCGCATGGATCGCAGACCGGATAGGGCGAAGTGCGGCGTTCCTTCGGGTAACCGACACGGCATCATATGAAGAGACCGCCGGTACCTGGTTTCGACCGATTCCTGAGCTCATTCTTGCCGGCGACGCTGCCAAGGCTGCTGACCGCCTGGGAGAGATGGGTAGATGGGCGACCGAGGCGGATACGCGACTCCTCGCTGCAAGACAGCTCATCCAAAGTGATGAGTATGAGGAGGCGAACGAGCAGCTCGAAAAGGCGCTCGCCTTCTACAACTCGGTCGGCGCGACGCGTTTCATCCGCGAGGCCGAGTCGCTCGTCTCGATCACTGGCTAGATGACCGGCCGAAAGCCGGGCTCATCACGAGCTAGTTCATTCGAGAGTCGCGAACAACGCCAGGGATGTCGTGCCGGATTCCCAAGCCTCGCACGGGGTGCCCTCCCCATCTCGCCCAAACCGGCGCCGCGGTGCGCGTGGACTCGTCACAGACGTGTGGCAGAAGGAGTCGTGTTCTGCCCATACAGGCATCCCCTGGGAGGCCTGGCGGAACTAGCCTAGTTCCGGATCACGAACTCACAGTCCCGGGCAACGTCATCGCCGCGGTCTTCCCAGACAATGTCGCGGCCTGAGCCACAGCGAATTGGTCCTCGCTGCCGTCCTTGGCCACGATCACATCACAACCAAGGCCGCCGTCGATTCGGTGCTGTCCGGGAGTCTGCTCGGGCGGGCACCCGCGCAAAACGTACGCACGTTCTCGTCTAAGCGGCCCGCGCAGCGACCCGCCGCTCTTCGAGATCGGCCTCATGCACCGCCTCTTCCGCCGCCGCACCGAAGCGGAGGAAGCGTCCGCCAAAGGCGATGCTGCACACGGCGAACCACGCCCAGCCCAGGAAGAGGCCTGCAATGGTGTCCGTGAGCCAATGCACATCGAGGAAGATGCGCGTACACGCCACCGCGACGGCGATGCCGGCGGCCGTGCCGGCCAGGATCGCCCGGCCGCGGCGACTGGTGCCGCGGGCGAGTACGAGTGCTACTGCTGCCCATATCGCGGCGGCCGTCGTCGTGTGACCGCTAGGGAAAGAGGGGCCGAGGGTCTCGGCGATCGGGTTCAGCGTCGGCCGCACGCGGTCGAGCAGCTCCTTGATCGTGTTCGTCAGCAACCACTGCCCGACGAGAACGGTGAGGAGGAACACGGGAATCCAGCGATTCGGTCGCCGCAGGTAGCCGACGACCGAGACGACGATGACGAGAACGACCGCGAACCAGGTCTCCCCGAGCTGCGTGATCAACTTCAGTCCGCGCTCGGATAGAGGGCCAGGATGATCGGCACCCCACTGAGCCACGCTGTTGTCGAGATCGGCAAGTACCGAGTTCGTCCGCACCAGGTAGGCGAGCGTGCCGAGCACGATGCCTCCCACGACGACGGCACCGAGAGCAACCGTCAACGCAAGCCCAGTCGCAACCTGCGGATTGAGCCGGCTCCTGATCGTCCGGCGGAGCCGGCTGTGGTGTCCGATCTCGCGCCCCACCGCCTGCGCGGCGGCCAGGCTCGGCGTCGGCGAGGCCATCGGAGTGGGGTAGTGCCAGGCCACGAACGCGACTGTGCTCGCGACGGCGAGTGCTACGAGAAGGAGAACGAGAAGTGGCATTGCGTGAGATCGAGTTTCCCGCAACCCCGCCACGGGGAAACCTCAGTCCGTGAACGCGTCGCTGATGGAGACCCCGCTCGCGCCTCCGACGGCGGACGCGGCAGACGCTGCACCGCGCGACCCAGTTCCCGCGCTCGAGGCGAAGGACTGGAGCACGGCCGACGCGATCGGCGAGGAGCTCCCATTGTGGCATCCGGTGGGGATCTACCTGGCGGGGCTGGCGCTGTGCTACCTCGTCCTCGCCTCCGCGACGACCCTCGCAGGGCTTGGGTTCACGAGCTGGATCCTCCCCCTGGACGGTCTCGAGGCGGCCGACGCACGACCCGTTGAATGGATGGCGGAGCACCGAACGTCGACGCTTGACGCATTGTCGTTCGCCGGCTCCGAGATCTCGGGAGGATTCGTCATTCCGGCGATCGTCGGCGCCGTGGTCATCCTGTCCGCGTTCCAGAGGCGGTGGCTCCTCGCCGGATTCGTCCTCTCGGCGATCGTGCTCGAGTCGGCGACGTACCGCACGACGGTCTTCTTCGTCGACCGCGACCGTCCGGACGTCCACCGGCTTGAAGGCCTTCCGGTCGACGCGAGCTTCCCGTCGGGGCACGTCGCCGCGTCGATTGCCGTGTACTCCGGCTTCGCGGTCTTGCTGACGTCGCGCATGACCTCGACGCGTGCGAAGGCCCTCGTCTGGGCCGTCGCGCTCGCGTTTCCGCCGATCGTCGGTCTCTCGCGGATGTATCGCGGAATGCACCACCCGCTCGACACGCTCGCCGGAGTGCTCATCGGGATCGCCGCTGTTCTCCTGGCTCTGCTCCTCGCGCGCGTCACCGGGGTCGTCGCCAGGCGACGGGAGGCCCGGCGCGCATGAAGGTCGCCGTTGTCGCGCATGCAGGGAAGACGTTCGGAGGAGGCCTGCTGGAGCTGCGGCGCGAGCTCGAGCGCCAGGGGGTCCCGGAGCCCCTCTGGTTCGAGGTGCCGAAGAGCCGCAAGGCCCCGGCACAGGTCGGTCGTGCGATCGAGGAAGGGGCTGAGCTCCTGTTCGTCTGGGGCGGTGACGGCATGGTTCAGCGGTGCATCGACGGTCTCGACGGCGCGAACGTTCCCGTCGCGGTCGTCCCCGCCGGCACCGCTAACCTCTTCGCCTCCAATCTCGAGATTCCGCAGGACATCGAGCAGGCGGTGCAGATCGGACTGCACGGGGCGCGGCGGGCGCTCGACGTGGGTCGCATGAACGGAGAACGGTTCACGGTGATGGCGGGGGCGGGCTTCGACGCACAGATGATCCGCGCGGCCGACGCTGGCCTGAAGGATCGGATCGGTCGTGTCGCGTACGTCTGGACGGGCGTCATGCAGCTCGGCCGGAAGCCGTTCGAGGCGAAGATCAAGGTCGACGGTTCCACGTGGTTCGAGGGCAAGGCCAGCAGCGTGCTCCTCGGAAACGTCGGCGAGCTGTTCGCCGGGGTCGAAGCCTTCGAAGACGCTCGTCCCGACGACGGCGTCCTCGAGCTCGGGGTCGTGACCGCCGACAGCGTGCTGGACTGGGTTCGGACCATCGCACGCACCGCGGCTGGTGCCGCGAGCACCTCTCCCTTCGTACAGGTCGCCAAGGCGCACACGGCGGAGGTGACGTTCGACCGCAAGATCCTCTACGAGCTTGACGGTGGCGACCGCAAGAAGGTCAAGAAGCTCGAGGTCGAGGTCGAGCCCGAGGCGATCACCGTGTGCGTTCCCGCGGGGAGCAAGGCATGAGCACGGCCACCAAGGTTCCGGAGACCTGGGAGCTCACGGGCGACGACGCGCGCAAGACCCTCCTCGATACGGGGCGCCTGCAACTCCTCAAGGACGCATTCGTCCGCCTTCGTGCCGCGGACGGCTTCAGTCACTCGCGCTCGCTCGCCTTCGTGACATCGCTCGTGCTCGTGCAGGGGCTCATCGCGCTGGTCGGGTTCGCGGCGGCCTTCGGCGATCTGCGCATGAGCCGTGAGATCGTTGCGGCAATCGAGAGCGCCGTTCCCGGGCCGGCCGGCCAGCTCCTCACCGACGCGGTGAGACAGGCACGGGAGGTCGGGACCGACCATCGATACCTCCCGCTCGTCCTCGGCCTCATCGGCACCCTCGTGACGGGCACGACCGCAATGGGTCAGATCGAACGTGGGTTCAACCGGATCTACGGCATCGAGCGGGACCGACCGACGGTCGAGAAGTACGGCCGTGCGTTCGTCCTTGCCGTCGCTGCCGGTGGCGGCCTCGCGCTCGCGTTTCTCGTATTCGCGTTCGGACGCCAGAGCGAGACGGCCGAGGGCTTCCTGCGGACGACGTGGCCGTACCTGCGCTGGCCCCTCGGGCTCACCGTGGCCACGCTTGCGCTTGCTGCGATGCTGCGGTGGTCACCGCGTCGTCGTCAGCCCGCGTGGTCGTGGCTTACGTTCGGCGCCGCGCTCTGCGTCGCTGGATGGGTGCTCGTGACGGTACTGCTCGGAGCCGCCCTGAGTGTGAGTTCCTCGTTCGGCGACACCTACGGGTCCCTGGCCGGGATTGTCGCGCTTCAGTTCTGGACCTTGCTCTCCGCGATCGCGATCTTCTTCGGTGCGGCTGTAACAGCTCAGCTTGAAGCGGTCCGGGCCGGTGCGCCGCAGCCTCGCGCGGCGTTGTCAGTTGAAGCGCCAACCTTACGAGCGCGCGAGTCACCGCCCTATGCGTCATAGCCTTCGCCGACGAGCGATCGTGACGGGCGCTTCAGAGGTTCCAGGCTCTCCGTTGCGGGTATCTAGCTCTCAGAGTCCGGACCCGGAGGCAGCGATGCTCGCGTTCGACTGCGTTCACGACACTCACGAGGATGCTCAGTTCACCGCTGACACGCGGCAGGAGCTAGTCGAGAAGGTGCGACAGCACTTCGTTCATTACCACCCGGAGGTCAGCGAGGAGGAGGTCAACGACATCGTAAACGAGAGCGCGTATGACCCCCAGGTGCGAGCCCGCACTCTCGCGCGATTCGCTCGCTCCATGGCGTGCCCGTCCTGGGCGGAACCGGAGGTTGAAACTCAGAGAACGCCCTAGCGCGGTACGGGAACTCGCCCTACTGCTGAGGCTGCGCGGCTGGTTCTGTTTCGATCTTCGAGGCGCGCGTTGGCGGCGATCACGCGTATTGAAAGGCCGGTCGTAGACGTGCTATCGGGCATGAGATTCGTGATTCACACGCGTTCTCGGGTTGGAGGGACGCAGCCACCAAAGCGCTCATGAAGCAGCTGCAAGGCGTCGCTCTAGTCGCTCGCCGCTAGCCGTTGTTGCGACATGGGAACGGACGCAATGCGCGCATCGTCGCACGATAGGTTTGCACCCGACGCACGCGCGTCGCCGCCCTTGTTGTCACTTCCTCGAGCGAGATCATGAACGAGCGGAACCGGGAGCCTTCCAGCATCGCCGACGTGCTCGTCGGTCCACTTCTCCGTTACGTTGGGACCGAAACGGCGACGATCTGGGTCGAGACGACGAAGCCTTGTGAGGTCGCCGTGCTTGGGCACCGCGCGCGCACTTTCCACGTCGAGGGCCATCACTACGCGCTCGTCGTCGTAGAAGGGCTCGAGCCGGGAGCCGCGACGCCTTACACCGTCAGGCTCGACGGCACTGTCGTCTGGCCAGGCCCCGACGACGGGCGGCCGCCGCCCTGCATCCGAACGAGCAATGGCGGACGCGATGTCCGCCTGGTCTTCGGCTCGTGTCGCGTCGGCGCACCTGAACAACTCCCGTACACGCTCTCGTCCGGCGAACACCACCTCGGCGTGGGAGTTGATGCGCTTTGGGCATACTCGAAGAGCCTCCAGCAAGGACTCGTGGATTGGCCTGACGCTCTCGTTCTGCTCGGCGATCAGGTTTACGCGGACGAGGTCCCTCCCAAAACCGCCGCATTCATCCGATCCCGACGCACGGGCGACCCCGCGCCGCTCGACGAGATTGCTGACTTTGAGGAATACGCGCACCTCTATCGCGAGTCGTGGTCGAACCCCGACATTCGCTGGCTGCTTTCGACTGTGCCGTCGACGATGATTTTCGACGATCACGAAGTCCACGACGACTGGAATATCTCCGACTCGTGGATCGAGGACATGCGCGCGAAGCCGTGGTGGCGCGAGCGCGTTACGAGCGCGTTTATGGCCTATTTCCTCTACCAGCACCTTGGGAATCTCTCGCCTGTCGAGCTCGCCGCGGAATCGCTCTTCCACGAGCTCCAACGTGACGATGACGCCGGCCCTCGTCTGAGAGAGCGGGCTCGGCGCTGGGACGAAGATCGGGCTTCGAGCCGCTGGACGTACTATCGCGATTTCGGTCGTTCACGACTTCTCGTCCTCGACTCGCGCGCCGCGCGAATCGTCGTTGAGAAACGACGGCAGATGATGGCGCAAGACGAGTGGGACTGGATCGTCCAACACGCGGAGGGCGCCTTCGACCATCTTGTGATCGCGTCGAGCGTCCCCATCTTCCTCCCTCCTGGGATCCATCACCTAGAGGCTTGGAGTGAGGCGATTTGCGACGGTGCTTGGGGCTCGTTCGTACAACGACTCGGCGAGCGGCTACGGCGAGCCGTGGATCTCGAGCATTGGGCGGCGTATCAGCTCTCGTTTCGCCGCCTCGTCGATCTCCTTTGCTCCGTCGGCTCCCGAGACTCTCCGGCCTCGATCACGGTCCTCAGCGGTGATGTCCACATGACGTACATCGCGGACGTTGACCTCGGAGGCGCGTGCGGCTCGAGCTGCGTGCGCCAGGTCGTGTGCTCTCCATTCCGCAACCCCCTAGGATCGCGAGAGCGGCGCATCGTCAAGGCGACCGGGTCGCGAGAAGCGGCGAGGATCTTTGCGCGATTGGCTCGTCTCGCTGGAGTTGAGCCAATCGAGGTCTCGTGGAAGCTGTCCACGCCGCGGACGTTCGAGAACTCAATCGGCGAACTGGAGCTCGATGCTCGGCGCGCCGCCGTGACGCTCTTTCGGGCGGAGTCGCACCCGCAATTGGAGTTACGCGTGGCGTATTCGGATGGCGCGTGCGACGCTACCCAGAGCTAGGCCCGAACTACACCTTCGCCGCGAGCTATGCCCCGGGCGGCCGGTTAGCACTGAATCGCCCGGGATAAGGAGTCAAAGGGGCAACTCAGTCGCCCCCTCGACTGTCACGGACGACGACGTAACGGCGTGATCGTGTGCGTGCTCACGTACGCCTCCTCGTTGGGGTGTGTTGGTCGTCGGTCATCCTCGGACGCCTTCCGCCCGCGCCCTCGCGGCCAGCGCCCGCTCGTATGCCATGCGAAAGAGCTCGAGCGCTCGCACGACGCCGTCCTCACCGTCGATTGAAACCGAGACCCAGCCCGAGTCGGGAATCGCCCGGTGCGGCAGCGCACGCCCGGCCGCGACCAGCTCGTCGCGAACCTTGCGCGGGAAGCCGATGTCCGCGTGGCTGTCGCCGTGCAGATGCCCGAGCTCCCGCCGACCGAGTCGGAACTCGAGGCCGCCGAAGCGGTGGGCGCCGACCTCGACGTCGGGCCAGGATCCGACGACGGCGCTGATGCGGGCGGCCGTACGGGTCTCGTCCAGGGGTTCTCGCGTCTTTGTCATCGCGTCCTCCTTTCTCCGGTGGGTCGCCGTTGGTCAGGAAGGATGAGGTGACTGTCGCCGAACTCGTGCCACTGGTAGCCGCGCTCGAGTGCGGCCTCGTAGCTGCGCTCGAGCAGCCCCTCCCCTGCGGCCGCGCGAAGCAGTTCGAGGTGCGACGACTCCGGCTCGTGCAGGCCGGTGAGCAGGCCGTCGACCGCCCAGAGACCGCGCTCCGAGGTCACGACGAGGTTCGTCCATCCGTCGTCGGGGGCGAGCCTGCCGTCCGGCTGGGAGACCGTCTCGAGGGCACGCACGACGGTCGTCCCGACAGCGATCACGCGCCCGCCCCACTCATGGACGGCGTTCACCAGGCTCGCCGTGTGCCGCGGGACGCGGAATCGTTCCGGGTAGGGAGGCTCGTGGCGCTCCTGCGAGGAGACACCGGTGTGCAGCGTGATCGGTGCGACGAGCACGCCGCCCGTGACGAGCCGCGTGATCAGCTCAGGCGTGAAGGGCCTCCCCGCGCTCGGCATCTCGGCACTACCGGGCTCTGCTGCGTAGACGTTGCGGTAGGCGGAGAGCGGCCAACGCTGCGGCACGTACCCGTACCGAACCGGTTGCCCGTGCTCGGCGAGGTAGGTCTCGAGCGGCCGAGGCAGATCGAGGTGCGCGAGCCATAGCCGCGGAGCGGCATACGGGGCGAGGATCCGCACCCTCGCGGCGGCCGGGAGCACCAGGTCCTCCCCGACTTCGACGGCGCCGAACGGCTCGTCGCGGCGGCGTAGCTCCACGATCCAGTAGCGGTCGCGGTCGCGGCCGGGGGCAGGGGTGGAGAACCGGAGCTCGAGCTCGGCTCCGTCGGTGCGCGTCGCCGGCACGGCCGCCGGAAGGGTGGCCGACGTGTTGACGACGAGAAGGTCGCCGGGACTGAGAAACTGCGGCAGGTCACGGAAGCGGCCGTGGACGATGCTGCCCTTCCTCCGAGAGGAGACGAGCAGGCGGACGCCGTCGCGAGGAACGCCACGCGCCTCTGGCGGCTCGTGCGCCTCGAGGCGGGCATGCAACTCGACGGCGCTCATGCCGGCGCCCCCACCAGGTTACGGGCTCGATAGAGCCCGCTCGGCAGGTCGCCCTCGATGAGTGTCAGGAGGCCGGGAACGCTCTCCTCGGGCGGGGGGCGATCGGAGACGTCCTCACCTGGGAAGGCATCCTGTTGCATCTGCGTGTTCATGTCGCCGGGGTCGACGGCATAGACACGCAGCCCCGGGTGCTCGGCGCCCAGCACCGCGCTGATTTGGGCGAGAGCGCCCTTGGACGAGCCGTACCCACCCCAGGTCTCGTACGCCTCGGCGGCGGCGTCGGAGATGAGATTGACGATCCGCGCGTGCGGCGAGAAACGCGGCAGGGAGAGCTGGACGAGCGCAAGCGGCGCGAACACGTTCGCCTCGTACACGCTCCGCAGCTCCTCGAGGGGGTAGTGCGCCAAGAGCGGGAGAGGGCTCGGGCCGAGCAGGCTGGCGTTGTTGACGAGGAGGTCGATCGGCTCGCCGGCTGTCTCCACGAGCCGGCGGCGGTGGTCGGAATCGGCGACGTCGCCCGCGATCGCGATCACGCCGGCGAGGCCGGCGACCGCATGCTCGAGCGCTTCCGCCCCTCGCGCGTCGACGGCGAGCTGCCAGCCGCGCTCGGAAAGAGCGCGGGTGAGCGCGAGTCCCAGGCCGCGAGATGCTCCGGTGACGATTCCCCGCACTCGAGCCAGACTACAAGTTCAAGTAAGCTTGAGGTCAAGTGGTCGACGTGCCTTCAGCCCCCGCGCCGTCCCACCTGCTCCCCATCGGCGAGGTCGCACGCCGCAGCGGCGTGGCCTCCTCGGCCCTTCGCTTCTACGAGCAGCGCGGCCTGATCAGCTCCGAGCGGGCGGGCTCGGGACACCGCCGCTACCCGCGGCCGGTGCTTCGAAGGATCGCCTTCATCGTCTTCGCCCAGCGCATCGGGCTGACACTCGAGGAGATCGGCGCCGAGCTCGCCAAGCTTCCTCCCCACCACGCGCCTAACCGCCGCGACTGGTCACGCCTCTCAGCCACGTGGACTTCGAGGATCGACGAACGCATCGCCGAGCTCGAGCGCCTCCGGCTCGGGCTCACCGAGTGCATCGGCTGCGGCTGCCTCTCACTGGACCGCTGCCAGCTCGCCAACCCCGGCGACCGCGCCGCCCGTCTCGGCTCCGGCCCGCGCTACTGGATCGGCGACCAGCCGCTCTCGCAGACGGACCAGGCGGACCCCCCGACGAAGGCGATGCTCGCCTGCGTCGACATCCAGAGCCCTCTTTGCCCAGCACCGGAATCCGGTTCGGAACCTCGCTCGGCTCGGGGATGATCTGCGCGAGCTCCGCGAGCGCACCCATAGCGATGAGCACGAATCCGCCCCCGATCGTGAGGTCGCTCGGGTAATCCGGCACCGGGAAGGCAAACCCGCGAGCCGGTGCGCTTGGTGAGCCCGAAGTCCTTGAGCGCGACCTTGCGGCCGTGGCCGGTCTCTTCGGCGCGATAGACCGTACCCATCCCCCCGCGGCCGATGAGCGCTTCGATCCGGTAGCCGGCGACCGTCGTTCCAGGCGCCAGCGCGGAGCCTGTGACGTTGCTCACCGGCCATGCCTCTGGCATGCAGGTGGCAAGTGCAACGTTCGCGTACGTGCCCATCCCCTCGACCCATACCCTCCGCGCGGGATCACCGAGGTTGCTGACTCGCGTCATTTCGCGACTTCGTTCAGGAAGTACGTCGTCGAGACGTTCGCGAGGGACGTGTGCTCCCACCCGTCTTGGGGCCCACCCCGAATCCGCTCAGCTGCCAGCGTCCCACGCGAACGTGAGGATCAGCGCGCAGTCGTCGTGCCGCGACTTGCTGCAACGGGTCCGCTCAGCGGGCGGTCGCGAGTTCGGCCTCGAGATGCGAGGAGGCAAGGAAACGCTCTCGGCGCGTCTCGGAAAGGCCGGCCGCGAACCCGTCGAGCGCTCCACGCGCCACGCCATTTGCTTCTTCGGCGCCCTCGTCGTCGCCCGCGTGCGCCCGCGCGCGCGCGAGCGCGACCGCGGTGCTCCAAACGGTCGGAGGATGAGCGAGTTCCTGCGCGTCTGGAAGAGCGCGGCCGAGCTCCACCAACGCGTCCTCGATCCGACCCAGCTCGTGCAGGGCACGACCGAGCGAGAGCCGCGAAGCCTGCACGTACTTCCGCCGCCGGTAGCGCTCAGCCGTCGCCAGTGCTTCCAGCGCAGCGTCGAAAGCCTCCTCGGCACGTCCCGCGACGAGTGCGATTTCGGCCTTCGCGTGGAGCAGACGCGTCGTCCACAGCCACTGATGCCATCCCTTCGTCTGCGCGGCCGCCTCCCACAGCGACGGCCAGGCGGCCTCCGCGCGACCAACGTCGCCGACGATCAGGTCGAGCATCAGCAAGTCGATCTTGCCGCTCACCTGAGATCCAGGAAAGCGGGCCTCCTCGCCGAGTGCGATCGCGCGCTCGTTCAGGCGCCGCGCTTCCTCGATCTCGAAGAGCTCGCGTAGCACACCGGCCCACATCGCGGTCGCACGGCTGGTGAAGCGGGGCTCCACCTCGAACATCGCTCCTTGCGTGACTGCCTGCTCGAATGCGGCTAGGGCCTCTTCGTGCCGGCCAAGGCCAGCAAGACCGAGACCGAGGTGCGCGGGCCCACTGATCATGGCCTCCACGTACGCGGCGTCCTCGCCGAGTTCGCTCCCCCGCCGTGCCGGCGCGAGCACCCGCTCGTAGTCGCCGCGCCAGTAGTACTGAATGCTGCCCCACAGGTGCGTCTCCGCGAATTCGCGCCGCCGCGTCCCGGGACGCCAGCGAGCTAGGGCGCGCTCGTTCAACTCCACGGCCTGGTCGATGGACCCGTCCATGGCCGCGGCCGTGCTGAGGAGCGACTGCGTCACCACCTCCAGTTCCTCGTCCCCGAGTTGCTCCGCGAGCTCGCGCGCCTCCTGCCAGTAGCCGTGGGCGCCCTGCGCGTCACCGAGCCAGAACGACGCCCGCCCACGAGCACTCAGCGCATCGAAACGCTGACGGCCCTCGAGCTGACGAAGCAATGCCTCGAGCTCTTCGATCGCGGGGGCGAACACGCCCGCCTGTACGTGGGCGACGGCGCTCGCGAGCCGCACGTCCAGGCGACGCTCGTCGGACACAGCCGGAACGAGATCGAGCGCTCGCTCGTACAACTCGAGCGCGTCGGTCGCCCAGCCCCGATCCGCGGCCGTGAGGACCCAATGCAGCTCGCGCTCCGGATCCCCCGCCTCACGCCAGTGGTTTGCGAGGACCGTCGCCCACTCGCCGGTGCGGTCGCCCGCGGCGTCCTCGAGGTACTGGGCGATCTCGGCATGACGCTGCCGGCGCACCGAGCGCGGAAGCGTCGTGTAGGCCACCTCCCTGATCAACATGTGCTTGAAGACGAACTGCGGATCGCCCTGTAGGCGGGATCCCGGCTCGCGTCGAACGAGATCCCGCTGCTCGAGGCGACCGAGCAGCTCGTCCACAGTGCCACCCTCTCCGGCCGCGAGTGCACCGCGCCAGAAGACCTTTCCGACGACCGCAGCATGCAGGAGCAGCGAACGCTCTTCTGTCGGGAGTGTGTCCAGGCGCGCAGCAATGATGCCGCGCACGTTCGTCGGGAGTTCGTTTGCCGCGGTGGCACCTTCGCGTAACGAAGCGGCGAGCTCCTCGAGGAACAATGGGTTGCCCTCGGCGGTCTCGGCCAGCTGGTCCGCTGAGCTTGCGTCGTTGCCGAGGAGCAACCGCGCGAGCGCGAGCGAGTCGCCCGGCGCGAGGGGCTCCAGCGGCAATGCACTGTAGGCGGGAAGTCCGCCTCCCCAGTCGTTGCGGGTAGTGAGGAGCTCGGGTCGTGCCAGCGTGAGGAGGAGTAGGGGTACGTTGCGTAGCCGGGAAGCGAACGACTCGAGTAGGTCGAGCAGGCCAGGCTCGGCCCAGTGAATGTCCTCGAACACGAGCAGCGTCGGCCGGTCGTGCCCGAGTGCCTCGACGAAGCCTCGTGCGGCGAAGAACGCAACCGGACGGTCGACCGCCGCACGCCCGGCCTCGAGCCCTACGAGCATGGCGAGCTGGGACGCAACCTCGGGCGCATCGTCTGTGCGCAAAAGGGCGGCGACTGTCTGCCCCAGTTTTTCTCGCGCCTGAGGCGCGGAATCTGTGTCGAAGATGCTCGCGATCTGTTTCACCTGTGCGCCGAAAGCGCCATACGGCGAGCTGCCCCCGTACGGCAGCGAGCGGCCGCGGACGACACGCGCCCCGGACGACGCGACGCTCTCGCAGAACTCGGTCGTCAGCCGCGTCTTGCCGATTCCGGGTGGGGCGAGGATGGTCACCAGGTGGGGGCGCTTGTCACCTACGACGCGGTCCCATATCTGACGGAGGACCGTAAGCTCGCGGTCGCGGCCGACCAACGGCGTTCGCGAGGTCGTCCGCTCGGCGGGCGCAGCGGTCGCTTGAAGCACGAGCCATGCGGCGACCGGCTCGCTCTTCCCCTTGGCGTCGATGGGCTCGATCTTCTCGTACGCGATGACAGAGCGCGTCGCCCAGTACGTCGCCTCGCCGACGAGAATCCCGTTCGGGGAAGCCGCCGTCTGTAGGCGAGCCGCGGTGTTCACGACGTCACCGGCAAGCATGCCCTCACCCTCGGGCGTCGACCAGTCGAGTCCGACGATCGCCTCGCCTGTATTGACCGCGATCCGAATCTCCAGATCGAGCCCCGGCTTCCCGTCGTTCAGGTCGGCGATCGCGTCGCGGATGGCGAGTGCGGCACGCACGCCGCGCTCCGGGTCGTCGCCATGCGCTACCGGTGCGCCGAACACCGCCACGACGGCGTCGCCGATGAACTTCTCCACGATGCCGCCATGCGCCTCAACTTCCTGCTTCAGGCGGGCGTAATACGGAGAGAGGATCGAGCGCACATCCTCCGGATCCATGCGCTCGGCCCGCGAGGTGAACCCGACCAGGTCCGCAAAAAGCACCGTGACGATACGCCGTTCGGCGGCCGGCTCGGCGACGGGCGCCTCCGTGCGGGGCGGCTGCGCTAGCGCGCTGCCACAGGCGCGGCAGAAGCGCGACTCGGGCGAGTTCGAGACGCCGCAGCTGTCGCACGTCAGGGCGAGCGCGGCGCCGCACGCTCCGCAAAAGCGATCCCCAGGCGCGTTTTCGCCACCGCACTTCGCGCACACGACGGCGTCCGCCATGGCCCGCGAGTGTACGCCGAGCTCGGTGCCGCAGGGAGAGCGACAGTCCGCCGCTACCACTGGCTGACAAGGACGCCACACCAACCACAGGACATCCGAGTGGCCCGGCAGGGTCCGAGATCAGCAGCACGCATGGCCGTCGCGGCTAGGGACCCCGTCTGACCCCTATCCGCCCCTTGAGTGACCGTCAGATCTCGGCCAGGAGCCGCGAGGTCTCGCGAAGGCACCCAAAGAAGGGCACCTCGCACTGCCGCTTTTGGCTTGGTTGAGCCACAAATCCTGGTGCGGAATAGGGCGCGCGTCTGTCCTAGGCGCTGGTCGCGTGCGCAGCGGTGTCAACGACTGCCTGCGACGGGTCGATTGCGGCCCCGAGATATCTGTCGAGGAGGTCCTCGCCCATCGCTCGTGCGCGCCTTCCTGCCTGCTCGTCGCCCTCGCCCGCTGCGACGATCGAGCCCTTCATCAAGATGTGCCAGGAGTGCGCGAAAGACGCGGAGTCCTGCACCCCTGCTTCCTCTGCCAGTGTGCGCACGACCGAGCGGATGTACCTCAAATGTGCCGCGCTTGCCTTTCCGAGCGGACTGTCCAGATCTCCCATCTCCAGGAGCACGTTGATGAACGAGCATCCTTCGAAGTCGTCTCGATGAAACCATCGGTCGAACACGTCGAATATCGCGAGCAGACGCTCCCGCGGCGTCGATCCCCGTCTCCGTGCCTCGGCTTCGACGAAATCACGCGTCCAGCGCTGCTCTCGGCGTTGCAGGAACGCCAAGACGAGCTCTTCTTTCGAAGGGAAAAGTGCCGGTAGAGGGTCGACTTCGCCACCGCCGCCCTCGCAAGCACCTCCTCGGTGCCGACGGCATGGATTCCTCGTTTCGAGAAGAGCTCGTATGCCGCCTCCAGGATGCGCTCTCGTGCCTTGGCTGTCTCACCGTCCCGCGGACCCGTCAGATCGTCCCAGGAGATACCTTGGGAAGCCGGCGTGCCTACCGTCACGGTGGCGTCGCGGCCATCTGCCTCGACGCTGATGACAAATCCTTCGTCGCCGTTACGTCCTAGTCGATCTCCGACGTTCGGGAGTGTCGACCCGTACCTGTGCTCGACATCTCCCGACGCGTACCTGACTGTGATGCGCGAATCCGTCATCCACTTCATCTCCGTCCTATCAGGCACGCGGCTGTGTCTCGTCTCAGAGGATGTCGACTACCGCGATGGGCTTCAGTCCAGTCGACCGGCGTCGGGTTTCGGACAGACAGGTTTGTCCCTTCTCCTCGTTGGGAACTGCCTTTCAGCACTCAACGAAAGGAGCGGTCGAATGGCGACCGAGCAGACGAGCGGTCGTCCCGGTGGGGCGGTCGCGGAAGTGAAGGACAAGGGTGAGGAGCTTGTGTCCAGCGCCCAGGAACAGTTCTCGACGAAGGCCCATGAGCTTGGTGAGGACGCAAGCTTCAAGGTACGTGAGCAACTCGATCAGCGCTCGACCCAAGCGGGCGAGCAAGTGCAGGCGATGGGTCACGCCCTTCAGTCCGGGGTTGAGCAACTTCGCAGTGAAGGCAAGGACGTCCCCGCCAGGGTGATCGCGCAGGTGGCTGAGCGTGCCGAGGACCTCGGCGCCTATCTCCAGTCGGCCCAGGCGGATCAGATGCTCGCGGATCTCGAGCGCTTTGCGCGACGCCGTCCGTGGGTGACCGCCGGAGTCGGTGTCTTTGCCGGATTCGTCGCCTCACGCTTCGTGAAGGCTTCGGCAGATCGTCGCTACCAGAGTTACCGGAGTAACGGCAGCGGCTATCTCCCGCAGAACCAGGTGAGCCTGTCGGCCGGGGGTGCGTAGATGACGAGCGTCCATAGCGGAGACCTCCGGCAGCGCGCGACTCTCGAACTGGTCAAGGACCTGACCCACCAGGCGAGCGCGTTGGTTCATCAGGAGGCCGAGCTCGTGAAGCTCGAGGTTCTGGAGAACGTCGAGCTGGCGAAGAGCGAGATGACCGAGAAGGCGAAGACGGCCGGCATCGGCCTGGCACTGCTCACTGCGGCCGGAGTGGCTGCACTGATGGCTCTGGGGACGCTCACCGCGTTCCTCGTCCTCGCTCTCGACGGAGTAATGCCGAGCTGGGCTGCAGCTCTGTGCGTAGCGGCGATCTGGGTGGTCGTGGGCGGCGTCTTGGCCGTGTACGGGCGTAGGAAGATCGACGAAATGGGCACTGCGGTGCCGTCACGAACAATCGAGGCAGTGAAGGAGGACGTCGAATGGCTCGTACATCAGAAGAGCTGAAGCAGGAGATCAGTCAGACGCGAGAGCAGATGGCGGAGACGGCCGACGCGCTCGCATACAAAGCGGATGTGCCGACGCGGACGAAAGATTGGGTCGGCGAGAAGAAGGACGCCATCGTTTCGACAGTGACCGGCGTGTCGTCCAAGGTCGGAGACGTGACACCCGATAGTGCTGAGGTCACGCAGGGCGTCAACCGCATGAAGCGTCTTGCGGAGCGGAACCCCCTTGGGCTGGCGATCGGCGGTGCGGCCGTCGGATTCATCGCTGGCGTGCTTCTGCCGTCGACCCGCGTGGAAGACGAAAGGATCGGGCCGATGGCGGACGAGGTCAAGGCGACCGCGGCGGAAGCTGGTCGCGAAGCTCTGGATCGCGGCAAGGATGTGGTGCAGGAAGCTGGCGCGACAGCGATCGAGACCGCGAAGGAACGCGGTCGCGAAGAGGGTGAGGAGTTGTCCGAGAGCTTGCAGCAGAAGGCTCGCGAGGTTGCGCCAAGAGACGAGCCGACTTCTCGCCCAGCGCCTTCGGCCACTCACACTCAATAACATCCGTCTCGGGCCCCATGCAGAGGTAGGCGGGGCTGGCGATGGTGCGTCAGCCCCGTGGGCGACGAAGAGGAACCGGCGGGCACCGCGCCTTCGCTCAACCCAAATTGGAGGAACGGAGCTTCGATGACCGACGAGGAGATCGAATCAGGGCGCAGCGTTACTGAAGAAGAACGGGAGGACCCGACGCACGCTCCCGGGACGGGCGTGACCGAAGACGACCGATCCGCAGAGCAGACACCTCGACGCGGCGATCCTGGGCCGGGCGCAGCGAACGATGACGACACGGAGCCTCGGACGACGTGACGCCGGTTCGTGGAAGCGATCATCGTCCAGTAACCGAGGAAGGGAGCGATGATGAGCACGCGGCGCTCTGCGCTCGTCCTGTTCGGGATCGCGGCGCTCGTCTTCGTCGCGAACGGGGCAGCCATGACCCCGAAGCAGCTCTACGGGAAACTGCTCACGACGCAGTAGATCGGGGACACATCGCTGACACATGCCGCCACTGAGAAAACAAAAACCCCCGATTCACGGGGGTTTTGGGAGCGGACCGCCCTTCTTCATAGAGAGAGGTTGACCGTCCTGACAACTTGCACGCGGCGGCGAGGCATTAAAGCGAGAGGACGCCCGCGCAGGGCGACGGGATGGACGCCGACAGGAGGGAGCGAGCCGTCACCACTCTGAACGACAACGACCTCGGATGAGCCGCGACCACCGCGTGCGACCCTGACCGCCGCACGTTCTCTCGCCCGCTACATCTGCCACGCCAATGGCGCAGCTCAACATCGTGATTCGTCGCGCTGATAGTGTGAGTGATGGTCACAGGAGTTAGAGCGAGTACCGGTTTTGGCGTTGTACGCCTCCGCTGCACGTTCATGAGCAGTCGAGGGGAGGTGGAGATATGCCAACCGGAACAGTGAAGTGGTTCAGCGACGACAAGGGCTACGGCTTCGTATCGCCGGACGATGGGAGCAAGGACGTCTTTGTCCATCACAGCGCGATCGGCGGCGAGGGATTCAAGAGCCTCGCTGAAGGTGCGAAGGTGGAGTACGAGGTCGAGCAGGGCCCGAAGGGTCCGCAGGCGCGGAGTGTCAGCGTCGTCGCTTCAGTCTGAGCTTTGGGGGGCGCGCAGCGATGAGCGGTGCGCCCCCTTCTCACAGAGTTCTCGCGAATGCGAACCAAGAGGGGGGAGTCCCGGCCGTGGATCGCCTCGAGTTGACTCCGTCCCTGCGGGCATCGATCCCAGCAAGACAGACGGCGCTCGAGGCTCTATTTGTCTGCCGGGAGAAGGGGGCCTGAGCCGAACTTCTTGGCCGCCCGCTTCTCGCTGCGGCGCTGCTTGAGCGTCTTCTGCGGCTTCTGCTTCTGCTGCTTCTTTGGCTTGTCGGAACTCTTGCTTATGACGACCTCCGAGCCCACCCAACGCTTGCTCGAAACAACGAGAGCTGGCCTGCAAGTCGAATCCTGTTCGCCTGGGCTCCTACGTCTCGCGCGCCATGGCGCGTTGGGAGGTTGCGGGCTTTCGGCCGGGGTTCTGGCAGCAGGGCCAGTTCCACGAGTCTACTCCTCCGTCTCGCGTTGGATTGCGGCCCCGTGTCCCCGGGTTGGACGTCCCTTCGCTCTCGCCGAGCACGGGCACTACCACTCGCGGCGTTTAGCCGCAAGCGACGAGCTACCTCCGGCTGAATGAGCGCCTTACGGCGCGCCGGCACCGTGCTCAGGAGCGTCTACCGGTTTCTTGTCGAGCCCCAACCACTTGCGGATCTTTCGCGATCAAGCTGCGCATGAGATGATCCTACGCCCACGCAGTCGGTTCGCCAATCGAAACGCCAAACCGTGATCACCGCGTCGGCTTCAGCGCTGCGCGATCACTCGGTCGATCACCCCGTAGGCCAAGGCCTCCTCGGAGCTCATGTAGTAGTCGCGCTCGAGGTCGCTCGCAACCTTCGCGAGCGGCTGGCCGGTGTGCTCGGCGATGATCGCCTCGAGCCGCCGCCCGAGCGCGAGCACCTCACGCGCCTGGATCTCGATGTCGCTCACCTCCCCCTCGAATCCGCCGGAGACCTGGTTGAGCAAGATCTTGGCGTGCGGCAGGGCGACCCGCTTCCCCCGCGTGCCGCCAAGGACGATCAGCGCCCCCATCCCCATCGCGATGCCGACGCACATCGTCTGCACGTCGGGCCTGACGAACTGCATCGTGTCGTAGATCGTGAGGCCCGCGTAGACCGAGCCGCCCGGCGAGTTGACGTAGATCGCGATATCTCGGTCTGGCTGCTCCGACTCGAGGTGCAGGAGCTCGGCGACGACGAGGTTCGCGATCCCCTCGTCGATCGGCGTGCCAACGAAGATGATCCGGTCGTGCAAGAGGCGCGAGTAAAGGTCGACCACCCACTCCTCACGCGCGTCCTGCCAAGTCACCATCGGGATCACAGGCGTCATCAGAGTCTCCTGCTTGCTCGACGCGCCCCGTCCCGTTGCTCGATCGTCGAATGTTGAAGAGGCCACTCGCTGCAGGGTACGGCTCGCCGTCGCCGCTGCGGAGGCAGTGAAGCTGGCGGTCGGAGACGTGGTCGTATATCCGGCGCAAGGGACGGGCCGTGTCGCCGCTCGGGAGAAGAGGGTGGTCCTCGGTGCCGAGCAGGAGATCGTCGTGCTCGAGCTCGCAGACGGCCTCTCGGTGACGTTGCCACTGCAGCTGGCGCGTGAGTTACTGCGGCCGCTGCTCGGCGAGGCGGGCCTGCGCCGCGTTCAGCAAACGCTGCGCGAAGATGGCGCGCTCAGCGGGGACGTCTGGGTGAAGCGTATGAAGCAGGTGCAGGCGAAGATGCGGGGCGGCGATCCGCTGGAGCTTGCAGAAATCGTGCGCGACGGCGCGCGGCGAGAGCGGAGGCTGACCGCGAACGGCACCAATTCGAAGCTTTCGATAAGCGAGAAGAGGCTCTGCGTGAAGGCACGGTAGCGTCTTTCGGGGGAGATTCGCCTAGCGCGGGGTCTCGACCGGGCGGAGGTGGACGCCTGGATCGACGAGCAGCTCGCGCCTATCGGCAGCTAGGGCAAGGTTCATCCGTCGACGCGGAAACTGATCAATCCGCCGGCTCGTCGATTAGGAGTTCGACGGGAACACGCACGAACTCTTCTCGGGCCCCGCTATCGGGCTTCTCGGACATGAAGGCGATATGGGGTGAGCCGAGACCCCGACACGGAGGTGCGGCTCATGAGCATCGTTGTCCGTTTCAGCCCGGCAAACCTCACGAGGGAGTTGTACGACGAGAGCGTGCGGCGTCTCGAACAGGCCGGAGCGTGGCCGAATCCGCCCGGTCTTGAGGTCCACGTTCTCTTCGGGTCGGCAGGGAACCTGCGTGTCAGCGAAATCTGGGGACTCCCAGGAACAGCTGGAAGCGTTCGGGGAGCAGCTGATGCCGATCCTCGCCGACGTTGGAATCGAGTTCTCTGGTGAGCCGGAGATCTTCGAGGTTCAGAACATCGTCAAGCGGTGGAAAGGCGCGCCTGCCACTCAATAGGTCGGGAGGGACAGGTCGGAGGACGGCGAAGGCGAGTGCTTGGCCGAGCCCGCGTGGCGTCCTCCTTCCCCTCCCCTGGGGAGGACTGGGTGGCGGGCTCGGCCTTCCGACTGCGCCATGCAGCCACCCGCCCCTCTTGCGGCCTACGCGTCACCCGATCGAGGCCCACCTCAGCTCAGCGGCGCCTTGGCGCTGAAGCTATCGAGGATGCGAAGGACGGTGCTGCGCATTGAGGGCCCGGCTCGGCGGCCGAAGGAGACGAAGACCTGAAAGTACCGCCCAGCCTCTCGGAAGCGAAGCTGGTAGCTGCGCCCAAAGCACTCGTAGCTTTCGAACGCGTGAAGCTTGAAGTGCGTCGGGTGCGGAGGGGAGGCCCTCTGGCCTCCGCAGGAAGTTGGCCGGGAGGCCAGTCGCCGTAGTCGGTAAAGAGGAGGACGACGCCCGCGGGCTGCTTCCTCGCAAGTGTTCCTACC
Source organism: Gaiellaceae bacterium (assembly GCA_048594925.1). Taxonomy (GTDB): domain Bacteria; phylum Actinomycetota; class Thermoleophilia; order Gaiellales; family Gaiellaceae; genus GMQP-bins7. The sequence continues at coordinate 60,157 of JBMDXR010000006.1, forward strand.
GGTCGGCAGCCGTTTGCACGAGGGTTCTCGGGGAATGCGAATGAAGCGACCGCCATGAGCTGCAGGGGAGAGGTGACCGGTGTGAGGGGTCGCGAAGTCGCGTGCCAAGAGGACGGGTGCCGTATCCGTACCCCGTCCGTCTGGAACGTGACCCAGCTAGATGAGGCCACCGGCGTGAGTGAGAGCGCAGCCACGAACAGGCTGAGGCGCCTCATGCCTGAGCTACGAGCCCCAACCCTGCCGAGGTCCCGCTGAGCACGGCACGCCACAAGAGCAAGCTCGCGCGGTCGAGCCCTGTGGGCCTTCGGGTTCACAGGTCTCGGCATTTTGTCCAAGTCAGGAGGTGGAGAGAGTGGGCGCCCACCGCCTTGGCGACTGCGGCTGCTGGGGCTAGACCTCCGGCCACTCTGTGTGGTGTCGCACGTCCCGTAGGGGTGCGCCTCACTCGGCCGTCATTCGTCCTCGGACTGCACCTCGCGCGCCTCTTCGAGCGTCTCCCATCCCTGCCAGGCAATGACGGGCAGCATCGCGAGCGCGGCGACGGGATCGGCCCACCACCAGCCGAAGGCGAGATTGAGGCCGACTCCGAGGAGGAGCGCGAGCGAGAGGTACGCGCAGACCCAGATCTCGACGGCGTCCGCTTGGAGTGTTCGACTGGGTTAGGCCGCTCGTCGAGACGAGGTCGCTGACCCGCCGCTCGCCGAGTTCGAGCTCGCGCCCGACGAAAGAATCGTGCGATTTGTCTTCTCCATGCCCGCAGACATAGCATCGCGCCCATGCATGAGCTGCGCCCCGGTGTCTGGCATTGGCAATCGCCGCATCCCGCCTGGAACGAGGAGGAGTGGTGGCCCGAGCTCGTATCGTCGTACGCGATCGAGGTCGGCGACGACTTCCTGTTGTTCGACCCGCTGTCCGTTCCCGACGAGCTGCGCGAGCGCGCGACCGCCGTCGTCCTGACCGCGCCGTACCACGAGCGCGACGCCCGCCGGCTCGGCCTCGCGGTGCACACGCCGCCCGCAGACACCTGGCAGGACTGGGTCGAGAAGTTCGGCATCGATCCCGACCGCGTGCGCGGCATGGAGAGTGAGGATCTCGCCTGGCTGCGCGCGGGTGAAGGCGAAGGACACTTCCACGGCCCCGGAGCGTGGCCGTTCGGCATCCACGCGTACGCGGGCCGCGAGGACAACGATCTCCTCCTCTGGCTGCCGTCGATCAACGCGATCGTCACCGGCGACTCGCTCTCCGACTTCGGCGATGGACTGGACATCCAGCTCGGGGGTCGCAAGCACGTGACGCGCGACGATGTCGTCCGACGGCTCCGTCCGCTGCTCGACCTGCCGGTCGAGCTCGTGCTGCCCGCGCACGGCGAGCCGAACGATCGCGCGTCGCTCGAGCACGTGCTTTCCTGAGCGGCGCCGCCGAGTCTCACAGTCCCTTGAGCTACGAGGTCGCCGGCGATACCCGCCGCGAGCCCGTCAAGACACTTTGGCCGGTGAAACCGTCCTGCGCATCACGCAATGGTTCTTGCCCTTGGGCCGGTCGTAGCCGAAGCCGGTCTGCTCATAGAGGCTGCGCGTGGCGTTGTAGAGAAACGTGGACGAAATCTTCTTGCCCTCCGTGTCCTGCGGATAGCCCTCCACCACACCACCGCCCGCCTTCGCGATCAGGTCAATCGCACCACGAAGCGCCACACCTGCGACGCCGTTCCGTCGATAGTCCCTGTCGACGAAGATGCACGTGACTCGATAGTCGGGCAACTCCTCCCTACGGGACGCCTCGTAGACCTTCCGGTGGTGGATGTTCGGGAGCTCGTCCGGAGAGCCATATTGGCACCAGGCCACCGCGGCGTCGCCGTCGAAGACGAGGGCCGCATGAGCGTTGCCCTCGCGAACGAGACGCTCCTTCCAAGGGCGGCCTTTTCGCCCTCGGGCCTGCCCTCGCGCGAATGGGACCACGTGCACCAGCAGCCGCCGAATCCCATGCCCTTGTGCTTCTCAGCGAGGCGCGCGAAGGCATCCCACGTCGTGGCATCGAGCGCTTTGATCGCATACTCGCTCATACACCCCTCCGTTCACCCGCCTTAGCTCAGCTGGCGAACGAGTCTACGTGCGTCCTGCCTAGGAGGAGCGAGCGTCCTTCCCGCTTTCTCCCCAGTCGGGTATTTCCGCTGCTCCCAGTTGGAAGAGAAACCTCGCCTGCACGATCGGGCTCTCGCTCGATCGGCGGAGTCCCGCTTCTCCCTCATTCCGTGACGGCACTCGCACATTCCGTGACGGCACTCGCGCACGCCACCGGGCCCGCATCAGAAGCGTGACGCATGGGGTGCACAAACTCGATCTTCCCTGCAAGGAGGGGGTTTCAGCCGCCACGGCTGACGTCACCACGTACTCGACGGATCACGCCGAAAAACTCTCTATGAAGGGGGCTGGGTTGTCGAGGTCGGTCGGTCTGCTTCGTCATGGGCCGCGGCCAAGCCTGCGGTGGTGAGCGTGGCTCAGCTCTCTATCGCCTCCTCGGGGAGGATCAGGTGGAATGGGAGTCCGCTCTGGTGGCGCATCTCAGAGAGGGCCGTCCATGCGGCCAGAGTTCTTGTGGCGCCTGCCGGAGCGAAGGGTTGGTTGCGGGTGAGCATGTGCCAGATCGCCTCGTGAGCCGGCGAGCGATGTCGACCTGAGCGACCTTGGCGCCGCGCTGCTTGCCCAGGCGGCGCTTGGTGCGCTGGTAGCGGTCACGGTAGATCTCGTGGCCGCAGGCGTGGGTCGCGGCCTCAACGAGCGCCCAGCGCAGGTACCTGGGGCCGGCGTGGGTCAAGGGGCCGCGCCGGTCGGTGCTGCCGGACTGGTAGACGCGCGGACAGAGGCCGGTGTAGCCGGTCAGCTTCGCCGGCGAGGAGAAGCGGGCGATGTCGCCGATCTCGGCGGCGATCGTGTAGGCAAGCACCCAGGCGATGCCCGGTACGGTCAGCAGCAGCGGCACGTAGTGGTGGTCGGCACCGAGCGTGCGCAGTTCGCGATCGATCTCGGCGATCTGACGGTCGAGCTCGTCGATCAGCGCGAGCGCCGCGAGCACGCCGCCGCGCCAGGGCTCGGGGAGGTCGAGACGCGCGAGCAGTTCGCGTCCCTGCCGACCGAACAGGTCGCTGACCGGGCAGGCATGACCGAAGGCCAAGAGCTGCGCGTGCACGCGGTGCTTGAGCGAGCTGCGCTTGCGGACGAGAAAAAGCCGCCAGCGCGCCCGCTCGCGCTCGGCGCGCTGCTCGAAGCGGGGTAACCAGATCGCCGGCACCAGCTCGCGGCGGCTGAGTTCGGCGAGCACCCAGGCATCGATGCGGTCGGTCTTGCAGGCCAGTGGCGCCAGCCCCTTCACCTTCTGCGCGTCGGCGACCTCGACCTCCCAGCCGCACCGCTCGAGCGTGTCGTGCACGAAGCGAGCGCCGTTCATCGACTCGATCGCCGCCCGCACCGCCACCGCTCCCTGACGCGAGCGGATGCGCTGCGCCAGGCCGGCCAGGCCATCGGCATCAGGCGGCGCCGCGCCCTCGCCGAGACGATCGCCCTCCTCGTCGAGCAGGCAGAAGTCGAGCCGCCTACGGCTCAGATCCAAGCCAGCGTGCAACATGAAACGGGCCTCCTTTCCGGAGCGAGCTCCCTCGATGACACGGCGGAGCGTGCCACCGGGGGAGGCCCCCTTCATGACATTCAGAGGTTGATCGTTTCGTGCCTCTTGTCAAAGGCGCTCGAGCCGACGCGGACATGCTTGTCTTGATCAACGGAGCACGTCCCCGCCATGGAGCGCCTCGGCCGCGAACATGCTCTCGGCTTCGTCCACCGCGCATGGCACGCATGCGATGTCTCCGGGCGA
>JBMDXR010000060.1:0-3236 GCA_048594925.1 Gaiellaceae bacterium
AGGTATCGAGCATGAATCCCCTCGTCGGCGAACGACGGGATGTGGCCGAGCCGGTCGTCGAGCTCGCGTTCGTGTCGCTGGGCGGCGGCCTCCAGCCACGCCCCACGCGCTCCATCGCCGCGAGCGGCGAGTGACCCGGCGATCCCGTGGAGGGCCATGACCGACGCTTGCGACATCCCCAAGTCCCGGTCGAGCCGCAGTGCTTCCAGGAACCGGGCCATCGACTCCTGTGTGCGCCCTTCGGCAAGCTCGATCCAGCCGAGGTTCGTCGCCGCGAATGAGATGTGTCGCCGATCCCCAAGTGCCTCCGCGTGCCCAAGCGCCTCGGTTGACAGGTCACGGGCGCGCGCGAAGTCGCCGGCCGCGGCCGCCATCTCGCTCAGGTTGGAGAGCGAAAGAGCCACCCTTGACATGTCGCCTATCTCAAGACGAATCGCGTAGGCCTCCTCGTGCACCGTCAGCCCACGCGAGCTGTCCCCGACCTCCCGGTACGCCTCACCGAGGTTGTTTAGGGCTGTGGCGAGGATCCACCGGCTGTCCGAGGCGCGCGCGAGCTTCACCGCTTCCTCGCCGAGCTGCACCATTTCCTCCCGTCGGTCGGCGGGGAGGAAGGCCGCCAAGTGCGAGGTCGCGAGGGCCGCAATCGCAAGGGCCTCGGCGTCCAGGGCACATCGGCGGCTCTCCTCCAAGAGACCGACGGCCTCGTCGCCTTGCTCCGCCGCGAGGTACCCAGCCCAGTCCAACGCCTTGGCGCGAGGCTCGGTCACGACCAAGGATCCGCGCTCGAGGGCCAGAGCGAGCCATCGACGTCCTTCACTCAGGTCGCCGTGCAGATACCAGAATTGCCCGAGCGCCGCCGCGAGCGCGAGCCCGAGGCTCGGATCGCCGCCATCGAGGGACCAGCCCAGAGCGGCTCGGAGGTTGTCGTGTTCCAGCTCGAGTCGATGCAGCCATCGCCGCTGGTCCGGCGCTCGCAGGCCCTCCTCCGCGTTCGTCGCGAGATCGAGGAAGTACTCGGCGTGTCGACGGCGAACATCATCCGCCTCGGATCCCTCATCGAGCCGCTCGAGCGCGAGCTCGCGGATCGTCTCGAGCATCAAGAACCGCGGCTCTTCGTCCCGCCTCGGATCCACGCGAACGAGGCTCTTGTCGACCAGGGACTCGAGCGTGTCGAGATCCGCGGAGCAGATCCGTTCCGCGGCATCCAGCGTGCTGCCACCAGAGAAGACAGCCAGACGACTGAATAGAGCTCGTTCACCTTCGTTCAGCAGATCACAGCTCCACTCGATCGCCGCGCGCAGTGTGCGTTGGCGCTCGGGCACGTCCGCGGCGCCTGTGGTAAGGAGCGCCAACCGCTGATCGAGTCGACCGAGCAGCTGCTCCACTGACAGGATCTTGATCCGCGCGGCCGCGAGCTCGATCGCTAGCGGAAGACGGTCCAGACGCGCGCAGATCGCCTCGACCATGGAACGCGAGCCGTCAACTACGAACTCGGAGCGGACGGCCCTTGCCCGATCCGCGAACAGTGACGTCGCCTCATCGAGCGATAGAGGCGGCACCGGATACTCGTGCTCGCCTGACAGGTGGAGTCGCTCGCGGCTCGACGCGATCAAGTTGAGCTTGGGGACTTTAGCGGAGAGCTCACCAAGCAGCTTTGCAGCATCGGGCAAGAGCTGCTCGAGGTTGTCGAGTACGAGCAACGCGCGTTTGGTGTGCAGATGTTCGGCGAGGACCTCCGAGTACGACGAGCTCCCGACTTCACGGATGCCGAGCGTTTGGGCGATGGTCGGGAGTACGAGCGTGGGGTCGTTGAGCGCGGCGAGCCCAACGAACCACACGCCGTCGGGGTACTCCTCGACGACCTCGGCGGCGGCCTGTAGTCCCAGTCGCGTCTTGCCACTGCCGCCCGGTCCGGTGAGGGTAAGCAGGCGGACGTCGTCGCGCCGCAGAAGTCCGAGTACCTCGGTGAGCTCGCGCTCGCGTCCCATGAACGGCGTCGGCTGCACCGGCAGGTTCGTCTGATTGAGCGTCTTCAGCGGAGGGAACTCGGCGTCGCCCAGTTGATAGATGCGCTCGGGCGCTTGGAGATCCTTCAGTCGGTGGAGCCCGAGGTCGCGAACGGCCGCGTCGACGAGCTGCCTGGTCGCCTCAGACAGCAGTACCTGAGCCCCGTGGCCGGCCGCCGCGATGCGGGCTCCCTTGTGTACGTCGAGACCGACATACCCCTCGTCGGTGATGAAAGGCTGGCCGGTGTGGATCCCCATGCGAACCCTGGTCGGGCTCGCCGCGAGGGCGTCTTGCGCGACTCGGGCCGCCTCCACCGCATCGCGGGCTCGGGCGAAGGCGAAGAAGAACGCGTCACCCTGCGTATCGACCTCGACGCCGCCGTGCGCCGCGGCGGACTCGCGAAGGATCCGGCGGTGCTCGGCGAGCACCTCCACGTAGGCGTCGCCCAGTTCGTGAAGCATCTGGGTCGAACCCTCGATATCTGTGAAGACGAAGGTGACCGTTCCCGAGGGGAGATCGGCTCTCACGACATGGATGATGCGCGAATGCTGCGGGCGACGCGAGTGTCGGCGGGGTCCGATCGCTCCCTCTGCGGCGAAGGTCGCGAACGCGGCAGGTCGGGAGCCTTCGACCTCCAGCGGAGGTCCCCTGATCCTTAAGGTTGCGCGCCACAAGAACGCCGGCTCTTTGGAACGTCATCTTTCCCAGCCAAAGACCTATTCCCACAGTCATCCGGACCGATATCCAAATGCAGGTCACGTTGGATGCCGAGTCGGGACGAGTGGACCCCGTGAAGCTGATCCTCGTCTGCTGTCAGGTCCATCGAAGGTGCACCATCGAGGTTTTTCGGCGAGAAGGCAGACGGTCGCATCCCTTGGCCCGATCCCGACCTCAAGCCCGATGCGAGCGCGATTTCCCAGGCTTGGTGCCGATCCGGCTGAACCACCTCCTCCGGGACCAGGACGCGAACGCGCGCCACGCCGGCCTCGTGCTGCGGAACGTCGCACTCCTGGACGACCTTCGGGCGTCGCGCAGCGGATCGCCACGGCGCAGGACGAGCGTGCTCGGAAGCTGGAGCGCAACATCCACGACGGGGCGCAGCAGCAGCTCGTCGCGCTGACCGTGAAGCTTCGTCTCGCGCAGGGACTCGTCGAGAGGGAACCGGCCAGAGCGGTCGAGATGCTCGGCGACCTCAGGGACGAGGCGCAGGCCGCGTTGGAGGACCTGCG
>JBMDXR010000061.1:0-14547 GCA_048594925.1 Gaiellaceae bacterium
CCGACGAACTTGTCCACGATGCCGTCCCACTCGTCGACGACGCGGGCTGCCGTTCCGTAGAAGCGCGACATCAGCCGGGAGAACTCGTGCGCAGCCATCCGCTCCGCGAGGCCGGTCGAGCCGCGGACGTCGGCGAACAGCAGGGACAGCTCGATCTCCGCACCGCCCGGTTGCTTGTCGACCTGGCGGAAGCAGGCGCGGCAGAGGCGTCTGTTCAGCTTCGAGGGACCGAAGCCGAAGGGTTTGAGGAGAATGCTGCCCGGAGGCTTCAGCGGCGCGAGGCAGAGCTTGCAGCGAGGGCCGGTGGGGATCTTGCCGAGCACGGCGCGGAAGTACTTCAGCTGCCCGAGATCGCCCGTCAGGACCGCTCGCCAGGCGGCCTCCTGCTCCGGGTCGTAGACGTGGACGTGCTCCGAAGGCTCGCTCACCCGGGCATTCTCACCTATGCATGGAAGGCGGCAAGACGTTCGGCTTCCTCGTCGAGCTCGCGCGCCGTGGCGCGACTCACTCGTTCGTACGCCTGCCAGGTCACGCGGCTCTTCTCGTACTTCCAGGCTCCCGCGACGACACCGTCGACGAGGAAGGTCGGCACCGACGGCGGGTTCTGCGAGTGGAAGACGATGGGTCGATATCGCTCCGGAAGGACTCCCGTCCGGCGCGCGTGCGCGAGGAGGACGGCGTCCCAGGTCGGTAGGAACCGCACCGGCGCGGGCGTCTCCGGATCGGGAAGCGGCGCCCGCAGGACGTCGAGGAGCTCGCCGCCGTCCTCGTCTCGAAAGCGGCGCAGCGAGAGCCGCTCGACCACGGGCGCGAGATCTCTGAGCGGCAGATGCGACCACCGGCTGATGTCTTTTCGTGACGCAGGCCCGAACGCCGCCAGGTATCGCCGGACGAGATGCTCTCGAGCCTCGCTCTCGTCGACGTCCTCTGGCCCGACCCAGCGCTCGGCCGTCCGGAACAGGTGAGCCCGTCTCTTCTCCCACGTCCCCGAGGGCGGGACGAACGAGCTCGAGCCACGGCCCGGCCATGCCCCAGCCGCGCCCCACCATCTCGACGAGCTCGTCGTGGCGCCGCGGCCCGTCGGCCATGAGGACACGGAGCTCCGTCGCCCGGTGCTCGAGGTCGCGCTCGTCGAGCTGTGGCTTCCGGACGCGCAGGAACCACTCGCGCTGCGCTTCGCGAATCGCGACGGCGAACGGCCAGTAGTCGCGGCGCGAGACGACGTGGATCGTCTCGCGCATCAGCGTCGCCTGGACGACGGAGCGCCGCTCGAGCGCGCGAGTCAGATCGTCGCGCGCGAACTCCTCGAGGCATGACCAGAGCCGGATGTACGCGTTCGGCGCGTACTGAGCCTGGATGCCGGCGATCCGCTCGAGAGCCCGCGGAATCGTGAGCTGCGAACGCTCGAGGAGAAGCTGGCGTGCGAGAAGGGCTCGGTTCAGCTCGCGCTGCGTGAGGGTGCGCTCCTCGAAGCCCACCGCTCGACGCTAGCGGACGCTCTCTCGCGTCGCGGAGTCCATTGCATCGCGGCGATGCCGCCGACGACGAGCGCGGCGCCGAGTGCGATCCACACCGTGACGGGCTCGTCGAGGAACAGGGCGCCCATCAGCACGGCGAGCGGCGAGATCGCGTAGGCGTACGCGACCGCGCGTGTGGGCCCGAGCCCGCGCAGGCCGGTGTTCCAGCCGATATAGCCGAGGAGCGTCGCGAGGACGCCGAGGTACACCACGAGTGCCAGCTCCTTGGCCGACGCGTCCACCACGGTGTCGACCGTCGACCTCCTCACGAGCGGGAGCAGCCCGACGATGCCGACGAGGCTCGTCGCGGCGGTCAGGGCGAGGAGGTCGTACCGTCCCAGCAACGGCTTCAGGATCACGTTGTAGAGCGCAAACGCAAGGGGCGCGCCGAGGACGATGAGCGGGCCCTTCGCGTTCTCGAGTGCGAGGCCCTGCCCGGTTCCGATGGCGACGACGAGCGCCACGCCGGCGAATGCGACCCCGAGGCCGAGCACCTGGCGCAGGCGAATGCGGTCGACGCCCACCACACCCGCGAGCACGACCGTCATGCCGGGTGCCAGCGCCACGACCAGGGCGGAGATGCCGGCGCTCGTGGACTTCGTGCCGACGTTCAGGAACACGTGGTACCCGACGACGACGAGCAGTCCGGCCGCCGCAACGCGCACCGCGTCGCGCCGGGTCAGCCCCGGCAACCACGTGTGCGCAAGAGGATGAAGGCAAACCCGGGAGCGGCGATCGCGTAGCGAACGATTGCGATGTCTCCGGCGGCGATCCCATCGTCGAGGAGAACCTTGATCACCGAGAACGAGCCGGCCCAGACGACCACCACTGCGAGCAGCGAAGCATGGGCTCGAGCCATCACAGTGGGAAACGTGCTGGCCGGCGACACTGTGAGATGCCAACGCGCCGCTGCACGGGATACTTCCGGGATGCTCGACAGTCTTCTCGCGTTCGTCGCCGTGTCCGCGATCGTCATCTGCACGCCTGGCCAGGACACCGCGCTCACGATCGGCAACACGCTGGCCGGCGGACGCCGGAGCGGCATTGCGACCGCCGGAGGAGTCGCGTTGGGACAGGCAGTCTGGACGATCGCAGCGAGTGCCGGCGTCGTCGCCTTGCTGAGCGCCTCGGAGCCCGTGTTCGATGCGCTGAAGCTCGCGGGCGCGGCGTACCTCGTCTACCTCGGCGCCCACTCGCTCTGGTCGGCGCTCTCGAATCGCGTCGAGTGCATGCAACTGGCTGGTACCCGGCCCACTCGTCTCGGCGCCCGCCGCGCACTGCGCCAGGGCGTCCTCAGCAACCTCGGCAACCCGAAGATGGCGGTCTTCTTCGCGAGTCTCCTCCCCCAGTTCGCGCCGGAGGGCCGCGCTTCGTTCGCGGCACTGCTCGCGCTCGGCCTTCTGTTCTGCACGATGACCTTCGCCTGGCTGACGCTCTACGCAGCAGCAATCGCCCGAGTCGGGCGCCTGCTGACTGGAGCGGTCCGGCGGGCGCTCGACGCCGTCACGGGTCTCGTGCTCGTCGCGCTCGGGCTTCGGCTCGCGACCGAGCGTTAGGCAGGCGCATCAGGCGACCCGCGCGCGGAGCTCCTGGAGCTCTCGCTCGGCCGAGAGCCGCTCGAGCGACTCCGACTCGATCTGACGAACACGCTCGCGGGTGAGGCCCAACCGCCGCCCCACCTCGGCCAAGCTCACGGGATCGCCGTCGAACCCGAAGTGCAGCCTGATGATTTCGCGCTCGCGCTCGGGCAGACGCGCGACGGCGGCACGCACCGCCTCCGTCTCGAGCGGGAGCTCGACGTCCTCGAACGACTCCAGCGCGGGCGCCGCGATGACCCCGTGGAACGAGTCCTCGTCGTCCGCGCCCAGCGGCCGGTCGAGGCTCGTCACCGCTCGCGCGATCTCCTGCACCGCACGCACTCGGGCGAGAGGAAGGCCCAGCTCACGCGCGACGTCGCGATCATCCGGTGGCCACCCGAGCGACGCGCCAAGCCTGTCCTCGGCTCTGCGGATCTTCCGCTCCTGCTCGAGGACGTGGACGGGTACACGAATCGTTCGCGCCTGGTTCGCCACGGCTCGCTGGACGGCCTGGCGAATCCACCACGTTGCGTAGGTCGAGAGCTTGTAGCCGCGCCGCCAGTCGAACCTGTCGACGGCACGGATGAGCCCGAGCACGCCTTCCTGGATGAGATCGATCAGCGCGACACCGTGCCCCTGGTAGCGCTTGGCGATGGAGACGACGAGTCGGAGGTTGGAGGTGATCATCCGCTCCTTCGCCTCGTGGTCGCCACGCTCGATTCGTTTGGCGAGCTCGACCTCCTCGCGCGCGGTGAGCAACGGATAGCGCGACATCTCGGCGAGGAAGAGCTGCAACGAGTCGCCGGTCGCCGTCGTCGGATCTCCGCTCGCGTAGCCGGCCTCGAGCTCGTCCCGCGCGTGGCCGCCGCGCAGGTCGATCTCGAGTTCGTCGAGCTGCGCCACGCTCATCGTGTCTTTGCACGCTTCCCGGCCGGACGACCGTCGTGGCTGAGCTCGACGTCGGCCTCGGAGAAGGCACGCAGGCGCTGGGCAAAATCGGCGAGGCGGGCTGCGACGAGGCCGTGGACGCTGTCCGCGGAGTACGAGCCGTCTGCTCTACGGCGTCCGGCTCGACGGCCGGTCAGAAGCTCGATTCCCTCGTCGATCGTCCGCACCGCCCATACGTGGAACTGACCGCGGCGCACCGCGTCGACGACCTCCTGATCGAGCATGAGATTGTGGACGTTCGCGGCGGGGATGATCACACCCTGCGCGCCGGTCAGGCCCTGAGCCTTGCAGGTCGCAAAGAAGCCCTCGATCTTGCGGGTCACGCCCCCGACCGCCTGCACCTGTCCGTTCTGGTCGACGGAGCCGGTTGCGGCGATGCCCTGCCTCAGCGGAAGACCGGACAGCGCCGACAGCAATGCATAGAGCTCGGTCGACGACGCCGAGTCACCCTCGATCTCGTCGTACGACTGCTCGAAGGTCAGTGTTGCCGAGACGGCAAGCGGCCAGTCCTGTGCGTACGTTGCCGCGAGATAGCCCGTCAGGATCATGAAGCCTTTCGAGTGGATAGGCCCAGACAGCTCGATCGCGCGCTCGATGCTCTCGATGCCGCCTCGACCCAGCGAGACACGGGCGGAGACCCGGGTCGGGCGCCCGAACGAGTAGTCGCCGAGGTCGAGGATCGCGATGCCGTTCACCTGGCCGACCTGCTCTCCGTCCGTTGCGATCACGATCGTGCCGTCATGGACGAGCTCGCGGACACGCTCTTCGAGCAGGTTCGAGCGGAACTCCTTGTTGCGGATGGCCAGCTCGACGTCGGAGGCCTCCACGAGGCGGTGGTTCCGCTTCTGGGCCAGGAAGCTCGCCTCGGAGACGAGATCAGAGATCTCGATGAGGCGTGCGGAGAGCTTCCGCTGGTCCTCGCGGAGACGGGCGCCGTGCTCGATCAATCGCGCGACGGCGGCCCGCCGGAAGTGGCGCAAGCCGTTCTCCCGCACCCACCGGCTGACGAAGGCCGCGTAGTCGTGCTGGTGCTCGACCGACCAGTCGAGGTCGGGCGAGAAGTCCGCTTTTACCTTGAAGAGCTCGCGGAAGTCTTCGTCCAGCTGGTAGAGGAGGTGGTAGAGAAGCGGTGACCCGAGCAGTACGACCTTGACGTCGAGTGGTATCGGCTCGGGGCGGAGCGTCGCGATCGGCACCGTACTGAACTCCTCACCGAGGCTCTCGATCCGCGTCTCGGCGCTTCGCAAGGATCGCTTCAGCGCGTCCCAAGCGAACGGATGCTTGAGCAGGTCGAGGACGTCCAGGACGAGGAATCCGCCGTTTGCACGGTGGAGGGCACCGGGCTTGATCTCGCGGAAATCGGTCGTCATCGCACCGAACGAGGCGCGATACTCGATTCGGCCGAGCAGGTTGTAGTACGTCGGGTTACGCTCGACGACGATCGGCGCACCCTCCGCGGACCCGTTGTCCACGAGCACGTTCACGCGGTAGCGCACGAGGCGGTCTCGTGGCTGCATGGCGGCGATCAGCACCGTCTCGGACTCCTCGCTCTCCCGGAAGTCGCCGACCTTCGCCAGGACGTCGGTCCTGACGTCGTCGAGATACGCGACCACCTCGGGCTGGTCGCCGTAGCGTTCGTGCAGCTCGCGGAACAGCGGCTCCGTGGCGAAGAGGGCGACCTCCCGTTCGAGGCCCTCAACGCGCCTCGCAGCCTCCTTCGCCAGCTGGTGCACCTGGCGCATGTAGGCCGCCGCCCGCTCCTCCACCTCAGCGCTCGCTGTCGAGATCTCCGTCCGCTGCTCCTCGGGCAGCTGCTCGAAGCGCTCACGTGTGATCGGCTTCCCGTCGACGAGTGGAACGGAGGCAACACCGACCACGGTGGTCTGCAGGGCGATGCTCCTCTCCGCGGCGAAGCTCGTCAAGGCGTCTTCCTCGCTCTGTCGCTGCCTGGCGATCTCGGCGACGATCTCGCGCTGCCGCCGGTCGTACTCCTCGCTCTCGAACGCTCTCGGGATCTCGCGACGCGCGGCCTCGACGAACTCGTCCATGGCTTTGGCGAAATCAGCGCCACGTCCGGCCGGCATGCGGATCGCGTTCGGCCGGTCAGGATTGCCGAAGTCGTGGACGTAGATCCAGTCCGCGGGCGCCGGCCGCGCAAGGGCGAGGACCCGAAGGTAGTCGAGCACGGTCGTGAGGCGACCGGAGCCTGGCAGGCCCGAGACGAAGACGTTGAACCCCCGCGTCTCGACCGAAAGGCCGTACTCGAGTGCATCGAGTGCACGCGGCTGGCCGATCGTTCCGACGAGTGGCTCGACCTCCGCGGTGGATGCGAACGGGAGCAGGCGCGGGTCGAGCCGGCGCCGAAGCTGCTCCGGGCGCACTTCCAGCCGATGCCTTCTGGTGCCGCGCCTGCGACGAGCGTTCACAGCCATAGCTCATGCTGTGCGCGCGCGCACTACCGGGGCATCGGTACGCACACCGATGCAACCTTCGGTTTCCCCGAAGGGTGGTCAGTCCTTGTAGCCGAGCCGGCGCAGGAGCTCCTTCCGCTCGACGACGTCGTCGGGTGTCTCGACTCCTTTCGGCGGGCTGCCGTCCACGACGCCGAGAAGTGCTCGGCCCTGCGCGGTCTTCGCGATGACGACGTCGACAGGATTGGCCGTCGCGCAGTAGATCCGACAGACCTCTGCAACGTTCTTGAGCGCGTTCAGGACGTTCACCGGATAGCCCTCGCGGAGGAAGACGACGAAGGAGTGACCCGCACCGACCGCGAGCGCGTTGCGAACGGCGAGCTCCACGAGCTCGTCGTCGTTCCCGGCGCGGCGCACGAGGCACGGCCCCGACGCCTCGCAGAACGCGATGCCGAATCGCAGGCCGGGCGAGCTTCCCGCCAGTGCCTCGAAGACGTCGTCGACGGTCTTGATGAAGTGCGACTGCCCCAGGATCAGATTGACGTCGTCAGGCTTCTCGATGGGGACAGCTTCGAGCTCCATGGGATCCTCACCAGCGGAGAAGCGCTGCGATCCCGTCGCAGGCGAGGAGGTGCTCGGCAGACGCTCCGTGTACCGCGTGGACCTCGGCATCGATCGAGAGGGCACGGAGGACGATCAAGTCCGTGAGATCTACGCCTTTCTCCGGAGCGTCGGTTGAGCTGAGGATCCCGTCGGGCTGGGCCTTCCCGCGATACGTGTGAGCCGGATCGATCAGAAGCGATGCCACCCGCGCCTCGTTGAGGGCGACGAGCACGTGGGCGAGCCCACAGGCGCCCCTGGCCCCGGCCGCCGCCTCGTCCAGCGCCCGTCGGACGCGCTCCAGCGACAGCTCGGCCGTGAGCTCGTCGAGCGCGCGCTCGAGCCGTCGGAGCGCGTCGTCGGTCGACACGCCCTCGAGGTTGGCCGGGATCGTGATCGTGGACACGCCGACTGCTCGGAGGGTCGCGTCGAGCTCGGCAGTCGTGCGTGGATCGCCTGCCACCGCCGCCCGTCCCCAGCCCCGCTCCGAGGCCAGGGCCCCGAGCGCGAGAGTGGCGTCTTGGAGCGTGTGCCGATATGCAACCGCGAGTCGCCGCGCATACCGGTCTCGCTGGGACACGGCGTGTTGTCCTCGCAGCGGGTTTGCCCTGGCAGGGCCCTTCATCTCCGGCCACCAGTCGCCCACCCACGGCTCGAGCTCGAGGCGCTCGAGCTCGAGCACTCGCCCGAGCTCGGCTTCGAAGAGCACGACCATGTCCTTCGAGGCCATGACCAGACCGGCCACTTCGCCTTCTTCGAGCACGCGGAGGAGCGGAAGGACATGTGCGACCGGACCGACTCGAGCTCCGGTCGGCAGCGGCGCGTCGACTGTCACCGTGTGCAGCGCTCCAGACCCCAGAGCGAGGTAGAGCGCACCGCCCCTCGCCCCAGACGTCGGTACGAGCAGCTCCTCGAGCTGCGCGGACACGTCCGCCAGCGACCTCGCCGAATCGCGACCGAGCAAACCCTCGCGACGAAGCCTGGCCAGGTCGTTTTGAACGGCGATCTGCCAGGGAGGCGTTCCGCCGCTCCCTGCGCCCGACTCGAGGCCGGCCGTCACCGAGAGCACGCCGACCGGGTCGGACAACTCGACGATCGAGCCTATGACTGAGCGCAATTCTCTCGATCGCTCCGTCAGCACCTGTGCCATCACGATAAGTCTCCTGCAAGCTGCCACACTTGCCATCGGGGAGAGCGCTGATTCGGTCCGTCCGCAGTTTCCCTGATGCGGTCGGCTTCGAGTCGGCTCACGATTGGGGTATGGATTTCACCGGGCCTCTTGTGTCCTCGGACGGCGGTACCGTCTCGTCGACCGACGTCATAGCCGTGGACGGCGTCCGGCTGGACGCGGACCTGGCGATTCCGGCGGATCCGACCGGGTGGGTCGTGTTCGCTCACGGCAGCGGCTCCGGTCGGCGGAGCCCGCGCAGCGTCGACGTCGCCGCCACCCTCAACCGGGCTGGGATCGCCACGCTTCTCCTCGACCTCCTGACCGAGGAGGAAGGGACCGATCGTCGAAAGGTCTTCGACGTCGAGCTGCTCGCAGCAAGACTCCTCGCTGCAACCCGCTGGCTCACGTCACAGGTGGCCGCACAGGATCTCCCCGTCGGCTACTTCGGAGCGAGCACAGGAGCGGCTGCCGCGCTACTCGCCGCGGCAGAGCTCGGCAACGAGATCTCGGCCGTGGTCTCGAGGGGCGGTCGTCCCGACCTCGCCTGGAGGCGGCTGGCCGATGTGCAGGCGCCGACGCTTCTCATCGTCGGTGGAGCCGACCGCGTCGTCTGCGAGCTCAGCGAGCACGCGGCCGAGCGGCTCACGTGCCCGAAAGCGTTCGAGATCGTCCCGAACGCGACGCGTCTCCTCGAGGAGCCCGTTGCACGTGGGCGAGTCTCGGAGCTCGCCGCCGACTGGTTCACGACGCAGTTCAGCTCGAGGCGAGTCACACCTACCGAGCCGCGCACGCCTCTCTCAGGCGTGAGCCGCTGAGAGAGCGCCCGAGACCTCGCGCTCGACCCCCTCGAGGGCGAGCGGGACGATCTCACGGCGGTCGACGTCGACGAGGCCACGGTCCGTGATCTTCAGCGACGGGACGACCGAGAGGGCCAGGAACGCGAGCATCTGAAACGGTGCGGGAAAGCTCACCCCCAGCGCGGCCGCCGCGTCGATGAGAGCACGGCTCGCCTCGAGAACCTCGGCGAGTGGGCGGTCAGAGAGCAGGCCGGCCACCGGCAGCGGGAGCTCCGCCCGCACCTCGCGCTCGTCGGCGACCGCAATCCCGCCACCGAGCTCCCGGAGGCGCTCGACGACACGTGCCATCGCCGTGTCGTCGACACCGACGACGATCACGTTGTGCGCGTCGTGAGCGAGCGACGCGCCGAACGCGCCACGTTCGAGCCCGAAGCCACGGACGAATCCCAGACCGATCCGACCCGTTCCGAGATGTCGCTCCAGCACCGCGACCTTCACCAGGTCGCGTGTGGGGTCTGCCACCGCAACGCCGTCGTCCACGGCGAGCTCGTCGACGAGCGCGGCCGTGACGATCTCACCCGGAACGAGCCCGATCACGCGTGCGTCGCCGCCTCGCCACGGGATACGGAAGTCGTCCGCGGTGACGGGGTCGAGACGCATCGACCGCCGGACCCACTCGGGCACCGTGACGTGCGGTATGTCGCCGACGGGCGCACCGGCGAGCAGCACCAGCTCCGGGACGAACGACTTGAGATCGGGGAGCACGAGGACATTCGCCCGGTAGCCGGGTGCGATTGCCCCCAGATGGGCGAGCCCGTGGCAGAGCGCAGGATTGAGAGAGGCCATCACGAGCGCGTCCTCCGGCGCGACCCCGAGCGCGACGGCGTCTCGCACCATCGCATTGATGTGACCGTCGTCGGCGATGTGCTCCGGCTCGCGGTCGTCGGTGCAGAAAGCGATACGGAAAGGGCCGTACTCCAGCGCGAGTGGGACGAGGGCGCGGAGGTTCCGCGCCGCGGAAGCCTCGCGAACGAGGAGCCAGAGACCCGCTCGGAGTCGCTCGCGCCCTTCGTCGGCCGTTGACGCCTCGTGGTCGGACCCGATACCGGCAGCCGCGTACGCGTTGAGCTGACGACCGCGAACGCCTGGCGCATGGCCGTCGACGTGAGGCGCAAGAGCAAGCTTCGCGAGCTCCGCCGGAGACCCCGCGATGACCCCGGGGAAGTTCATCATCTCGGCGAGACCGAGGACGCGGCTCCGGTGCAGAAGCCCGTCCAGGTCGCCGATCGTGAGCTCGCGCCATGGCGACTCGAGCTCGGATGCAGGGACGCACGACGACGCCATGAAGTAGACCTCGAGCGGGATCTCCTCGCAGGCATCGATGAGCCAGTGGACGCCGTCGGTCCCGAGCACGTTGGCGATCTCGTGCGGGTCCGCGACGACCGCGGTCGTACCCAGCGGTAAGACGAGCCGGGCGAACTCGTCGACCAGGAGCTTCGACGACTCCAGATGGACGTGGGCGTCGATGAACCCCGGGACGACGTAGCGTCCGCTCGCGTCCACCGTCTCGACACCGTCGTACTCGCCGATCCCCGCAACGACTCCGTCCACGATCGCGACGTCTCCGTCGAGCCACTCGCGGGTGAACGTCGAGAGGACGCGGCCTCCACGAATCACGAGGTCGGCCCGCTCGTCCCCCCGCGCGACCGCGAGTCGCCGCTCGAGCCGGTGGGCTACCTCAGCAGGCCGCATCGGCGGTCACGATCGTGCCGGCGTCGCCAGCGACGATTCGCGCGGCGTCCTCGAGCGCGCCGATCGCTGCGGTCCCTCCCGTCGACTCCACGAAGCGGCAGGCGGCGGCGACCTTCGGTCCCATCGAGCCGTTGGCGAACTCGATCGTGTGCAGCTCGGACGGCGTCGTCCTGCGGATCGTGCTCGCTTCCGGGGTGCCCCAGCCGCGTAAAACAGAGGGAACGTCGGTGAGCATCAGCAGAAAGTCCGCCTCGAGGCTTCTCGCCAGGAGCTCCGCGGCGAGGTCCTTGTCGATCACGGCCTCGACGCCCCGCAGCGTGCCGGCACCGTTCATGGTGACGGGAATGCCTCCCCCGCCCGTGCAGACCACGATGGCTCCGGCGTCGACGAGCATGCGGATCGCCGCGAGCTCGACGATTCGGAGCGGCTCGGGCGAGGCCACAACCCGGCGGAAGTGGTCGCCGTCGGGCGCGATCATCCAGCCGCGCTCATGTGCGAGCGTGCGAGCCTGCTCTTCCGTATAGACCGGCCCGATTGGCTTCGTCGGCGTCCGGAACGCGGGGTCCTTCGGATCGACGACGACCTGCGTGAGCACGGTGACCGCGGCCCGTCCCGGAAGACGGTTCTGGAGCTCCTGCTCCAGGACGTACCCGATCATCCCCTCGCTCTCGGCGCCGAGAACGTCGAGCGGGTACGGCGGCACGTCGGTGTACGCCGACGCCTGCAACGCGAGCAGACCGACCTGCGGCCCGTTGCCGTGCGTGAGCACGACGTCGTGCGACTCGGCCAGCTCGGCCACCGCGGCCATCGCCTCGGCAGCGTAACCGCGCTGGAGCTCGGCGGTCAGCGGCTCGCCGCGCCGGAGCAGCGCATTGCCGCCCAACGCGACGACGAGACGCCGACGCGCCTTTCCGTTTCCCGCCGGAACGCCGCTCATCGCGCGTAGCCCCCCATCGTCAGAGCCATGAGCGCCTTGCCCGTGTGCATCCGGTTCTCGGCCTCGTCGTAGACCACGGACTGCCGGCCGTCGATGACCTCGTCCGTGACCTCGTTGCCGCGATCCGCAGGCAGGCAGTGCATGTACAGCGCATCAGGGCTCGCCAGCGACATCCGACGGGAGTCGCAGATCCAGTCCTTGTGCGCGCCCGACTCGCCCAGGGCCGCACTCTCGTCGGCGAACGCGTCGATGCGGCCCCACGACTTCGGATAGACGACGTCCGCGTCGCGGAAGGCCTCGTCCATGTCGTGGACCACCGAGATCGTCGCTCCGGCCTCGACCGCTGCAGCCTCGGCTCGCTCCATGACCTCCGGCATGAGCTCGAAGCCGTGCGGGTGTGCGATGACGACGTCGATACCGAAACGGGGCAGCAGCGTCGCGAGCCCCTGCGGCACCGAAAGGGGCTTCGCGTACGAGGGCGCGTAGGCCCAGGACACCGCGACGCGGAGCCCGCGCAGGTTCTCGCCACGGTGCTCGCGAAGCGTCATCAGGTCGGCGATGGTCTGCATCGGATGGTCGACGTCGCACTGCAGGTTGATGAGCGGGATCTCCGCCCAGCGCGCGATCTCTCGCATCCACAGGTTGCCCTCGTACGGCGCGAGATCGTGGCGAATCGCGAGTCCGTGGCCGTACCGCGACAGGATGATCCCCATGTCCTTGGGGCTCTCGCCGTGGGCGACCTGCGTCTTCTCGGCGTCGAGGTAGATCGCGTGGCCGCCGAGCTGGGTCATCCCGGATTCGAAGGCGTTGCGGGTCCTCGTGGACTTGTCGAGGAAGAGCATGAAGAGCGTCTTGTCCGGCAGGAGCCGCTGTGGCTCGCCGTTCTTGAACGCGGTCTTGAGCTCGCCGGCGACCGCGATCGTCTCGTCGATCTCCTCGGTCGTCCAGTCCAGCGTCTCGATGTAGTCGCGGCCGGCGAGCGTCGCGCGGTCCATTGCTACCTGGCGCATGGCTGCCTCGCTTTCATGAGCTCCTGTTGGCCGAGGCCGAGACCGAGGTACTCGGGAATGGCCTGCTGACCGGGTACGCCCGGGATGGGCGCGCTGCCTGCGGTTTCCGCGGGCGCACGGAGGCCCAGGAGATCGTCCGGTGTGACCGGAACTCTGTTCAGCGTCCGGCCGGTCGCGGCGCGCAGCGCAGCCACGATCGCCGGGGTCGTCGCGACCGTGGCCAGCTCCCCGATGCCCTTCACGCCGTACGGCGCGTCACGCTCGGGCACCTCAACGAACTCGGAGACGATCGGAGGGACGTCGAGTGCGGTCGGGATCAGGTAGTCGGTGAAACATCCGTTGCGGAGGCGTCCGTTCTCGAGCCGGAGCTCTTCCATGAGCGCCAGCCCGAGTCCGATCGCGGCTCCGCCTTCCACCTGCCCTTGAGCCCCCTGCGGGTTGACGACCCGCCCCGCATCCTGCGCGGCTGCGACGTGCACGACGCGCGCGAGGCCGAGCTCCTCGTCGACGTCGACGACGGCCCGCACGGCGACGAAGGCGAAGCCGACGTGGATGTCCCCGTGGCCTTCCTCGTCGAATCCCTTAGTGGCGTGATGGTGGTGGGTGACCGTTCGGGTGATCGAGTCAGAGCCGTCATCATCGAGAGCGGCCCTGATCTCGCGGCACGCCGCTTGCACCGCGGCGCCGGTCATCGTCGTCTGGCGCGAAGCCGAGGTCGACCCGGCAGATCCGATCGTCGCAGTATCGGCCGGCGTCACGAGGACGCGGTCGACGTCGAGCTCGGTGCGAACGATCTGGGCGAGGACCGTGTAGAGACCCTGGCCGTAGTCGACTGCGGCCGTCTCCACTTCGGCCTCGACGCCGTCGGGGGTCCTCCGAAGCGTCACTCTCGCCTGCGCCGAGTCGTCGAAGCCTTCGCTGTACGCCACGTTCTTGAAGCCGACCGCGAACCCGACACCCCGCTTCGTATGCGGAGCGGGCGGCTCCGACGGCAGCGGAAGCGCGGCGCAGCGCTCGATCACCTCTCGCACCGGCGCGCTCCGTGTGAGCACCTGGCCGGTCGGAAGCACCGAGCCGGGCCCGACGGCGTTTCCGAGTCGCAGCTCGATCGGGTCGATCCCGATCCTGGCGGCGAGAGCGTCCATCGCCGACTCGTACGCGAAGCAGACCTGCGGCGCACCGAAGCCGCGCATCGCACCGCAAGGTGGATTGTTCGTATAGACGACCGTGCCCTCGATGCGGACGTTCGGGACCTCGTACGGACCGGCGCCGAAAGTCGCAGCGTTCGCGAGGACAGCGGGTGAGGCCGACGCATATGCGCCGCCGTCCAAGAGCAGGCGCACGTCGGCGACGACGAGCCGTCCGTCCCTCGTTGCGCCGAGCCTGATCCACGTCCGAGACGGGTGGCGGTGCACGTGGCCGCGGAACGACTCCTCGCGCCCGTAGGCCATCTTCACCGGGCGGTCCGTGCGGAGGGCGAGCATGCAGGCGTGGATCTGCACGTGGATGTCCTCGCGCGATCCGAAGGCGCCCCCGACCCCCGCGAGCGCGATTCGCACCTTCTCCTCCGGAAGGTCGAGACACGGCGCGAGCTGCTGGAGGTCGACGTGGAGCCACTGCGTCGTCACGCGCAGCTCCACTCCACCGTCCTCCCTCGGGATCGCAAGCCCGCCCTCCGGCCCGAGTGCGGCCTGATCCTGCATCGGCGTCTCGTAGAAGCCCTCGACCCAGACCGCAGCGTCGGTATGGTCGGGATCGCCGCTCTCGATGTGGACGTGCCGCAGCACGTTGCCGAAGTCGTGCACGTCCGGCGCGTCTGCACGGAGT
>JBMDXR010000062.1:0-40605 GCA_048594925.1 Gaiellaceae bacterium
CGACGTCGTCCACGGCGAACGGCGCGCGATCCTCGGGCCGAACGGCGCCGGCAAGACGACACTCTTCAACGTCATTTGCGGCGACCTCCCAGCGTCGACCGGAAGCGTGGAGATCTTCGGCGAGGAGGTCACGCAGAGGCCGGCCCGCTACCGCGCGAAGCTCGGGCTCGCCCGCACGTACCAGCAGTCGCGCCTCTTCGACGGGCTCACCGTCGAGGACAGCATCTACCTGTCGATCGTGGGCGTCGAGGGCGGGCGCTTGCGTCCCGTCCTGCTCCCAGGTCGCGACCGTGACATCCGCGAACGTGCACGGGGGGCCGCCGGGAGGGTCGCAATCTCACACAAGCTTGGGGAGCTCGTCGGCTCGCTGTCGCACGGCGAGCACCGGCAGGTTGCGATCGCCATGGCGCTGGCCGCCGAGCCGAAGGCGCTCATGCTCGACGAGCCCGCATCGGGGCTTTCACGGGGAGAGCGGCAGCTCCTGACGGACCTGCTCCTCGCCCTCGACCCGGACATCACGCTCATCCTCATCGAGCACGACATGGACATCGCGCTCCGCGTCGCCCAGCGGGTCACGATGATGCACGAGGGACGCGTGATCGTGGAAGGCACGCCGGCCGAGATCCGCGCCAACGAGACGGTGCACGACCTCTATTTGGGACGCGCGTACCGTGATGAGTGAGCCTGCCGAGCCCGTCGCCGAGGCGCCCCAGAAGGGCATGCTCGAGATCACCGGCCTAGATGCCTTCTACGGAAGCGCCCAAGTGCTCGAGGACGTCACGTTCTCGATGGGGCACGAGTCGATCGCGATCGTCGGTCGAAACGGGATGGGCAAGACGACGCTGTGCAACACGATCATGGGGATCTCGCCGCCCCGCGCGCGCGGGTCGATTCGCTTCGAGGATCAGGAGCTCGTCGGCTCGTCCTCGCACAAGATCGCTCGCCGCGGGATCGGCTACGTGCCGCAGGGCAGGCGTCTGTTCCCGTCGCTGACGGTCGACCAGCACCTCAAGATCGCGGCGCGCTCGGCGTCGTCCAACGGGGGAAGCGGCTGGACGCGCGAACGCGTCTACGATCTCTTCCCACGGCTCGGCGAGCGGAAGCGAAACGGCGGCGCTCAGCTCTCGGGCGGCGAGCAGCAGATGCTCGCCATCGGACGCGCGCTCATGACGAATCCGAAGCTTGTCGTGATGGATGAGCCGTCCGAGGGCCTGGCCCCCGCGGTCATCGAGAGCCTCGTCGAGACGTTCCGCCTCCTCGAGCAGCAGGGGCTGGCCCTCCTGCTGATCGAGCAGAACCTCGGCGTAGCGACGGCGCTCGCCGAGCGTCAGCTCGTGATGATCGGCGGTCGGATCGCTGCGGAGACGACTGCGACCGAGCTCTCCGCGAACCCCGAGCTCCAGCGCCGCTACCTCGGCGTCGAGCCGCTCTCTCACTAGTCTTCCCGAGCCGTGACCCGTTCGCTCGCGCTCCTCGTCGGTGCTGCCGTTCTGTCCCTCTCGGCGTGTGGGGGAAGCGATTCGAGCCGTGCAGACATCGCGTTTGTCAGCAGCCGCGACGGGGACTATGCGATCTTCGTCATGAGCGCCGACGGCAAGAGCGAGCGTCGGCTGACGAAGCGTGACGACGAGGCGCCAAGGGATCGGTCGGTGTTCTGGCAGATCGACCCGGCATGGTCACCCGATGCCACGAAGATCGCCTTCGCGAGTGCACGGACGGGCGAACCGCACGTGTATGTGATGAATGCCGACGGCACGGGAGTGACGCAGTTGACCTCTGGCAAGACGAGTGGCACGCATCCGACCTGGTCGTCCGATGGGAGCTCGATCGCGTTCGTTCGCAACGGCGACATCTACGTCATGACCTCCGACGGCTCGGACCCCAAGCGGATCTCTGACATCAACGCGGAGGAAAGCGATCCTGCTTGGTCGCCGGACGGCAAGTGGATCGCGTACGTGAGACGCACACCGGGCACGCCGGTCCAGAACGTTTGGGTAATGCACCCCGACGGCTCTGAGAGGCGCGCGTTGACGAGGCACCAGGCCGGGCGAACGTTCACACCGGCCTGGTCGCCGGACAGTGCGCGCATCGTCTTCTCGATGAGCCGAGGCGACGATCCGTTCCAGCTGTTCACGATCGGGGTCGGCGGGAAAGGCCTTCGCAGTGTCGTGCCGGCCGCGAACGATGACTTCGAGCCTTCCTGGTCTCCGGACGGGTCGCGGATCGCGTACCAGGAGGAAGGCGCGATCTTCACCATCGAGCTCGGCGGCCGAGACGTCGAGAAGCTCACGGACTATGCCACCAACGACTCCACTCCGATCTGGAAACCGAAGCCGCCTCCGACGAGTGACGCTCAGAAAGTGCCGTAGCGCTCGTACGCCTCGAGCGGAGTCATGCCCTCGCGCACGGCGATGCGAATCTCGCTCTCGGTCGCTGCTTTCCGCTCAGCCTCGGCGAGGACGTCCTCGGCGATCGACGCGGGCACCACGACGACGCCGTCGTCGTCGCCGACGATCCAGTCGCCCGGCTCCACGCGAACGGCTCCGATCGTCACGGGCACCTGGGTTGCCTCGAGCTCCCAGCGCCAGGTCGAGTCCTCCGGCGTGACGAAGCGGCAGAAGACCGGGAAGCCTTCGTCGCGGATGAACCGGATGTCGCGGCAACCCCCGTCGAGCACGCAGCCCGCGACTCCGCGGGACCTGAGCGACGTGACCGAGAGCTCCCCGAGGTGGGCCGAGATCTGCTGGTTGCACGCGTACACCGCAACGTGCTCCTCGGGCACCTCGCCCAGCATCGCCAGTACCTTTCGGATCGCGCGGTCGTAGTCGCCGCCGGTCGCCGGCCTGCCGAGGACGGTGAACGCACGCCCGGCGAGCCGCGAGCCTGTCTCGAGCGATCGGATCGCAGGCGGGAGCGTCTGGGCGTGCAGTCCCCGGTCGTCGAGGATGTCGGCGAGCGCGGCCGTGTAGATCGCGGCGAATCGCGCTCTCACGGCTCCGGGATGCCGAGGTCCGAGGGGCGGTCCTCGCCGCGACCTTCGACGAGCTCGGGGGCGCGCTCCGCGAGAAGCCGGAGGACGAGCTCTGCACGACGCACGCGCTCACGGCCGAGCTTCACCGCGAGGTCGTCGAGGTGAAGGCCGGACGGATAGATGCTCGGCGCGTTCCGGAGCCCGAGCTTCACGTAGACCGGGGCGGCCAGCCGGACGATCTCCGGGACTTCGTAGAAGCGAACGAAGCCGCCCTGATCGTCCGGGACCTCGACGTAGACGTCGAGCGGAGCCGCGCAGGCCGCGCGCAGCTCACCCAGCTCCTGCGGCGAGAGGTCGGTCGCGACGTTGATCGTGGATGCCCCGAGCTCGGCGAGCGTGCGAGCCGACTCCGGGTTCGCGCAGGGGAGGAGGACCGACGTCTTCAGGACGAGCGAGGCGGGCAGCTGTCCCTGTCGCCGCAGGTCGCCGAGGGCTCTCAGCACCCCGAGGTCGGCGACGAGGAACGAGCGGATGCCGAGCCTGATCCCGCGGCGCACTTCCGCCACCGAGGCCTCGATCCCGGCGTGCCCGCGTGCAACGCCGCCCGCAGCGGCGGTCACGAGAGACTGGCCGCCGATGTCCCACGCCCCACGCGGCCCGAGGAAGAGGGAGACCTCCACACCCGCCTCCGCTCCCAGCCGCGCCAGCTCACTGATCTCCTCGTCGGTCAGCATCATCACGCCGCTTCCCTGGGAGACCCGGCGCACCGGGACCGAACGCTGCTCGGCCTCCTCGAGCACGGCTTGCAGCACGCGCGGTCCCTCGACCGAGGGGATCTCGATGCGGTAGCGGAGGCCGTCGGCGAATCGCAGGTCGCTCATCCAGGCGACCCTACGCCCAGAACGTCTCGAAAGCGTCGGGATCGCTCGGAAGCGCGAGCACCTCGCGCACGAGCCCGTCCTCGATGCGGAAGACGAGAAGCTGGTCGAGCTCGAGGCTCCGGTCCCGGCGCCGGCCGCGAGCCCGATAGAGAGCCGCCGCGCGATCCTCGCTCGCGAGCACGTCGACGAGCTCCGAGCCGTACGTCCCGTCGGTCTCCTTCGGCAGCCTTGCGAGGAAGCGGAAGATCTCCTCTCGACCGCGATACGTGCCGGCCATCACCCCGCGCCCGGGAACGAACCAGACTGCGTCGTCCGCGAAGAGACCGCGCAGTGCGAGCCCTTCCTTCCGCGCGAACGCACCGAAGATGCGGCGGACGATCGCCTCGTTCTCAGCCGCCGGCACGCCCGACTTCCCAGCGGGAGATGAGGCCTTCGACGTGTCGACGCTGCGCGTCGGTGAACGGCGCGAGCGCGACCAGGCGTCGAACCTCGGCAGGATCGTCGTTCGCGATCGCGGCCTCTAGGTGCTCACGCTGAGGTGTCGGCTGCCGCAGCTGGCGTCGTAGCCAGCGCAGCAGGCTCACGGCTGCCTGATCCGCCACGCGGTTCAGGCTAGCGGCCTGTCAACAGAGGCGTGGCGCGTGACGTCAGTCGGCGTTCGGGGCGCTGTCCTGGTGCTCGCCCTCGGCCTGCTCGCCGGCGGGCTCGTCGACGGGTTCCGTCTCGCCTTCGTTGAGGCTGTAGGCGCTGAGCCGGTTCGAGAGCCCTGCCATCCAGCTGACCTCGGCCCCCTCGTCTCCCGGATCGGCGGGCTGCGTCGAGCGCTTTGCGTTGCCCTGATCGATCTGCGGCCTCCGTCGCGGGGTGCGCTTCGGCTCGTTGCCGTCGTCGTCGCGGCGGATCGGGAACGCCGTCGTCGGTGGGAAGTAGAGCCCCGCTGCGTTCGACAGCGTCGGCTCCGGCGTCTCGCTCGAGGGCACGCTGGGAGGCTGCGCCGGTGGTGTCGCCGGCGAGGGTGGCGGCGGGGGAGCCGTTCTGAGCTCCGGCGGTAGGTCGGGATCGATGACGTAGTCGGGAAGCGGCCCGAGCTCTTCTTCCTCCTCCGGTTCCAGGACGGCTTCCATCGGGAGGACGCGTGCGGTGTCGGCCGTTGCCGAGGGCTCGACGACGTAGTCGGGAAGGGGGCCGAGCTCGGGCTCCGGCTCCGATTCCGGCACGACGACAGGGGCGGGCTCGTCGGGTGCGTCGATCACGTAGTCCGGCAGCGACTCGGGTTCCGGTGCGTCCGAGAACTCGGGCCTGTGCTCGGGCTTGGGCTCGCGCTCGGACTCGGGCAGCACGACGAGCGTCGGTGCCTCGGGCTCGACCGCGGGGCCCGCCTCCGGCAGCGCCTCGACGACGGGCGCGGGCTCGGGTGGGGCGACGGCTTCGGCAACGGGCTCGACCGCGGCCGGCTCGGGCGGAGGAGCCTGGACGACCTCGGGAGCCGGCTCCGGCAGGACCTCGGCGACGGGCTCGGGTTGGACGACCGGCTCCGGTAGCGGCGAGGGAGCAGGCGCTTGGGCGGGCTCGGGAGCGGGCTCGGTCTCGGGTGCCGGGATCGCCTCGGCTACGGGCGTCGGCTCGGGGACGGGCGCGACGACCGGGAAGGGCTCCATGTTCGGCTCGGGCACGGGGATCGCCTCGGCCACGGGCTCGACCAAGACCGGCTCGGGCTCGATGGGCTCGTAGACGAGCTCCCACTGCGGCTCTGCGACGCGATCCGGCTCCGGGGCATGAGTGGTCTCGGCAACCGTCGGGGGCGGCGGGGCGGTTGCGACCGGCGGCGCGACGTCGGTCGTCGGCGGCATCTCCCAGAGCGGCCGGCCGGCGAGCGGCCGCTCTCGAAGCTCATGCCGGCTGACCTTCCGGCCGATGACCGGAAGCTCCTCGACGAACACGATCTCGCGGGGAACTTGCTGGTCCGGAAGCATCTGTGCCACGTACTGGCGAAGCTCGGCCTCGAGTTGCTCGGAGCCGCCGTTCTTGAGGACGACGAACGCGCGGACGAAATGCCCACCGCGCTGGAGGTCGCGAATGCCGACCACGGCGGCTGTGGCGATCGACTCGTGCCGGGCGAGCACACGCTCGACGTCGTACGGCCCGAAGGTCCGGCCGCTGCTCGTGATGAGGTCCTCGGCGCGCCCCACGAACGTGAAGAAGCCCTCTTCGTCGGCGTATGCGACGTCACCGGTGAAGTACCAGTCACCGAGAAACGCAGTCTTCGTCTCCTCGGGGAGCTCCCAGTAGCCTGCGAACAGGGTCGGCGGTCGCCCACGTACG
This sequence comes from Gaiellaceae bacterium, assembly GCA_048594925.1. Taxonomy (GTDB): domain Bacteria; phylum Actinomycetota; class Thermoleophilia; order Gaiellales; family Gaiellaceae; genus GMQP-bins7. The sequence goes on from JBMDXR010000062.1 coordinate 6,175, forward strand.
GCGAGGTCGCCCTCGATGCCGGCGGGCAGCTCGTTGCCCTGGTCGTCGATGATCGCGACGTGGTGGCCGGGAAGCGCGCGGCCGAGGGAGCCGGGCTTGGTCGCACCGTCGGCGAGATTTGCGACGACGATGTTCGTCTCGGCCTGCCCGTACCCGTCGTAGATGGTCATGCCCCACCGCTCCTCGAACACCGCGACGACCTCGGGATCGAGGTAGTCGCCCGTCGACACGAGCCTGCGCAGCCTCGGCGAGCGGAAGCGCTCGAGCCTCCGATGCTCCGCGAGCGCCCGGTATTCGGCCGGGGTCTGACAGAGGATGCTGGGACCGAGACGGAAGAGCAGATCGAGCCGCTCATCTGCCGAGAACTCGCCGTCGCAGAGAACGACCTCCGCGCCGCGCGACCATGGCCCGACCACCGTGTTCCACATCGTGAGGGCAGAGGTGGTCTCGGCCGGGCACCAGACGGCGTCGCCCCGGCCGACGTCGAGCCAGTGCTCGGCCTGAACGCGGGTTGCGAAGACCGAGCCGTGCGTGTGCGCGACGTCCTTCCTCGCCCCACCCACTCCGGAGGTGGGCACGATGAACGCCAGGTCGCGCGACGCCGTGTTCTGCGTCGGGGCGGTCGGCGTCTCCTTCGTGCTCCGCCGCACCCCCTCCTCGTACAGGTGGACGTCGGGCGTGAATCCCATTCGCTCGATCGTCGGCTCGAGCGAGCGGGCGGCGACGACGAGCGCGGCGTCGGTCGAGGAAACCTGGCGCTCGAGCGCGGAAGGGGAGACCGACGGCAAGCAAGGCACCACGACGCCGCCGGCCTTCAGGACGCCGAGCACGATCTCGAGCCAGTCCACGGTGCTCCCGCCCACGACGATGACGCGATCACCCGCTCCTACTCCCTGCTCGCGAAGCGTCTTTGCCCACACCGCCGCGCCACCCGAGATCTCGAGGAAGGTGCGCGGCTCGATGACGCCCTCCTTCCCCAGGAACGTCAGGGCGCGGCGCTTGGGATCTCGAGCGAGCGCCTCGACGACGTCACGTGTGAAGTTGAAGTGGTCCGGCACCTGCCAGCGACCGTCGACGAACGCCGGACGCAGGGCGAGCTCGAGCGGCGAGGGCTGCAGCTCGCTGCCGCGCCCCCGACGTCTGCCGATGCGGAGTCCCTTCACGACGAATCCATTATCGACCCGAATCCCCCAAAAGCTGAACCTCGATCCCGGGATTGTTGCAGGCGGGTGCGTACGGGAGCTACCGGAGGCCCAGCTCGACGGCGAACGGCTCGTCCGGCGACAGTCGCTCGGGAAGCCGAAATCCGCCTGCCTCCTCGAGCGCGGCGACCCGGTCCTGAATCGGGGGATGTGTGTTGAAGAGGCCCGAGATCGCGAGCACGCCGCGGCGGTCGGACTCGACGCGGTCGATTGGGCTCTCGACCCAGAGGTGCGCAGTCGAAGCGTCTGCATAGCGGACGGTCGTCGCGTCGAGCTCGAGCCTGCGGAGGGCGAGCGCCATCGCTTCGGGGTCGTTCAGGATCTCGGCCGCTCCCGCGTCGGCGAGGTACTCGCGTCGCCTCGACAGGCTCATCCGAAGAAGCAGTGCTGCGTAGGGAGCGAGGATGAACCCGACGATCGCGAGGATTGCGATCAAGGCGCCGCCGCTCCTTCGCGAGCGGCCGCCGTAGGCGAGCGAGCGGAAGCCGATGTCGGCGACGAGCGCGATGACGCCGGCGAACACGGTCGCCATCGTCATCAGGTAGGTGTCGCGGTTGCGAATGTGGGAGACCTCGTGCGCGATGACGGCCTCGAGCTCCCGCTTCGGCATCGTTCGCAAGAGGCCGGTGGTGACTCCCACGTAGCTCGATGTCGGCCGGAGACCCGCCGCGAACGCGTTGGGGGCGGCGTCGTCGACCACGCGGACCTCCGGCGTCACCGGGAGACCGGCCCCGATCGAGACGTTCTCCACGAGCCGGCGCAGTGGTCGGAGCTCCTCCGCATCCAGCGGCTGCGCGTGCGTGATTCCGGCAATCATGCTCCGCGAGCGAAGCAGGGCGAAGACCGCGTAGACCACGGCGATGATCAGCGCGACGGCGCCGAGCGAGATGTCGAGCGCGAGACCGACGAGGCCGGCCAGGACCAGGAGGAGCAGCGCGAAGCCAAAGACGACGATGCCGCTCCGAAGGCGGTTACGACGAATCTGCTCCTGAAGCGTCACGTCGCCGGCGTGAACGAGACCTGCGGCGGCGCGATGTCACCTTCCGCGGAGAAGAACTCCTTCTCTCGGAACCCGAGCGGCCGCGCGACGATCGCCCAGGGAAGGCTCTGGATGGCCGTGTTGTAGTGCATGACCGTCGAGTTGTAGTAGCGGCGGGCAGCGCTGATCTTGTCCTCCGTGTCGGTGAGGTCTTCCTGGAGCCGGAGGAAATTCTCGGACGCCTGCAGCTCCGGGTAGGCCTCGGCGACCGCAAAGAGCCGTCCCAGCGCGGCGCTCAGGATGTCGTTCGCCTCGCCCGCAGCGCCTGGCGTGGCGGCCTGTTGCAGCGCCGCCCGCGCCTTCGTGACCTCTTCGAAAACCGCTCGCTCGTGCGCTGCGTACCCGCGCACCGCTTCGACCAGGTTGGGGATGAGGTCGCCTCGACGCTGGAGCTGGACGTCGATGTTCGACCAACCCGTGTCGGCCTCGTTGCGGAGCCGGACGAGGCGGTTGTAGCCCAGGACAGCGAAAACGACCAGGACCGCCGCGACGCCGAGAAGGATCCAGAGCCAGAGCATCGCGCGAGTCTAGAGAACGACCGCTTGGATCCTGAAGGTCAGACCTCGGGATGAAGAGTTCTCTCGCCGAAAGTTCGTCGCGTAAGCGAATCGGCCTTTCCGGTGCTGCTAGATCTCCAGGGCGCGCGCGAGCGCGCGGCCGCCGCCGGTGAGAACCGGCTTGCCGTGCGAGACGAGGATACGGCGAACGGGTAGGTCGAGGAGCGGCCGGAGTGATGCGGCGAGCTCGCGATGCGTCCTCTTCTCGGGCAGCCAGGACTCGGGGCACATCTGCGCGCCGCCCTTCCCGTCGCCGAGAAGCACGTCACCGGGAACGAGGGCCGAGTGCTCCGGGATCCAGTAGACGACCTCTGCCGCCCGTGCCGTCCGATACGCCTCGATTCCGCCCGGGAGGCGGTCGCCGGGCGCGAACGGATCGGAGACGACGCCGGCACGGCGAGCGATCGCGGCCCTCCCGGATCTCGGCGCCCAGACGTGCGCGCCGTAGCGCTCGACCATCTCCGCCGCGCTCCGGGCATGCCAGAAGACCGTGACGAGGACGTGCACCTGCGATCCGTGGACCTCCTTGTCGAGCGCGCCGAAGAACTTCTTGCCGTCCTCCGAGGGAATGAGCGGATCGATGAGGACGACGCCGTCCTCCGTCGCGCAGAAGACGCAGCCGACGTCCTCCTTCCACTCATCGTGGTAGGCCGTCCAGCGCCAGAGATGCGGTGCGATCTCGAGCACGTCCACGTCGTGACTCTACTTTCGAGCGTCGCACTGTTCAGCCGAACCGATCCGCTGACGGCTACGTATCGTCCAGGCGAGCGACGAAGGAGGATCCTCCATGACACCCACGCGCCTGGCGCTCGTCCTCGGCCTCGTCGTGGCGGCTCTCGCCCTTGCCGGTTGCGGTGGCGACGACGAGTCGGCGTCCCAGACGACCGACACCGAGACCACGACCGAGACCACGACGGCGTCCGGCACCGCGCTCGCCGCGAGCGTAGGTCCCGGCTTCGAGATCAGCGTCACCGGCTCCGACGGCGCGGCCGTGGAGACGCTCGACGCGGGCACGTACACGATCGAGGTCGACGACCAGTCCGACATCCACAACTTCCATCTCACGGGTGCCCGCGTCGACGAGACGACGGACGTGAGCGGAACCGGGACGGACACGTGGGAGGTCACCCTCGAGTCGGGCACGTACACGTTCGTGTGCGACCCGCACGCGAGCACGATGACGGGAAGCTTCGAGGTCTCTGGCTGACCTACGGGGTCGCCGACTCGCCGCTCTCGGCCGAGCGGGAGAGCGCCTCGATCGTCCGTGCCTGTCCGAGCGCGTCGTCGCGGCCGAGGAGGAGCGGCGCCTCGCCGGCGATCGCGTCGGCGAGGTTCTCGAGCTCCAGCCGATACGAGTCGACGGGCTCGAGCTCGATCTTCTCGGTGCCGTTGTCGCGGCGAAGCTCGATCACAGGCTCGTAGCCGTGCCACGGGTCGTCGAGGAACAGGGATCCCTCCCTGCCGATCACCTCGAGCTCGTCCCGTTCGGGGAGGCACGTCCCGCAGTCGAAGAGCGCGAACACGTCACCGGGGAATTGCATCGAGCCGGCGAAGACCCAGTCCGTCCCGGTCGGGCCGACGCACGAGCGGCCGACGACCGAGTCCGGCTCGCCGGCCAGCAGGCGCGAGCCGCTGACGCAGTAGCACCCGACGTCCATCAGGCTGCCGCCGTCGACGTCGGTGCGCAGCCGGATGTTGTCGGCGTCGTACAGCGAGTAGCTGAAGGCGGACCGGATGACGCGGAGCTCCCCGATGGCGCCGTCGCGGACGAGCTCCACGAGTCGGGCGGTCTGCGGGTTGTGCCGGTACATGAACGCCTCGGTGAGAAGACGGCCGGTCCGCTCGGCTGCGTCGAACGCCTCCTCGACGTCCGCCGTGTGCCTGCTGAACGGCTTCTCGCAGATCACGTGCTTGCCGGCCTCGAGCGAGCGGATCGACCACTCGCGGTGCATGCTGTTCGGGAGGGAGATGTAGACGGCGTCGAGGTCGGGGTCGTCGAGCAAGGCCTCGTACGACCCGTACGCTCGCTCGATCTCCCACTCCTTCGCGTACTCCTCCGCGCGCCGTTGCTCCCGGCTCGCGACGGCGACCAGCGCGACCTTCGCGGAGGCGTGAGCGCCGGGAATCACCTTCCGGTTGATGTCCGCCGTGGACACGATGCCAAGTCTCATCAGCCCCATGACTCCTCCGCCTCTCGGATGGCCGGATACAAGGCGCGAAAGCGCGCGTAGCCCTCAACGTATCGAGAGGCCCAGGCAGGGTTGGGCTCCACCGTCTCGCGAACGCGAATGCATGCCTCCACGGCTTCGCGGGCGCTCCCGAACGCGTCGTCCGCGACCCCGGCGAGGAGTGCTGCGCCGTACGCCGAGCCCTCGTCGACGACGCTTCGCTCCAGCGGCAGATCGAGGACCGAGGCGACGATCTCGAGCCAGAGGCGGCTGTGCGCGCCGCCGCCCGACACGCGTCCACGGGTAGGAGCGACGCCGAGCTCCCCCAGGAGCTCGAGAGAGTCGCGCAGACCGTATGCCACACCTTCGAGCACCGCCCGCACGAGATCGCCTCGACCGTGGGTGAGCGAGAGCCCCGAGAAGGAGCCCCTGGCGTCGGGATCTGCGTGAGGCGTTCGCTCGCCCTGGAGGTAGGGGAGGAAGAGAACGCCTCCGGCACCCGCCTCGCTGCGAGCGGCCTCGTCCGTGAGATCGTCGAAGTGAGCGCCTGGCGCCAGCGCGTCCCGGAACCAGCGGAGCGAGCCGGCTGCGTTCAGCATCACTCCCATCGCTTCCCAGGTGTCGGGCACCGCGTGACAGAAGGCATGAACCCGCGCCTGCGGGTCGTTGGCGTAGGCAGGGAGGGACGCGAGCACGACACCGGACGTGCCGAGAACGACCGAGACGGAGCCCGGCTCGATCACGCCGACGCCGAGCGCGGCAGCCTGCTGATCTCCGGCTCCGGCGATCTCGGTCGACTCGCTCACGGGCGGAAGCCAGTCGGGCGGAATCTCGAGTGCGTCCAGGACCTCGTCGCTCCAGCGGCGCCGGGCGACGTCGAAGAGGAGGGTTCCGGACGCGTCGGCCGCGTCGATCGCCCACTCTCCGGTCCGTCGCAGGCGGACGTAGTCCTTCGGCAGCGCGATCCGGTGGATGCGCTCGTACACCTGAGGCTCGTGACGTCGCAGCCAGAGGAGCTTCGGAGCGGTGAACCCCGTGAGCGCGCGGTTGCCGGTCAGTGTGATCAGCCGCTCCAGGCCCACGCGCTCCTCGATCTCCGCGCATTCGGCGGCCGTGCGCTGGTCGTTCCAGAGGATCGCCGGCCGCAGGACGTGTCCGCGCTCGTCGAGGCAGACGAGTCCGTGCATCTGACCCGAGAGCCCGACTCGGCCCGGCTCGACTCCGAGCCGGGCGAGGGCGGCCTCGCTCGCCCGCCACCAGTCCTCGGGATCCTGCTCGGCCCAGCCGGGTTGCGGCGTCGACAGGTCGTAGCCCTCCTCGGCCGAGGCAATGACCTCCCCGGTGGGCGTGATGGCGAGCGCCTTGACGCCCGTCGTGCCGACGTCGAGCCCGACGAGCGTTGTGGTCACGCGCCGAGCGCTTCGTACACGAGCTCGTACGCGCGCACGGCGTCCTTCTGCATCTGCGCCTCGCGCAGCGCCACATCGTCGATCCTGGCCGCGACGGAATCGATGAACCGCCACTGGAGGACGCTGCGCCGCACCGCCTCGACTGCGTCCTCGGTGTACGGGTACAGGTCGAAGCCGAGCCGCTCCCCGTTGTCGCCGTAGCTCGCTCTGCGGAGCTCGACGGCGAGCTCGAGCGTCTCCATGAACGCGGTTGCGCCGACCATGTTGTCGTCGTCGAACGTGCCCCAGCCCGAGTTCGCGTGCTGGTGCCCGAGCAGTCCTTCCGCCGCGAGCAGTGCCGCGTACTCGGCCAGGGACTCACCGTTCATCAGCAGGTGCTGCCAGTCCATGTTCACCTTGACGCTCGTAATGCCGCGTGCGCGGAGCGTGTGGATGACGTGCAGCGTCATGCCGATGTTCCGCATGAGGATCTTCATCGCGGGCTCCGAGTTCTTGTGCTCGAGGAAGAGCGTGACCCCGCCCTCGTGGCAGCGGGCGGCGACCTCGCCAACGCCGTCCACGAAGCGGGCCCAGGCCTCTCGATACGGCGTCTGGAACGGATAGTTGTAGCCCTCGACGCCCGGCCAGAGAATCATCTGCGCGCCGACTGACGCCGCGAAGTCGGCGGCGCGTAGGGCCTCGGCCAGTGCCGCGTCTCGCACGGAGTCCGAGGGCGAGGAGAGCCCGCCTTTGCCGAACAACGGGTTCAGGTGCGTTCCCGTCGCGACGGCGTAGATGCCGTGACCGTCGAGGGCGGCGCGCACTTCGTCGAGGTTCTCCTCGGAGAGCTCCTGCGGATAGTGAAACTCGTAGTCGTCCATGAGATCCCCGAGCCCGGCGACGGCGCGGGATACCCTCACCGCGGTGGACTCGCCCGCGTGCTCGGGCTGGTAGCCGCCCGGAACGAACCGGGTCACCATCGGTCCGAGGGCCCAGATGCCGAGTGAGGTCTTCACGAGCGCCGTAGTATCTCGCGCGACGTGAGCGCTCGCGACACGAACGTGATCGGCGTGGGGATGTTGGGGTACGCCTTCATGGGCAAGGCGCACTCGAACGGCTTCCGGAAGCTCTCGTACATGACGTGGCCGCCGCCGCTCCTCCCGCGGCTGGTGTCGATCGCGGGTCGGAACGAGGAGGCCGTGAGCGAGGCGGCCAGGCGGTACGGCTTCGAGCGCTGGACGATGAAGTGGGAGGACATCGTCGCCGATCCCGAGGTCGAGCTCTTCGACAATCTGGGCCCGAACGCGCTCCATGCCGAGCCGACGATCGCCGCAGCCGAGGCTGGCAAGCACGTCGTCTGCGAGAAGCCGCTCGGGCGGGACGCGGACGAGAGCTACGAGATCTGGCGCCGCGTGGACGCGGCGGGAGTCAAGCACCTGTGCGCGTTCAACTACCGCTTCGTGCCAGCGGTTCGTCTCGCGCGGGAGCTGATCGACGCGGGCGAGCTCGGCCGGATCCGCCACTTCCGCGGCCGCTACCTCCAGGACTGGGGTGACACGGCCGACCAGGTCTGGCGCTTCGACAGTACGGCAGCCGGGTCGGGAGCCCTCGGCGACCTGGCGGCTCATGTCATCGATCTCGCCCGCTACCTCGTGGGCGATATCGAGGAGGTCGGAGGCTTCCTGCGCACGTTCATCCCGGATCGCGAGGTCGACGACGCCGTCGAGGCGACCGTCTCGTTCGCGAACGGGGCGGTCGGGACGCTCGAGGCGACCCGGCTCGCACTTGGCCGCCGCAACGCGTTCCAGTGGGAGATCAACGGAACCGAGGGCTCGCTCGCGTTCGACATGGAGCGCTTGAACGAGCTGCAGGTGTTCAAAGCGGACGACGACCGCGCTCGCGGGTTCAGGACCGTCCTCGTCTCCGAGGGGAGCCACCCCTTCTGGGAGCACTGGTGGCCGCCCGGGCACATCATCGGCTGGGGCGACACCTTCGTCCACGAGCTCCACCACTTCCTACAGGCCATCGCGGAGGATGGCGACGTCGCGCCGCACGGAGCGACGTTCGAGGACGGCTATCGCGCGGCAGAGGTCTGCGACGCCATCGTCCGCTCGTCTGAGAGCGGTCGCCGTGAGACAGTCGCGTACAAGCAGCTGTAGACCACACCGCGGCCGCGAAGCGGCCGCCTTCCGGGGTCGTCGCGCGACCGGAGATTCCGCGCTCGCGGATCTCCGGTCTTGCGCAATTACCGGACGACGCGAGACGGTCGTACATCGGACGCAGTCCTCGGATTGACCCGCGTCCCTTTCGTACCTAGAGTCCCCCAGCAGGCAAACTCGGGCAAGGAGGGTGCAGTGAAATCAGTCTCTCGAAGGGCCTCGGCGTTCTTGGTCGGGGTCGCCGTGGCCGCCGTCGCGGTCGCAGTCGTCGCGAGTGGCGCCACGGCGAGGTCGACGCAGGGCACGACGCAGGTGTGCGTCCTGCTGCCGGACACGAAGTCGTCCGTCCGCTGGGAGCAGTTCGACAAGCCGTCGTTCGCGAACGCCTTCAAGAAGGCGGGAGTCAAGGCGACGATCGTCAATGCGCTGGGCGACCAGCAGAAGCAGCTCTCGCAGGCGGAGCAGTGCATCTCCGCGGGCGCGAAGGTCGGCATCATCACGGATCTCGACCGGGGCACCTCGATCGCGATCCAGAAGAAGTTCACCGCGGTGGGCGGCAAGACGATCGACTACGACCGTCAGATCGTCGGCGGCACAGGAAGCGTCTACGTGACGTTCGACGGGAATCTCGTCGGCCGCAGGCAGGCGCTCGGGGTCATCGCGGGCATGAAGGCCAAGGGGACGTACAACGCGGACGGCGTCGTCGCCCAGCTCTGGGGCGGCCCGACGGACGCGAACGCCTTCTGGTTCAAGAGCGGGAACGACGACATCCTGAATCCACTCTTCCGGAACAAGCGCGTCAAGAAGGGCCCGGCGAAGTTCGTGCCGCTCTGGGATGCGAAGAACGCCCAGACGATCTTCGAGCAGATGCTCGTGCAGACGAGCAACAACATCGACGGCGTCGTGGCGGCGAACGACAACATCGCCGGCGCAGTTGTCGCGACCCTGAAGGCGAAGGGCCTCGATCCCATGCCGCTGTCGGGGCAGGACGCGACGGTCCAGGGCGTGCAGAACATCATCTCGGGCTGGCAGACGATGACGGTCTACAAGTACGTGCCCGACGAGGCGAACGCCGCAGCGGCGGCCGCCGTCGCACTCATCCGCGGCAAGAAGCCGCCGTCGAACACGACGCGGCCCAACGGCTCGAAGAAGCAGCCGACGTTCGTCATCCCGGTTACGGCGATCACCAAGGCGAACTACACGCGACTCTTCCGGGACGGTTTCCTCAAGCGGAGCCAGGTGTGCTCCGGGGAGTTCAGGAAGTTCTGCCGGTAATCACGGAGGCGAGCAGTGGAGGCGCGTCCAGCGCGCCTCCACCGCCTTCTTCCTCGGGACACCAGTGAGCGAGACGCCACTCCTCGAGATCCGGGACCTCTCGAAGACGTTCGGTTCCGTCCAGGCCTTGACGGACGTCGACTTCGAGGTGCGAGCGGGTGAGGTCATGGCTCTCGTCGGCGACAACGGCGCAGGGAAGTCGACGCTGATCAAGTGCGTCGCCGGCATCCACGGGTACGACTCGGGCGAGATTTTCTTCGAAGACGAGCCCGTCACCATCCACGGGCCGAAGGACGCGGCCAAGCTCGGGATCGAGGTCGTATACCAGGATCTCGCCCTCTGCGACAACCTCGACGTCGTCCAGAACATGTTCCTCGGGCGCGAGATACGGGACTGGCTGTTCCGACTCAAGGAGCCGGCGATGGAGCAGCGCACCGCTACAACGCTCAAGTCGCTCGCCGTCACGACTATCCGCTCCATCAGGCAGCCGGTCGCGACGCTCTCGGGCGGCCAGCGCCAGTCCGTTGCCGTCGCGAAGGCCGTGCAGTGGAACTCCAAGCTCGTCATCCTCGACGAGCCGACTGCGGCGCTCGGCGTCGCGCAGACGCGCCAGGTCCTCGAACTGGTCCAGCGGCTCGCCGAGCAGGGCCTCGCTGTCGTGCTCATCTCGCACAACCTCCACGACATCTTCGAGGTGGCGACGCGTATCACCGTTCTCCGCCTCGGGCGAGACGTGGGTGTGTACGAACGTGACAAGACCTCGCAGCAGGAGGTGGTGCACGCGATCACTGCCGGGATTCCGACCAAGGTTGCCGGCATGGCCGAGACGACGCCGGAGATCGTCGCATGACCTCCGAGGCCGACGTCGTCGCTCCGGGCATCGGCCTGCCTGAGGGGGACGAGGCCGCCGAGCAGCAAACCATCTGGCAGCGGGCCGTCGGCAACCTGAAGTCGGGCAACCTGGGCGTCCTGCCGGTCGCCGTCGGTGAGATCGCGATCGTCGCGTACTTCAGCTTCACGGCCACGAACTTCTTCACCGCGACGAACTTCGTGAACGTCATCCTGCAGATGGCAGGTGTGACGATGATCGCCTACGGCGTCGTCTTCGTCCTGCTGATCGCGGAGATCGACCTCTCGATCGGTTTTCTGAGCGGCATAGCCGCCCTGACCGTGGCGGAGCTCCAGCTGCCCGACGGGGCGAACTTGCCCGGTTGGCTCTGCATCCTCCTCGCGCTCGCGGTCGTCGCGGTCATCGGAGGGGCGCAGGGCGCGTTCGTCGCGTACGTGGGCGTGCCGTCGTTCGTCGTCACGCTCGCAGGGCTGCTCATATGGCAGGGAGTGATTCTGCGCGTCCTCGAGCTGCGCGGCGTGATCATCATCGAGGAGGACTGGGTCAACAAGACCGCGACGTACTACTTCTCGGAGGAGATGAGCTGGATCATCGCCGCGGTCATCACCTTGGGCTACGCGCTGGTCGCGGTGGGCGCCGCGATCGGCCAGCGACGGGCGGGGATCGCCCTTCGGCCGTGGCTTGCAATGGCGAAGGTCGGGGGAGTCGCCGTCGCGTCCCTCGGCACCGTCGCGATCTGCACGCACGCCACGAGGCCTGCAGCATGCCCAGAGGGCACGCCCCTCACGGTGAACTGCACGCAGCCTCTCGGCCTGCCGCTGGCCGGCCTGCTCATCGTCATCTTCCTCGTCGGGCTCACGTTCCTGGCGCGGCGCACGACGTTCGGGCGTCACGTCTACGCCGTCGGCGGCAACGCGGAGGCCGCGCGCCGGGCAGGCATCAACGTCGCCCGCGTGCGGATCCTCGTCTTCACCATCTCGGGGATCATGGCCGGCGTCGGCGGGATCATCCTGGCCGCCCGTCTCCAGTCGGTGAACCTGAACGTGGGCGGCGGGACGCTCCTACTGGACTCGATCTCTGCCGCCGTCATCGGTGGCGTGAGCCTCTTCGGTGGCCGCGGCGAGGTGCGCGGGGCCCTCCTCGGCTCGCTCGTCATCGCGACCATCGCGAACGGGCTGAACATCGGTGGGTATTCGACCGGGACGATCTACATCGTCACCGGGGCCATCCTCCTGGCGGCAGTGACCCTCGACTCGGTCGCCCGCAGGCTCCAGGAGCGCTCAGGGCGCTAGTCAGCCGACCGCGACGATTTGGTCGGCAGCGACGTTGGTTCGACGTAGCCCACGACCGTCGGGAAGCCGAATGTCGAGCGAGCGAACCCGCGTGGCGCTTCCGAGGCCGAAGTGCACGCGTGGATCCTCGGACGAGAGGTAGCTACTGCCTGCGTGCACTTCCCGGACGAGCTTCCGACCATCGGGGAGGACGGCCGCGACGAGGGCACCCGGAGCGAAGCTGCGGAAACGGACCTCGAGCCAGTGCCCGCGGCTCGTGCGGTTCTCGAGGAGCACGAGCGGTCCGCCGATCGTGTTGACCCCGATGTCGAGGTCGCCGTCATTATCGAAATCGGCCATGGCGAGGCCGCGCCCGTTCACGTGCGGAGTCCGTTCGAGCCCTGCCGACGGACCGGCGAGAGCGAAGCTTGGCGCTCCGCCGGGCGGGGAGATGTTCTCGAGAATCTGCGTCCGGCGGGCGTTCTTCGCGAGGTTCGTCACAGGAATGGCGCCATTCGCGACCGCGAGGTCGAGGTCGCCGTCCAGGTCGATGTCTCCCCACGACGCGCCCCAACCGGTCAAGTGCGTCCCGATGACGGCTGCTATGTCCGGGCGGGCGTCGACGTACGACGTGCGCGTCCCCGACCGACGACTTCTGTACGCGGCGTGCAGCTGCCCGCGGGAGTTCGTCACGACGAGGTCCGGGCGACCGTCGCGACTGAAATCGGCGGCCGCGATCCCCATTCCGGCGTTGGAGTCGTCCACGCCGAGCCGCTTCGCGACCTCGTCCATGCGGAACCCCAGGCGCGAAGTGCCGTTGCTCGTCATGGTCCCCGTCGGCACGTTGCGGTACAGCTGGTTCGGGTCGGTGTCGTTGGCGACGTAGAGGTCGAGGCGGCCGTTGCCGTCGACGTCCGTGAACATCGCGCCGAGCCCGTGCCCCACCCGCTTGTCCTCGATCCCGGCCGCGCGGGCGACGTCGCGGAACGTCGAGCGTCCGTGTGCGTCCGTGCCTTCGTTGAGGTAGAGCACGTCTCGTGCCGGGAGGTGATCGGCCGGGAATCCCGATGACGAAGCGACCGGGACGATCGGGTCGGTGTAGCCCGTCACGAAGAGGTCGGGCAGCTCGTCGCGGTTCACGTCGCCCACGGCTGCCCCTGCATGCCACCCCTTCGCAGTGATGCCCGCTGCGAGTGCACCCTCGGTGAACGTGCCGTCGCCGTCGTTCCAGAGGAGCGCGTCGTACCCGTCGGTGGGGACGTTGTACCCGGCGCTCGTGACGTAGAGGTCGGTGTGGCCGTCCAGGTTGAAATCGGCTGCGACGCAGCCGTTTCCCCGCAGGGGCAGATCGGCGCCGGCGCTCGCGCTCACGTCTACGAACCGTCCGCCGACGTTGTGGAAGAGGGCGGTCCGCGGGAGGCCACCCTTCTGCTCCGACGGCAGGATGTCGAGGTCGGCGTACGAGTTGACGACGAAGAGGTCGAGCCAGCCGTCCGCGTCGAAGTCGATCCAGCACAGCCCACCGCCCATCATCGCCGTTGTGTCGGTGGAGACGCCGAACCGGAAGGCGCCCTGCCGGAAGTCGAGTCCGACCCGGTCCGCCACGTCCACGAAGGACGTGCCGCCGAGCTTGCCGGTCACGGGTGTGCCGGCAGGACGAACCACGGGAAGGCCTCCGTCGGAGCGCACGATGAGGTAGCGGCCGTTCTGGAGGGCGAGCTCGACGGTCCTCGGCGAACCGGCCGGCCCCGCGAGCTTCGCCACCACCCTGGGTGGCCCCTGGCCGTCGCCCGGCAGGAGGCTGAGCTCCATCGACTCGACGGCGAACGCCGAGACGGTGCCGCTGGACGAGACGCTGCGCATCCGTTGCCAGAGGGCGGCGAGCCACGCACCGGAAGCGCCGTCGGCCGCCCGATCCAAGTCGCGCCGGCTGAGCGCCTCGGCCTCGATCCGCAGGTCCGTCACGACGTCTCGTGCGATGCTCCGCGCGGCCGAGTCGTCGATTCCCGCGACGCCCTCGGAGCTCACGACCGTGACCTCGGGAAGCGAGGAGGCGTCTCCGGCTGCCCGTGCCACTTGCCCATCGGGCCGTGCCGGGACCCCGGCCGCCACGACAAGGCCCGCATACGCGAGCGCTCCCGCGAACGCGACCGTCCCCACGGCGCGTCGGTTCGGGTGGCGACTCCGAGGGACGGGAAGCCGCGCCGAGCCGAACAGCTCGATCGCGCCTCGTGTCGCGCACACGAGGAAGAGCGCGCCGAGGATCGCGACCTTCGTGCCGAACTCCGTCGTCTGCGGCGCGATCAGCACCGTCGCGAGCAGGCCGACACCGACGGCGTAGGCGCGGCGCCCCGCGGCGCTGTCGGGAATCGTCTTCGGATCCGTGATCATGAAGAACAGGAACACGAGGATCTCTGGCGAGGAGACGAGCAGCCACCAGAACTGCGCCCCTTCGATCGGCCCCACGTGCCACGCGGCCGTCATGGTGTGCCCGCTGGCCGCCAGTACCCCTGTGCCCGCGGCGAACGCAAGCCAGAACCCCACCGCGATACCCATCAGGTGCAGTCGCCTGAGGATGGCGAAGCCTCCGACGACGATGAGCACCAGCGCGAGCACGAGCGCCGGTGAGAGCGGGCCCCACCACAGCGCAAGCGGATCGGCGCGCGCGGCGCCGAGGAGGAGGAAGCACAGCACGAGACCGAAGTTCGACGGGTTGAAGATGTGGTGGCCGCGAACACGGATCAGGTACTTCGACAGCAGCGAGACCGCCGAGGTCGCCGCGAAGATCCACCAGCCGTGCATGCTCCACCAGTCGCCGTGCTCGGTTCCGGGAACGCGGAGGATGAAGGCGACTCCGTTCCCGGTGAGGAGCGCACTCGCCGGCCACATGAGCACCCGCTGCGTCCGACACGTGATCGCGACCTCGAGGACCGCTGCGGTGACGAGCGAGACGAGGATCTGCGCGATGGACAGCCGGAAGTCGAACGCGACCTGCCCGAGCACCTGCAGCGTGACGATCACGGCTGCGAGGTGCAGCCGAGGATCCCGAAGCGACGGCAACAGGATCGGATACGCAGTGCCTCGGATCCGCACCGTCGGCCTCTCCACCCCGACGGCGGCAGGCGCGCTCATAGGCCGCTCATGCTACTTCCGCGCTGCTCGCGCCTCCACGTCGCACCGGACGCTGTCAGGATGCCGCGCGTGAGACTCGAGCAGGCCTCAGCGATCGTTCGCTTCGTCGTCGAGAACGCCCGCACGTCCGTCTCGGTCTTCGTCGCGGACGGCCACGGAGAACTCGTCGCCGCCGCGACCATGGACGGTGCGGCTCCCGACACTCGCCTCAATGCGCAGCGAAAGGCGTATACGGCCGCGCGAAGCGACGCCAGTTCGACTGCCGAGCTCGCGGCGAAGGCGCGCGAGGATGCCGCGGAACGCGCCAGCTTCGATCCGTTCTTCACGTTCTTCCAGGGCGGCGTCGCCGCGTTCGAGGACGACCGTCGCGTCGGTGCCGTCGGCGTGAGCGGGCTCCCCGGGCCTGAGGACGACGGCCTCGCGAGGCGTGCGATCGCGGCTGCGGGTCTCTCGTCGGCCGATTAGCCGAGCTCGAGCTGCAGCGGCTGGATGGAGCCGTCGGCGATCCGCCAGCCCGCGAGCTCGCCCGTCCGCACCGTGTAGATGAGATACGGGCGGCCCGACCAGAGACCGATGTTCTCGACGTCGGTACGCGACGGCCGGGGCGGGGACGAGACATGCGAGTGGAAGACTGCGAGCTCGTAGCCCTCGTCCTCGACGAACCACGCCTCGGGGTCGACGTCGAGCTCGAAACGGTAGGGCGAGGCCGCGGCATTGCGGCCGGGGACGTAGCGGTCGGCCACTCCGTCCTTCAGCACGACGAGGCCGCAGGCCTCGTTCGGCGATTCCGCCTCGGCGTGCTGCGCGAGAGCCTGCCGCACGCCGTCGGGGACTACCACCAGACCGAGCGCTCCATCGTGCGCTCGACGTCCGCGGCGTCCCAGAAGTCTGCCGAGAGGTACTTCCAGCCGCCGTCGGCGAGCACGCACACGACGACCCCCTCGTCCAGCTCCGCGGCGACGCTGAGCGCGGCGTGGACGACCGCACCCGAGGACACGCCGCCGAAGATGCCTTCGCGTTCCAGCAGGAGGCGAAGGCCGGCAACCGCCTCCGCATTCGTCACGAGGAGCTTCCGGTCGAGCTTCGAGACGTCGAGGATTGGCGGCACGTACCCGTCTTCCAGCGAGCGAAGCCCCATGACCTCGTCACCCGGGAGGGGCTCGGCGGCGACGACCAGGACGTCCGGGAAGGACTCGCGAAGGCGCTCACCCGCGCCCATCAACGTACCGCCCGTTCCCAGCCCCGCGACGACGGCGTCGACCCGGTCGAGCGCAGCTGCGATCTCGGCCCCTGTCCCCTCGTAGTGCGCGCGCGGGTTTGCCCGGTTCGCGTACTGGAACGGCATGAAGTACGCAGGCTCCCGCTCGGCGAGCTCGAGGGCCAGTCTGACCGCGCCGTTCGATCCCTCCTCGCCCGGCGAGTCGACGATCTCGGCGCCGTAGAGCATCAGCAGCCGTCGGCGCTCGGCTGTCACGTTCGCGGGGACGACACACGTCAGCGGGTAGCCACGGAGGCGGGCTGCCAGCGCGAGCGCGATTCCCGTGTTGCCACTTGTCGGCTCGAGGAGCCGTCTGCCCGGCTCGAGCTCACCGGACGCCTCCGCGGCGTCGAGCATCGCCTTCGCGATCCGGTCCTTGATCGACCCGCTTGGGTTCTGCCCCTCGAGCTTCGCGTACAGGCGAACGGACCGTTTCGGGGAGAGTCGCGGCAGCTCCACGATCGGGGTCGACCCGACGAGGTCGAGGAGCGAGCCGGGGATTGTCCTAGCCTGTCCCACCCGCCATCGCGGGGAGGAGGATCAGGTGGTCGCCGTTGCGGACCTCGGTGTCGAGCCCGTCACGCGTCCGCACGTCCTCGCCACCGACATATACGTTCACGAAGGGCGCGAGCTCCCCGTCCTGGAGAAGCTGCGCTGCGAGTGGGGGGTAGCGATCGACAAGGTCGTCGATGACCTCGCCGACGGTCGTCCCCTCGGCCTCGAGCTCGCGGGCACCGCCGACCTCGGCGCGCAGCGTCGGGGGAATGCGAACGGCAGCCATCAGATCCTCACCGGTGAGTTGCAGAACTCGATGTAGTCGATGTACTCGGTGATCGACGGGTTTTCGCCGCAGACCGGGCAGTCGGGATTGCGGCGCACGCTGACCTCGTCCAGGGTCGTGCCGAGCGCGTCGAACAGCAGCAGCCGGCCGGCGAGCGAGTCGCCCCGATCGAGGATCAGCTTCAGCGCCTCGTTGGCCTGGATCGACCCGACGATGCCGGGCAGCACACCGAGGACGCCGCCCTCGGCGCAGCTCGGCGCCAGCTCGGGAGGAGGCGGCTGCGGGAAGAGGCAGCGGTAGCACGGGCCGTGCCCAGGCGAGAACACCGTCACCTGCCCTTCGAAGCGGAAGATCGAGCCGTGGACGACCGGGATCCGGTGCCAGACCGACGCGTCGTTCACGAGGTAGCGGGTCGGGAAGTTGTCCGCGCCGTCGACGATGACGTCCCAACTCTCACCCAGGATCCGGTCTATGTTCTCGGACGTGAGGCGCTCCTCGTACGGGACGACCGTCACGTCCGGGTTGAGTCCTTCGAGGGTTCGCTTGGCCGAGGACACCTTCGGCTCTCCGAGCCGGTCGGTGGAGTGCACGACCTGGCGCTGGAGATTCGACTCGTCGACGACGTCGGCGTCGACGATCCCGAGCGTGCCCACGCCGGCCGCCGCGAGGTAGAGCGACGAGGGCGAACCCAGCCCGCCGGCGCCTACGAGGAGCACGCGCGCGTCGAGGAGGCGCTGCTGGCCCTCCTCGCCGACCTCGGGGATGAGCAGGTGTCGGCTGTAGCGCGAGCGCTGCTCGGGCGAGAGGGCGCGTGGGATCATCACGTCGAAGCCGTTGCGCTTCCAGTCGACGAAGCCGCCCGCGAGGTTGGAGACGTTCACGTAGCCGAGCTCCTCGAGTGTCTTCGTCGCGAACGCGGAACGGGAGCCCGCAGAGCAGTACACGACGAGCGGGTGGCTCTTGTCGGGAACGAGCCCTTCGATCCGTTGCTCGAGTCGGCCGCGTCCCGTGTAGACCGCGCCCGGGATATGGCCTTCCTCCCACTCGTCGGGCTCACGTACGTCGACGAACACCGGGGCATCGGGCGAGTCGAGGCGCTCGTGCGCCTCGATCGTCGAGATCTCCTCGATCTCCTCCCTCACCTGGGCGAGCAGTTCGCGGTACGTCGCCATTACTTTCCGAACTATAGCGTCGGCCTGCGGGCTATCGTCCGGCGGTGTCGGCGCGCCGTCGCATCACGCTTCTCGTCCTCGCCATTGCAGTGGCGGCGGTCGCAATTGTCGCGGCTGCGGTCCTGTCGGTCGACGGTGACTCGGCCGGCGCGCCGACCACGGCGACCGAGGGGCCCGTCCTACGCCCCGGACGGCCACCGCTGTCGTTCGCGCTCGGCTTTCGCACCGATGCGGAGACACGGGCCCTGAAGAGCGGCGCCGCGCTCTACCAGCGCGGCGAGACGGCGCAGGCCGCGGCTCTCTTCGCGAAGCACGACTCGCTGGAGGCGAGGGTCGGAGCTGCTCTCGCGACGTGGCCCGACGGCTCGCTCGACCGTCTCGAGCAGCTGGCGAAGCTCTATCCCGAAGAGGCGGTCGTGCAGCTCCACCTCGGTCTCGCGCGGCTGTGGGCGAACCAGGGCGATCCGGTCGAGGCGTGGCGCGCCGTTCTCGACGCCGAGCCGGACACGCCGTACGCCGTCGTCGCTGGCAACCTCCTGCACCCGAATCTCCCGCGGGGGCTCCCGGCGTTCATCCCGTCCTACGAGGCGCCCCGGACCACCACGAGGCTTCCGCCCACGCGGCAGCTGGAAGCGCTTCGTCGGGCAGCCGGGCGCGGCGGGGTGCGAGAGCAGCTGCTGCACGGAGTCGGCCTGCAACGCGTCGGCCGCCCCGTCTCTGCAGCGCGAGTCTTCGACCAGGCTGCGAAGCGCTTCCCGAACGACGTCGAGGCACAGGTTGCCGGAGCCGTCGGGCAGTTCGACAAGGACGCGCCCGAGAAGGCGTTCGGGCGCCTCGGCCCGCTCTCGCTCAGGTTCCCCGAGGAGCCGACCGTTCGCTTCCACCTCGGCGTCCTGCTCCTCTGGACGGGCCGGATCCTGGGGGCGGAGCGCCAGTTCCGTCTCGCCTCGAATATCCAGCCCGGCTCACCGCTCGCGCGCGAGGCGGCACGATACCTCGAAACGATCCGCCGCGTACGGTCTTAGCGACGGTGGGGTCCGCGGGCAATTCCCGATGCGCCGGCGTGCGACTCGGGCCACCATGATGGTGACGAGGCCCAAGGGGAGGTGGTCCGGAATGCAAGTGAGGAACCTCATGACGAGCCCGGCTGTCTCTGTGCACCTCGACACCACCCTGCGCGAGCTGGCGAAGGTGCTGTCGGAGCATCGGATTTCGGGCGTCCCTGTTGTCGACGACAACGGTGCAGTCCTCGGCGTCGTGTCCGAGTCGGACATCATCGAGAAGGAGCGCGGCCCCGACGAGCCACGCGGACGCTTCGCGCGGCTGCTCCGTCGGCGCTCCCCTCCCGCAGCCACAGCCACGTCGGTCGGGGAGGCGATGTCGCGTCCGCCCGTCGTGGTCGAGCCCGCCGCGTCGATCTACCGGGCGGCCTGGCTCATGAGCTTCCACGACGTCAACCGGCTTCCCGTCGTCACGCGCGGGAAGCTCGTAGGTCTGATTGCGCGAGCGGATCTCGTGCGCCACTTCGCACGCTCGGACGACGAGGTCGCAAGCGACGTCCGGGCGGAGCTCGAGTTGCTGACGCTCACCGACCTGCAAGCGTCCGTCGACAACGGACACGTCGTGGTGCGAGGAGAGGTCGAGTCGGAGAAGGATCTGGACTGCCTTCCCCGCGTGCTCGCGAAGGTTCCGGGCGTGCTCAGCGTCGAGAGCGATGTGACCCTCCGGGACGTGGCGAGCGTTTGAGGCAGCTGAGCGAAGCCCTCGAGAGTCGATGCCCGGCTCGGATGCTGATGACGTTCGAGACATGGACGTCCCGCGCGAAGGCCAGGGCATACCTGGCCGAGAGGGTCGTTGCTTTGACGACCGCCGCCGCTGTAACTACCGTGTGACCGCCGACGAGGAATGGGGGGCGGTCTGGCCGCAGACGAATCGCAGGGCGCTACCACTCGCACGCCGATCGAGGAAGTCCTCGCGAGCGACGAGGGCCAGCGACTGCTCGAGAGCGGGTACCGAACGGGCCAGCTCGATGCCGACGAGCTCACGCTCGCACTCGATGAGCTGGACCTCGAGCCGGCACAGGTCGACGAGTTCTACGCGGCACTCGACGAGGCGCAAATCGCGGTCGTCCACGCCGACGTTGGCGACGAGGCCGAGCCCGACGTCGAGCCCGAGCCCGAGATCACGACCGACGCGCTCCAGCTCTTCCTGAAGGACATCGGTCGGGTTCCGCTGTTGACCGCGGCGCAGGAGGTCGAGCTCGCCAAGCGCATCGAACGTGGAGAGCACGCGGCGAAGCAGGCCATGGTCGAGGCGAACCTCCGCCTCGTCGTCTCCATCGCCAAGCGCTACCGCAACCAGGGGCTCCCCTTCCTCGACCTCATCCAGGAGGGAACGATCGGGCTCGTGCGGGCCGCAGAGAAGTTCGACTACCGGAAGGGCTTCAAGTTCTCGACGTACGCGACCTGGTGGATCCGCCAGGCGGTCGCGCGTGCGATCGCGGACAAGGGGCGCACGATCCGCATGCCTGTCCACGTCGTCGAGAAGCTGAATCGGATTCTCCGCTCCGAGCGGAAGCTCCGCGCCGAGCTCGGTCGCGAGCCAGGCATCGAGGAGATCGCGCGCGACGTCGAGATGACCCCGGACGAGGTCGAGCAGATCCGTCGCAGCGCCCAGGTGCCGGTCTCGCTCGAGAAGCCTGTCGGCGACGACGACGAGTCCGAGTTCGGGCACTTCCTCGCCGACGAGTCGGCCCCGCTGCCGGACGAGCTCGCCGAGACGACTCTGCAGCGAGAGGCGCTACGGAACATCCTGAGTGCGCTCTCGGAGCGCGAGCGCATGGTCCTGGAGCTCCGCTACGGGCTCGACGGCCAGCAACCGCGGACGCTCGACGAGGTCGGTCGCGCCTTCAACGTCACGCGCGAGCGGATCCGCCAGATCGAGCATCAGGGCTTGAAGAAGCTGCGCGCGCTCGCCGATGCACAGCGCGTTAGAGACGTAGCCTGACGAAGCCGCTTCTCTAGACTCCGCGGCCGATGGCGCCGACGCGCGACGAGCTCCACGATCAGCTCGCAGAGCTGATCGCCATTCCCTCCGTGAGCGCCGATGTCGCGCACGCGGCGGACATCGAGAGCGCAGCGTCCTGGATCGCACGGCGCATCCGCGACGCGGGAGGAGCTGCCGAGCTCGTTCCGTGGGGGACGAGGCCGCTCGTCATCGGGGAGGTCCGGGCGTCCGAGCGGCCCGAGTCGGCGCCGACGATCCTCTGCTACGCGCACTTCGACGTGCAGCCGCCGGACCCGCTCGAGCTCTGGGAGTCGCCCCCGTTCGAGCTCACCGAGCGCGACGGCCGCCTCTATGCGCGCGGCGTGGCGGACGACAAGGGGAACCTCTTCCTTCTCGTAGAAGCGGCGCGACAGCTCGCCGAAGCCGGCGAGCTCCCGGTGAACGTGCGTTTCGCCTTCGACGGCGAGGAGGAGGTCGGCGGGGACTCGGTCGTCGAGTGGCTCGACCAGGATCAGGGCAAAGCGGATGCTGCGTTGATCCTCGACGGAGGCATGGTGCGGCGCGGTCAGCCGGCGTTCTACATCGGAGTGCGCGGGATGCTCTATTTCCACCTGCGCGTCCGCACCGGCACGACGGACATGCACTCGGGGATGTTCGGGGCGGCCGCGCTGAACGCGGCGCATGCGTTGATGCTCGCGCTGGCGAACGTCCTCCCCCGCGATGACGGTCGCCTCGTCGACGAGCTTCGCCAGGGAGCGACGCCGCCGTCCGGGGAGGAGCTCGAGGCATGGGCACAGCTTCCGCCCGGCTCGGAGCAGCTCGCGCACTACGGCGCTGTCCCGATCGCCGAAGGCGCTGCCGACGACTTCTACGTCCGCACGTTCGCCGACACGTCGCTCGACGTGAACGGGATCGTCGGCGGCTCGCCGGACCTCGTGAAGACGGTGCTCCCCGTGGAAGCGCGTGCGAACGTCTCGATCCGGCTCGCGCCGGGACAGGATCCGGAGACGATTCGCGCGGCGTTCGAGCGGCTCGTGCGGGAAGCGCTCCCGACCGGTGCCGAGCTCGACATCGCCGTTCGCAACTCCGCACGACCCGCGCTCACGCCCACGGATGCACCCGCGATTCGCCTCGCGGCGGACGCGTTCGAGCACGTGATCGGTGCGCCGCCCTTGCTCGTGCGCACCGGCGGCACGCTCCCCATCTACGCAGGGCTGGTCGGGCGCGGCTTGCCGACGCTGGCGACCGGGTTCGGGATCGAGAGCGAGTGCAACGTGCACGCGCCGAACGAGAACGTGCCCGAGGACGCCATCGAGCTGGGCGTCGCGACGATGCGCGAGGTCCTGCGCAGGCTCGGCGAGCTTGACGGGTAGGGCGCCTTTCTCGAGCCCGCTGGCGGAGGCGCTGGCCCGCGACGTCCTCGAGCGGTTCATCCGCTACGTGCAGGTGGACACACAGGCGGTGTACCGGGCACCGAAGCGACCGAGCAGCGCGAAACAGCTCGACCTGTCTCGGATGCTCGTGGCCGAGCTTCGGGAGATCGGGCTCGTCGACGCAGAGCTGAACGAGGGCTACTCGGTCTTCGCGACGCTTCCGGGCACCGTGGACGCTCCCGTGATCGGCCTCATCGCGCACGTCGACACGACGCCGGACGTCGTCGGAGCCGGTGTTTCGCCGATCGTCCACGAAGCCTGGGCCGGCGAGCCGATCGTCCTTCCCGGCGACCCGCGGCAGGCCCTCGATCCCGATGCACTTCCCGCCCTCGCCGCCCGCGTCGGGCACGACATCGTCACGAGCGACGGGACGACCCTCCTCGGCGCCGACGACAAGGCGGGGATTGCGGAGATCATGGCCGCGGTCGCATACCTCGCAGAGGACGGCGAGCGTTCCCGCGTCCCGATTCGCGTCGCCTTCACGGTCGACGAAGAGGTCGGCCGAGGTGCCGAGGACTTCGACCTCGAGGCGTTCGGTGCGGACGTCGCGTACACGCTCGACGGCTCGGACCTCGGCGAGCTCGAGGTCGAGACCTTCTCGGCTGCGTCGGTGCGAGTCACGATCCGCGGCCTCTCCGTGCATCCCGGCACTGCGAAGGACAAGCTAGTCAATGCCGTGAAGCTCGCGTCCAAGCTCGTTCTCACGCTGCCGGTGGATCGGCTGTCGCCGGAGACGACCGAGGGTCGCGAGGGATACGTCCATCCCCATCGGATCTCGGGGAACGCCGAAGAGGCGATCGTCGACTTCATCGCGCGCGACCACGAGGACGAGCTGCTCGCCAAACACGTGGAGTTCCTGCGCGAGCTTGCGCAGCAGGTCGAGGTGCGGGAGCCGCGTGCCCACGTCGACGTCGAGGTTCGCCACTCCTACCGCAACATGCGTCCCCTCATCGAGGAGAACCCGCGCGTCGTGGAGGCGGCTATCGAGGCGATCAGGCGGGCCGGCGTGGAGCCGAAGCTCGCGATCACACGTGGAGGTACCGACGGGGCCGTCCTGTCCGCGCAGGGCTTGCCCACGCCGAACCTGTTCACGGGCGGCCAGGAGTACCACTCGGTGCGCGAGTGGGCCAGCGTGCAGGACATGGCCGCGGCAGCCGCGACGATCGTGGAGCTGGCCGGCGTCTGGACCGAATCCGCGTAGCTGAATCCGCGTAGCTAAGGTCACGACGTGGCGCGGCTCGTCGGAATCAACCACGTCGCGGTGCAGGTCGGAGGCCTCGACGAGATGCTCGAGTTCCTCGGTAAGCTCGTCGACGGCCTCGAGCTGCGCGGACGGACGGGCGGGATGGCCTTCGTGAACCTGGGCGACCAGTTCATCGCCCTGGAGCGCGCGTCCGAGCCCGTCGCTGCCGGCCACTACGGCCTCGTCGTCGACGATCGGGCCGAGGTCGTACGGCGGGCCCGTGAAGCGGGTGCTCGGATGCTCGGGGGACACGACTTCCTCGACCCGTGGGGAAATCACTGGCAGGTCGTCGACTACCGGGACGTCCAGTTCACGAAGACTGACCGCGTCCTCGCGGGAATGGGCCTCGAGGGGCTCGGGAAGTCCGAGCGCGCCCTGGCAGAGCTGCGTGCAGCCGGACTCGCCGACTGACGGCGTGGCCGGCTCGGTCCTCGTAACGGGCGCGTCGTCGGGGATCGGGCTCGCGTCGGCGCTCCGTCTGGCGCGCGGCAGGTGGCACGTCTACGGAGGCGTCCGGACGAGCGCAGCTGCCGATGCGCTCCGCGCACAGGGTGTTCACCCGGTCGAGCTGGACGTCACGGACGGCGCTCAGATCACCGCAGCAGCCGAGATGGTGGGCGAGACGCTCGACGGCCTCGTCGCCAACTCGGGGATTGCGATCGCCGGGCCGCTCGAGCTCGTCCCGCTGGACGAGCTCCGCCGCCAGCTCGAGGTCAACGTCGTCGGTCAGGTCGCGGTCACGCAGGCAGTCTTGCCCGCACTACGACGCGCGCGCGGGCGCATCGTGCTGATGGGCTCGATCGGCGGCAGGAGCGCGCTGCCGTTTCTCGGGCCGTATGCGGCTTCCAAGCACGCGCTCGAAGCGTTCGCAGACGTGCTTCGCATCGAGCTCCAGCCGTGGGCGGTCGGGGTTTCGATCGTCGAGCCGGCAAGCGTGAGGACGGCGATCTGGACGAAGGGCACAGCCCACGCCGACGCGATGCGCGACTCGGTTCCCCGCGCCCGCGACGAGCTCTATGCATCCAGAATCGCGAAGTTCAGGGACGTCGCACTGAAGCGAGGCCCTGGCATCGATCCGGACGTCGTCGCGCGGGCAGTCGAGCACGCGCTCACATCCACGCGCCCGAAGGCGCGGTACCTGGTCGGCCGGGACGCGCACCTGCGGGCATGGATCGAGCGGCTTCCGACCCGCCTCCGCGACCGTGTCGTCGCCAAGGCGCTGACCGAGTAGCGGTACAGTCGCCCGGTGAAGGCCGTTCTCATCGAGCGTCCGCACCACGTCGACTGGGTCGAGCTCGACACACCGACCGCGGGACCGGGCGAGGTCGTCGTCCGCAGC
Source organism: Gaiellaceae bacterium (assembly GCA_048594925.1). Classification (GTDB taxonomy): domain Bacteria; phylum Actinomycetota; class Thermoleophilia; order Gaiellales; family Gaiellaceae; genus GMQP-bins7. The sequence goes on from JBMDXR010000062.1 coordinate 31,448, forward strand.
CACGTCGCGGGGGTCTGTCGAACGGACCTCGAGATGCTCCACGGAGGGCTCACCGATCCGCGGTGGGTGCGATTCCCACTCGTTCCCGGGCACGAGTGGAGCGGCGCCGTCGCCGAGCTGGGCGAAGGTGTCATCGATGTCGCCGTGGGCGACCGCGTGGTCTGCGAGGGGATGATTCCCTGCAACCGCTGCCGTCGCTGCAAGGAGGGTGCGACGCAGCTCTGCCTCAACTACGACCAGATCGGATTCACGCGTGGCGGCGGCTACGGGGAGTACGTGCGCGTTCCCCGCCACGTCGTCCACCGGTTGCCGGACCACGTCTCGTTCGCGGCCGGCGCTCTCGTGGAGCCGGCAGCCTGCGTCCTGCGCGGTCTCGAGCGGACCCGACCGCGTCCCGGCGAGACCGTCGGCGTGGTCGGGATCGGAACGCTCGGGTCGCTCGCGCTGAAGCTCGCGCTCCTGTACTCGCCCGGAGCTCTGGTGGCGTACGGCGTTCGGCCCGAAGAGCTCGCGTTCGCCGAACGCCTCGGTGCAGGCGCGACCGTGCACGTCCTGGAGGAGGACGCGGTGGTGACGACCCAACGGCTGCTGGGAGGCGGCCTCGACGTCGTGATCGAGACGGCGGGCTCCGTGGACGCGATCGACCTCGCCACGAGCGTCGTGCGACCCGGCGGTCGCGTCGTCCTCCTCGGCATCGCCGGGGAGGGGAAGAGGCTCGACCTCCCGGCCGACCGGATCATGTTCGGCGACATGGACGTGATCGGGAGCTGCTCGTACTCGACCGCAGCATGGTCAGTCGTCGTTCGGCTGCTCGAGCAGGGGGTCGTCGACCTCGATCCGATCGTGACGCATCGGTTCCCCGCCCACCGGTTCGCGGAGGCGTTCGCGCTCCTCGACGAGCGTCGCGGAGCCGTGACGAAGGTGGTGCTGGAGCACGTCGCCGACTCTTCGACAAGGAGGAACGCGTGAGAAACGTCCCTTCGAGCGGTGGCACCGGGCGGCTGCGCAGCGCCGAGTGGTTCGAGCGCAGGAACCTCGATGGCTTCCTCCATCGCTCGTGGCTGAAGGCGACCGGCGTCACTGACGAGACCTTCCGGGGGCGTCCGGTCATCGGCATCTGCAACAGCTGGAGCGAGCTCGTGAACTGCAACGTCCACCTGCGCGGCCTCGCCGAGTCCGTGAAGCGCGGCGTGCTGCAGGCGGGAGGCTTCCCGCTCGAGTTCCCGGTCATGTCGCTCGGCGAGTCCCTGATGAAGCCCACGACGATGCTCTACCGGAACCTCATGGCGATGGACGTCGAGGAATCGATCCGCTCGTATCCGCTGGACGGCGTCGTGCTGCTCACCGGCTGCGACAAGACGAATCCGGCAAGCATCATGGGCGCCGCGAGCGCCGACATCCCGTCGATCGTCGTGACGGGCGGGCCGATGCTCACCGGCCACTGGCGCGGACGGGAGATCGGCTCCTGCAGCGACTGCTGGCACTACCACGAAGAGCTCCGTGCCGGACGCATCAGCGAGGCGGAGTGGATCGAGATCGAGAACTCCATGTCGCGCTCGAACGGGCACTGCATGACGATGGGCACGGCCTCGACGATGGCCTGCGTGACCGAGGCCCTCGGCCTGACGCTCCCGGGCGGTGCGGCCATTCCGGCCGTCGACTCGCGGAGGCACCAGCTCGCCGAGGCGGCCGGGCGGCGGATCGTGGGTCTCGTCGAGGCCGATCTGAAGCCCTCCGACATCCTCACGCGCGAGGCGCTCGAGAACGCGATTCGCGTCCTCCACGCCATCTCCGGCTCGACGAATGCGATCCTGCACCTCATCGCGTACGCAGGACGCGTCGGCGTCGATCTGCCGCTACAGCTCTTCGACGAGTTGTGCGCGACGACACCGTGGCTCGTCGACCTGAAGCCCGCCGGTCGGTTTCTCATGGAGGACTTCTTCTACGCGGGCGGCGTGCCGGCCGTGATGGCGCAGATCGGGGACCTGCTGCACCTCGACGCGATCACGGTCTCCGGTCGCACGGTCGAGGAGAACATCGCCGGCGCCGAGATCGTCAACACGGAGGTCATCCGCAGACGCGAGGCACCGCTCGACGAGGGAGGAGCTCTCGTCGTGCTCGAAGGCAGCCTCTGTCCGGACGGCGCGGTCATGAAGATCAGCGCCGCCGAGCCCGCCCTGCACCGTCACGAGGGTCGCGCCATCGTCTTCGAGGACGTCCACGACCTGGCCGCGCGCGTCGACGATCCCGACCTCGAGTGCGACGCCTCGACCGTCATGGTGCTGCGCAATGCAGGTCCAGTGGGAGGACCAGGGATGCCGGAGTGGGGGCATCTGCCGATTCCCGCCAAGCTCCTGCGGGCAGGCGTCACGGATCTCTTGCGCATCTCCGATGCGCGGATGAGCGGCACCTCGTACGGCGCGGTCGTGCTGCACGTGTCCCCCGAGTCGGCAGTCGGCGGACCGCTCGCGCTCGTCGAGGATGGTGACCTCGTTCGCCTCGATGTCGCCGAACGTCGTCTCGACCTCGTCGTCTCGGACGAGGAGCTCGCCGCCCGCCGCGCTCGTTGGGTGCCACCCACGCCCGCCGACGAGCGCGGGTACCGGTGGCTGCATCTGGACCGCGTCCTGCAGGCGAACGAGGGCTGCGACTTCGACTTCCTGCGGGGTAGGACGCGCGTCGTCGAGGACGCCGTCACCTACTTGTGATGAGAGTCCTCGTCACGGGCTCGCGCGGCAAGGTGGGTCGGGCGCTCTGTCCTCGTCTCACGGAGGCGGGCTACGACGTGCGTGCGACGGACCTCGTGATTCCGACGTGGGATCGCGTCGCGGCGGGGGAGCCCGAGGACTACTGGCAAGCCGACCTCACGGACGCGGGTGCGGCGTATGCGCTCGCGGCCGACTGTGATGTCGTCGTGCATACCGCGGCGATTCCGCAGCCGATCCACAACCCGCCGCATGTCGTGTTCGCCAACAACATGCTGAGCACGTTCGACGTCCTCGAGGCGGCGATCCGCGCCGGTGTGCACAGGTTCGTGAACTTCTCGAGCGAGACGGTTCCGGGCTTCATCTTCGCGTATCGGCCGTTCAAGCCCGAGTATCTCCCGATCGACGAAGAGCACCCGGTTCGGCCCCAGGATCCGTACGCGCTCGCCAAGTGGTTCGGCGAGCTCATGTGTGACCGCGCAGTCGAGCGGGCGGACATTCGCTGCACCTCGATTCGTCCCTGCTGGGTCCAGGACGAAGGGAGCTACGAGCGGAATCTCGGGCCGATCGTCCGCGACCCCGCGGTCCTGATCGGCAACTACTGCTCGTACGTGGACGTGTACGACCTCTGCGACGCCGTCGTCCTCGCGATCGAGACCGATCTCCCTGGACACGAGGTCTTCTACATCGCCTCGCCCGACACGATCGGCGGACATCCCCTCGAGGAGACGGTCAAGCAGCACTATGACGGAGAGGGAATCGAGTTCCGGTCGTTGTCGCGCGAGGATGCCTCCTCTATCTCGACCGCGAAGGCGGAGCGGATGCTCGGCTGGGCTCCCAAGCGCTCGTGGCGTGACTACCTCGACGACGCGGGGCGAGCCCGAACGTGAGGACGCGCCGACTGGGAAGCGCGGGGCCCGAGCTCTCGCCAGTGGGGTTCGGCGCCTGGGCGATCGGCGGGCCGTGGAAGTTCGGTTGGGGCGACGTCGACGACGACGACTCGGTCGCGGCCATCAGGCAGGCGGTCGCGAAAGGGGTCAACTGGGTCGACACCGCCGCCGTCTATGGCCTCGGCCACTCAGAGGACGTCGTGCGCCGCGCTCTCGAGCCCTATCGATGCGGCGAGGACGTCTACGTCTTCACGAAGTGCGGACGTCGCTGGGAAGGGCGTCCCGAAGGCGTCATCGAGAACGACCTCCGGCCGGAGTCGATCCGCGAGGAGTGCGAGGCGAGCCTGCGCCGGCTCGGCGTCGAGCGCATCGACCTCTACCAGGTCCACTGGCCCGACTGGATGACCGGCACGGCGATCGAGGACTCGTGGGGCACCATGGCCGAGCTGGTCGACGAGGGGAAGGTGCGTTGGATCGGCGCGTGCAACTTCGACGTGGAGCTGCTCTCGCGTTGCGAGGCCGTGCGCCACGTCGACTCCGTCCAGCCCCCGCTCTCGCTGCTGGCGCGCGGCGCACGCGCCACCGTGATCGCGTGGGCCGCGGCGAACGGCGCCGGTGTCATCTGCTACTCGCCGATGGCATCGGGCTTGCTCACGGGCGCCTTCGACCAGGAGCGTATCGCCAGCCTTGCCGAAACCGACTGGCGCCGCATGTCCGCCGAGTTCCAGGAGCCGCTCGTCTCGCGGACTCTCGCGCTCGTCGAGCAGCTACGACCGCTCGCGGACGCGCTCGGCACGACCCTGCCTGCGCTCGCCGTTGCGTGGGTGCTCGCTCAGCCGGGCGTGACAGGTGCGATCGTCGGCGCTCGCTCCTCCAGACACGTCGACGGCTGGGTGCCCGCGGCACAGCTCGAGCTCGATGCGGAGACGCTCGGAGCGATCGACGAAGCGGTCGCGGAGACCGGCGCCGGGTCCGACTCGCCACCGGCGCCTCCTGCGCACATTCATGCGCAGACCGAAGATCCGCTAGCGCGAACCTCCGGTCGCGCGACAGATCCCTAAAAGGCGGCTGCTTCGCAGCCGCTTCGCAGCGAACCACATCGCCGAGGCGCCGTGGTCTAGGGGGAGCGGGCGGTGTCGTGCACGCCGCAGCCGAGCCACTCGTGCCCGAAGCGCCGCATCTCCCGGACGACCGGGAGGAGCGCCGCGCCCTTCTCGGTCAGTGCGTACTCGACGCGCGGCGGCGACTCGGGGTAGCTCTGACGCGCGACGATGCCCTCGGTCTCGAGCCAGCGTAGGCGCTCGGCGAGCGTGCGCGGGCTGATTCCGGCACACGAGCGTTCCAGCTCCGTGAACCTGCGCGGCCCTTCCGAGAGGTCGTGGACGATGAGCACGGTCCACTTCGACCCGACGATCTCTGCGGCTCCCGCAACGGAGCACGTCGGCGCTTCGTGGACGGGGAGCATCGTGCGTATGGCCACGTCCTGATTGTACGGCCGAATCAGGCCGGCTTCCGTGCGGTGTACAGCGTCGTGACGAGCGGCTTCTCGACCTGCCCTCCGAACTGCGTGCGGGCGATCCGTTCGACCTCGTCGAGGAGGTGTGCCCGTTGGTCCGGATCGAGCGAGATGACGGGCGAGAAGGTCGAGTACAGACCACGGATGCCCGCAGCGTCCCACTCGTGGCTCCAGCGGAACTCGTCCTGGCCGAGGTCCTCGAAGCCGGCTCGTGCGAGGGCCTCCAGCCGTCGCTCAGCGTCACGCCCGAAGCTCGGCCTCCCCTCGATCCCAGCCGACGGCGCACGCGGTACCTTCTCGAACAACGGGTCGACCGCGTCGATGAACGGGTCCGGGCGGCTGTCGTCGCCGAAGTGTGTCCACCAGAGCGCGATCCAGCCCCGGGGACTGAGCGCGGTGTGGATCGTTGCGAGCCCCACGACCTCGTCCACCCAGTGGAACGCCGACGCGGCCGCTACGAGTTCGAATGCCGCGGGGCGGAGCTCCGCGTCCTCGAGCGGTGCGCGCAGAACGTCGATGCGAGCCCCGAACGTTGCCTCGAGGTGATCGGCGAGCTGGTCGTTGGGCTCGACGACAGTGAGGGAGGCTCCGAAGTCGAGCAGCCGCCGAGTGGCCTGCCCGGTTCCCGGCCCGATCTCGAGCACCCGCGTGCCCCGACGGAGACCGCATCGCTCGGCGAGGATCTCGTAGACACGGTCCGGATGGCCCGGCCGCGCGGCGTCGTATGTCTGCGGATCCAGGCCGAACAGCCGCCGACCGTCACGGCGGTCGATCATGCGGCCTCGCCGCGGCGCTCGGGTATCGGGACGCGGACGGCGCGCGCGAAGCGCTGCTCCGCCTGTTCGTCGACCCACATCACCACTGGGCCATGGACGATAAGGGCCTCTGCGGCCCGTTCGCGCAGGAGCTCGGGCAGCAGATCGACGGCAAGCCACTCCCGGCCCGGGGGCACGGCGGCGCGCGACCGGATCCTGTGCACGTCGTCCTCGAGCGAGTGGACCTCGACGACGGCTGGCCGGCGGATGAAGTGCGTCGGCCCGGCCGGGACGATCCGCGAGACGTGCTGCACGAGCTCGCGCCCCGCCTCCGCGTCGTTGACGAAGATCTCGACCTCCGCTTCGCGGTACCCGCGTGGAAGCACGCGAACCGCCTTCACCTCCGAGTTGGATACCCGCATCACCTCGCCGGCCGCGCTGCGCACCGTGACCGCCCGTAGCGACAGGTCCTCGACGATACCCTCGACCTTCCACGGCTCGATCACGATCGTGTCTCCGATCCGGAACCAACGCTCGTGGAACATGAGCAGCCCGGCGATGATGTCGGCGAGAAAGCGTTGCGCCGCGAACGCGAGGAGGATGACGACGAACGAGGCGCCCGCGATCGTCTCGACGCGGTCAGCTCCGATGAGCACGCTCAGCGAGAGCAGCGCGGCGAGGACGAACGCAGTACCGCGAACCGACGTCCGCGCGAGCGAAAGCGCCGTCTCGCGCTGCTTGAGCGACGCGATCACGCCGGTGTCCTCGGTGCCGAGCGGATGCCTGCGCTCGCTGCGCAGGACGAAGAACGAGGCGATCCGTCCCGCCGCGCGACCCACTGCCCAGGCCGCGGCACAGATGATCGCGACGACCGCGACTTGTCCGAACGGGGCGGACAGCGGCGTCGAGTCGTTCAGCAGGTCGACCAGCGACGACACCGTGCCCAGGGTAGTGATGCGCGGCGGGTGAACCGGACGGTGCTAATCCCAAGGCGGTGCGTTGTGCACCCACCGGCCGCCCACCATCGTCGCGACCACCTCGATCGTCTCGAGCTCGTCTGCCGGGCAGGCGAGCGGATCGCGCGACAGCACGACGAGGTCTGCGAGGTAGCCGGGGAGGAGCTTCCCGCGCTGTCGCTCGTCCCCGGACAGCCACGGCGGATTGACCGTGCTCGCGGCGACGGCCTCCGCGACCGTCAAGCATTGCTCGGGATGCCACGCGGGCCGGTCGTCGATCGTCCGCAACACTCCCGCGCGGATGCCGGCCAGCGGATCGAGCTCCTCGACCGGAGCGTCGGACCCGTCGGCGACGAGCGCGCCGGTATCCCAGAGGGAGCGGAACGCGTACGCGCCCTCCAGCTGTTCGGCCCAGAAGCGCTCGGCGAGATCGCGATCGGACGGCGCGTGGCTGAACTGGACCGAGCAGGCGACGCCGAGCGCGGCGAACCGTCCGACGTCCTCCGGGGCGAGACACTGAGCGTGCTCGACCCGGTGCCGCAGGCCGAGCGGTTCCCACACGTCGCGCGTCGCCTCGAACGCATCGAGGGCCTCGCGGTTGGCGCGGTTGCCGATGGCATGGACTGCCACTGGCCATCTCGTGCGCGCACCGGCCCTGACGACCTCCGCGAGCTCCTCGCCGCTCGTGATCACGACCCCGGATCCGTCGAGCATCCAGGCGGTCTGGGACCCCAGCGTCCCGTCCATGAAGGCCTTCAGGTAGCCGATTCGGAGGAAGTCGCCCCCGAGACCGGAGTGCACGCCGAGCGCTTCGAGCTCGGGGAGCCGCTCGTACGGCACCGACTGCCAGACGCGGAGACTGAGCCCGTCGCGTTCGGCGACGCGCTGGAAGATGCCCGGCGCGCCCAGCCAGCCGTCCATGTCGTGAATCGCGGTGACCCCGCGCGACGCGGCCGTGCGCAGGCCGTCTCGCGTCGCGTCGACCCACTCGTCCTCGGGCACCGGGGCGAAGCGTGCCCTGAACTGCCAGGCGGACTCTTCGCGCAGGACGCCGGTCGGCTCGCCTGCCTCGTCGCGCTCGACCACGCCGCCCTCGACGTGGAGATCCCCGTCCGCGCGCGCGAGCGCAGCGGAGTTGAGCCAGACGGAGTGGTAGTCCTTCGACCAGAGCATCGCCGGCGCGTCGCCGGTCGCGGCGTCGAGCGCGGCGGCCGTGGGCTGCTCGTCCCAGTCCGCCGAGCGCCACCCCGTTCCCCTGATCCAGCTCCCACGCCGTGGGTGCTGGCGGACGCGCTCGAGCGCCTGGGCCAGCCCGGACACGCCTTCGAGCCGCACGTCGTGCTGGGCGAGCGACCATGTCGGGAAGTGGACGTGCGAGTCCGTGAAGCCGGGGAGGGCGCACCGCCTGCCGAGGTCCACCACCTCGGGGGTCGGAAACGCGGTCTCGTGTGCGCCGACCCCGCCTGCGATCCGATCGCCGGCGATCGCAAGCGCCCGCGCGACCGGCAGCGACCCATCCATGGTGCGGACGACGCCGTTCTCGAGGATCATGCGCGGCGACTGTATCGACGGAAGGGAGCCTGAATGCTTGCTCATGTCGCCGTGAACGTGACCGACTTCGACGCCGCGAAGCGGTTCTACCTCGGTGCGCTCGGGGGGCTCGGCTACCGCGTCGTGTACGAGGAGCCCGGCGTGCTCGCGTACCTCGCCGACGCCAAAGGGCTCGACTTCGGGATCGGTTGCCGGGAGCCCGTCGGCGGCGCGCACGTCGCGTTCGAGTGCGGCGACCGGGGAACGGTCGACGCGTTCTACGCGGCGGCCATGGCCGCTGGAGGAACGGACAACGGCCCTCCCGGGCTCCGCCCACAGTACGACCCGAACTACTACGCGGCGTACGTCCTCGATCCCGACGGCAACAACATCGAGGCCGTCTGCCACAAGGCGCCGTAGTGGAGGAGCTCGCTCCCGGCCTCCGGACCTGGAAGGCATCCCACCCTTCCTGGACGTCCGACCAGGGCGACGCCGAGGTGTGGGAGCAGGAGGTTCGCTCGTATGCGCTCGAGACGGACGATGCGCTCGTCCTCATTGACCCGCTCGTCGAGAGCGCAGCTGTGGAAGTGCTCGCGCGCGGCCGGCCGGTGGTCGTGCTCCTCGCGTGCCACTGGCACATGCGGAGCGCTCCCGAGCTCGTCGAGCAGCTCGGCGTCGAGGTCCATGCGCCGCCCACGAGTGCACGCGAGCTCGAGCTGCCGATCACGCCCTACGGAGTCGGCGACCGCCTTCCAGGCGATGTGACGCCGCAGCCGGGTGGCTACGTGGACGAGTGCACGCTCTGG
>JBMDXR010000063.1:0-69592 GCA_048594925.1 Gaiellaceae bacterium
CGACGAGCTCTGTCATACGACGAGCCACCGACGATATGTGATCGCTGCTGCGACTAGACCCAGCGTCACGCACGCGAGCAGGTACGCGAGATGAAGGAGGTCGGCGCCCGGCGAGACGTCGCCCAGCATGAGGTCACGGCACAGCGTCACGCCATGCCACAGCGGCGTCAGCCAGGCGAGCACCTCCAGCGGAAGCGGCAGCGTCGAGATCGGGAAGAACGTCCCCGAGAACAAGAACATCGGCAAGACGACGAAGCGGAAGATCGCGACGAACGACACCTCGTTCTCGGAGTAGGCCGCCCAGGCAGCCATTGGCGCTGCGAACGCGAGCCCCACGAGGACCGTGACCGGGATCGCGAGGATCCCGAGCGGAGAGCTCACCGCGCCGAACGCCGTGATGACGACGAGGTACACGGAGCCGGTCAGGAGCAGGCGGAACACGAAGAACGCCTGGTGGCCGATCATCACGTCGCGCACCCGCAACGGCGTCGCGAGCATCGCGTGGTACTGCCGATCCCACTTGATCGCCGAGAGCACCGGCCAGCTCGCCTCGAACGTTGCGATCTGCATCGCGGTCGCTGCCATCAGGCCCGGGGCGACGAAGTCGAGGTACGAGATATCCCCGGACAGGTTGGCCGAGCGATCGACGAAGACGCCCAGGCCGACGCCGAGCGCGAGCAGGTAGACGACCGGGGTGACCACGCTCGTCACGGCCGGGCCTCGCCAGACGCGCCGGTACTGGGCGAAGAAGAACTCGAGCGGCCTGAGTGCCAGCGTGAGTGAGGTCATTCGATGAGGCTCCTGCCGGTGAGGTGCAGGAAGACGTCCTCGAGCGTGCTCCGACGCACCATCACGCTCTCCGGGACGAGCCCGCGCTCGTGGATTCCGTGCGACGCGGCGTCGCCGTCCTGCGTGTACAGCAGTACGCGGTCGGGAAGGGACTCGACGCGGGTGGCCAAGCCGTCGGTCCAGTAGCTCAGGTCATCGGGCCTGCTGCCGTCGTCGAAACGGAGCTCGACGACGTCCCTCGTCGAGTAGCGCTCGATCAGGTCGCGCGGCGAGCCCTCGGCCACGATCTTCCCGCGATCCATCACGACGAGGCGGTCGCAAAGCTGCTCCGCCTCGTCCATGTAGTGCGTCGTCAGGAGGAGCGTCGTCCCCTGCCGCTTGAGGCGGTACAGGCGGTCCCAGACGACATGCCGGGCCTGCGGGTCGAGGCCGGTCGTCGGCTCGTCGAGGAGCATGACATCGGGGTCGTTGACGAGTGACCGGGCGATCGTGAGGCGACGCTTCATCCCGCCCGAGAGCGGCTCGACGCGATCGTTCGCGCGCTCTGCGAGCTCGACGAACTCGAGCAGCTCGTCGGCGCGAGCGCCCAGCGCCTTCCGCGACAGCCCGAAGTAGCGCCCGTAGATGATGATGTTCTCCCGGACGGTCAGCTCCATGTCGAGCGTGTCCTGCTGGGGCACCACGCCGAGCCGGCCGCGGATCTTCACGCCGTCCCGCGCGGGGTCGAGGCCGAAGACGCGGAGGGTCCCGTCGGTGACGGGCGAGACGCAGCCGATCATCCGCATCGTCGACGTCTTCCCCGCCCCGTTCGGGCCGAGGAAGCCGAACGCCTCGCCCCGTTGCAGGTCGAAGTCGATCCCGTCGACCGCAACGAAGTCTCCGAAACGTTTGACGAGGTCGCGCGCCTGGATCAGCGGCTGCCCGTTGCCACCGGCCACGGGCCGAACGTTAGTTATCCGGTGTCGGCCTACGCGCGCTTTTCGTCGCCTCGACGTCGCGGGCGATCTGCTCCACGAGATCGGCCTCGGACCCGAAGACGGCCTCGTCGCGGAGGCGCTCCCAGAGCTCCACGACGAGCCGCTTCCCGTACAGATCGCCGTCGAAGTCGAGGAGGTACGGCTCGATCCTGCGCTCGGTCCCGCCGTAGTGCGGGTTGGTGCCGATGGAGATCGCCGCTCGATGTCCGAGGGCGACGCCCGCGTAGATCCCGTACCGGGGGCAGGCCAGGTCGGGCTCGAGCCGAAGGTTGGCGGTCGGGTATCCGAGCGTCCCCCCACGCTGGTCGCCTGCCACGACGACGCCGTCGAGCTCGAACGGACGGCCCAGCATCGCCGCCGCCGCCTTCACGTCGCCGTCGGTGAGCGCCGCGCGGATCGCGCTCGACGAGACGCCTGGCAGCTCCGACACCACGACGACCTCGAGTCCGATCCGCTCGAGAAGCGCGAGATCGCCCGAGCGCCGCACGCCGAACCGGAAGTCCGCACCCGCAACGACGACCTCGACGCCGATCGCACGCAGGTAGCGATCGGCGAACTCCTCGGGCGCGAGCCGCTGGAGCTCGGGCGTGAACCCGGCGACGAGCGCATCGGCGGCCCCTGCCTCGTCGAGCAGCTCGAGGCGACGCTCGAGGGTGGTCAGGAGCTCGACCCTGTTGCCGAGCGCGATGCGCGGGTGCGGATCGAATGTGATCACGGTCGGCTCGAGACCGGTCGCGCGAACGGCGTCGATCACTGCTCGATGGCCGCGGTGGACGCCGTCGAAGCTGCCGACGGCGACCGCCCGAGGACGCGACTCGAGCTCCGAGGGCCGGTGGACGATCCTCACGAGAGCCTCGCCAGGGCTTCGTCCGGCGGAATGATCCGCTCGGGATCGGCCTCCTCGACTCGAAACGGCCCGATCGCGGTGCGGCGCAGCGAGACGCAGTGCCCACCGAGTGCATCGGCGATCGCGCGAACGTACGTCCCCGAGGACACGAGCAGGTCGAGCCGGGCGACGCGTCCCCTGTACTCCTCGAGCGAGAGCTCGTGCACGTGCATCGTGCGAACGGGCATCTCGACCGCGACGCCGCGCCGGTGCAGCGCGTACGCGCGCTCGCCCTCGATCTTCACGGCCGAGACCGCCGGAATCGGGAGAACGACCGCTCCCTGCAGGCCGGCGAGTGCAGCCTCCAGCTCGTCCGCGGTAGGAGGATCGCGCTCCTCCAGCCGCTCGCCCTCGAGATCGCCGGTCGGCGTGCGCGCGGTGAGATCGATCGCAGTCGAATAGCGCTTCGGCAACCCGACGAAGCGCGACTGCAGTTTCGTCGCCGCGCCCGAGAGCAGCAACAGGAGGCCGGTCGCGAAGGGATCGAGGGTTCCCGCGTGCCCCGTGCGCGCGTTCGTCCTTCGCCGCGTCGCGGCGACCATCGCGAACGACGTCGGACCTGCGGGCTTGTCGACGAGGATGATCCCGCTCGGATGAAGGGCGCGGGGCGGCACTAGTGGCGCGCCGCTGCCGACCCGACCTGCTCCGAGACCTCGTTCACGATGAAGTCCGTGATCTCCTCGACCGACAGGTCGCTGGAGAAGCCGGCCGCCGCGCGGTGGCCGCCCCCGCCCGACTTGCGCGCGATGGCGCTCACGTCGACTTCGTCGACGGAGGAGCGAAGGGACACCTTCCGGGCAGGCCCACCGTCCCTCGGCGGCTCGCGAATGAGCGCGGACACGAGCGAGCCTTCGACCGACCGAAGCACGTCGATGATCCCCTCGGAGTACGGCTCGGTCGCGCCGACCGCTTCGAAGTCGCTCCGCAGCAGGTGCGACACGACGATCTCGCCGCCCTCGAGCACGTGTGCTCGCTCGAGCGCGCGCGCGAGCAGCTTGAGCTTCGCGAACTGCACGTTCTCGTAGACGCCCTGGAAGACGCGGTGCACGTCGGCTCCGGCCTCGACGAGCTCGGCTGCGAGGCGGAGCGCCTTTGGCGTCGTGTTCGCGTACTGGAACCGGCCGGTGTCGGTGACGAGGGCGATGTAGAGCGCCTCCGCGATCTCGGGCGTCAGCGCGAGTCCGAGCTCGCGGAAGACGTCCGCGAGGACCTCTCCCGTCGACGACGCGTCCGGGACCACGAGGTTCACGTCTCCGAAGCGCGGATTGTCGTGATGGTGGTCGATGTTGACCGTGAGCTTCGCCGCCTCGACGACTCCGGGCTCGGCTCCCACCCGGCTCGGGCTCGCACAGTCGACCGCGACGAGCACCCGCTCGCCGAGATCGTCGGGAAGCCCGCGTCTGAGACCGCGCCCCTCGAGCTCGAGGAATCGGTACTCGCCCGGGAGCGGCGCCGGGCCTCCCAGGAACATGACCACGTCCTTGCCGAGCTCCCGCAGCGCCAGGCCCATGGCGAGGAGCGAGCCGAGCGCGTCTCCGTCCGGCGCCTCGTGCGAGGTGACGGCAAGGCGCTCCGCGTCGCGGAGGGCGGCCACAACCGCCTGCATGTCAGTCTGGTTCGACATCGTCCTTGGGCGCGAGGTCGTCGATCATCTTCGTCAGCCGCACGCCTCGCTCGATCGCCGGATCGTATTCGAAGGTCAAGACCGGAGTCCGCCGGGTGCCGAGCTCACGGGCCACCTGCGATTGGAGGACACCGTGCGCGGACTGTAGGCCCTCGAGCGTGCGGGCCTGGTCGGCCTCGTCGCCGAGGACGCTCAAGAAGACGGTCGCTTGCGACAGGTCCTTCGTCGTGCGCACTCCCGTGATCGTCACGAAGCCGATCCGCGGGTCCTTCAGCGTCGGGAGCGCGTCCGAGAGCACCTTGCGCACGGCCTCGTTCACCTTGCGCCTTCGCTCAGCGCTCGCCAGGGACGACCACCTCCCGCTCCGCACGCAGGAGCTCCCACGCCTGCGATCCGAGGTACCGCTCGACGGCGTCGAGAAGCCCGTGCAGCTCGGAGTGGCCTCGGCTCGCACACGCTACCGCCAGCGTCGAGCGCTGCCAGAGATCGTGGTGATCCACCTCGGCGACCGACGCGCCGAATCGCTCCTGCAGCTGTGCCTTCGCGGACTTGACGTACTTCCGCTTCCCCTTCAGAGACCCGTTCTCGGGGAAGTACAGCTCGACCGTCAGGATGCCGACGTAGCCGCGGGCCACGGCGGCGAGGTTACTCCTCGTCCGCTACGGCCGGTGCGGCGGCGACGGGCGCCTGCTCGAGATCCGTGCGCTCCACCTCACGCGTCTCGAAGACCTCGAGGACGTCGCCCTCCTTCACGTCGTTGAAACCGTCGAGCAGGATTCCGCACTCGAACCCCTCGCTCACCTCGCGCGCGTCGTCCTTGAAGCGCTTGAGCTGGGAGATCGAGGTCGTGTGGACGATGGTGCCGTCCCGCACGATCCGTACCTGCGCACCCCGCCGGACGACACCCGAGGTGACCATGCAGCCGGCGATCGTCCCGAGGCGCGAGACGCGGAACAGAGCGCGAACCTCTGCCTCGCCGAGCGTCTCCTCGGTCTCGACCGGGGAGAGCATCCCGACGAGCGCCTGCTGGATGTCGTCGGTGAGCTGGTAGATGACGCGGTAGGTGCGGATGTCGACGCCCTCGCGCTCGGCGAGTACCCGCGCCTCCGCGCTCGGACGAACGTTGAACCCCACCACGAGCGCATTCGACGCCGACGCGAGGTTCACGTCGTTCTCGGTGATCCCGCCGACACCCGTGTGGATCACGCTGACGCGAACCTCCGGATGCTGGATCTCCTGGATGGCGCCGACCAGGGCCTCGACGGAGCCCTGCACGTCGCCCTTGAGGACGATGTTGAGGTCCTGGACCTCGCCGGCCTGCAGATCCTCGTGGAGCGTCTCGAGCGACACGCGGCGGCGCGGCCGCTGCGCCAGCTGCTCGCGGCGCAGCCGCTCGGCTCGCACGTTCGCGAGATGCTTGGCCTGCCGTTCGTGCTCGACGACGCGGACGAACTCGCCCGCTGCGGGAGGATGGTCGAAGCCGAGAACCTCGACGGGCTCGCCCGGCTTCGCGTCCTTCACCTTCTCCCCGCGGTAGTCGTTGAGCGCGCGCACCTTGCCCGATGCGTCCCCCGCGACGGCCGCATCCCCCACGCGAAGCGTCCCGCGATGGACGAGCACGGTCGCGACCGGGCCGCGGCCGACGTCGAGGCGCGACTCGATGACGACGCCCGACGCCTCGGTGTTCGGATTCGCGCGCAGGTCGAGCTCGGCGTCGGCGACGAGCAGGATCTTCTCGAGCAGGTCGTCGAGGTTCTCCTTCTGCTTCGCGGAGACCGCGGAGAACTGCGTGGTGCCGCCCCAGTCCTCGGGCTGCAAGCCCTCGGCGGCGAGCTCGCTCTTCACGCGGTCGACGTTCGCATCGGGGACGTCCATCTTGTTGACGGCGACGACGATCGGGACGTCGGCGGCACGTGCGTGCGAGATCGACTCCTTCGTCTGCGGCATGACACCGTCGTCCGCAGCGACGACGAGCACCGCGATGTCGGTGACCTTGGCGCCCCGCGCGCGCATAGCGGTGAACGCCTCGTGGCCGGGCGTATCGAGGAATGTGATCTTCCGCCCGTCGACGTCGGCCTGGTAGGCGCCGATGTGCTGCGTGATCCCGCCTGCCTCGGTCTCGACCACGGACTCCTCGCGGATCGCGTCGAGCAGCGTCGTTTTGCCGTGGTCGACGTGGCCCATGATCGTCACCACCGGCGGGCGGGGAGCGAGATCGGCGTCCGCATCGTCGAACGACACCGGCTCGAGCTCCTCCTCGGCGGCGTGCTTGATGGTGATCTCGCGATCGAGCTCGGAGCCGATGAGCTCGACTTCCTCGTCGGAGAGCGACTGCGTCGCAGTCCGCATCTGTCCGAGCCCCATCAGGATCTTGATGAGATCGCCCATCGGGACGCCGAGAGCCTGCGAGAGGTCCTTCACGGTGACGCCGGACTCGACGGTGATCGGTCCCGACGGCGGCGGAGCCGGGGCCTGACGCGGCTGAGGCGGCGCGCTCGAGCGATCGCGGGCCTGCCGGCCGGCGCTGCGTCCGCCGCCGCCCTCGATGACGACGCGGCGCTTCCTCCCGCCGGGGCCTCCACGCGGGCGAATCGGCCTGTTCGGTCCTTTGCGTCCGTCAGCCATCGTCGTTCAGTCTAGAACGCGAGCGCTCACACACTCTCGCTAGCCTCGGTCTCCTCCTCCTCGAGCGCCTCTTCGGCGGCGGCAACCACCTCGAGCTCCTCTTCTGCGGCTCTCGTCGCCGCGACCTCCTCGACGAGCTCCTCGGGCTCGGCGACGGCTTCCGCAGCCTCGGGGGCAGGCTGGTCGGCGAGCGCCTGGTGGGCCGGAACGCCGCAGTAGTGCGAGCCCGGAAGCGCGGCATTGGGGCACCGCTTGCCGTTCGACAGGATCGCGGCGCAGCGGCCCGAGAACTCCTCGCCGTCCTCCGACCCGCCCGCGTACGCGAGCTCGGCCTCGGCCTGGGCGAACTCCTGCTCGGACTGGATGTCGATCTTCCAGCCGGTGAGGCGCGTCGCGAGGCGGGCATTCAGGCCCTCCTTGCCGATGGCGAGCGCGAGCTGGTCGTTCGGAACGACGACCGTCGCCTCCTTCGTCTCATCGTCGATGTAGACCTCGCGGACGCGAGCGGGCGAGAGCGCCTTGGCGACGAAGCGCGCCGGCTCGGTGTTCCAGGGGATGATGTCGATCTTCTCGCCGCGAAGCTCGGAGACGACCATGCGCACGCGCGAGCCACGCGGCCCGACGCACGCGCCGACGGGGTCGACGCCCTGCATGTGCGACTCGACCGCGATCTTCGACCGGTACCCGGGCTCCCGCGCGACCCCGCGGATCTCGACGAGCCCGTCGGCGATCTCCGGAACCTCGAGCTCGAAGAGCGCCCGGATGAGCTCCGGATCGCGGCGGGAGAGGATCACCTGCGGGCCCTTCGTGCCCGAGCGGACCTCCGCGATGACGGCCTTGATGCGGCTCCCCTGCTCGTAGCGCTCCCCGTCGACCTGCTCGGAGCGCGGCAGCAGCGACTCGACGCGTCCGAGGTCGACGAGGACGTTGTTGCGGTCGCCGGCCTGCTGCACGATGCCGGTGACCACCTCGCCCTGCCGGTCGACGTACTCCTCGTACATGATCGCTCGCTCGGCTTCGCGAATCCGCTGCTGGATGACCTGCTTCGCGGTCTGGGCAGCGATCCGCCCGAAGTTGTCGGGCGTGACGTCCGTCCGCACGATCTGATCCTCGGGCACCTGCGACCAGTCGAGCTCGAGATCCTCGTCGGTGATCAGCGTGTGCTGGCGCTCGCCCGTCTCCTCCTCGAGGTGCTCGAGCTCGGTGATGCGCGCCTCGCGCGCCTCCTCGACGAGCCGGGTCTCGATGTCCTCCGGAATCTCGATCCCGTAGACGCGGAACTCGCCGTCGCCGTCGAGCTTGACCTCGGCGTGGCGGGTGGCACCCGGCGTCTTCTTGTAGGCAGCACGGAGCGCATCCTCGAGCGCCGTGATGAGGACGCCTTCCTCGATGCCCTTCTCCTTCTCGATGGCCTGGATGCCCTCGATGATCTCTTGGCTCATGTCGTCAACCCCTCGTCGATCAGATTTGCCCGCACGATGGCGTCGTACGGGATGCGAAGCTCGCCGGCGTCGCCGGTCTCGAGCGTGATTGCCGTGCCATCGGCGTCGGTGAGCGTGCCGCGAAATCGGTTCTTTCCTGCCATGCGGTCTGCCGTGCGCACCGAGATCCGGTGCCCCACCATGCCCGCGAAATGCTCCGGCTTGCGGAGCGGCCGCTCGGGCCCGGGCGAGGACACCTCGATGGTGTACTCGGAGCGATAGGCATCGAGGACGCGCGTCACGCGCTCGCAGAGCGCATGGTCGACACCGTCCGGATGGTCGATGTAGACGCAGAAGCGGCTCGTCGAGGGAAGCTCGACCGCGAGCACCTCGACGCCGGGCACGCGCGACTCGACCGCCGGTGCGATCTCCTCCTGCAATGTGCGCTCTCGAATGAATGTCGTGGTCATCGTGCTCGTGCTGGCAATGCCTCCCTCAACAAACAATTGCCTCCCTCAACAAAAATGGGCGCCGCGCGCCCATTTCGTGAAGCCGGTGAAATGTGGTGAGGAAAGGATAGCACCATGCCTCCGGATCCACGGTCTCGTCACGTGTCGAGCACGATCGTCTCCTCACGGCGCCAGCGAAGCTCGTTGACGAGCATCCGCCCGCCCACTTCGATGGGTGGCGTTCGCAGAAGGAGCTCATCTCCGGTCAGCTCGAAGGATCTCACCTGCTCGGTCCCGACCCAGTTCGGGAACAGGCTCATCTCCACGCGATGGACGACGACGTCGCCGATGACCTCGTACGAACCGCAGTACGAGACGTAGCTCAAGAACGCCGCTGCCAGTTGGGAGTCGCTTCCTCCACGAAGGTCCTCACTCGCGAGGGCTGCGCGATCCGCCGCACATAGCTGTGCGGTCATCCATCCGCTTTCTGTGTACAGGAGGCTTCCGTCCGGCTTCGCGCCGAGTGGGAGTGCGACCGATCCATCTTCCGTTCGACCCACACACGACACCAGCCTCCATTTGCCGACAAGCCGGTCGTGTACGCGGCGCGATCTCATAGCTTCCTCCTGATCAGTCACACGTCCAGAACGATCGTGACAGGCCCGTCGTTCACGAGCTTCACCTGCGTGCGCGGGCCGAACATCCCGCGCGAGACAGGCACTCCCTCCTCCTCGGGCGCTGCGCAGAAGCGTTCATAGAGCGGCTCGGCGTGCGCCAGCGTGGCTACGTCCGTGAAGCTCGGGCGGTTCCCCTTCTGCGTGTCTGCGATGAAGGTGACTCCCTCACCTCAGCCTCGCAGTCTGGACGAGATGACCGATCGGTCCGCTCTCCTCCCCTACCCCGATCCTCCGCTGACGGGACTTTGCTGCTGCGTAGCTCGGACGCTTGGCACGTGATCAGGCCGTCGCCCTATACGTCGAGGATGATCGTTACCGGGCCGTCGTTGACGAGCGAGACCTCCATCCTCGCCCCGAAGAGGCCCTTCTGAACCGGCACGCCCTCCGCGCGTAGCGCCCCGCAGAATCGCTCGTACAGCGGCTCCGCAACCTCCGGCCGCGCTGCCTTCGAGAAGTCGGGACGAGTTCCCTTCTGGCGCCTGCTGTCCGCGATGAGCGTGAACTGGCTGACGACGAGGGCATCGCCGCCGATGTCGACGAGTGAGCGGTCGAACCGGCCGTCGTCGTTCTCGAAGACGCGAAGCTGCGCAATCTTGCCGGCCAGGCGATCGGCTTGGGCGTCGCCGTCGATCCGGGCAACGCCCAGGAGCACCAGCACACCCGCCCCGATCTTCGCTACGTCAGCGCCGTCGACGGCAACGGAAGCCTCGCGAACGCGCTGGACGACGGCCCGCACGACTACTCGAGCGCCGTGTCCGTGGACGTGCGAGGGCGCAACGAGCGCGCGAGCTTGATGTGCGGTGTCGCTTCCCGTCGTCGGCCCTGATTCACGAGTGCACGGGCGAGCGCATAGTGCGCGAACTCGTCGTCGGGCGAGAGCTCCACGAGCGCACGGAACTCGGCCTCAGCCTCCTCCCAGCGACCGATCCGGAAGTAGGCGATCCCGAGTGCCTCCCTGATGGAACGGGACCTGGGCTCGGCGCGCTTCGCCTTCTCGAGAGGCACGGTCGCCTGCGCGGCCATCCCGTTCCGCAGGTGACTGCGGCCGAGCTGGAACAGGTCGTAGGTGTCGCTCACAGAGCGCCCGACGACCGCACCGAACGCAGCGACACCAGACCGCGGAACCGCGCCCACAGGGAGAGCTCGGCGCGAGCGGCGCGAAGGAGCCGGCGGAGCTCCCTGCGCGCCGTCGTGGCACCCTGGGCGATCGTCGCCGGGTGCCCGAAGCGGGCGCGGGCGGCGGCGATCGCGAACGGCCGCGCGTCGACGCCGAACTCGTCGTGAACCGCCTGCTGGAGGGTGACGAGCGTCGCGTGCGGCCCGAGCCGGATGCCCTGGTCGCGCAGGAAGCCTTCCAGCTCACGACGGCTGGCCGTGGCGACACCGCGCGGATCGCGCGACAGGTAGCGCGCCCGGCGGACGACCGCTTTCCCGACGCCGAGGAGGACGATCCAGGCGGCCGCGAGCAGCAGCCCGACCGCCACGAGCGACGGCGGCCGGCCGGGAGGGGACGCCGCCGGAAGCAGATCGCCGACGTCGGGCGTTCGCAGTGAATCGGCCGACGTCGACCTGCTGAGCTCGCCTCGCCGCAGCCTGGCAACGGCGTCGTCCGAGTCGGACGCGAACGAGTACGACCCGCCGAACGTGCCGCGCCCCGGCGTGGGATCGAACGGAATCCACCCGTGCCCCCGGAACCAGACCTCGACCCAGGCATGGGCCTCGTGGTCCGTAACCACCCACGCCCCCGCGTCGCTGGTCCCGCTCGTGAAGCCGACCGCCACTCGTGCAGGTACTCCGAGCATCCTCAGCATCACCGCCATGGCGCCCGCGAAGTGCTGGCAGTACCCGGCCCTGGTGCGCGTGACGAATCCGACGAGCGGGGAGCCGCTCACGCGAGGAGGCGACTCGTCGTAGCGGAACCCGCCGCGCTGCCTCAGCCACGACTCGAGCGCGAGGACGGCAGCGTACGGGGTCCGCGCTCCGCGGGTCACGCGGTATGCGGTCTCGTAGAGCGGCCGATACCGACGGAACGTGCGATACGACGGATCCGCGAACAGCTCCTGCACCTGGAGGTCCCGTCCCTCCGCGTCGAAGCGCGGGAATTCGCGTCCGTCGACGCCGAGGAAGCGGGACGCAGCGACGGGGTACAGGGGGCGCGAGGCTGCGAGCTGTGCGGGCGATGGATTCGGGACGTAGCTCCAGACCCTGTAGCGGAGCCCGTCCCGAACCGGGTCGCGGACACGCAGAACGCTGCCGGAGAGCTGAAACACGGTGCCGAGTCGACGTGCGTCGATGGCGACCGGCGTCCCTGCAGCCACCAGGTGGTCGTCGACGAACGCCTCGATCTCCACCTCCTGCTCGAGCCAATCCGACTGCCGAGAGGCAGCGCGCGGGGCCAGCTCGGTCCAGTTCTGGCGTTTGGAGATGCGAACGGGAAGCATCCGATCGGTCGAGAGTCGCGTGCTGGCGCCTTCGACCCGGCCGAGCCAGAGCAGGTTCTCGAACCAGTGGTCGTCGCTGAAGAGGTCGAGCGTGGACGCCCGCCAGTACGTCGGTTGCGCCGGGCCCGTGACCCTGAACACGACGGTCTTCCGCTTCGGGAAGCGAACGCCCTCGTAGTTCGAGTCCCAGGCGAACCGGATGCTCGACGCGGCCGTCTCTCCCCGGATGTCCCAGCTCTCCCAGTCGAGCATCGCGTCCCGGGCGAGCGTCGTCGCCGAGGACGTCCACGCCGCACCCATGACCACGAGCGCCCCCATCGCGCCCCCGGCCACGAGCGTCCTGGCCGAGCTCACACGAAGAAGCAGCGGGATCGAGAGCGCGGCGCCCAGTGCAAGCGCACCGAAGGCGACCGCCGCCCCGCCCTGCAGCGTTGCCGGCCAGCCGATGCCGGCAACCGTGACCGCGGCAGCGGTGATCGCGTGACGCGAGGCGACGAGGAGCGCCGTGGCGAGCGTGAAACCGAAGATCGCGCACAGGACGAGGGCGTGCATCTCCGCGTTGCGCGTCGGCTCGAAAGGTAGGAAGACCGCGTAGAAGTCGACGAATCCCTGTGCAGCCTCTTCGAGCAGGGGCGAGACGACGGGTTCGTCGCGGAAGGGAAGGAGCTCCCAGGGCTGCGCGCCGAAGACGAGCCACGCCGCGGTCAGAGCCGACCCGACCACCGCCGCGATCCGCCCACCCCGTCCGCGCACGAGGGCGGGCAGGATCGCGAGCGCGAGGATCATCGCGCTCTCGCCCACGAGGCGAGGCTCCTCGAGGCTGAGCCAGGCGCCCGCGATCGCGACCGCGGGGAAGATGCAGGCCGCGACCGTCCTAGCCACCGGCCACCCCCTCGAGGGTCCGCGCGGACAGCGCTGCCGCCAGGTCATCGCCGCGACGCACGACGGCGGTGGGGATTCCGTGCGCCGCGAGCCGCAGAAGGCCGGGCTCGGCGCGGGTCGGGCGGGCCGCGAAGCTCGCCGCGTCGATCCAGACGACGGAGACGGCGCGCCGGCCGGCGAGGCCGAGCACGGCCTTGAACGATGCGGGATCGACCGTCGCCGTCACGATCACGAGCTCTCCGGCACTCACGACAGACGGCGGGATGCTCTCCAGGAAGCGAGCAACGCCGTGCAGCGCGTCGGGCTGCGCCGCCGCGAGCGCGTTCAGAGCGCCGTCGAGCTCCGCCGCCAGCGAGGTGACCCGGACCACAGCTCGATCACGTCCGGTGGAGACGAAGGTGACCGTGCGTCCACGCGCGCCGTGCGCCTGCAGGATCGAGGCGGCGGCGCGCACTGCGACGTCGAAGCTCGAATTGGGAGGCTCTCCCACGGCTCCGGGCGGGTCGCAGTCGAGGACGACGACGACACCCTCGTGCGTGGTGTCCTCGAGCTCCTTCACCATCAGCTGCCCGCGGCGCGCGCTCGACGGCCAGTGAACGCGCCGAAGGGACTCACCGGGCTCGTGCTCGCGAACCGAGTGGAAGTCGAAGCCGGCCGCGCGGCGCAGCAGGAGCCGGCGCCCGTCTCCTCCGATCCTCCCCGCGTCGCTGAAGAGCCCGTCGAGCGCGACGACCCGAGGCCGCACGACGACCGTCGCCGGATCGGCGGCCACGGGAGGCGAAACGGAGACGAGCCCCAGGAGATCGCCCAGCGTGACCTCCGTGTCGGTGATCCTGAAGACCCCACGCGGCGACCGTTGGAGATCGAGCTCTCCGGTCGAGACACGTCCTTGCGTGCGTAGCCTCAGACGACGTGTTCCCAGTCGCCCGATCGTGGCCCGCAACGTGATCGACCCGAGAAGGAGCCTCGAGAACCTCCGTACCTCCACCGCAACTCGTACACGCTCGCCCTCCGTTGCCGGCGCCGGGCTGATCGTGTAGCTCACGGTGGCCGGGCTTTCGGCAAGCCAGGTCCACAACCAGGTTACGGCCGAGGCGAACAGGAACCCGACTCCGACGACCCCCAACGCGCGCGAGCCGGACGCCAGGGCGGCCGCAAGAGCCACGGCCCCGAGAGCGAACCCGCCGCGCCACATGCTCATCGCGGTGTCGGCACCTCGGCGAGCGCGCGCTCGACGGCATCCTCGCCGCGTACGCCGGCGGCACGGGCCTCGGGCGCGAGGATCACGCGGTGCGCCAGGACTGCCGCGGCCACGGACTGGACGTCGTCCGGGACGACGTAGTCGCGGCCGAGGGCGGCGGCACGCGCCTTCGCCGTGCGCAGGAGAGCGATACCCGCCCGCGGACTGGCGCCGAGCGCGAGAAGCGGGCTCTCGCGTGTGTGTCTGACGACCGTGACGACGTAGTCGCCCACGCTCTCCTCGACGTAGACGTCACGCGCCGCGGCGATCGCAGCGAGGAGATCGTCCCGGTCGGCCACGGCCTCGAGCGCATCGAGAGGCGGCGCGGTCGTCTGCTCGGCGAGCATCCGCGCCTCTTCGCCGAACGGCGGATAGCCGAGGGAGAGCCGCGCCGTGAAGCGGTCGAGCTGCGCCTCGGGGAGCGGATACGTGCCCTCGTACTCGATCGGGTTCTGGGTCGCGACGACGAAGAACGGCTGCTCGAGCCCGTACGTGACGCCGTCGATCGTGACCTGCGCCTCCTGCATCGCCTCGAGCAGCGCCGATTGCGTCTTCGGAGAGGCACGGTTGATCTCGTCGACGAGGAGGACGTTCGCGAACACCGGCCCGGGCCTGAACTCGAACTCACCGGAGGCCTGGTTGAAGACGTTCACGCCAGTCACGTCCGTCGGCAGCAGGTCCGGCGTGAACTGGAGCCGCGAGAACGAGAGATGGAGCGAGCGCGCGACCGACTTCGCGAGCACGGTCTTCCCGACGCCCGGAAAGTCCTCGATGATCAGGTGACCCTCGGCGACGAGGCAGAGGACGCAGAGCTCGAGCGTCGACCGCGGCGCCCTCACGGCACGCTGGAGATTCTGCACAACACGTTCGACGACGTCCGCCGCCGAGCGCGAGGCGACGGGCTCACCCGCGCGTGCCGCGTCGGTCATACCGACGAGAGTAGCCGCTCTATCTCGTCGAGAACAGCTGCCGCGACGGCGCGCTTGGGCGCCTTCTCGACCGTGCGCTCCCCGTTGTTCGAGAGGACGATGACCTCGTTGTCGGGCGCGTCGAAGCCGATGTCAGCCCTGCTGACGTCGTTGAAGACGAAGAGATCGGCCTTCTTCGCGAGGCGCTTCACGCGTGCCCGCTCGAGGCCGGAGTCGCCGCGATCGGCAGCGAAGCCCACGATCACCCGCCCCGGCCGGCGATCCGCCCCGATTGCAGCGAGGACGTCGGCCGTCGGCTCGAGCTCGACCGTCCAGGGCTGTCGGTCCTTGGCCCGCTTGTCGTCCGAGGGCGAAGCGGGGCGGTAGTCGGCGACGGCGGCCGCCATGACGATCACGTCGCAGTCCGCTCGCGCGAGCGCCTCGCGCTCCAGATCGGCAGCTGTCGGCGTCTCGACGACTGTCACGCCGGCAGGAGTCGGCACGGCGAGGTTCGCCGCGAGCAGCGTCACGTCCGCTCCGCGGAGACTCGCCTCCTCGGCGAGGGCAACGCCCATGCGGCCGGAAGAGCGGTTCCCGAGGAAGCGCACGGCGTCGAGCGGCTCGCGAGTTCCTCCCGCCGCAACGAGGACGCGCTTGCCTGAAAGCGGCCCGTGCGTCGCGCCCAGAAGCGCCTCGCTTCGGGTGTGGATCTCCTCGGGTTCCGCCATCCGTCCGATGCCTTCCTCTCCCTCGGCCAGCTCGCCTGCCGCCGGCCCGACGATCTCGACGCCACGTTCGCGAAGCGCTTCGACGTTCGCCTGCGTCGCCGGGTGTTGCCACATGCGCGTGTTCATCGCCGGAGCGACGAGCACCGGCCCGTCGTGCGCGAGTACCGCCTCGGTGAGGACGTCGTCTGCGAGCCCGTGGGCCAGTCGCGCGAGCGTATTCGCCGTGAGCGGCGCGACGACGATCAGGTCCCACCGTCCCAGGTGCAGGTACGGCTCGTCGCTCGGGGCCTTTCGGGCAAGCGCGTGGAACGTCTCGCGGGTGACGAACCGCTCGGCGCCAGGCGTGAGCACGGGCAGCACGTCGTGCCCGGAGCGCACCAGCAGCCGGACGAGCGTGCAGGCCTTGTACGCCGCAATCCCGCCTGTCACTCCGAGCAGGATGCGCGCCACGCGCCCTGCCTCAGCTCGACGGGGCCAGGTGCCTGATCTTCCCGCTCGCGATTTCCTCCATCGCCATCGTGAGGTAGTTCTTCGAGCGGGACTCGACGAGCGGCGGCGGGGCCTCCTCGAAGCCGATGCCCTCACCGAGCTGGTGGTGGTAGTTGTTGATCTGCCGCGCGCGCTTGGCTGCGACGAGGACGAGCGCGTAGCGAGATCCGTCGACCTGTTCGAGCAGGTCGTCGAGGCGTGGGTAGATCATGGCCGGGAGATGGTACCTGCGCGCGCCAATTCACACTCGACCAGAGCGGCGAGCGCCGACGTCGCGCGCTCCAGGTCGTCGTTGCGGACCATGTACCGGAACCGGTGGGCTTGCTCGAGCTGGTGCCGCGCGAGCGCGATGCGGTCGTCGATCTCTCCGCTGCTCTCTGTCGCCCGCTCGCGAAGGCGACGCTCGAGCTCCTCGACAGGGGCGGCGATGAAGATCGTGATGCTGCCCGGTACGTCCCGCTGGACGGTCAGCGCACCCTCGAGCTCGAGCTCGAGCACGCAGACCGCGTCTTCCTGGCCGATGCGGTCGATCTCGGAGCGAAGCGTGCCGTAGCGACGGCCCGAGACATACGGCACCCATTCGAGGAACTCGCCCTCGTCCACCCTGCGCGCGAACTCTTCGTCCGTGAGGAACCAGTAGTCGTGCCCGTCGATCTCGCCCGGCCGCTGGGGCCGGGTCGTGGCGGACACGGCGACCTCGAGACCGGACACCAGCTCGACGAGGCCCTTGATCAGCGTCCCCTTGCCGGCTCCCGATGGGCCCGTGACGACGAAAACGGGCCGCGACGGCACCGGAGGGTTAGCTGCGGTGGTTGAAGAGATCGACCAGCTCGGTCCGCTGACGCTCGGAGAGTCCGCCGACCGTCTTCGACTGGCTGATCCGACACTGGTTCAGAAGCCGCGCGGCCTTGACGCGCCCGAACTTCGGGACTGCCATGAGGATGTCGAAGACCTTCGCAGTCTCGACCCACTCGGGCGGGTCGAGGAGGATCGCCTCGATGCTCTCGCGCCCTGCCTTCAGGTCTCGCTTGAGCTGCGCTCGCCGGACCCGGACGTCGTTCGCTCGCTGGAGCGCCTCCATCCTCTGGTCGAGCGAACGGGCAGGCGCCTGTGCGTGCGACTTCGTCGTGACCATGAGCCGGACGAGTCTACCAAGCTTGCCCTCCTGGTCAAGCAGAACCGTTTAGGGCGATTTGCAGGGTTTTTTTTGTTTGCTAATCAGCTGACAGATTCGCCGCGGAGGTCGATTCGTGCCGAACCGCGCGCAATGTGACCGGAGACGCGACCCCTTCGGCCGAGAGCTCCGCCCGGATTCGACCGGGCGCCCAGGGATCCGCGAAGAGAATCGTCCCGAGCGCGACGGCGCTCGCACCCGCAGCGACGAAGTCGAGCGCATCGCTTGCGGAAGCCACCCCACCCATGCCCACGATCGGCAGGTCGACGGCCTGCGCGCACGCATGGACACACGCGAGCGCGATCGGTCGGAGCGCGGGGCCCGAGTACCCGCCGGCTCCACGCGCGAGCTTCGGACGTCGGTGCCGATCGTCGAAGGCGAGGCCACGAATCGTGTTGATCAAGGAGAGGCCGTCCGCACCCGCGTCGGCAACCGCGCGCGCCGACTCGGCGATGTCCCACGTCGCCGGCGAGAGCTTGGCGTACAAAGGCTTTCTCGTCACCCCGCGCGACGCGGCCATCAGCTCCGCGGCCGTCTCGGGGGCTTCCTCGACGTTCGGGCACGAGAGATTGAGCTCGATCGTGGCGACGTCGTCGCTCTGCCCGAGGACCGCGCACACGTGCGCGTAATCGTCCGCGCTGAAACCGCCCACGGAGACCCAGATCGGCACGCCGAGCGCCGACAGACGCGGGAGGTGGTCGTGCACGAATGCGTCGATGCCCGGGTTCTGCAGCCCGATCGAGTTGAGCATGCCGCTCTCCGTCTCGGCGAGACGCGGGGGCGGGTTCCCTGCCCGGGGCAGCGGCGTGACGGTCTTCGTCACGAGCGCGTCCAGGCTTTGCGCGATCTCCGGCGCGGTGAGCGCATCGAGGCATCCGGAGGCGTTCAGCAGCGGGATGCTCATGCCGCGTCCTGGAGCACGGGGCCTTCGATGCACAAGCGGACGAAAGTGCCTTCGCGTTCGACGACGCAGCCGTAGCAGCCGCCGTAGCCGCACGCCATCGGCGCCTCCCAGGCGAGCTGTGCGTCGGGGACACGTGCGCGAACGGCCTCGAGCATGGGCTCCGGGCCGCAGGCGAGGACGCCCCCCGGGTCCAAGGGCAGAAGCTCGGTGACGAGCCGCGGCTCGACGACGACGGTGGCGTCGGGCAGAAGCTGTGCCGCCTCGGCGTGCCGATCGCTACGAAAGCCGAGAAGCGCCGGCGCGCCGCCGAGCGCCTCTGCCAGGTACGGCATCGGCGCGATGCCGATCCCGCCTGCCACCAGCAGTGGACGCTCGACGTCGAGGTCGAATCCGTTCCCCAGCGGCCCGAAGACGTGGATTGCGGCGCCGTCGGCCAGAGCGCAGAGCGCCCGCGTGCCGGGTCCTACGGGA
Source organism: Gaiellaceae bacterium (assembly GCA_048594925.1). Lineage (GTDB taxonomy): Bacteria > Actinomycetota > Thermoleophilia > Gaiellales > Gaiellaceae > GMQP-bins7. Next base: position 18,686 of record JBMDXR010000063.1, read on the forward strand.
TCGATCAGGAAGGCGAGCTGCCCGGGAGGCGCCTGGCAGAGGCTCATCGGCCTCGGCAGCACCCTGCCGGGCACCTCGAGCATGAAGAACTGGCCAGGCACACCGGGATCGATGCCGCCGCGCAGCAGACGAAGCAGCCAGTAGGCCCCGACCCGCTCGCAGCCGACGACTTCGAGACGATCGCGCCTGACTTCGCGACCGCCAAGTGACACCGTGTCACAAGCCACTATGCCTCGATCCCGATGCGCTCCTGGAGAGAAAGCGCCGACTCCGCCCGCGCGTTTGCGATCGCGTGGACGGCGGCCGCCGCGCCGGAGATGGTCGTGACGCACGGCACGCGCGCAACGAGGGCGGCCTCGCGGATGAGATATCCGTCCGCGCGCGCTCCGCTTCCCTGAGGCGTGTTGATGACGAGATCGCAGCGCCCGTTCCGAACGAGGTCGACGACGGTCTCGTCGTCCCCGATCGCGTCAGCGACCTTGGCGATCTCCTCGATCTCGAGACCCGCGGCGCGAAGCGTGCGGGCGGTGCCCTCCGTGGCGACGAGCTCGAAGCCGAGACCGGCGAGCGCCGCCGCGACGGGCACGGCCGCCGGCTTGTCCTCGTCACGCACGGAGAGGAACGCCGTCCCGGAGGTCGGCAGCGGCCGGCCCGCGGCCCGCTCGGCTTTCGCGAGCGCCGTCGGGAGGTCGCCCGCGCTCGCCATGACCTCGCCGGTCGAGCGCATCTCGGGGCCAAGCACCGGATCGGCGCCGGGGAACCGTCCGAACGGCAACACGGCTGCCTTCACGCTCACCTGCGCCGGCCGAGGAGTCGGCAACTCGAGCTGCGCGAGCGTTGCTCCCGCCGCGAGCCGGCAGGCGGCGTCCACGAGGTTCACCCCGATCGCCTTGCTCGCGAACGGGACCGTCCGGGACGCGCGCGGATTCACCTCCAGCACGTAGACCGTCGAGTCCGAGATCGCGAGCTGCACGTTGAGGATTCCGACGACCCCGAGCGAGGGCCCGAGCCGCTTGACGACGTGCTCGACCTCGAGCGCGTTCGCAAGGGTGAGCGACGGGGCGGGGAGCACGCACGCCGAGTCGCCGGAGTGAACTCCCGCCTCCTCGACGTGCTGCATGACGGCCGCGATGTAGACCTCCTCCCCGTCGCAGAGCGCATCGACGTCGAGCTCGATCGCGTTCTCCACGAAGCGGTCGAGAAGCACCGGCCCGTGAACCGCGGACATCGCCGTCTCCAGCTGGTCCGCGTCGTAACAGATCCGCATCGCCCGGCCGCCGAGCACGTAGGACGGCCGCACCAGCACCGGATATCCGATTTCCGCGGCGGCGGCGAGCGCCTCGGAGACATCCGAGGCGATGGCCCAGGGTGGGCAGCGGACACCGAGCTCGTCCGCGAGCAGCCCAAAGCGCTCCCGATCCTCGGCGAGGTCGATCGCCTCGTGCGGGGTCCCGAGGATGCGGTACCCCGCCTCCTCGATCGAGCGTGCGAGACGGAGCGGAGTCTGCCCGCCGAACTGCGTCACGACGCCGACCGGCTGCTCGCGATCGCACACGGCGAGGACCTCTTCCGGCGAGAGCGGCTCGAAGTAGAGCCGATCGGAGGTGTCGTAGTCCGTGGAGACGGTCTCCGGGTTGCAGTTCACCATCACCGCCTCGTACCCGAGCGCACGGAAGGTCTGGGCGGCGTGTACGCAGCAGTAGTCGAACTCGATTCCCTGCCCGATCCGGTTCGGCCCGGAGCCGAGGATCACGACGCGCGGCTTTTCGCCTGTCGGAGGCGCCTCGTCGGTCTCGCCCCAGGTCGAGTAGAAGTAGTTCGAGGCGGCCTCGACCTCACCGGCGCACGAGTCGACGCGGCGAAACACCGGCCGGATCCCGCGCTCGTGCCGGAGCGTACGGACTTCGCGGCCGCTGAGGCCTAGCGCCTCGCCGAGCGTGTCGTCGCCCCAGCCGGCGCGCTTCGCCCGCGCCACGTCGCCGCTTCGCAGCTCCTCGCGGGCGGACGCGATCTCCTTGCGGAACCACGGGTGAAGCCCCGCCGGAAGGTCGTCCTCCTCGAGGCTCGGCCACGGTGTCGGCACGCCCTTCTCGAGCTCGCGCGACCCGTGCGCCTTGAGCAGCGCTTCCGAGAAGGTCCGGCCTATTCCCATCGCCTCGCCGACCGACTTCATCTGCGTGCCGAGCGTTCGATCGGCTCCCTGGAACTTCTCGAAGGCGAAACGGGGGAACTTCACGACGACGTAGTCGAGCGTCGGCTCGAAGCTCGCCGGCGTCGTCTTGGTGAGGTCGTTGGGGATCTCGTCCAGCGTGTATCCGACGGCGAGCTTGGCCGCGACCTTTGCGATCGGGTAGCCCGTCGCCTTGGAGGCGAGCGCCGAGGAGCGCGAGACCCGTGGGTTCATCTCGATCACGCGCAGCTCGCCCGTCTCCCGGTTGCAGGCGAACTGGATGTTGGAGCCCCCGGTCTCCACCCCCACTGCACGGATCACGGCGACCGCGGCGTCGCGCAGCTCTTGATAGGCCTCGTCCGAAAGCGTCATCTGCGGGGCGACCGTCACGGAGTCGCCCGTGTGAACGCCCATGGGGTCGAGGTTCTCGATCGAGCACACGATCACGACGTTGTCCGCGCGGTCGCGCATGACCTCGAGCTCGAACTCGTCCCATCCGCGCACGGACTCCTCGACGAGCACCTGGCCGATCGGCGACTCCCACAGGCCTCGCTCGACCTGGTACTCGAGCGTCGCGCGATCCTCCGCAAACCCGCCGCCGTGGCCGCCGAGCGTGAACGCCGGCCGCACGACCGCCGGCACGGGGACGCCGTCCAGCTCGGCCAGCGAGGTCACGATCGCAGAGGCCGGGACTTCGAGCCCGCACGAGCGCACCGCGTCTCTGAACAGCTCGCGATCCTCGGCGCGCCTGATCACCTCCACGGGGGCACCGATCAGCTCGACGCCCAGCTCGTCCAGGACGCCGTCCTCGGCCAGCGCGACCGCGAGGTTGAGCGCGGTCTGGCCCCCGAGCGTCGGCAGAAGCGCGTCCGGACGCTCACGCCGCAGCACCGAGGCGACGCCTTCGAGATCGAGCGGCTCGATGTACGTGCGATCGGCGAAGCCCGGGTCGGTCATGATCGTCGCGGGGTTCGAGTTGACGACGATCGTGCGGTATCCCTCTTCGCGCAAAACCTTCAGGGCCTGGCAGCCGGCGTAGTCGAACTCGCACGCCTGGCCGATGACGATCGGCCCCGACCCGATGACGCAGATCGACTCGATGTCGTTGCGCCGGGGCACCTAGCCTCGCAGCGCCTCGACCCAGCCTTCGAGGATGGGCCAGCCGTCGTGCGGTCCGGGACCCGCCTCGGGGTGGAACTGCACCGAGCGGGCTCGTAGCTCCGGGAAGTCGAAACCCTCGACCGTGCCGTCGTAGAGCGAGACGTGCGTGGCCTCACCGCTCTCGCTGGCCTCGACGGCGAAGCCGTGGTTCTGGCTCGTGACGAGCACCCGCCCCGTGCGCCGCTCGAGCACCGGGTGGTTCGCGCCGCGGTGGCCGAAGGGGAGCTTGTACGTGGAGTGCTCCGTCGCGAGCCCGAGGAGCTGATGTCCCAGGCAGATGCCGAGGATCGGAACACGGCCGAGCAGGTCACGCACCGTCTGCGTCTCGTCGCGCAGCGGCTCGGGGTCTCCAGGTCCGTTCGAGAGGACGACGCCGTCGTAGCCCGCGAGCTCGTCTGCGATCGTCGAGTGCGGGACGACCGTGACTGCAGCGCCGGCGCTCGCGAGGCGGCGCAGGATCGAGCGCTTGGCACCGTAATCGACGACCGCGACGCGCGGGGACCCCGAGTTCGCGAAGACGTACGACTGCGGCGTCGACACCTGCGCGACGAGCGCCTGACCCTCCATCGCCGGCTGCTCCCGCACCTGCGCGAGCACGTCGTCGGCGGGAAGCGCCTCCTGGTCGGAGACCGCGGCCGCGCGCATCGCCCCCGAGTCGCGCAATCGAAGGACGAGCGACCGCGAATCGATGCCTTCGAGCCCGACGAGGCCGTGTTCGCGGAGCCAGTCCCCCCACTCCTCACCCCCGAGGGAGCGCATGAGCGCCGCCTTCGCGTGCGGCAGGCCCGACTCGCTGCGCTCGCCGGCGACGCCGTAGTTGCCGACCATCGACGCCGTGAAGCAGACGAGCTGCTCGGCGTAGCTGGGATCGGTGACCGTCTCCTGATAGCCGGTCATGCCCGTCGTGAAGACCGCCTCGCCGAAGGCCACGCCGTCGGCTGCGACCGAGCGGCCGCGGAAGACCGTCCCGTCCTCGAGCACCAGGTAACCGGTGCTCACGCTTCGAACACCAGCCGTCCGTCGGCGACCGTCTTCACGACGCGACCCTGCAGCGTCTCCCCCAGCAGCCAGGAGTTGGTCGACAGCGAGCGGAAGCCGTCCTCGGTGACCGTCCACTCGGCGTCGAGGTCGAGGGCGACGAGGTTCGCTCGCGCGCCGACTTCGATTCTCGGCTCGGTGAGGCCGAACGCCCTCGCCGGTCCGGTCGACATCCGCTCCAACAGCGTCTCGAGCGAGACGATCCCCGGAAGCGCGAGGTGCGTATAGAGCGCCGCGAAGGCCGTCTCGAGGCCGGTGACGCCGAACGGCGCCTCCTCGAACGGGACGTCCTTCTCGTGTCGGGCGTGCGGTGCGTGATCCGTCGCGACGCAGGAGATGGCGCCGCGCCGCAGCGCGTCGCGCAGCACTTCCCGGTCTTCCGCCGCTCGCAGGGGCGGATTCATCTTCACGTTCGGGTCGAGTGAGCGAACGGCCTCGTCGGTGAGCACGAGGTGGTGCGGCGTCACCTCGGCGGTCGTCGGCTGGCCGGTCGCGAGGGCGCGATCGAGCGCCACGACCGACTCACGCGCCGACAGGTGCATGAGGTGCAGCGGACGTCCCTCAGCGGCGGCGAGGGAGAGATCGCGCTCGACCATGACGCTCTCCGCCGTCGACGGGTACGGCCCGAGCCCGAGCTCGGCCGAGACGACACCGTCGTGCGCGTGCCCGCCGTGGGCGAGCGACGGTTCCTCGCAGTGCAATGCAAGGCGCAGGCTCGTGAGCCCGCTGTACTGGAGCGCCCGCCGCATCAACCCGGCGGACACCACGGGTCTGCCGTCATCCGTGAACGCCGCGGCACCCAGGTTCGCGAGCTCGACCATCTCGGTGAGCTCCTCGCCGAGCTGGCCCTTGCTGATCGCCGCCATGAAGCCCGTCGGCACGAGCGCCTCCCCCCGGGCGCGCTCGACGAGTGCTCCGAGGACGGCAGCGGAGTCGACGACCGGCTCGGTGTTCGGCATCGCGAGAATCGCGCAGTAGCCGCCCGCCGCGGCAGCCTTCGTGCCGGAACGAATCGTCTCCTCGTCCTCGCGGCCAGGGGTCCGAAGGTGCACGTGCGGATCGACGAACGCCGGCGCAACCACGAGACGTCCTGCTGACACAGGTTCGATTGCCGCAATCACGCCCTCCGTGACGGTGATGCGAAGCGACTCGTCGACGCCCTGAGCCGGCGCGAGCACGCGCCCTTCGAGCTCGAGCGAGTCGCTGCGGCCGTTCCTCACGAAGAGCACTACGCAACCCCCGCCCGCGCCGGTATCGCCACCGGTGCGACAGTCAGGACGTCGTACAGCACCCCCATGCGGACGACGAGGCCGGCGCGGACCTGGTCGGTCACGAGCGCAGCCTCCGAGTCGGCCACGCGAGGATCGATCTCGATCCCGCGGTTCATCGGCCCCGGGTGCATCACGACCTGGCCGGGCCTGACGCGCTCCGGCGTGATGCCGTACAGCGTGGTGTACTCGCGAAGCGAGGGAACGAAGGCCTCTCCCATTCGCTCACGCTGCATGCGGAGGACATAGACGACGTCGGCGTCGCCGACGGCCTCGATCCCGTGCGACACCTCGCAACCGAGCGACTCGATCCCGCGCGGCACCAGCGTCGGCGGGCCGACGAGCACGGCCTGCGCACCGACGAGGCCGAGTGCCTGCACGAGCGAGCGCGCGACGCGCGAGTGGAGGACGTCCCCGACGATCGCGACACGGAGCCCGTCCAGCCGGCCGAGCGCCTCCCGCATGGCATAGAGATCGAGCAGCGCCTGCGTCGGGTGCTGGTGCTTTCCGTCGCCCGCGTTCACCACGTGTGCGTCGGTGATTCGGGCGACGAGCTGCGCCGCCCCGATCGACGGATGGCGCACGACGATGACGTCCGGCTCGTATGCGGCCAGCGTGAGCGCCGTGTCCTTCAGCGACTCGCCCTTGTCGACCGACGAGCCGGCCGAGCGAAGGGACATCGTGTCCGCGGAGAGACGCTTCGCCGCGAGCTCGAAGCTCGCGAGCGTGCGCGTCGAGGACTCGTAGAAGAGGTTCACCACCGTCCGTCCGCGCAGGGTCGGAAGCTTCTTCATCTCCCGGTCGAGCGACGTCTCGAGCGAGCGAGCCGTGTCGAGGATGCGCTCGACGTCCGACCGCTCGAGATCGGCGATCGAGAGGAGGTGACGCTTCGGCGGTGCCGGCAGCCGGATCTCAGGCATTGCCGCCCTCGCGTTCGGCGACGAGGAAGACACCGTCTCGCTCGTCGATCTCGACGAGCTCGACCTGGATGCGCTCGTCGCGGCCGGTCGGAAGGTTCTTCCCGACGTAGTCGGGCCGAATCGGTAACTCCCGGTGCCCGCGATCGACGAGCACCGCGAGCTGGACACGAGCGGGCCGACCGAACTCGAGCAGCGCGTCGATCGCTGCCCGAACCGTCCTGCCGGTGTACAGCACGTCGTCGACCAGGACCACGGTCAGCCCTTCGATCGAGAAGGGGATGCTCGTCCCGCGGACGACCGGCTGACGGCCGGGAGGCCTTCCCCCGTCGCGGACGTAGACGTCGTCGCGGTGAAAGGTGATGTCGAGGGCGCCGACCGGCAGCTCAGTGCCGCTTCTCTCCTCGACGAGCCGCCGCAGTCGTGACGCGAGCGGTGCGCCGCGGGAGTGGATGCCGACGAGAGCCACCCTCTCGAGCCCAGGCCCGCCAGGGGTCGCATTGCGCTCGACGAGCTCGTGCGCGATGCGAGACAGGGCCTTCGCGATCGCCTCGCCGTCGAGGAGCAGCCTCGCCGTGGGGTCTGCGGGAACGTGCGTCGTCATCGATCTCCTTTCCGGCCTCGCTGGACCGGTTTAAAGGGCTCGGTCGAGTGTAGACGAACGGCGGGACTGCGACTGGCAGAGTCTCGCCATGCCGGGCCGCCTACGGATCGACTGCGCGCTCCTCGCACTCGGCGGACTGGTGCTCGTCTCCACTGGTGTGCGATTCGCGCTCTCACGCGGTGTCGACGCACCCTGGATCGCTCCCGACGAGCAGCTCTACGGCCTCCTCGGACGCTCGCTCGTCTCGGGCGACGGCCTCACCCTGCTCGGAGAGCCGGTCCCCTACTACAGCGTCCTCTACCCCCTCCTCGTGGGTATTCCGTTCCTCTGGAGCGAGCTCGAGGAAGGCGTTCGCTGGGTGCAGCTCCTGCAGGCAGGCGTGATGTCCCTCACCGCGATCCCGGTCTTCCTGTGGGCGCGTCCGCTCGCAGGCGGCCGGTGGGCGCTACTCGCGGCGGCACTGACGCTTCTCATGCCTGGCCTCGCCTACAGCGGCCTCTTCATGAGCGAAGCCCTGTACTTCTTCGTCGCCGTTCTCGCCGTCTGGGTGCTCGCCAGGTGCATCGAGGTTCCGACGCTCGCCCGGCAAGGCGTCCTCCTTCTCGCCGTGGGCATCGCACTCGCCGCGCGGTTGCAGGCAGTCGGGTTCGTCGGAGTGCTCGGCGCAGCGGTCGTCTTGCTGGCGGTCGCAGAGCGCTCGACGACGATCGTCCGACGCCTGCTTCCCACGTTTGCGGTCCTCGGTCTCGTCGCCGTGGTGTGGACCGGGATGCGCATCGCCCAGGGCGGCGTCGGCCAGCTCCTGGGCGCATATGCGCCTCTGGCGGAGGCCGACGAGTACTCCCTCGGCGACGTCGCGCAGTCGGTCGCATGGCAGACAGGCGCCGTCGCCTTGATCACGGTCGGCGTCCCGCTCGTCGCCCTGGGAATCCTCTCGTGGCATGTCCTTCGCGGGCGCGAGGAAGACGTGCGCGTCCGCGCTCTCGTCGTCACGGCGTTGGCCTACGCCGCCGTCACGGTCCTCGAGGTCGGCTCGTTCGCATCGCGCTTCGTCGAGCACGTGACCGAGCGGCAGCTTCTCTCCGTCGCTCCCCCCGTCTTCGTGGCGTTTGCGGTCTGGCTCGCGCGCCACGCGCCGCGCCCGCAGCCCTCGACCTCGGTCATCGCGCTCCTCGTTGCCGCCTCGGCCTTGCTCCTGCCCCTCGAGCGTGTGACCCGCCTCGCCGCGTACGCCGATGCACCGTCGATGATCCCGCTCGAGCGGCTCAGGAGCACACTGGACGAGACGGCCTTCGAGTCGCTGTACGCAGGTGGACTCGCAGTGCTCCTCCTCGCTGCGGTGTTCCTTCCCCGTCGCCTGGCGCCCGCGCTCTTCGTGGTCGTCGCGCTTGCGCTCGGCAGTGCCTCGTTCGTCGCGTCCCTCGAGATCCACGACCGCTCGCAGGTCGAGCGGGAGCGTACGTTCGCGGGCATCAGCCCGGACTGGATCGACTCGAGCGGAGAGAACGACGTCGCTCTCGTCCTCACCGACGAGCGGCAGTGGCCGTCGGCATGGGAGTTCCTCTTCTGGAACGAAGCCGTCACCAAGGTCGTGCGGCTGGTCGGAGCCGTTTCACCCGGCGTCGTGCCGCAGGACGTCGTCGTTCCCAGCGAGGACGGCCGCCTGCTGACCCTGACCGGTCAGGAGCTCGAGCCGCAGGCAGCAGCAGCACCGACCGGCAGCTCGATCATCGGAGAAGAGATCTCGACCCTCCCCGCCTCCTTCGAGCAGCCCGGGATGACACTCTGGCGTGTGGAGCCGCCGCTCCGGCTGTCGCGTCGGATCATCGGCTTACGCCCGAACGGAGACCTGCACGGGGCGGAGACCGCTCGCATCCGGGTGTTCGCGTGCGGGCCGGGCAGGCTGGAGCTCACGCTTCTGGGAAAGCAGGGCCTCCCGACTCGGATCGTGCGCGAGGGCAAGGTGGTCGCGGAGCGGGCGATCCAACCGGGCGGGGTGTGGCGACCGAGCGTGCCCGCGCCGCCGAACGCGGACGGCTCGGGCAGCTGTCGCTATCGCATCGAGACGGATGGGCTCATCGGGTCGACGCGGATCGACTTCGTCCGCACCTCCTAGCTCTCGGGCCGATCCTCGTCCTCTTCGGTCAGCGCCTCGATGGCGTCGCGCGCCTCGTCGACGTCGGACTCCGCGACCAGCACCTTCAGCGGAGCGTCCTCGAGCGCCGACTCGTGGTGCTCGATCGCCGGCTCGAGTTGCGAGTCGATGCCGGCCGCCGTGAGGAGTTCCTGGAGCTGCTCCCCCTCGGCGACGTCCCCGGCGACGGCGATCTGCACGAGCCTCGTCACGACTCGACGGACCCTATCGGAGCAGCGCCCGCGCGGGCTCCGCTACGAACGAGCTCGGGCTCGCCCCGCTCCGGAAACGGGATCGCCACGAGGTCGAAGTCGCGCGGCACGACGGTCGCCGGGAAGAGCTGCGTCGCCTCCTCGACGACCTGATGGCCGAAGTAGCGCGTCGAGAGGTGCGTGAGCGCGAGCAGCTTCACGCCGGCCTCCTGCGCGACCAGGGCGGCCTCCCCCGCGGTCGAGTGCGAGGTCTCGCGAGCGCGCGCCCGTTCGTCCGCGAGGAACGTGGCTTCGTGTACGAGCAGATCGGCGCCCGATGCCGCCTCGACGACCGAGGCCGCGGGAGCCGTGTCGCCGCTGAGGACGACCTTCCGCCCGGCGCGCGCGGGTCCGAGGACATCTGCCGGCGTCACGACGCGGCCGTCCCCCAGGGTCACGCTCTCGCCGCGCTGGAGCGCGCCGCGCTCGGGGCCGTCCGGCACGTCGAGACTCGTGGCGGCACCGACGTCGAAGCGGCCGGGTCTCTCTTCCTCGACGAGCGCGTACCCGATCGCGGTGACCCCGTGGTCGACCGGGAAGACCTCGATCCGGTAACCGTCGCGCGCCAGGCTCTCGCCGGGCTCCAGCTCGACGGTCGCCAGCGGGTACGTCAGCCGCCCGAAGATGCGCCGGAGCCTCGAGAGCAGGTCGCCGAGCCCTCGAGGACCGTACAGCGTGAGCGGTACGTCCCGTCCTCGCAGCGCGAACGTCTTGAGCATTCCCGGCAGCCCGAGGTAGTGGTCGGCGTGGTAGTGCGTGAGGAAGATCTCCTCGAGCTCCACGAGTCCGATGTCGCTCCTCAGCAGCTGTCGCTGCGTCCCTTCCGAGCAATCGAAGAGAAGGCGATCTCCGCCGCGTCGAACGAGCGTGGCGCTCAGGGCGCGCTTGGCGGTAGGCACGGAACCTGACGTCCCGAGAAAGACGACGTCGAGCTCCACGCCGGCCGATTCTAGTGGCGGAGCGCTCAAAGTCGCCCTTGCGCCCGCCGATACAAGGGCAATGCGGCGAACGCGGGAATACCGCTCGTCCGGACTCGGGCGTTCTCTGACCCTGCTGCGGACGTTCCTCATCGCGTCCGCCGTCGTTCTCGTGGTAGGTGCGGTGGCGCTCTCCTCGACGCTGTCGGCGGATCTCCGACGAGCGGCCCTGGACGACACGGCTCTCGACGTGGCCGCGTATACCGATGCCGTGCTCGGCTCGAGCATCGTCCGCGGCAACGCGGTCGTCGTCACGCCGCGGGCACGTCGGCAGCTCCAGCGCAGCGTTCGCCTCCCCGAGGACGTCCGCGGTCTCAACGTGTACTCGCCCGAAGGTCGTCTCCTGTTGTCGACGACGCGCCCCGATCGCGTGGGGCGACGACGGACGAGCCCGGACCTGAGAGCGGTGCTGCACGAGGACCAGCCTCGGGCAAACCTCGTCGATCCGGGCGCAGGACCGACGGTGGTCAAGGTGTGGGCGCCGATCCATTCGGCCGGCGGCCGTGTGGTCGGAGCGGCGGAGGTCGCCCTTGACGACGCCGTCGTCACCTCGCTCGCCGACGAGTCACGGCAGACCGTCTGGTACGCCGTCGTCCTGGTCTTCGCAACGCTCTGGCTCGTGCTCGCGCTGCTCGTGCGCGGTGCGTCGGCTCGGCTGCAGGCCCAGAACGAGGATCTCGCCGCGCGCTCGCACGACCTCATGGAGTCCTCGCGCGAGCTCGAGGCGACGCTGCTCGAGACCATCGAGACGCTCAATGCAGCCGTCGAGGCGCGCGATCCGTACACGGCGGGCCACACGCAACGCGTGCGGCGCGTGTCGCTCGCGATCGGCCGCGAGCTGCGGCTGCCGGCGAAGCAGCTCGGTGCGCTAGCCAATGCCTCGCTGTTCCACGACATCGGGAAGATCGGGATGCCCGACTCGATCCTCACCAAGCCGGGCAAGCTCGATCGAGCCGAGGCGGCCGTCATGCGCGAGCACGTCGTCCGCGGAGCGCAGATCGTGTGCCGGATCACCTCGCTGCGCGACTCCGTGCCCGGGATCCGCCATCACCACGAGCGGTGGGACGGCCTCGGCTACCCCGACAGACTCAGTGGGACCGAGATCCCCGTCGAGGCAGCGATCATCGCGATCGCCGACGCCTGGGACGCCATGACGACCGATCGGCCGTACGCCGTCGCGCTCGACCTCGACGAGGCGATGCTCCAGATCCACGCCGGGCGGGGGAAGCAGTTCAGCCCGGTGGTCGTCGACGCGTTCCTTTCGGTCGCTCGCCGGAGGCCGGCCGAAATCCTGCCGCCCGGCGCATCGGTTGCGGAGGTCGTCGCGGTCTAGCTCGCCTGAGTCTGCGCACCGTCGGGGCGGCGAAGCCGACGCCTTCAGGGATCTCTGCGCACGCGGAATCTGCGCATCAGCGGATTCCGCGCTGGGCCGCATCTGCAAAGGCGAGGTCGGTGTAGACCATCTCGCCCTTGAACTTCTTCGCCGACGGATCCCAGGGGAAGAAGATCGCGTTCTTCCACTCGAGCCGCTCCCCGGACGGCTCGTGCTCGAGCCAGCGACCCTCGTGCGTCGCTGACACACGCGCTTCCTCGCAGACGCCCTGCGGCCCGATGACGATGTACTCGAGGTCGAAGTGGATGTCGGGAAAGGCCGTGAGCAGCTCCGTGTAGAAACGCGCCGCGCCCTCGTGACCCTCCCACCGCGCTCCCGTTCCCGTCACCTCGTAGACGCAGTCCTCCGTGAGCGTCGAGATGAGACCCGGAAGGTCGCGGTTGTCTTCGGCGATCGAGTGCGTCTTCCAGAGCTCGCGGATTTCCCCGTACTCGTCGACGTCGACCGGACGCCGAAGCAGCTCGAGGATGCGCTCGGAGGCCATGGGTGGGTTCATACCATCGACGGCGCGGCCGCGTGTGGCTACGGCACGGTCAGCCGCTGCCCGGGGACGATCGTCGCGCCGTCCAGGTCGTTCGCCTGCTGCAGCTTCCACACACCTGCCCGAGGGTCGCCCCCGTACCGTCCGGCCGCGATCGTCCACAGCGTCTCCCCTGCCTGCACCGTGTGGAATCGCGGTTTCGGACCTGCGCCGGTGTCGCGCGCAAGGACCGCCCAGACCAGGACTGCAACGAGAACCGCGATGACGATCCGACCGAACACGTGTTCGTACTATGACACGAACACGTGTTCGGTGTCAAGCGGGGGTCAGGGTTCGAGAAGCGCCTGCCGCAGGAGGTCCGTCCGCCGGGCCCGGTTCGACTCCGCCGCGAAGCGGACGGCGACCTCGACGAGCCCCGTCGTCCCGCGCGGAGCCCGGACCGCGACGTTCAGCGAGCGCAGGCCCGGGACGGCGACGGCCCGGCAGCGTGCGCGCTCGTCGTCCGACAACGGACGGACGCAGACCCGTGCGCGCGCGTCCTCTCCCGCCGCGACGCGCGCCTTCACCTCGGGCCCGGCTCCGCCGACGGCGACCTTCGCGCCCACCACCTCGAGGCCAGGCGACCAGACGCGCGTGAGCCCTGCACAGGGCTCCCCGAGCGCCGCCTGCACCGCTCCGGCAGCGGGTCTCGCCGAGCCGTCCATGCGCTCGAGCCCTGCCTGAAAGCCTGTCCGCAGTCCGTCGTCGCGGAAGCCGAAGAAGCTCAGGGACGCGACGTCCGGATCGCAGGCGGCTTCCCGGATCAGCTGCCCGTAGATCGCGGCCTGTGTGATCTCGTCCGTGACCGGCACGTTCTCCCGCCCGCGATAGCCGGGAAGGCCGGCGGTGTCGACTTGCCAGCCGACCTCGTCGAGATGGAGCTCGAGGCCGTCCAGCGTCGTGGGTTGCGCAGTGCCGTGGAACGCGTCCCAGAGCGCCTGCTTCAGGCGATCGAGGTTCGCGAATCCGGCGTTCGGCCACGAGTAGCCGCGCTCGAGCGAGTCCGTCGCCTCGTTCGGGTACGGATGGAAGCTGAACGCATCCATCAGCGGGAGCGTCCGGCCGCTCCTTCGGTACCACGCACCGAGCCCACGCAGGAAGCGGACCGGCGACGTCGAGATGTTGTTCTTTGCAGTCGGGCGGTCGTTGCCACGCGGCGAGAGACCGACGCCGACGACGCTGATCTCCGGGTCGACGGACTTCAACGTGTCGTACGCGGCGGCGAGGTACGGCCCGAACGCGGAAGCCGACACGCCGTTCCCGGCGGCGTCGAACTGGGGTCGCCAGAACGCAGGCTGATTCGGCTCGTTTCCGATGACGAACTGCTTCACCTGCGGGTAGATCGACGCGAGGACGCCGACGTACGAGGCGAAGAGCGAGGGCGAGGAGAGTCCCGCTTCGATCTCACGCGGTGGATACGGGTACACCGCCAGCACGACCCGCAGCCCTGCGCCGGTCGCGCTCGCGATCGCGCGATCCAGCAGGAGCTTGTCCTGGATGACGACCGACTCGCTGGGCACGAAGCGGACGCCGATGACCGTCTGCTTCAGACCGAGCGCGGACATCCTCCCGTACAGCCCCGCCCCGCCGTCCTCGGCGTATTTCGCGGAGTCCTCGTTTGCGCCGACGTCCGCGGCGGAGCCGATCGAGGCTCCGGCGAGGAGCACAGCGGTGAGCGCCGTTGCACCAGCGAGGATCCGCATCCAATCCACCCTTCCGCGGGCCCCCACTGCCCGCAGCGGCTTGGGAGCCTAGAGCTGTGCGAGGAGCGCGTCAAGCAGATCGTGCGCTCCGAAACGGACGGGATCGTCGGCTGCCAGGCCGGTCTCGCTCGCGACCTCGCCAATTGCCGCCCGCGCGTCGTCGTCGCTCGCCATCGCCGCCGTGTTCAACGCGATGCAGGCGACCTTCGCCTTGCGCGCGGGAAGCGCGATGCGCTCGTGGAGCTCGACGAGTTCCCGCAGCGCAGGTATCGGATGGCCGGGACAGCCTTCGATCTCGGTCGCCCCCGCGGAGTGGCAGAGGACGAACGCGTGCGGCGCTGCGCCGTGCACGAGCCCGAGCGTGACACCCGAGTACATCGGGTGGACGAGGGAGCCCTGTCCCTCGACGAACAGGAGCTTGCCTCCGCGCCGGGCGCCCTCGACTACGAGCCACTCGGCCGCGCCCGCGAGAAAGTCGGAGACGACGGCGTCCACGGCGATCCCCCAGCCTGCGATTGCGATGCCGGTCTGGCCGGTGGGGACGAACACCGACTCGAGCCCTCGCCGTCGCGCTTCGAGGTCGAGCTCGACTGCAACGGTCTTCTTCCCGATCGCACAGTCGGAGCCGACGGTCAGCACGATCTTCGCGTTCACCCGGAGATTCGCTCCTGTCGGTACGTTGAGACCGGCAGGCGGCTTGCGGAGATCCCGGAGCTCGATGCCGTGTTCCCGCGCGAGCGCGATCAGCTCGGGATCATCGGAGATGAACTCGTGCAGCCCGCTCTCGACGTCGAGGCCGGCAGCGATGCTGGCCTTCAGAAGGTCGCGCCAGGCGGGCGGAAAACGACCGCCCTGCGTGGCGACGCCGACGACGGCGACGGTCGGCTCGTACGGGATCGCGTCCTCGACGTAGCCCACGATCGGAATCCCCTCGTGCGTCTCACCGGCGCGCGCAGAGTCGAGAATCGCGACGACGGGGTCGGGGCCGTAGCGAACGATCCCGCGCATCGTCTTCCCGTAGTGAGGGTCGTGGGAGAACCCCTCTCCCAGGATGAGGATGCGCCGCGCCGTCACGACCGGACTCTAGAGACGCCCGGCCTGACGGAGCACGGCCGCGGCCTGCTCGCTCAGGACCTCGTTCGCCAGGTCGCCCCAGTCGACGGCCTCGACGTTGCTCCCCTTCGATCCGGGTCGCTTCCACCACTTGCCTTCCACGCACCAGGTCCCGTCGGGCTGTCGCTTCGATTCGAGGAGCTCCAACGCGTCCTCGACCCGCTCGTCGTGTAGCCCTCCCGTGGCCGCCAGCGTTCGCAGGCCGACCAGGACGTCGTAGTGCCAGTAGGGCGGGAAACGCAGTCGCATGAAGGCGGGATGGGCCGGCTCGCCCGTGCGGTGCGAGAACACGACGCGGTGCCGCAAGACAAATTCCGCCGCGGGGCGGACGGCGTCGTCTGCTCCGTAAGCGGCGAGACCGAGAATCGGCCCCCACGTCTCGTTGAACGACGAGTGTGCAGCCTCCGGCCGGACGTCGCAGTTCCAGCCGCCGTCGGGCCACTGGGTCTCGACGAGCGACTCGGCGATCGTGTTCAGACGCGGATCGCCGCGAAGGCCCACGTACAGCGCGCCGTGGAGCGCGAGACCGTCCTGCGTCGCACAGCGCCGCACGCGCCCGTCGATCCGTCGTTTGTGAATCGCCGCGAGCCGCCGCGGGCTCGCAACCCACTCGAGGGAGGCCTCCGCCGCCGCAACAGCGCCCGCATGGCCCGGCTCCACGCCGAGGTCGACGAGCGCTCCGAGCCGCCAGAACGCCCCTCGCCACTTGCCGTACGGATGGACGCCGTAGTCCTTCGAGAGCGCGCTGACGATCGCGTCACGCACGAGGTCTGACGCCGAGCCCCGGCTCGAGCGGCGGCACCTGGACACCGTCCGTGAAGACGACGCCGGGCGAGGGGTCTTCTCGCAGCAGGAGGTTTCCGTCGAGATCGATGTGATCGCAGAGCGGCGCGACGCAGCAACCCGCGGCGATCCCGAGCCCCGACTCGAGCATGCACCCGAGCATCACGCCCATGCGCAGCGCACGTGCGGCGTGCGCCATGCGAATCGCCTCGCGGATGCCTCCCGACTTCGCGAGCTTGATGTTGATGCCGTGGGCGATCTCGGCGCACTCCGCGACGTCCGCGAGCGTATGGCAGTCCTCGTCCACGTAGATCGGGATGGGTGAGCGGTCCTTCAGCGTGCGGCCGCCTGCGTCACCCGCCGGCAGCGGCTGCTCGCAGTACTCGACTCCCAGCTCTGCGAGCCGCGGGAGGGAGTCGAGTGCCTCGTCGACCGACCACCACTCGTTTACGTCGACCACGAGCGGCAGATCGGTCACGCCGCGAACGGCGCGCACGCGCTCGACGTCGAGCCCGTCCCCTCCCCCGAGCTTGAGCTTGAGGCGTCGGTACGACGCCGACGCCGTCTCGGCCCGTCGCGCCATGTCGTCGGGGTCGCCGAGCCAGATCGTCCATGACGTGGGCGGCCCTGCTCGCGGAAGCCCGAGGAGCCGGAACGCCGGGATCCCGAGGAGCTTTCCCTGCAGGTCGTGGAGGGCGGCGTCGAGCGCGGCCTTGGCGGCCTGCGCGCCCGAAACAGAGGCCAGTCGCTCGCCGACCTCCTCGAGCGCGAACGGATCGTCTCCGACCAGGTGGCCGTGGTCGCTCACGAACTCCATGGCCGACCGAGCCGACTCGCCGTAGCGCTCGACGGGCGCGGCCTCCCCGTAGCCCGTCGTGCCGTCGTACGTCACCGAGACGTACACGACGTCCGCGTGGTCCGCCGCCTCGCGCGCGATCACGAAGGTCTCGGCGAGCTCGAGGCGCACGATGCGGGCCTCGACTTCCACGTTCCGACGCTATCCGGAGCCGGAGATCGAGACGACGTACGCGACCACGTCGGCCCGCTCCTGCCCCTCGACGATGCCCGCGGGCATGATCCCGCGTCCCTGCTGAAGGACGGCGGTCACGACAGCCGCATCCAGGCCGGTGCCTGCGAGCGTCGGGCCGACTCCTCCCCCCTCGCCCGCCGAGCCGTGACAGCCGACGCAGTTGGCCTCGAACACGCTCTCTCCGCGCGCAACGTCGCCTGTCGCAGCCGTGCCGCCCGCCGGCGCCGAGGGCGCGAAGATCTCGGCCTGCGCGAGCGCGAACGTCCCGACGACGATCGCCCCGCCAACCAGGATCGGCCTCCACCGACGCCACCGCCCCATCAGAAGCCGAACCTCACCGTCGTGAAGTACCAGAGGCTCGAGGTCAGCCAGAGCACGCAGAGGAGCGAGGCGAGAGTCAACCCCGCCGTCGGCAGCGCCCAGCCGGGTAGGGAGTGATCGCGGACGATCAGCACCTTGGCCGCGAAGACGCCGTACAGAAACGTGCCGAAGAGCGAGTGCAGGGCGACGCGGGCATCCGGAGTCCGGAAGCCGAGCATCGTCACGCAGTGGAAGAACACCGGAAGCGTGAGAAGGAACGCGGCGCGACCCGACCAGCGGTGAACCCGCGCGATCGCGGTCCCGCGCTCGGGCAGGAACCTCACGCGACCGTAGATCCTCGCCGCGGTCGTCACCTGCACTCCCGCCAGGACGAGAGCTCCGGTGGCGAGCCACGCCTTGGCGGCGATCGTCGAGGAGAAGACGGTGGTGACGATGTCCGTGTACGTCTCCGCGACGTCCGCGATCAGCACGGCGTGAGCCTATTCGACCGCCCGAGATGGTTGAGGCCGCGAGATCTCCACCTCCGCGACGCGCGAGATCATGGCGTCCACCATCTACACTGGCCTCTCCCCCGCGCCCGTAGCTCAGGGGATAGAGCGCGCGCCTCCGGAGCGCGAGGCCGCAGGTTCGAATCCTGCCGGGCGCATGCATGACGACGGAGCCGCGTCTCAGTGAGATCGCCGGCTAGAAGTCGACGATGCGCTCGATCCATTCGTACGGCGATCACCCGAGCCAGGTCACCGAGCTCTTCCTACCCGAGCGAGGCGCGAAGCATCCGGTCGTGGTCGTCATCCACGGCGGCTACTGGCGCGCCCAGTACGACCGCTCGCTCATGGAAGGCGTCTGCCTCGATCTCGCTGCCCACGGCCTCGCCGCCTGGAACCTCGAGTACCGCCGCGTCGGCCTCGGCGGCGGCTGGCCTGACACGTTCCTCGACGTCGCGGCAGGGATCGACCTGCTCGCGGACGTCGACGCCCCGCTCGATCTCTCCCGGGTCGTCGCGGTGGGGCATTCGGCCGGGGGGCAGCTCGCATTCTGGGCTGCGGCGCGCCCGAGACTGCCGGACGACGCGCCCGGCAGCGATCCTCGGATCCCGATCCGCGCAGCCGCCTCCCAGGCGGGCGTTCTCGATCTCACGCTGGCCGCAAGTCTCATGCCGTCGTCCACGCCGACGAGAGCCCTCCTCGGCGATCCGGCTCGGCACTACGAGCGCTACGTGCTTGCATCGCCGCGCGAACGGCTGCCACTGGGAGTCCCGCAGCTCCTGCTGCACGGCGAGCGTGACGACACCGTCTCGATACGGATCGCGACGAGCTACGCCGCCGCGGCACGCGATGCGGGCGACCCGTGCGAGCTCGTCGTCCTCTCGCGCACGGGCCACTTCGAGCACATCGACGCCGGGTCGGAGGCATGGCACCTCGCCCGCGAGTGGATCCTCGACTACGTCAACGCAGACCGCAGCTGACCGACGAACCGCTCGAGCGCCGCGGCTCCTTCCTCGGCGGCGAGCAGCGCAGCCGAGCCGACCACCACGCCGTCCGCGAGCTCGCCCGCCGCCGCAGCCTGCTCCGGCGTGGAGATGCCGAAGCCGGCGTAGAGGGGCAGATCGCTCAAGGTTCGCGTTCGTTCGACGAGAGGCGCGAGCGCCGGCGAGAGCTCGTCGCGCGCCCCGGTCGTGCCCGCGACGGTGACGAGGTAGAGCCACCCGTCCGTTCGCTGCGCGGCCAGCGAGATGCGTTCGTCGGTCGACGTCGGCGCCACGAGCTGGACGCGACGCAGTTCCGGCCGGAGGTCGATCGGAAGGTCGGCGACGATCAGTGAGGACGCGCCGGCTGCCTCGGCGTCGCTCGCGAAGCGGTCCCACCCGTAGGCCTCGAGCAGGGACGCATACGTCATCGGGACGAGAGGCACTGCGACCTGCTCGTGTACCGACCGGAGGCAGTCGAGACAGGCCGAGGTGCGCATGCCGGCTGCGAGGGCACGCTCGGCCGCGCGGCGAATGACGGGGCCGTCCGCGAGCGGATCCGAGAATGGGAACCCGATCTCGACGAGATCGGCACCGCCCGACTCGGCCGCCTGGGCCAGCCCGGGTGCCTCCGGGCCCGCCATGAGGTAGACGACGAGCGCCTTCCTCAGCGCCCCAGCACCTCGGCGAGGTCCTTGTCCCCCCGTCCGGAGAGGCCGACAAGGACGAGCTCGGCGTCGACGTCGAGCGCCCGAGCGAGCGCGTGCGCGGGCTCGAGCGCTGGAAGGATGCCCTCGGTCTCCGCCAGGCGATGGAACGCTGCGAGCGCCTCCTCGTCGGTTGCGGTCACGTACTGCGCACGCCCGGAGTCCCGTAGCGCGGCGTGCTCGGGCCCGACGCCCGGGTAGTCGAGCCCGGCCGAGATCGAATGCGCATCGAGGATCTGGCCGTCGCCGTCGGAGAGCACCGACGAGCGCGCCCCGTGCAAGATCGCGGGTCGTCCGGAGCCGAGGCTCGCCGCCCCGGCCGCCTCGACGCCGACGAGACGAACGCCGTCGTCGTCGAGGAACCCCGCGAAGAGCCCGATCGCGTTCGACCCTCCGCCCACGCACGCGACGACCGCGTCCGGAAGGCGCCCGTACGCCTCGAGCACCTGCGCCCGCGCCTCGCGCCCGATCACAGACTGGAGCTCGCGGACGATCGCCGGATACGGAGACGGGCCGACACACGAGCCGATGAGGTAGTAGGTCGTCTCGACGTTCGCGATCCAGTCGCGGATCGCCTCGCTCGTCGCCTCCTTCAACGTCTTCGTGCCGAACTCGACGGCTCGCACGTCCGCCCCCAGCAGCTCCATCCGCTCGACGTTGGGACGCTGCCGCCGCATGTCCTCGGCGCCCATGTAGACGACGCAATCGACCCCGAAGCGCGCGCAGACGGTGGCGGTCGCCACGCCGTGCTGCCCAGCCCCGGTCTCCGCGACAATCCGCCGCTTCCCGAGCCGCGACGCGAGCAGGATCTGCCCGACCGCGTTGTTGATCTTGTGCGCTCCCGTGTGGCAGAGATCCTCGCGCTTGAGCACGATGCGCCGGCGTTCTCGGGCGAAGCGCACAGCCTCGTACAGCGGCGTCGGACGTCCGACGTAGTGCTCGCCGAGCCGGTCGAGCTCCTGGCGGAACGTCGGGTCCGCGATCGCATCTCCCCAACCCTGCTCGAGCTCGTCGAGGGCCGGGACGAGCGTCTCGGGCACGTAGCGCCCGCCGTACGCGCCGTAGGTGCTCGCCGTCACCGCGCGGCCTCGACGTACGCCCGTACGCGGGCGTGATCCTTGACGCCCGGGGAGGCTTCCAGCCTCGAGCTCCCGTCGACGGCCCACGGCCGCACCGCCTCGATCGCAGCTCGAACGTTTTCGGGACCGAGCCCGCCGGCGAGCATGAGGCGGCCCCTGACCGCCCTGGCGCGGTCGAGGTGCGTCGGATCGTCCTCCTCCCATGGCAGGTCGATCACCCGAGCGACCTCCTCGCCCTCGCGCAGGAGCACGGCGTCGCGCCCGCGGACCTTCCCCTCCTCCTGCTCGTAGCGCTGGACGAGGTCCGCGCCATCCGTTTCGACGTCGCCCACGACCACCGCAACGGTGAGCACGGCGTCGGACACGGGCAGGACGCCGGGCGCGCGACGGGGGCTCGCTTCGGCCAGGACGAAGCCGACCATGTCTGCACCGGCCTCGATTGCCGCGGCCACGTCCTCCTCGCGAGTCAGCCCGCACACCTTCACGAGCGGGCGCGACAAGAGCTCCGCAAGCCTGGCAGCCGGATCGGGCGCCCGCATGAGCGCCGACCCGACGAGGATCGCGTCGGCTCCCGCCAGCTCCGCTGCAGCGCCTTGCGCCCGCGAGTCGATTCCGCTCTCGGCGATCACGATCCGGTCGCGGGGTGCCCGCACGACGAGGTCGAGCTGCGCGTCGCGGTCGACCCGGAACGTCGACAGGTCGCGCGCATTGATCCCGACCACCGGTGCGCCGAGGGCGACGGCACGGTCCAGCTCCACTGCGTCGTGAGCCTCGACGAGGGTCTCGATGCCGAGGCCGGCAGCGGCGTCGAGGAGCCGGCGCGCGACCGAGTCCTCGAGACCGCGTAGCAGGAGCAGCGCTGCGTCCGCTCCCGCGTCCCGGGCGGTCCGCAGGTCCTCCTCGGTCGAGAAGAAGCCCTTCGCGAGCAGCGGCAGTCCGACGGCCGCGCGAGCGGCTCGGAGGTCCTCCCACGTGCCTCCGAAGCGCTCGTCGACGAGGATCGACACGGCGGCAGCGCCGGAGCGCTCGTACGCTGCGGCCAGCGCAGCGGGATCGGCGTCGGGCCGAAGATCGCCGGCCGAAGGCGATCTCCGCTTTACCTCGGCGATGCCGGCGAGACCGGGCGTGCTCAGTGCGTTCGCGAAGCGACCCATCACGGGGATTGTCGCGAGAACGAGACGAGCTCATCGAGCCGTGCGGCAGCGCGGCCGCTGTCGATCGCCTCCTCGGCCACCGCTATCCCCTCCCGGAGATCGGCGGCATGACCTCCCGCCGCGATCGCGCCCGCTGCGTTGAGGACGACGGCGTCGCGCTTCGCCCCGCGCGCGCCGGCCAGCACCTCCCGCGTCGTGCGCGCGTTCTCCTCGGGCGAGCCACCGGCCAGCTCGGCGGGGTCGCAGCGGGTGATCCCGAGGTCGGCCGGGTCGATCGTCCGCTCGCTCACCGCCCCGTCGACGACCTCGAACACGAGGTTCGGCCCGGCGGGTGAGAGCTCGTCGACGCCGTGTGCGCCGTGGACGACGAAGGAGCGGCGCGAGTCGAGCACGGCGAGCGCCTCGGCCACCGTCCGGGCCACTTCGGCCGCGTACACGCCGAAGACTCCCGCACGCGCACCCGCCGGGTTCGTGAGCGGCCCGAGGACGTTGAAGATCGTCCTCGTCCCGAGCTCCCGCCGCACAGGGGCGGCGTGTCGCATCGCCGGATGATGGAGCGGCGCGAACATGAAGCCGAACCCGAGCGTGTCGATCGACTCCGCGATCCGGTCCGCAGACTGCTCGAGGACGAAGCCGAGCGCCTCGAGCACGTCGGCGGACCCGGACATCGAGCTGACCGCGCGATTCCCGTGTTTCGCGACTGCCCCACCGGCCGCCGCGGCGACGATCGCCGCCGTGGTCGAGATGTTGAACGTGCGTGCCCCGTCCCCGCCCGTGCCGACCACGTCCACGACGTCGTTCCGGGACGGCGTTACCGCGAGCACGTGCGCTCGCATCGCCTCCGCACAGCCGGCGATCTCGGCCGCCGTCTCACCCTTCGCCCGGAGGGCGACGAGGAAGCCGCTGATCTGCGCAGGCGTCGCCTCCCCGCCCATGATCTCGTCCATGACCGCCAGTGCCTCGTCCCGGTCGAGGTCCTGTCGGTCGAGGAGCCGGTGAATCGCGTCCTGGATCACGGTCGCGCGAGAGTGTCACTCACTGCAGCCGTCAGGCGCTCGACGTCGGACTCGTCGTTGTACGGGCCGATCGAGACGCGCATCAGGGTCGCGTCCTCCCACTCGTAGACCGGCACGTCGACGCGGTGTTCGTCGTAGAGCCGTCGCGAGAAGACGTCGGGGTCCGGATGCCGCACGGTCAGCGCGCGCATGTACGGCGCTCGCGCCCCTCTCAGCGGCCGCAGCCCGAACGGCACGAGGCGTCGCTCGGCCTCGTCGGCGAGCTCTCGAGCAGCGGCGTCGTCGAACGAGCCGTGCACCTCGATCGCCCTGGGCACGGCGAGGCACGCGGCTAGATCCCGCGTCCCCTGCCAACCGTGCCGCTCCCCGAATCCGGCGTCCTCGTGGTAGCCCCAGCTGATCACGAGGGGCTCGATCCACTCCTGGTGCTCCGGGCGCGCCCACAGGAACCCGGACCCCTTCGGCGCGCACAGCCACTTGTGGCAGTTGCCCGCGTAGACGTCGGCCCCGAGCGCTTCCACGTCGAGCGCCACGTGCCCGGGCACGTGCGCCCCGTCGACGATCGAGAGGACCCCGGCCTTCCGCGCCGCGGCGCAGATCTCCTCGACGCGGAGCACGAGGGCGGTCGGCGAGGTGATGTGCGAGACGACGACCGCACGCGTTCGGATCCCGATGTTCGAGATCAGCTCGTCCGGCTCGACGAGCACGACGTTGGCGCGGATGAACTCGAGGGTGCGGAGGATCGCGCCGTACTCGTGCTTCGTGGTGAGGATCTCTTCGTTCGGCCGGATCCGCAGCGAGCGAATCACCGCGTTGAGGGCCGAGGTCGCGTTCGTAGTGAAGACGAGATCGGCCGTCCGCGCGCCGAGGAACTCCGCCAAGGCTCCGCGCGCCAGCTCCGTCAAGTCGTCGAAGCGCTTGAAGAACTGCGTCGGCTCGGTCTCGAGCTCGCGCTGCCAGCGCTGGTATTCCTCGAAGACCTCGACCGAGCACGCTCCGTAGCCCCCGTGATTGAAGTACGCGACGTCTGGGTCGAGGAGAAAGCCCTCACGCATGCGCGGCTAGTGTCCCACGGTGCGCGGACTCCTCGGGACGTATTTCCCGCCGTTGCCCCGCTCCGTCATGATGCTTCAGGCGGGCGGACTCGTGAACGCCTTCGGCAACGGGATGGTCATCCCGTTCATGTTCATCTACCTCCACAACGTGCGAGGGATCGAGCTCGGGGTCACCGGACTCGTCGTCGCCGCGCACGCAGTGGTGAGCATCGTCGCCGGGCCGGTATTCGGCTCGCAGGTCGATCGGTTCGGCGGGAAGGCGATGCTCGCGATCTCGCTCGGGATCCTCGCGGTCGGGTATGCCGGATATGCGCTCGTCCACGAGGCGTGGCAGGGCTTCCTCGTCGCGATCGTGAGCGGGATCGGCGTCGGCGGCTTTTGGCCGTCGCAGTCGACGCTCATCACCGGCCTGACGGCGCCGGATCAGAGACCGTCGGCGTTCGCGATGCAGCGAGTGGTGATGAATCTCGGGATCGGGCTCGGCGCGCTGGCGGGCGGGCTCATCGCGACGACGGACTCGCCCGGCAGCTTCACCGCACTCTTCCTGCTCGACGCTGCGACTTTCGTCGTTTATGCGGTCGTGATGCTGGCGCTCGTTCCCTCGCCAGTCCTCGGAGACGGCGCCCATTCGGACCGGACAGGCTCCTACGGCGAAGTGCTGCGCCATCGAGCGTTCGTCGCGGTCATCGGGCTGAACGCGCTGTTCATCTTCGCAGGCTTCTCCGGATTCGACGTGCTCCCGGTCTACGCGAAGAACGAGGGCGGCCTCACGGAGACGGACATCGGCCTCCTCTTCCTCATCAACACACTCGTCATCGTCTTCGCCCAGCTCCCGATCGCGCGGCTCGCGCGCGGTCGCAGGCGGATGCCGACGCTCGCGCTGTTCGGGCTGCTCTGGGCGGGGGCGTGGCTGCTCGTACCGATCGCGGGAGCCGTGTCCGCGGAGGCCGCGTTCCTCGTGTTCACGGTCGTGATGGTCGTCTTCGCAATCGGGCAGTGCCTCCACGGCGCGGTCGCGGGACCGCTGGCCGCCGATCTCGCGGAGCCGCGGCTCATGGGTCGATACATGGCGCTCAACGCGCTTTCGTGGCAAGTCGGCTTCGCGCTCGGGCCGGCGCTCGGCGGCGCGGGCCTCGCGGTCTCTCCGAACGGCGTCTGGCTCGCAGCCGCGGCTCTGTGCGCAGCCGGCGCGGCCTGCACGTTGGCGGTCGAGGGAGCGCTCCCCTCGCGCGCCAGAAGGACGCCCGTGCCGGCCGCCGCCTCGGCTTGAGAGAAGGCTCCGAGGCTACAATCGAGAACATGGCGCTGACGAAGGACGACCCGCTGAGTACCTATGCCGAGCCTCCCTCGCATCCGTCGTTCGCGTGCCCGTGGCGGTACGCCGGTCGTCTCGCCGGCGCCGATCGTCCACGAGCTCTCCGCTAGCGGGCTGACCTGGGTCAACGTCGTCTCGCCGGACGTCGAGACGGCACAGGAGCTCGCCGAGCGCTTCGGCTGGCATCCGCTCGACGTCGAGGACATCGTCTCGAAGCGCCAGCGCCCTAAGGTCGACGACTACGAGGACGACGGCTACCTCTTCGCCGTCCTCCATTTCCCGTTCTACGACAAGCAGGTCCAGCGCCTGAACGCCGCCGAGCTCGATCTCTTCATCGGTCACGACTACGTCGTGACGATCCCGAACGGCGCGCTCCATCCCATCACCCGCCTCTTCGCGCGCTGCGAAGAGGACGAGAACCTGCGGGAGCAGCTCTTCGCCCGAGGCTCGGGGCGGCTGCTGTACGAGATCCTCGACGACCTGTTCGACTACTGCTTCCCGATCCTCGACAAGATCGCCCACAAGCTCGATGGCATCGAGGACGAGATGTTCGAGGGACGCTCGCAGGAGGTCGTCCGCGACATCTCCAACGTGAAGCAGGAGATCATCTCCTACCGCAAGATCATCAAGCCCGAGCGCTCGACGCTTCGCGTCCTCGAGCGCCGGGTCGAGGCGTTCCTCCCGGAGGAGCTGGAGCTCTACTTCGACGACATCGTCGACGCCGCCGAAAGGATCTGGGACCTCCTCGACAACTTCAAGGAGGTCGTCGAGGGGCTCGAGTCGACGAACGAGTCGGTGCTCGCGCACCGCCAGAACGACGTCCTACGTCTGCTGACCGTCATCAGCGTGACCATCCTGCCGCTCACGCTCGTCACCGGGCTCTTCGGGATGAACGTCCTCTTCCCGGGCGAGGGCACGCACGCGGCGTTCTGGGGCATCGTGGTCGCGCTTCTCGTCACCGCGGCGGCGACGCTCGGCTTTTTCCGCTGGCGCCGCTGGCTCTAGTCGGCGGCTGACGCCTATCCGACGCGGGCCCGGATCTCACGGAGCGCCGAGACCGGGCGCAGCGTGCGAAACATGATCATCGCCGCCGTCAGGCCGATTGCTGTGTTCAGGACCGTGATCCCGACCTGCATCCCGAGCGAGAAGGAGACGGCGCCCGCCGTCGAGGCGACGCCTTGAAGCGCGTACGCCGCCAGGAGCTGTTGCGATCCGGCACCGCCCGGCACGGGCACCGCGGTCGAGGCGCCGGCGAGGACGACGACCAGCGTGGCCGTCTCGAGTCCCGCGTCGATGCGAAAAGCGTGGAGCACGAGGAAGACCACGCCGATGCGACAGGCCCAGGCTCCGAGCTGGAACGGAAGCACGGTGATCGCATACCGCGAGGGGCTGCGGAGGACAGAGAGCCCCTGGAGTGCAGACGCGAATACTCGCCGAAGCATCGCGGCGAAGTGGCGCGTGCAGGCACCGGCGACGAGCACAGCGGCGCCCGCAACCATCGCGGTGAGCACGAACCCTCCCTTGAGATCGGGCGCCGGAATCGCGGGCAACTCGGGTAGCACTCCCGCCGTCCAGAAGATGCCGACCAGAGAAATCCCGATGCATGCGTCGAGTGCGAGGACGACCGTCAGCGAGGCGGCGATCGTGGGAACCGCAGAGCCCGGAATTTGCGCACGGACGAGCGCCACCTTGGCGACCTCGCCGCCCCGTCCCGGGAGAAAGGCGTTCAGCGCGACGCCGCTCGCGTAGGCACACGCGACGGAGAAGACCGGAATCCTCCGATCCGGGTACGCTGCCCCAAGCACGCCTCGCCATGCGAGCGCGCGAAACGCGAAGGCGAGCAGCTGCAGGGCGAGAGCCGGCACGAGGAAGCGTCCGTCGAGACCGCCTATTCCGTCGACCGCCGCGTTCACGGCGGTCATCAGCCCTGCGAGTGGTGTCACGCCGACGCGACTCCGAGCACGCCCGAGCGCGCCAGGCGGGCAGCGTCGTCCGTGATGAGGCCGTCCACGCCGAGCTTGACGAGCTCGCTGGCACGGACGACGTGGTTCACGGGCCAGGTCATCACCAGGTCCGCGATCGCGCGAAGGCCCGCCACGGAATCCGCGTCGAGCAAACGCTCGTGAATCGACACTGCGTCGATGCGAGCGCCATCGCACTCACGTAGCAGACGCCTGAGCTGTCCCCTCGTGCCGACCGAGTGAACGCGGCGCACGGGAACGTCTGCGAACGGCAACAGCAGCTCCCAGCGCCGGGCGCACACGGTGAACGAGCGGCAGCCCAGATGTGGCGAGATCGCATCGAGCACACGCTCTGACAGCTGTCGCCGCCGACCCTTGAGGTCGAGCATGAGCTCCGTGGTAGGAGCCGTCTGCAGGAGGAGCTCGGTGAGGGCGAGGCGGCTCCGCCATGCGGGCGCGAGCCTCCATCGATCCCAGAGAACGGGAAGCGGCCCGGCGCTCTTCAGGTGACTGACCTCGAGGCGGTCGCGGTAGAGCTTGACGTCAGCTTCGACGAGCGCCGCTCCGAGGAGCTCCGCGGCGCGCAGATCCGAGAGGCGATTTCCGGCCCGATGGGCGACGAGGAAGGGACCGTGCCGCGCGGCCTTGACGGATAGGGCGGGGTCGCGGCGCACGACCGCCGAGTGTAGCGGGAGCCCGTCCCGGCTCCATCCGCTGTGCGACCGCCAGGCCCACGAGCACGACGGCCACACCGGCCGCAACGTCGATCACGAAGTGGTTCGCCGTAGCGACCACCGCGAAAGCCATCGCGAGCGGAGAGAGCACCGCAAAGGCACGCACCGCGAGCGAGGTCGTCGCAGTCAGGAGAACGATGCCGACGACGAGGTTCCAACCGAGGTGGAGACTCGGGAACGCCGCGTACTGGTTCGTGAGGCCGGGTGGTTGGAACGTCCGATACGCGTTCGACTGCTCGGTGACGGTGTCGACGAGCCCGATGTCCGCGAGACGCGGCGGCGCGACCGGGAAGAGCGCGAAGAAGAGGAAGCCGATGCCGCCGGAGACGATCAGCGCGTTCCGGAGCAGGTAGTAGCGGTCACGCCGCAGGAGGTACAAGGCGACCGCGGTGGTGAGCAGCACGGGCCAATGCCCCCAGATGTACACCCAGTTCGCGAGCGCAACCAAGGAGTCGTTCCCGACGATGACGGCCTGGAACGAGCCCTCCCAGGCGACGCCGAGCCAGTTCTCGATGTCCTCGATCCGCGCGGCGTTCGCAAACGCCGCCTCGGGGGTGCCGGCTGTGCGGTTGCGGATGACGAAGTATGCGAGGATCGCGAACGTGACGAGAGTGAGTTCGCGGACGAATCCGCTGCGAGCGCTCGAGACGAGCCATCCGCGACCCGCGGCCCACACGTGTGCGCCGCGCTCCGAGATCGGGCCTCCCTGGGTCTCCGGTCGGATCGCAATCCTCCTTCGCAAGCTTCAACGTGAGCTTGGTCGTGGACATGCCTTCCGGCATCGGGCCTAACCCGGATCAGCATGCGTGGAAACACGCGGCGTCGAGACGTCAGCCGAGCGCGGTCGCGATGCGCCGATCCTGAGCCGACGCCACCACCCAGAGCTCGTCGAGGCCGATCCGGCGACTCCCTAGTGCCGAGCACGACGCGAGGACGAGTCCGTGACGCCAGCTGACCGAGAACCCTCTCAGGCGGCCGAGATCGAACCGGAACGCACGCGCGGCGTCGCCCAGCTCGGCCACTCGTGAGGGCCCTCCGAGGTGTCGGCGCGCGAGAAAGGCCTGAATCCGCTCGCTGCGGAGGCGGAAGATCCGGCGTGCTCCGCTCGTCGAGCGGTACACGCCGACCGAGCATTGGATCCGTCGTCGCACGGGACTCCACACCGAGGTTTGAAAGCCGGAGACACGCTCGCGCCTGATCTCGGCCTCGAGGCCGGCTGACCACGGGTCCGCGAGCAGGCTTTCGAGGGACTCTGGAAGGGTCTCGCCGGGAACCACGCTGAAACGGGACGAGAGGTCGGAGAGCCTGACGATCAGCTGCCTCGCGTCGGGCGACGGCGCGCGCGACGGCTTCGTCTCGGATCCGCCGCACGACGCGAGCGCGAGCACGACCGCCCCGAGTCCGAGCAATCTCATTTCGCAGGAACACCGTACAGCGGATCGAGATCGATGCCACAAGCGACTAGGATCCGGCGCGTGAGGAAGGCGCTCGTCGCGACGGCGGCTGCCCTCAGCGGTCTCGTCGTGACCGCCGCGGGCCTCGCAGACGTGTCGTTCTCCGACCCGGCAGGCGATCAGCGCGCCACTGGGGGCGGCGGCTCGGAGGTCGCGGGCGCAGCCCCCGACATCACACGCGTCGAGGTCTCCCACGCGCAGGACGGCGTCACCTTCCGCATCACGATCGCGAACTACCGCGACCTGCCGCCGAACGCGTTCCTCGCCGTCTTCTTCGACCTCGACAGGAACTTCGACACCGGCGACCTCGGCGACGACGCGCAGATCGGGTGGTCGCCGTCGGGCGGAGTCGTCTTCGAGCGCTGGGACGGCCGACGATTCGTCTCCGCTCCGACGGGAGCGATCCTCGCGAGCTTCTCGGCAGGAGTCTTCACGCTCGAGGTCCCGGGGAGCGTGCTCGGTGGCGTCACGAGCTTCGACTTCTTGGTCGGCACCTCGGCGCTCGTCAACGAGCTGCTCGCGACGGACGTCGCCCCGATGCTGGGGTCACACTGGACCTACCATCTCGCTCTCGGGTCGCTGACGCTGCGAGTCTCGACCTTCATAGGTGCGCCCTCGCGGCCGGTGGCCGGGAAGCAGTTCGTCGTCAGCACAGCGGTCACGCGAACCGACACGCGGGCACTCGTTCGATCCGGATCCGTGACGTGCTCGGCGCGGGTCGGGGGCGCGGCGATCCGCACCCGCGGCGGCTTCGCGCGAGGCCGCGCTCGCTGCCTGATGACCGTCCCTCGCGGCGCGACCGGCAAGGTGCTCCGAGGAGCCCTGACCGTTCGGGTGGAAGGCGCGTCAGTCCGCAGGACGTACAGCTTCCGCGTGCGCTCGCAGTAGGCGGACGCAGACCGGAGCCCCCGCCGCACCGGGGCTCGGCCTGTGTTCCACCACCACTGCTACAGGAGGATGCGGAGAGCCGTCTCGGGGGGACAGCCGCGGCGCGTGAGCGCCGACGCATCGTGAAGGTCGACCTCGACGTGAGACGCCAGCACGAGCGCCGATCCGATGTCGTATCCGGCGCGCACGAGCTCCTCGAAGCGCCACCTCAGGATCATTTCGGCTTCTGTCTCGTCGATGAGTTCGAACTGGGCCGCAGTCACTTGCCGCCTCCCTCGTATTCGTCTCGGCTTACAGGCTCACAGTTCAGCCTCATCGGCTCTGCGCAGCGCCCGCATGAGGTCCAGAGTCGCCGCTCCGAAGGTCTGGGTTCGGAGCGCCACCGTCCCTCGCGCGAGGGACGGCCTACCTCGATCGGGTTACAGGAGTTCGGCCGCCGACTCAGACGGGCGGCAGCTCGTCGAGCCCTGCACGCTTCGCCTTGTCCTTGCGGTCGACGTTCCACGCGAACAGGAGGAGCGCGCCGACGCCGACGACGAGCGCGGCTCCGAGCCCGACGCGGAACCAGAGCGCGTCGAAGATCAGGATGAGGACGACGCCGATCAGGAGGAAGGCAACGGCGGCGCCGCCGAGCTTGATCGCATAGCTCACGCCGGGAGTCTACGCGGGCGTCGACCCGCTGCAAAGCCGGCGGTGGTAGAAACGACGCATGCCGGACCCTCTCTGGGCGCCGTGGCGCCTCGAGTACGTCACGCAGGCGGGCGAGAACCCGGGCTGCGTCTTCTGCGACGAGGCGGCGGGTGCACTCGATCCGCCGGCGTCTCTCCTCGTCGACTCGGGAGAGGCGGCGATCGCGCTCCTGAACAAGTACCCGTACTCGTCCGGCCATCTGATGGTCGCGCCGCGGCGCCATGTCGGAAAGCTCGCCGAGCTCACGGACGTCGAGGTGCTCGAGATCAACCGCCTCGCCGTTGCCGGAATCGACGGGCTGACACGCATCTATCGGCCGGACGGATTCAACCTCGGCTGGAACCTCGGTCGCGTGGCCGGAGCAGGCATCGCGGACCACGTCCACATGCACGTCGTCCCGCGCTGGTCGGGCGACACGAACTTCATGCCCGTGCTCGCGGACGTCAAGGTGATCCCGGAGCACCTGCTCGAGACGCGCGATCGGCTGCGAGAAGCACTCGCGAGCTAGGCGGTGCCGCTCCAGAATCGGGTAACGCCGTTGAGCGAGCTGATCGCCCATCCTGCGCGGGGCCTCGTCTACGGCAACCGAGGCTGCCTGCACGACGACTCCGGTCGAGTCGTGCGTGGGTACAACGGCAGGCGCTGGATCGCCTGCAGGCTCGAGTTCCGCGGGTGGCAGCGCGGGCAGCTGCTTCAGCCCGGCAAGTTCACCGAGCTCTTCTTCCTCGACGAGGCGACCGCGTTCGCCGCGGGCCATCGTCCGTGTGCGCTCTGTCGGCGTGAGGACTACATCCGCTTCTGCGAGATCTGGCACGAGCTCCATCCCGGTCAGGTGGGCGCCGACGCGATGAACGCGCAGCTCCACGCCGAGCGACTCACGGCCGACCGCCGGCAGCGTCATCACCTGGCGTCGCTCGGCCAGCTGCCGGACGGTGCCTTCGTCCTGCATCGGGACGCGCCGTGGCTGGTAGCCGGATCAGAGCTCTTGCGGTGGACGCCTGCCGGCTACACGCAGCGAGAGCGGAGACACGACGGCGAAGTGCGCGTCGTCACGCCGGCGTCACTCGTCGCGATCCTTCCCGGTTGGGAGAGCGTGATTCCGCTCCTCCACCCGTCTGCTAACCACTGAGCGGCGCGAGCGTCTTCCAGGCGCGCGTCGGAGTCGTCATCCAGTCGTAGAGGCTGACGCCGATCGTCCCGCCGTCGTCGGCCACCGCCGCCGCAAAGCCTGCGAGCTCCTCGCTTCCGAGCCGATCGGCGACACCGCCGGCGACGTGGATCGAGACGTCGGACCGACCCGTGTTCACGCGGAGCAGGCGGAGTGCCCGTGTGACGTACCCGTACGTCGCGTCGAAGCCTCTCAGGGCACCGCCGGTGTAGACCATCGGCGCGAACGCATCGGCGTTCTCCGCCAGCTCGGCCCAGGGAAAGCGCGGCCACGTCGACGGCCGTCGCTCGAGCCCACGTGGGTTGAACGGGATGATCGCAAGCGGCGTGTCGCCGGCCTCGCTCCGGATCAGCTTCGTGAGCGCGACGGCCCGGCGCGACCGTAGCGTCGCGTTGCGGAGCTTCGTCGACTCGATGTTGAGGGCAACGCCGTCGAACTGGCCGCCGGTCGGCGTTCGGAGTTCGAGCATCGCTCGAGCTCGCCGCTCGTCGAGCGCAGGCTTCACATGGCCAGGCAGATACCACGCGACGACTTGCACGCCGCGTGCGTGCAGTGCGTCGACGAACCGCCCGAGCTCGAGCGGCTTCACGACGTCGACCGAAGCGCCGTGGTTCGCGGTCTCGGCCCACACGGTCCCGACTCCGCGCGCTGCGATGCGCTGCGCGGCCCGCTCCGGGAACGCGTACACGGGCCCGTCGTAGATGTCCACCCACGTGCCGAGACCGCCGAAGACGGACGCATCCGCACGTTTTGCAGCGGGAGCGGACGCAACGCCGATGGTGGCGACGACGGTGGCAAGAACTACCAGGGCGACGACGCGTAGCACGGCGGCACTGTACGGAGGCCTCATGAAGAGGATGTCAAGAACCGCGAAGCCGGCACTACGATGGCCACGTGCCCGACGATCCGACTCACTTCAGCGACGTCGTCTGCTCGTTCTGCGGCCGCCACAACCGAGAGGTCCGTGTGGTAGCGGGCGGCGACGGACTAGTCGTCTGCCAGGTCTGCGTCGCGAAGTGCGCCCAGATCTTCGACGAAGAGGTCGGAGTGGAGCCGCGCCCGGACTGGTCAGCGCGTTGGCCGCTCAAGTGTTCGTAGCGTCGAGGGCTAGGATCCAGGGCTCGCTCGCCGCCGCGTCGGAATGCTCGAGCTCGCGCGCTTCATGGGGACTAGCGTCGAGATGACTGAGCGGACGCACGGCCATCTCGAGACGGGCGCAGACGGCGCGTTCCGCGGTCGTCTGGACTCGTATGGCAAGCTCGCGCAGGTGATCGACTCCAGGAGGCCCCAGTGAGTGTGGACAAGGCTCTTGCGCGGGACCGAGAACTGCGTGCGCACGCGACGGCGCGGCCCTGGCACCAGGACGGGAATGGCATCAGGTTGAGGCTTGTCGGTCCGCTGCCCCGCTCGACGGTCGTCGTCGACCCGTATGGACCCAGTCCGCAGGACGCGCCGTTGCTGCTCCACCGCGTCAACACCTACGAGGAGCTCGAGGAGGAGATCGAGCGACTCCGAGCGTGGCTGCGAGATGTTCGAGCGCGGCTCGATACCACACCGAGTCGCGCAACGGGACTACCGGCGGATCAGGACTTCGAGTCTCTGGCCCGCGACCTACGAGCGGGCATCAGTGCCGCTCTTGGGGACCGGCGGCTTGGCGCCGAATGGGCGTCGGCGACGAAAGGCCGAGAGCGGCGACGCGGCTAGAATCCTCGACGCGCGGACGTAGCTCAGCTGGTAGAGCACTGGCTTCCCAAGCCAGGTGTCGCGGGTTCGAGCCCCGTCGTCCGCTTCGTAAGAAAGCCCTGCTAGTGCGGGCTTTTGTCCTTCTCGGGGGTCGTGACCGCCGCGGCGGTCACGCCTAAACGCGTGCGCTCAGACTGATTCTCGGAGT
This sequence comes from Gaiellaceae bacterium, assembly GCA_048594925.1. GTDB lineage: Bacteria > Actinomycetota > Thermoleophilia > Gaiellales > Gaiellaceae > GMQP-bins7. Next base: position 52,646 of record JBMDXR010000063.1, read on the forward strand.
GCCTCCGCCGCGGCTTGCAGACGATCACTGACGTCGGCTAGCTCTCGCGCAGCTCGGTCAATGCGCTCTTGCTGCATTTGCGCACGTTCTTGCTGCAAGTCGACGAGCTCTTGCTGGCTGTCAGTGCGCGCTTGTTGGCGATCAGCGCGCTCGGTCATCGCCTTGAGTTCTTGCGCCATCGCCTCGACCGTGTGGGTGAGCTCGGCCAACTGGGCGGCGACACTGGCGATGTCCTCTTGGGTCGTCACGTCTTTTTCGATTCTACGTCGACAACGCCGAGCTTTAGCCGGCCGCCCGTCTGCGAGCGCCGCCGGAACCCCGCGGGTGGGTGGCGGTGAGTTCCGGGCTAGTGAGAGGACAGCGGGGGCCATAGCAGCCGTCAAGCCTTCGAGCTACACGAAAGCCCCGCACTTCCGGGCCTTCCGCGCCCTGAGCCCATGAGGCTTAGTCCCAGACCTCCGATCGCGGCACCGCGCTGACGCGATCGAAGACGAGATCGTTCTCCTCGTCGCCGGCCCAGACACCGATCTTGACGTCGACTCTGCCCTCGCCGATCTCGACGGGAAAGACGTTGACCGATTCCATGCGCTCATCAGTCACGGGAGCGCGCGACGAACTGTCCGGGAACGAGCGCGCGGACTCCGTGTCCAGTCGGTACACGACGTTCGTCGCGCGACACATGGAGTCGCCGGTCACACCGTGGTTGCGGCGACGATGTCGGTCTCGTCGTCGCCCGCCGCCCCGAGGAAGTTCGGCCCGCCGGAGTCCTCGTAGGTGCCACCCTCCCCGAGTGTCGGATTCATCGAGAACCGAAGCCATGCCTTGTTCGTTGCGAAGAGCGTGTCGCTCGTCGCGACGAAGCGGATGTCGGCGTGGTGGAACGTCGGCCCGTGGTCGAAGCTCACCGACTGCGCGCCGTATCCAACTGACGTGAATCCCTGATCCTTGGCCAGGTTCGAGAGCGCGTCGGCCTCAGGCAACCGTGCCGGCGTGATGCCGATGACCGGATGGTCGAGGACCACGACCGCGAGGTCGTATGAATCGCTCTGGGCGCCCCTGAACCGTGGATCGGCATGCCACCTGCCCCTTGCGTCGTTCCCGTCGCGGCGACGTACTCCGAAGGTCACGGCCATCCGGTTGAGACCCAGTCGCAGCGCGCAGCCGTCAGGAAGACAGTCGGCGAGATCAGCGTCCCCCTGCAGGTCGTCCAGGTCACGTCCGAGTAGGCCTGCGGCGCGAGCAGCGCGCCGACGTTTCGATGCCCATTGCCGTCAGGCTCACCGAACACCACAGCCGAAGCCGTACCGCCCGTGAGTACCAGGTGTCGCGTCGCACCCTAGCCGGGCGGAACGCGGCGACCTCCACAACCGACGATTCGTGGCGCGTGTGACGCCGGCTCAGACAGCGACGACGATCCACCCCGCCGTCGCGGTCGTCCGCGTCGTCGTAATCTCGACCACGGTCACGCCCCTGCCGACGGCAACGTCCCCGTGTCGCCCTCGGCGATGCTCGCTCGCTCGTCGCTGACGACGCCGATCTCGGAGCCTGGCCGTATCGATCAGGCGGAATTGGACGGCGCCCACGTCCGCGCTCTACGTCGCGCTACCGGCGCGAGTGCGGCCATCCGTCCCGCCGATCGTCGAGGCGGGAGTCGGCGCCGTAGAGCACGGCGAGAGGGCCGATCAGAACGACGAACGCGATCACCACGAGCGCGGTCAAACGGCTACCTCCTCGTCACATTCGTTACACCGTAACGAGCCACCACACACCTCCATTCCGAAACGCGCAAGTTTTCGGCCGCGGTGGCATCTTCTCAATGGGGGGATTGGCTCCGGGTGGTGGGCGGCTTCATGCGCTTGGCGGCGGCATGAGCCGCCCCGCCCGGCTCTCCCGACCCGTTGAGGTACGGAGGCGTGACGGGCCTCGTGGCGAGGGTCTGGGCGCCGGGCCGGCTACAGGTCCTTTCCCTTCTTCCCCTGGGGGATCGGACGGTGGGGGTCGGCCCGGCCATACGGGACACGGTTCCGAAGCGAGGCTTGAAGGCCGGCGGCCCGCGACATTGGGTTGAGAGCAGCCGGCCTATGCGGTTCCCTCCCAGGCTCGCGCCCGGAGTGGGATGCGGCCCAGGTCCCGCTCGGGCCGGCAGTTCTCCGAGTCAGGCGGTGTTTGCCGCGACCTCGATCCCGGGAAGAACACCACGGGCCGCGGCGATCTGGCGTCGCGGCCCTACGAAGAACTTGAACCCCGCCCGCAGGGATGAACCGTGCGACGACGAAGCGACTCCTGCCGGACCGGTGTTGGCGTCCTCCGTTTCTCTCCCATGGGGAGGTTGGGGCCGGTCCGGCCTACTGAAGCTCGTGCTCCGGTGGGTTGGACGCGCGAACGCCACCGGCGTTCAGGCGCGACTGCACGAGGGAGCCGTACACGAGCACGAAGCCCAACAGGAGTACTGCCAGTGCCGCAACTGGCCAGAGCATGGTGAGACCATCGGCCCCTCATCGTCCCCACGCGATCCCTGTAACGGGGAGTTGAGGTCCGCTAGGTGATGACCGGGCTGGCGAGGCGCGCGGCGACGATGCTCCCTGCTGCTTCCGCACTCCCAGGATGGCGCGTGAGCGTCGCTACGAACACGTCTCGCTCGAGCGCGACGAGTTCGACAGCCGTGACGGCGCGAGCTGTGGCGGTCCGCGCAACGTTGCGGACGAGCGCAATCTCGCCGAACGAGTCACCCGGGCCGAGCGTACGCAGGCGGCTGCCGCCGCTCTCGATCTCCACCGTGCCCGACCGAATCACGTAGAACCGTTCGCCCCTGTCGCCCTCGCTGAAGACCGTCGCCCCGCGTTCGAAGCGCGCGGGCCAGAGGGCCCCGGCCAAGCGCTCGATCTCGGGAACCGGAAGGAGGGCGAAGATCGGCACGCCGCGAAGCAGCTCCACCTCCGCCTCCGCCGTCGGCGCCGCGGCGTCGATGGCGACCAGTGGGCGCCAGAGTGGAACGAGAACGACCGGCAGGATCAGACCGGCGGCTACCAGTGCACCGCGATCACCGACCAGCACCACCAAGACCGGAGCCAAGAGCGAACCAACACCCATGGAGAGCACGACGAGGGCTTCGAACGCCCCGAACACGCGACCGAGCACGGCGTCCGGCGCCATACGCTGCAAGAGCGTGATCCCGCTCACGTCGACGAGCGTGTTTCCGACGCCGATGAGCACGAGGAGCACGATCACGACGGCGGTTTCCGAGCTCGCGCCGGTGAGCGCCAACGGCAGACCCCAGAGCAGGAGGCCGAGCCCGAAGTACGCCGCAAGATGCGCACGACCCGCGAGGCCTGCGGCGACGAACACGGCGAGCACCGCCCCGACGCCCACCATCCCGTCGAGCACGCCGACTCCCGACGCGCCGAGGTCGAGTATCTCGATCGCCAGGACTACGACGAGGACGTTGAACAACCCGGCCACGAGCGACTGAACCGAGAACAGCGCGATGACGAGCCGCAGATGCGGCTCCCCGACGATCGTGTGCCAGCCGGCGAGGAGCGAGCGCCAGCGATCGCGGTGGGGCTCCGGTGACGGCTCGCCGGCCACGCCGATGCGGGCGACCAGCAGAATCGCGACGACGAGCAACGCAGCCGTTACCGCGAACACCGTGCCGACGCCCGTGACCGCAAGCAGAAGCGCACCGAGTGCGGGGCCGACGAACAATCCCACGCTCTCGACTGCGCTCGCGAGGACATTTGCGGCGGTGAGCTCGGCCGGCGTCGTCACGAGCGACGGTGTCAGCGCCGCCTGCGCGGACCGGAAGAGCGGCTCGGCGGTCGCGAGGACGACCGCCAGCGCGTAGACGACGAGTGATGCCGCGTCGACGGCGACGAGGACGGCCATCGCCGCGAGCAGGAAGAACCGAACGAGGTCCGAGCCGATCATGACCAGCCGGCGCGATCGACGATCGGCCAGAACGCTCAACCAGGGCGACAGAGCGGCGGCGACCGTCAGCCGGACGAACGCGACGATCCCCACTGCTCCGGCGCCGCCCGCCTGGTACGCATAGACGGCGACCGCGATGGCAGACGCCCGACTCGCGAGGTTCGATGCGGCCCACGCGAGCACGAGCCTCCGGAGATCTCCGTTCCGGGCGACGGTCGCGAAGAGATTGACGGTCTCCGCGAGCCGGCCCGACGTTGTCACGACGCGAGCATCGCAGCTTTCGCGTTTGCCCTCAGTCCCGACGGGAGGGAAGATTGGCGGAACGGCGGCCGTCATATGGGAGAAAGGCGCCGGAGTGGCGCCCGAGCGACGAGGAGGAGCAGACATGTCCGAGGACGAGCGGAGCCGGAAGCGCAAGGAGCACGACGAGGAGCCAGACGTCGAGGCGCACAGCTGGGAGATCGACGATCCCAACGACGACGACCCTGAGCGCAAGCGCAAGCGGAAGGAATTCGAAGACGCCGAGGACGAAGAGCTCGGGCGCAAGCGCAAGTAGCGGGCGAGCGACAGTTTGAGCGGCGTGTCCGCCGAGCGTACGCCGCTCACCGACGAGCGGATACGCGCGGCGACGATAGGCGAGCTCGACGAGCACAACGCGACGATCGAGCTCGCCGCGTATGACCCCCAGTGGCCGCTCCTATTCGAGCGGGAGGCTGCGCGGATTCGTGCCGCGCTCGGCGAGCAGGTGCTGCTCGTCGAACACGTCGGCTCGACGTCCGTCCCTGGGCTCGCGGCCAAGCCGCTCATCGACATCGTCCTCGTCGTCGCGGACTCGAGCGACGAGGACGCCTATGTCCCGCAACTCGAGGCCGCCGGCTACGTGTTGCGAATCCGCGAGCCCGACTGGCACCAGCACCGCCTCTTCAAGAGCCCGGACACGAACGTGAACGTTCATACGTTCTCGGAGGAGTGCTCGGAGGTCGACCGGATGCTCGCGTTCCGCGACTGGCTCCGCACGCATGCCGACGACCGAGAGCTCTACGAGAACACGAAGCGTGAACTCGCGGCGCGCGAGTGGAAGTACGTCCAGAACTACGCCGACGCGAAGTCCGCCGTGGTCGAGCGGATCATCGAGCGCGCGCTCGCCGCGTGACAGCAGGCACTTCGACTACCCGCGCGAGACAACTCGCCGCGAATGCAGGCGCGGATCGCGGCGATCTGAAGAGCGCGAGCGGCGAGTTCTTCATGCTCGCGATGGCGATCCTCTCGATCGCCAACCTGCCGCTGCTCATCCTGTTCCCCTACGAGTCCCACTCCTGGTACCTCGTGATGTTCGTACCGTCCTCGAAGTGGTCGGCCGTTCTCGAGCTCTTCTTCGAGTAAGACGCGGAGGGTGCGATCATCACGACTGCCGGCGACGCCCTCGGTGGGGCTACGTCACGGCGACGACCGTGGGCTACGGAGATCAGTTCCCGGTCACGGCGGGCGGCCGGATCAGCGGCCTGATCATGCTGACGGTCGGCGTCGCGCGGTTCGCGACGTTCTCCGGCTTCCTCGCGAATTTGTTCCTCTCGCCGCGAAAGGCGAGGCCAAGGACACCAGTCCGGATCTGGCCGAGCTCCACGCACTGCTCGACCGTCACGACGAGACGACGGCCCAGCTCCGCACGAAGCTCGAGCAGCTCGAGGCGGCGCGGACCTAGACGGCCGACGCGGAGCGCTCGTCGCGGTACTCGTCGTGGCCGAGGTCGGCGAGCCAGCGACGCATCCAGTTGTGCACGGTGCCCGGCCCGAGGAGGACGTGATCGGGCAGCGCGAACGCGTCGGGAACGAGCAGGAACGGGTACTGCTGCGGACCGCCCATTCCGCCGTGCGACCCGATCAGCTCCTCGAAGGCGGCCACCTCCTCGAGCTCGGGCCAGTACGTCGAGTTGACCATGATGTCGGCAACGTGCGGGAAGCCGTCGGTGCGCTTGGCCTTGGTGGCGGCGTTCTCGCCGAACGGCGCGAGCGGATCGTCACCCTCGATGCGCCCGTCGTCGAGGAAATGGCGTCCGTTCTTGCCGATCACGACCGGGCCGCTCTCCGGCGAGTGCACGAGCAGGAACGCAACGCCGGGATGGTCGCGGATCGCGGGGATGACATTGGGATAGTGCTCTTCGAGCTCCTCGAGGGTCACTCGCTGCGGGATTCGCGGGAACGAGATCAAGCCGAGGTTTCCCGACGCGAGGGTCACGACCTCCGGAAGCTCCGTCCCGTCCTCGCCGACGGCCGCGAGATCGACGCCCGCCTCGGTCATCGAGTCCTCCTCGGTGTCCTTCGCGAACGGCTTCGCGATGACGCCGACAGTGCCGCCGCCCTGCGCCGCGGCGGTCATCGTGACGTTGAGGTGCATGAGCCCCTCGTCGCCCATCTCGCCGGCGACCACGTCCGCCTGCGCCGCTTCGGCGACCACCTCCTCGAGCGTCGAGCCGTACCGCTGGAAGAAGGTCGGCCCCTGGCTCTGACCGTGGTCGGACAGTACGACGACGTGGTACGGGCGCGGCGCGTCATGCGTCGCGCGGGCAATCCGGTCGAAGGTCTGGTCGATGTTGCGGAGCACGGCGAGCGTGTCGGGCCGCTCGATGCCCGAGTGATGGGCCACCTCGTCGTAGCCCGAGAACGTCGCGTAGACGACGGGGCGCCCCGAGTAGACGTCGCCGATGACGGCTGACATCGCGAGATCGCGCTGGACGACGACCATGAACGCGCGGAGGAGCGAGTAGACGAACCCGCGGTGGCCGCGCGGCCAGACGTCGAGGCGCCGCTGCTCGGCGGCGTTCCAGTGCTCCTTGACCACGTCGCCGATCATCAGGACGATCGTCCGGATCACCGCGAAGGGGTTCGTGAAGTACGCGAGGTACCCCTGGCCGCGCCGCTCGTGATGCCGCTCCTGCTGCCGAAGCGTGGCGATCGTGAGCGACGAGTGCACCGCGTCGCCCGAGTACATGTTCGAGCGGCTCGCACCGTCGGCATAGAGCAGCCCCCTCCCGGTCGAGAGGCTTTCCTCGATCGCGAGCACGTCCTTCGGCGCCGATGAGGCGACCGCCCGTCCCTGGTCCTTGTCCCACCAGCGAAAGGCCGGGATGTTCTCGTTCGAGCCGAGCAGGAGGCCGGTCTGCGCGGCGCCTGTCTGCGACGACCAGTCGGTCTCCCACTTCACGAGATGGTGCGAGCCCTCCTGCACCCAGCGGGCCATGTTCGGGGCGTTGCCGTCGCGCAGCGCGCGCGCGAGGACGTCGTGCCCGAGGCCGTCGATCTCGAGGAAGAGGACACCGGGAACAGCGGACTCGACTGCGCCCGCCTTGCGCATCTGCCGCCGGACGATGCTGCGGTACACGACCTGGTCGTCGTCGATCGACAGCACCGTCGTGATCACGATCGAGACGACGGTGAGCCACGCCGCCAGCAGCACGCCCTGCCACACGCGCTCGACGTCGAAGCCGGCCTCGATGATCCATGCGGCGAGCCAGACGAAGAGACCGTTGAGGAAGAGTGCTCCGAGACCGAGCGTCCACGCGGTGATGGGGAGCGCGAACCGGATGAGCGCGGGCCAGATGAACGCGTTCAGCAGCCCCAGGAGCGCAGTCGCCAGTAGCGCGTACCAGAAGCTGTCGAGCGTCACGCCGGGCACGAAGGCGGCGCCGATCATCAGGCCGATCGCGTTCAGGATCCACGTCACGAGGATGCGCAGGGCCATACGCGCCTTCCCGGCTCGCTCCGACCGCCGCTGGATCGGCTTCGGCTTTCCTTTGCTCACGGCGCGAGTAGTCTCGCGCACGTGAGCCTCATGTGGGGCATCGTCGTACTCGTCCTCGTCGACGCCGCGGCGATCGCGGCGATTCTGCTGGTCCGGCGGCGCGCTCCTGAGGGGAGCTTCTTCACGGACGGCGACCGCGCCTCGGGCGTGTTCGGCGTCCTCGCCACGGGATTCGCGATCTTTGCCGGCTTCGTCATCCTCCTCGCTTTCACGAGCTACGACCAGTCGCGGGCGGGAGCCGAGGCCGAGGCGCTCATCGTCGTGCAGCAGTTCGAGACGGCCCAGTTCCTCGCTCCCGAGACACGCGACCGCTTGGCCGGCGAACTCGTCTGCTACGCGCGCTCCGTCGTGGCGCAGGAATGGCCGCGGATGGAGAGCGGCGAGCTCGGCGACGCGATCAACCCGTGGGGGATCGCATTGTTCCGAACGATCAGGGCCGCCGACACGTCCAGCGTGGAGGAGCAGACCGCGTTCGCGAAGTGGCTCGACCAGACGTCCGACCGCGAGGAAGCACGCAGAGACCGTGTGCACGGCGCGACCGGCATCACGCCGACGACGCTCTGGGTCGTCCTGCTGCTGAGCGCCGCGATCGTCTTCGTCTACATGTTGTTCTTCGCCGACCGCGCCGAGATGAAGCGCTCCCAGGCGATGCTCATCGGGTCTGCGACGACCATCGTCGCGGTGACGCTGCTCGCGATCTACGCGCTCGACAATCCCTACCGGCCCGGCCTCGGGAGCATCCGCCCGGTGGCCATGGAGCGCTCCATGCGGATCATCGAGGAAGCTCGCGCCGCGCTGAACGACGAGGCGCCGATCCCGTGCGACGCCGAGGGCAACACGACGTTGTGAGCGAGGATGGCAGCAGGGATCGCCGGCTCGAGATCGCCGCGACCCTGCTGCTCGCCCTGGCGGCGATCGCGACCGCGTGGGCCTCGTACCAGTCGTCGCGCTGGCACGGCAAGCAGGCCGAGGCCCAGAGCGCGTCGATCGCCGCGCGCGTCGAGTCGACGCGGCAGGCGAACGTGGCGAACCGCCAGGTGCAGGTCGATCTCGCGCTCTTCACACAGTGGGTCGACGCCTACGCGCGTGGCGAGACCGAGCTCACCGACTTCTACCGCAACCGGTTCCGCGACGAGTTCGAGCCGGCTTTCGAGGCGTGGGTCGCGACGAGGCCTCTGCGGAACCCGAACGCCCCGCTGTCGCCGTTCGCCATGCCTCAGTACCAGCTGGCCGCCACCGCCGAGGCCGAGCGCCTCGAGCAGGGGGCCGCGGGCTTCTCGGAGGACGTCCGGCGGAACATCCAGCGCGCGGACAACTACCTGCTCGCCGTCGTCCTCTTCGCCGTGTCCCTGTTCTTCGCCGCTCTGAGCACACGGCTCCACGCGTTCGAGGCGCGAGTGGCACTCCTGGGCATGGGCTACGTCCTCTTCCTCGGCACCGTGATCTGGCTCGCGACCCAGCCGGTGAGCGTCTCGATCTAGGGAACGGCCCCGGCCGTCGCAGTTTCCTTCGCGGCGGCGACCTTCTCGCGTCGCGCCTTCGTCAGCTCCTGCACGAAGATCTGGATGGTCGCGGCCAGGGGGACAGCGGTCAGCGCACCGAGCACGCCGAGCAAAGCTCCGAACACCGTGACCGCGACGAGGATGACGAAGCCCGAGAGGCTGACTGCCTTCCCCTGGATCTTCGGCGTGAGGATGTTGTTCTCGACCTGCTGGTACACGAGAACCACGATCAGCATGATGATTGCCGCCGTCAGGCCTTCCTCCGCCCACAGCGTCGGTACGAGGATGAAGCCCGCGATCGTCGCCCCGATGTTCGGGATCATGTCCAGCAGCCCCGCGATGACGCCGAGCGCGACGGCGTAGCTCGATCCGAGCAGCCACGCGGTCGTCCCCTGGGTCGTGCCCGCGATCGCCGCGATGACGACGACGCCGATCGCCCAGCGCGAGATGGAGTTCGTGACCCGCTCCCATACGCCGAGCCAGCGCTCCTCCTCGCCTGGCATGAGCATGCTCGCCAGCGCTCGCTTGAGATTCACGACGTCGCTGAGCAGGAAGAGGCAGATGAAGAGGATCGTGAAGGCAGCGAGGAACACGCCGAAGAACGAGCCCGCGATGCCGAGCAGGCTCGAGATCGCGTCGGGGATGGAGACCGAGACCTGCTCCGTCCCGTCCTGCACGTTCTCCGCAGCACCGGAGTCACCGAGCCAGGAGAGCTCGTCGGAGTCGCGGAGCTGCTCCACGATCGCCGGCAGCTCCTGTAGGAAGTCCCGCACGGACCCGGCGAGAGGAACCAGTAGCAACAGCATGAGACCGACGACCGCGAGCGCGGTGCCGATCACCGTGACGGTCGCCGCGAGCCCACGGGACATCCGCGTCTTCGCCATGACGAAGCGGACCGGGTACTCGAACACGAGCGCGAGGAAGATGCCGACGAACACGATGAGGAACGTGTCGCCGATGGCCGCGAAGGCGGCAGCAACGCCGAGCGCTGCGAACACGAGCAGCAGAGTGCGCATCGGCAGGAGCAGCTCCACGCGCCGCGCAGCGGGCGATTCCATGGCGCGAAAGGCTACGTCGTGGGGCGGCTGGAACGGCTCCGGGACTAGGTGGCAGGCACCGGCGCGGGAGCAGAGTCGTCGCTGGTGGCGTCGGCCTCCTTGGCGCCCTCCGTCGCCAGCGAGATGAGTCCTGCGCCCGCGAGCGCGAGGCCCAGGCCGGAGTAGGCGATCACCTTGTGCCAGGTCGGCTCGGCGAGCCGTTCGTCGAGGAGCAAGGTGCCGATGACGATGCTCACGAGCGGGTTGCAGACCGCGACAGTCGCAACCGACGCCGCGAGGTTCCCGGTCGCCAGCGAGACCTGCTGGACGACGAAAGCCACGATCCCGGCGATCGCGAAGGCGTAGAACTCCCAGCTCTCGAGCATTGCCGAGATGCCGCCGTCGCCCAGGATCTCCATCGTGGGCTTGCAGAGCGAAGCGGAGAGGCCGAAGAGAACGCCGGCGCACGCACCGTAGAGAGCCGCCTTCCGCACGCCCGAGCCGCGCCCGCCGACAACGATGAATGCGAGGGCGATCGCCGAGAACACGACCACCGCGATCGCCCACTCGCGCGCCGGCGCATTGTCGTTCCCTTCCGCTGCCTCGCCGATCACCGTGAAGATCGCGAGGCCGAGAACGACCACGGCGGCACCGAGCACCTCCCGCCGGTGGATGACTTGATTGGTGAGGACGTAGCCGAGCGGCAGGGCGAACACGATCGTCGTCACGAGCAACGGCTGGATGACGGCCAGGCGTCCGTTTGCGAGGGCGATCGCCTGGAACACGTAACCGCAGAGAAGTGCAAAGGTGCCGAGCAGCCACCACGTCTGCCTGGCGAGCCGAAGAAACGAGCTCGGCGACCCGAGTGAGACCTCACCCATTCCCAGGGCGCCTTTCTGCTGGAGGGTCGCGGCCAAGGCGAAGCAGAACGCCGCTACGAGCGCGATGATCTCGGCCACGGCGTGAGACCCTATGCCCTCCTGCGGACGGTCGCAACGCGCGGAAAGCTGCAGTAACGTCCGCCCCGATGAGCCGTCCGCTGTTCGTCCCCGTGATCCTGGGTACTCCTAGACAGGGCCGGATGAGCGAGCACGCGGCGCGGCTCATGCATGAGCGGATCGCGCAGCGGGACGGCATCGAGACGGAGCTCTTCGACGTGGCGACGCTGCCGATCCCGACCGACGACGCAGGCGAGACGGCGAAAGACCCGACGTTCTCGGACGCCATGAACCGTGCGGACGCGCTCGTGCTCGTCGCGCCCGAGTACAACCACGGCTACCCGGGGCTACTGAAGCACGTGCTCGACACGAACCTGAAGGAGTACATCCACAAGGCCGCCGGCGTCGTGGGCGTCTCGGCCGGCGTGTTCGGCGGCGCTCGCATGATCCAGAACCTCGTTCCCGTGCTCCGCGAGCTCGGCCTGGTCACGATCTTCTGGGACGTGAACTTCACGACCGTCGGAACCCGGTTCGACGACGACGGCATGCTCGTCGACGACTCGTTCCTGCCCCGCATCGACATGTTCCTCGACGAGCTCTTGTGGATGGCCGAGACGCTCCGCTACGGGCGCGAGCACGTCACGATCGGAGGCTCGGCTTGACCGCGGAGATGACCTGTCCGAAGTGCGGCACGGCAATGAACCATCAGGCCGACAAGCTCGTCCACCCCGTCACCAAGGAGGAGGCCGCAGCGGTGACTCCGGCCCTCGACGGAGTGATCCTCGTGGTGTTCGCCTGTCCAGGTTGCGGCTGGATCGAGGCCCGCCGAGCCTCGTCAGGCTAGGACGCGGGGAGCTCGACGACGCGGTCGCACAGGTCGAGCCCCTCCGGCCGGTGCGTGACGAGGAGGACGGAGCGGCCGTCGGCGGCTTCGAGAACGTCCGAGACCAGTGCGTCGGCCGTCTCCGGGTCCAGATGTGCCGTGGGCTCGTCCAGCAGCAGGACCGGCGCCGCGGAGAGAAGCGCGCGCGCGACGACGAGCCGCTGCCGCTGGCCTCCCGAGAGCTGCGTCCCCTCCTCGCCGACGAGCGTCTCGAGCCCGTCAGGCAGCGACGTCACCCAGTCATCGAGCCGCGCCCGCCGCAGCGCGTCGACCAGCTCGTCGTCGGTCGCCTGCGGCCGAGCGACTCTGAGGTTCTCGCGGATCGTCGAGTCGAAGAGATGCGCCTCCTGGCCGGCGAGCGCAAACGTGCCTCGGACGTCCTCCTGCCGTAGGTCGCGCAGATCGACGCCGTCGATCGCCACGCGGCCCTCCTCCGGATCGAGGAAGCGGAGCAGGAGATTCGTGACCGTCGTCTTGCCGGCGCCGCTCGGCCCGACCAGCGCCACGCGCTCCCCCGGACCCACGCGGAGCTCGATGCGCTCGAGCACCGGCGCCTCGCCTCCCGGATAGCGCGCTGTCACGCCTTCGAGGGCGATCGCCACCGGCGCCCGCGGCAGCGGCACCGGATCGGGCGGATCCACGACCGCCGGCTCGCGGTCGGCCAGGTCGAGGATGCGACGGCCGGAGGCTGTGGCGGCCGAAAGCTCGCGCGCGGCCGCCGGTAGCGGCGACACGGTGTCGAACGACGAGAGCGCGAGCAGTGCGAGAGTCGCAACCAGGACACGGTCGAGGTTGCCCGCTTCGTGGGCGGTGACCGCCAGGGCCAGGACTGCAACGGTCGTGATCCCGGCGACGAGGATCGTGGCCGCGTCTGCCAGCCCCGCGACCAGCGCATCGCGGCGTGCGAGCCGTGCAAGTCTGCGATCTGCCTCCGCCACGTGAGCGATGGCAGCGTCCTCGCGGCCATGGGCGACGAGCTCGGGCGCTCCGCGGAGGAGCTCGGCGAGGTCGGCCGTCAGTGCGCCGCGCGCTGGGGCCTGGCGGCGCGCCACGAACCGCCCCAGTCGAGCCGATAGCAGCGGAACGGCGACTCCGCCGAGAGCGAGACCGGCGGCGAGTGCGAACGCAGCCTCGGGCAGGACGAAGGCGGTCGCAACGACACAGGCACCCGCCACGACAAGGGCGACTGCGGGCGGTCCCACCCCGCGCAGATACAGCCCCTGGAGTGCGTCGACGTCGCCGACCAGGCGGCTCACCAGGTCACCACGGCGGAACGCGCCGAGCTCGGCCGGCGCGAGCGGCTCCAGGCGCTCGTAGGCGGTCGCGCGGATCCGCCCGAGAGAGCGGAGCGCGAGATCGTGCGACGCCAGCCGCTCGAGGTAGCGCGCCAGCGGACGCGCGAGCGCAAGGAAGCGGACGACGACGATGATCGTCGTCAGCGAGAGGATGGGCGGCTGCTCGGCGGCTCTCGAGATCAGGTATCCCGCTGCCGTCATCAGCGCCACGCCGAATCCGACCGCGAAGACTCCGAGTGCGATCGACAGCGCGATGCCGCCTCGCGGCGGATTGCCCAGCCGGAGGAGCCGTCGCATGGTCCTCATGCCGCCTCCAACGCGGATTCGAGGATGCGCCCGCCTTCGAGTCGCACGACGCGATCGGCTTGCGAGACGAGCTGTGCGCTGTGCGCGACGAGCACGACCGTCCGTCCCACGCACAGGTGCTCGATCGCGTCGGCGACGAGCGCGGCGCTCGCCGGGTCGAGATCCGCCGTCGGCTCGTCGAGAAGGACGAGCGGCGCGTCGCGCAGGAACGCGCGCGCGAGCGCGAGACGCCGTCGCTGTCCGGCGGAGAGCACTCGACCGCCATCCCCGACGACGGTCTCGTACCCCAGCGGCAGTGCACGCACGAAGCCGTCCGCACCGGCGAGCTCCGCAGCCTGACGAACGCGATCCTCGCCTGCTGCGGGATCCCCGAGTCGGAGGTTGTCGGCGACCGTCCCACGGAAGAGCGTCGGGCGCTGCGGAACGTAGGCGAGCCGTCGGCGCCAGGCCGCCGCGTCGACGGTCGCCAGCTCCGTCGCGCCGACGAGGAGTCGTCCGGTCGACGGCTCCGCGAAGCGGAGGAGCAACGACAGGAGCGTGCTCTTGCCTCCCCCGCTTGGCCCGACGATCGCGGTCGTCTCTCCCGGGTGGAGCTCGAGATCGACGTCTCGCAGGATCTCTCCCTCACGCCGCGGATAGCTGAACGACACGTGCTCGAAGACGATCGGTGACAGGGCCGGATCGGGCGCGGCATCCGAGCCCCTGCCCGGTGCCGGCACGTCCGAGAGATCCAGCATCCGCCCCGCGACGGCCGCACCGTCGGCGCTCGCGTGGAACTGCGCGGCGAGGTTCCGGAGTGGCAGGTAGAGCTCCGGCGCGAGCACGAGGACGGTCAGCGCCGCCTCGAAGCCGATCCCGCCCTCGGCGAGCCGGACGCCAACGACGACGGCGACCAAAGCGATCCCGAGCGTGGCGGCGAGCTCGAGCACCGCGCCGGACAGGAAGGCGATGCGAAGCGTCCCCATCGTCGCACGCCGATACTCCTCGCTCACCTCGACGATGCGCTGCGTCTGCGCCCGGCCTCGGTTGAACGCCCGCAACGTCGGTAGCCCGCGCACGACGTCGAGGAAATGGCCCGAGAGGAGCACCAGCGCACGCCAGCGCTCGCGTGCACGGCGCTCCGTGTACCGCCCGACCAGCCACATGAACACCGGGACGAGCGGCAACGTCAGCAGCATGAGACCGGCCGCGAGCGGGTCGATCGTCGTGACGAGCACCAGAACCGCGATGGGCACCACGAGAGCGAGGACGACCTGCGGGAGGTAGCGCGCGAACGTGGTCTCGAGCGCGTCCACGCCTGACACCGCCGCGGTCGCGACCTCCGCGCTCTGAACGCCGTCGAGCGCCGTCGGGCGGGATCGGAGCCTGGCCTCGACCAGATCGAGCCGGAGTTGCGAGAGAACGTCGGAGGCGGCGCGCCTGCCGGCGACCTCGAAGCCCCACGCGGCGAGCGCGCGTGCGACGACGATCAGAACGAGGAGGACGAGCGGCGTGGCCACGTCGGCGAGCGAGGCGCCGCCGAAGGCGCGCGCCGCGACTCGCGCGAGCAGCACGGCCTGCGCGAGGACGAGCAGCGCCATGACAACGCCGAGCGCCGCGTCCGCTGCGAGCAGAGTCCGCGCTGCCCGCGCGCGGCGAAGGAGGCGCGGGTCGAGCACGCGCACTTCCGGAGCTACGAGGGCTCGAGCCTCTCGCCACCGACGCGGTGGCGGAAGACGTAGTACGTCCACCCCTGGTAGAGGAGGACGACCGGCACGAAGATCAGGGCCACGACTGACATGACTGCGAGGGCGTAGTGCGACGATGCGGCACCGTCGACGGTGAGGCTGTTCTCGAAGTCAGGGTTCGAGACCATCACGCGCGGATAGAGGCTCACGAAGAGCGTCGCGACGACCGAGATCGCGCCGATGCCCGTCATCGCGAACGCCCAGCCGCTCCGGCCGCCGAGGAGGAACCACACCGCGAGCGCGAGCGCGGCGATGCCGACCGCTGCCGGGAGCGCCGGTGGGAAGAGGTCCTTCTCGTTGCGGTCCATCGCCACTGCGATCGTCCACACGAGGAAGGCGGCTGCGACGAGCGCGGACGGAACCGACAGCCTCCGCGCCGCGCGCGCGGCTCGATCGCGTAGGTCGCCAACGGTTCGTAGCGAGACGAAGGTCGCCCCGTGGAACGCGAACAGCAGGACGACGGCGATCCCGGCGAACACGGTGTACGCGCTGAAGAGATCCCAGAAGCTCCCGGCGTAGTCGCCCTCGGAGTCGAGCGGCACTCCTCCCACGAGGTTTGCGAGACCGACTCCCCAGACGAGCGCCGCGCCGGTGCTCCCGATCGTGTTTGCCCAGGTCCAGAGCGCGCGCCACCCCGGCGTCTCGCTCTTCGAGCGCCACTCGAACGAGACGACGCGGATGATCAGGAAGCAGAGGACGAGGAGAAGCGCGAGGTAGAAGCCGGAGAACATCGTCGCGTACCAGGCGGGAAAGGCCGCGAACGTCGCGCCCCCGGCGACGATGAGCCAAACCTCGTTCCCGTCCCACACCGGCCCGATCGTCCGGAGCATCGTGGAGCGCTCCTCGTCGTCGCGCGGGACGAACGGGAGCAGCATCCCCACGCCGAAGTCGAAGCCCTCGAGCGCGAAGTAGCCCGCCCAGAGGATCGCAATGAGGCAGAACCAGAGGAGCTCGAGGTCCATCAGTACGTAACCGCCGGGACGGAGAACTCGTCGCCTTCGCCGCCCACCTCCGGCGGGTCGAGCCGCGCGTACCGGCGCATGAGGACGAAGTCGACTATCGCGAGGACGCCGTACAACAGCGCGAGGACGGCGAGGCTCAGCCAGATCGTCGACGCGCCGACGCTCGGCGAATTCGCGTCCGCCGTCTTCAGCAGCCCCTGCACGATCCACGGCTGCCGTCCCACCTCGGACAGCAGCCAGCCGGCGAGCGCGGAGATGTACGGGAACGCGATCGCGACGATCCCGGTCCACAGGAACCAGCGCATGCGCTCGAGACTTCTGCGCCGGTACAGGAATGCGCCCACGGCGGCGACGAGGAAGACGAGCGTCCCGGCGTAGGCCATGATCCGCATGCTCCAGTACGTCGTGCGGACAGGTGGGATGTAGTTCCCGGAGCCGTACTCGGACTCGTACTCCTGCTGGACGCTGTTCATGCCCTGCACCTCGCCGTTCCACGAGTCGGTCGCGAGCAGAGACAGGAGGTGCGGAATCTCGATGTCGAAGGCCGGCGTCTGGTCGTCCTCGGAGAAGCCGCC
>JBMDXR010000064.1:0-15090 GCA_048594925.1 Gaiellaceae bacterium
CCGGCGTGCGCATCATGGCGATCTCGACGCGCATGTGGCGCAGTCCAGTGACGCGCTCTGCCCAGTCTCCTTCGATCGTGGCTCGCCCTTCGAGCTCGAGGCCGAGCTCGGCGAAAAAAGAGATAGCGGCATCGAGGGCTTCCACCACGATGCCGACGTTGTCCATCCGTTGAAGCGCCAGGCGGCCCACTCTAGTCCTGTTGTCGCTTCGACACGCCCACCGGACGAGCGCACCAGCTGACGGTTGCGCCGTCGGCACGATGGGTTCGTTGTTCGTTCCTCTCCCGCTGACGTGCGCCAGCGTCCTCTCGCCTGAGCGGACTTTCGACCTGAGCGGGACGAGATTCGACCCCCTCTCTACACAGAACAGCTCGACGCTCCAAACGAAAATCCGAGTGAGGCCGAGTCCCTCTTCTCATCAGGGATTCGGGCCGCGATTATGGAGCGTTTATGGAGCCTAGCGGGTGCAACCGGCTGCAACCGGTGGCTGATGCGCGGGCCCCGAAAACTGCGGAAACAAGCCAAAACCGTTGCTGTGGGTTGCCACCGCTTGCGACCGAACCTTGATGGTAAGGAGGGGTCGGCGGTTCGAGTGCGCCAGAGGGCTTCGAGGAAAGACTTGCAAATGGGCTATCTCTCGGACTGACTTGGAGACAGAGTTCGGTCGATCCGATTTGGGGATAAGTTACGGACCAGGCGTCATTCCTGAACCCGTTGAGGAGGGGTTTGAGGACAGGTCTGGGGATCGGGAGCTACCGCTGAGCCGTCTTGCGCCGCGATCACAGCCCTGACACCAGCCGCTACCTCGCCGAACGCTTCAACGGCTCTATCTTGCGGCCCGCGATTGGCATCGCCCGATGTTCCTGCCACCATCTCGTCTCGGCGCTGCTCGCCCCTTCCTCGCCTACTCGGCCATCAGAAAGCTCTCGCGGCCGCCGCGGCACCAGCTTGTGCTCACCGGATCGGCTGACGCGTACACCCACGAGCTCAGGGGTGACGCGACGACCGCGCGTTGCCTGAATGCTCGGGTCACTGACTCGGGGGTAGCTCAAAGCGAGCGATGATGCCGGCGTCGCCGCCTTCGTGCACCGGACGTTCGGGATGACGCGTCGCCACCCATGCGACACCGCGCTCGGGGTAAGCGAGAACGTCGGGGAATCTCTTCGACGAGATAGCGATCAGCCGAACCGGCTCGTCCGTCGGGTTCGAGATGTCGTGCAGCCCGTCGGGGCCTTCAGGGAAGTAGACGACGTCTCCAGGCGCGAGCCGCTCCTCGCCCTCAGGCGTGCGAACGGTGGGCGTGCCGGCGAGGACGAAGAACATCTCCTCCACGCCGTAGTGCATGTGCAACGGGCCTCCTGGTGCGCCCGGCAGAAGCTCTCGCAGAGAGGCTCCGAGCACGTCGGCTCCAAACGGGTGCCCGAACCAACGGACGCGCGTCCGATCATCGTCGTCCACCTCATCCCAGGGCCCGTCAGCAAAGAAGTTCAAGCGGTGCATGGCTCCTCCGTTTCAATCGTTGGCGAGTGAGCGGTTACGACACCGAGCTCCACGGGAGTTCATTCCAGGTTTCCGGGCGCTCAACGCGCCATCGGCCTCGC
Source organism: Gaiellaceae bacterium (assembly GCA_048594925.1). GTDB lineage: Bacteria > Actinomycetota > Thermoleophilia > Gaiellales > Gaiellaceae > GMQP-bins7. The sequence goes on from JBMDXR010000064.1 coordinate 1,602, forward strand.
CACGGCACATCTGCTTCGGCACAGCTCGTGTCGTGCTCGACGCTCGCGCCGTAGCGCAAGGCGACATCGGAGCGAGGGCAGATACACCAGAACGTCTCGTCGGGCTCGCGGTTCCCAGCGCAGAGAAGGACGCACGGACCGTCCCCTGCTCCCACGAACGCGTGCGCCGTGCCGGGCAGGCAATGCACGAAGTCCCAGGCACGGAGATGGCGTTCCTCGTCCTCGATGATCAGGATGGACTCGCCCACCAGCACGAGAAAGTCCTCCTGCACCGACTCCGCGTGGTAGAAGCCGGTGGGCCGGCCAGGGGCGTAGGACGCGCAGGACGAATCCCGCCCCGGGCTTCTCGTACTCGGTGAGATCGGGCCGACCGCGCAGGACGAAGTCGTCAGACTCGAAGATGCAGCAGGACTCCGTCTGATCGTTGTTCATCCACGCGGCCTCTCGGGTGTTGACAACGAACCACCCCGGCGTCACCGGGGCGAGGCCGGAGGCGACGCGCTCGAGTCGTGCTTGTTCAACCATTGGAACCTCCAAGGAAACCGGCGCGCCGCGCGCAACGACACCGTTCTCGTCGACGGCCGCCAGACGCGCTACTGCGCGCCTTCCGACCGCGCGAGCCGGTGGAGCGACGGCTGATGCCGCTATGTGCGGGATCCGCCCGGTGGACTGCTGGTCCACACGTGGACGAAAACCCGGCAGGGCGAGGAGACCGTCAGCTCAGATGCTCAGTGCGCCGGCACCGGACGATCATACAAACGACGCAGTCAAGTCGCAGCCCGCGGTGAGCGAGCGCGTAACGTGACCAGCAAGTGGACGTGTGCCTGGTCGAGGTTCCATACCACGCCGGCGACGCCGGCCACCCGTCCAGCGGTGGGGGCACAGCGCCTGATCGAGGCGGGGGCTGCCGAGCGGTTCCAGGAGCGAGGACTCGCTCTTTCCATCGAGCGCGCCAGCCGAAAGAACCTTTCCGCGACACGGCCAGCTCCTCCGCCGAGGTCAACGGGCAGCTCGCCGCAATCGTGCGACGCGCCGTCGCCCGCGCCCAGCCACCCGTCGTCCTCGCCGGCTGCTGCAATGCCTGCCTCGGCGTCCTCGCCGGATTCGAACATGGTTGCTGCGGCGCCGTCTGGCTGGACGCGCACGCCGACTTCGACACACCCGACTCGACCGAGAGCGGCTTCTTCGCCGGCATGTCCGCGGCGGTGATCGCCGGCCACTGCCACCGCCACTTCTGGGCCCAGATCGGCGACAGCACGCGCTCGCCGAGGACGCGATCGCCATGTTCGGCATCCGCGACCTCTCCCCCGAAGCCGAGCGCGAACGACTCCGCCATCCAGGTGGTCGAGTGGCACGACGGACAGCCTGCCCGGGACATCGTCAGCACCCTCGACCAGCTTGCCCGCCGCGTCCGCGACATCTACCTGTACGTCGACTTCGACGCGTTCGCCCCCGAGCTCGCACCCGGCACCGCCGACGAGCCGATCCCAGGCGGGCTAACGCTCGAGCAGGCAGAAACGATCCTCCGAGCAACCGCCGACCGGTTCCGCATCCGAGCCGCGACCCTCGCCACCCTACGCTCCCGGGCGCGACCGAGACGAGAGGACGCTGCGACTCGCGCTCAGCCTGATCGAGCTGCTCGCCGACTGCGCACGAAGTCAGTGATCCACTCTGGGATATTCGAGATGGTCGCTCCCTTCCAAGGAGGTGCCCCGCGGTCGAGGCTGGGGACAGGTTCTGGGGACAGGTCAGGGCGTTTTCAGGGTCGTCTCAGGGAGCCTCAAGGAGGGAGTAACGACGACACAAGAAACGACGTAGATCAAAAAGCCAACGGCAGCGGCAAGCGCGACGAGTTCTTGCGCACTGGGCACGTGCCCTGCCACGGAGGGGTCCCGTGTGAGCCCGGCTCAGGAGGCCGGCACGACACTCAGAGCGTGCGATCGATCACGCGCGGACGGTGATCCGAGATCGGAGCGGTCGTCAGCCCGATCCCCGCGCCGCGACGACACGCACGCCTGCCACGCGACGTACGCCTGACCCGACTAGTATCAGGGAACCTGAAACCACGGAAAGGTAAGAGCCATGGGCGTGCTCGACGGCAAGGCGGCGATCGTCACTGGATCGGCGCGCGGCCTCGGTCGCGCGACCGCCGCGCGTCTCTCGGAGCACGGCGCGCGCCGGCGGATCAACGACGTCGACGGCGACGTCGCCGAACAGGCTGCGAACGAGATCGAGGGCGAGACGGCCGTCTTTTCGGGCTACCTGACCGCGGAGGGCGCTCCCGAGGCGCTCGTACAGTCGGCGGTCGACGCGTTCGGGCAGGTCGACATCGTGGTGAACAACGCCGGCTATACCTGGGACGGCATGGCGCACAAGATGAGCGACGAACAGTTCCGCGCGATGCTTGAGATCCACACGGTGGTGCCGTTCAAGGTTCTCCGCGCCGCTGCGCCGTATCTCCGAGACGCAGGCAAGAAAGACAAGGACGAGGGCCGCGAGGTCTTCCGGAAGGTCGTCAACGTCGCCTCGATCTCCGGCACGCAGGGGAACGTCGGTCAGATCAACTACGCGGCTGCGAAGGCCGGGCTCGTCGGGTTGACGAAGACGCTCGCGCGGGAATGGGGACCGTTCAAGGTGAACGTGAACGCCGTCGCCTTCGGGTTCATCGACACGCGGCTCACGGCGTCCGTGGATAAGGGCACCACGATCGAGTGGGGCGGTCACGCGATCAAGCTCGGCATCCCCGAACACATGCGCGAGCTCGCCACGACGATCATCCCGCTCGGCCGAGCGGGTACACCCGAGGAGGCCGCGGGCGCGATCTTCTTCCTCTGCTCCCCGTGGTCGAACTTCGTGCAAGGCCAGGTGCTCACGGTGAACGGCGGGCAGATGACCGGCATGACCTCGTGACGATCGACGTCTCGGCCGTCGAGGCGATCGACGTCCACGTCCACGCGGAGGTCGGCCGCGCGGGAGAGGACGGGCTGCGGCCGGAGTGGCGCGCGGCGGCGGCCAGGTACTTCGGCAAGCATGCGCTCCCAACGGCCGAGGAGGTCGCGGCCTGCTACCGCGAGCAAGCTCGCGGCGGTCGTCTTCACGGTCGACGCGGAAACGTGACCCGGCGCCCGGCGGTGCCGAACGAGGAGATCGCCGAGGTCGCAGCCGCGAATCCAGACGTGCTCATCCCGTTCGCCTCGGTCGATCCGAACAAAGGCGCCCGGGCGGTGGAGGAGGCGAAGCGGCTGATCCGCGACTACGACGTCAAGGGGTTCAAGTTCCACCCGAACGTGCAGGCGTTCTATCCCAACGGTCGCGCCTTCTGCGTGCTGTACGAGGTCGTCGCCGAGGCGGGCGTGCCCGCGCTCTTCCATACGGGGCAATCGGGCATCGGCGCCGGACTCCCGGGCGGAGGCGGCATCCGGCTCAAGTTCTCGAGCCCGATGTACGTGGACGAGGTCGCCGTCGAACCCCGAGCTGAAGATCGTGCTCGCACACCTCCTCGTTTCCCTGGCAGGACGAGGCGATCTCGGTCGCACTGCACAAGCTGCATCGACCCCTCCGGCTGGTCGCTGAAGTACTTCCCGCCGCAGCTCGTCCAGTACGCGAACACACTGCTGCGCGACCGCGTGCTCTTCGGATCGGACTTTCCGTTGATCACGCCCGACCGCTGGCTCGAGGACTTCGCGCGCGCGGACTTCAGAGACGACGTGCGGCCGCTCGTCCTCAAGCAGAACGCCGCCCGGCTGCTGGGGCTGGCGGAGTAGCGCCCCCGCGCCGAGCGCTGCGGACCCTCTCCCAGACGCCGGCGGTAGCATCCCCGAGCGCCGGGAGCAGCCCGCGCGGGAAGAAGAGCATGATCGCCATCAGGATCAGCCCGAAGACGCCGAACGAGAACACCGTCGGAGCCGCGTCGGGCAGGTCCCAGCCGAGCAGGTCCGGCCGCGTTCCCAGGTCGCGGAGCTTCTGCTCGAGGTAGAGGATGGCGACCGTCCCCGCGAGTGCACCGTAGATGTTTCCGAGGCCGCCGACTGCGACCATGACGACGAACTCGATGCTGAGCACGATCGGGAACGCCTCGGGTGAGACGATGAGGAACGAGAACGTGAACAACCCTCCGCCGAGCCCGGCGAGGGCCGCCGCCAAGACGAACAACCGGAGCTTATAGCTCGCAACCGGGATGCCCGACGCGGCCGCCGACGGCTCGTCGGTGGCGATCGCCTGCAACGCGCGCCCGACCCGCGAGTGGACGAGATTGGTCGCGAGGAGCAATGCGACTGCGACCACGGCCCAGACGACGGCTGCATGCAGCGGCCCGCGGAGGTCGTGACCGAACACGGTGAGCGGCTTCGTGACCGAGATCCCGTACTGGCCGCCCGTGAACCGGTCCCAGGCCGAGAGAACCGAGAACGCGATGAGGTGGAGCGCGAGCGTCGCGAACGCGAGGTAGTGGCCGTGGAGGCGGAGGAGCGGGACACCGATCACGGCCGCGAGCACTGCCGCGACCACGGGCGCAGCGAGCACCGCGAGCACCGGCGAGATGCCGGCACCGGGATCGACGAGGCGCGTGTCCGGGTCGATACCGACGGTGAGGATCGCCGACGTGTATGCGCCGACGAGGAAGAACGCCCCCTGCCCGAGCGAGATCTGCCCTGCGTACCCCATGAGGAGCGTGAGGCCGATCGTCACGAGCGCATACAGACCCATGCGGTCGTACAGCGCCACGTCGAACGTCGAGAGCTGGTACGGAAGCCAGCAGGCGAAGACGGCTCCGGCGAGGATCAGCCCGATCCGGACGGGCGCCGGCCACGGCACGCGTGCGCGCTGGATTGCCGCGTGCGCCTCGTGCGACGCGCTCGCGAGCTCCGCGCGCGAGCGCCAGCCGATGAGGACGAGCATGACGATGAGGGCGATGATCAGGCTGTACTGCGGGTCGACGTAGCCGACCACGAGCTGCTCGAGGATCCCGAGCGCGTACCCCCCGAGCAGCGCGAGGCGGATCGACCCGAGGCCACCGAAGACGGCCGCAGCGAAGCCGTTCACGGTGATCGCGACGTCCGAGCTGTACGTCATCGGGTTGCTCGGCGCGAGCAGCGCGCCGCCGAGCGCGCAGAGAGCGCCCGCGCCGGCAAACGCGACGACCGCGAGCGAGCGGATGTTGAGGCCGACGAGCTCGGCGGCACGGCGCGAGTCCGAGCAGGCGACGAGCGCCTGTCCGACGATCGTCCAGCGGAGGAAGACCGTGAGCGCGACGGCACACACGACCGCGACGCCCGCGATGAGCACGTACTGCGGCTGGACGAGGACCCCACCGATATTCCACGCGCGGTCGGAGATGCCCGGATAGCTGCGCGGGATGTCCCCGAACTTGAGCAGGAGGAGCGCCTGTGCCAGAAACGCGGCGCCGAGCGTGATGATCGTGCTCGCGAGACCGGTCGTCCGCTCGCGAAAGCCGACGGCGACGACGGCGAGGAGCGAGGCGAGGAACGCGGCCAGCGGGACGGACACGAGCGTCGCGAGCGCGAGCGGCATGTCGTCGGAGAGCTGGAACGTGAACAGTCCGCCGATCACCGCGAAGACCCCTTGGGCGAAGTTCACGATCCCCGTCGTCCGATAGACGAGCACGAGGCTCATGCCGACGAGAGCGAACGCGGACCCGGTCGAGAGCCCGACGACGACGAGCTGCAGGAACTCGGTCATCCGGGGCCGCCTCCGAGGTAGGCGCTGTGCACCTCTGGGCGATCTCGGATCTGCGTGCTCTCGCCCTCGAGCACGACCCGGCCGGTCTCCAGGACGTACGCGCGCTCGCAGAGGTCGAAGGCGAGCAGCGCGTTCTGCTCGACGAGGAGGATCGCGACGTGCTCCTCGTCGTTGAGCCGGTGCAGGAATTCGACGAGCTGCTCCACGACCATCGGCCCGAGTCCCAGCGAGAGCTCGTCGATCGCGAGCGCCCGCGGCTCGGCCATCAGGGCGCGACCGATCGCGACCATCTGCTGCTCGCCGCCCGAGGTTCGTCCGGCAGGCCGGTCGCGCAGCTCGTGCAGCTTCGGAAGCAGGGCATAGACGCGCTCGAGACGCTCGCGCGCCTCCGCACGACGGCGGAGGTAGCGGATGGTGGAGGTCGCGATCTCCGTCCGGAACGAGCGGCCGAAGGCGCCGAGGAGGAGATTCGCCTCGACCGGAAGGCTGGGGAACACCTGCCGGCCCTCCGGAACCTGCGTCAACCCACGGCGGACCACGTGGTTCGGCGTCTTTCCGGTGACGTCGTCGCCCGCGACCCGCACCCTTCCTCCCGCCGGCCGTACCACGCCGCAGACCGCGTTGAGGAGCGAGGACTTGCCCGCACCGTTGGCGCCGATGAGGGCGACGCGCTCACCCGCTCCGAGCGTCAGCGAGACGCCGTCGAGCGCCACCGCCGGCCCGTAGCGGACGACGAGGTCGTCAACCTCGACGAGCGCACTCATAGGGTCGTCGAGCCCAGGTACGCGGCGATGACCTGCGACTCCGAGCGCACCTCGGTCGGCGTTCCGTCTGCGATCACGCGCCCGCGGTCCAGCACGACGACGCGTTCTGCGAGCGCGCCCACGAACTGCATGTCGTGCTCCACCAGCACCATCGTGAGCCCGCGGCCCGAGAGCGTCCGCAGGGCGTCGATGAGATGCGCCTTCTCGCCGGCACGCAATCCTGCGGCCGGCTCGTCGAGCAGCAGCACGGACGGACGCTGCGCGAGCGCGCGTGCGAGCGCGAGGAGCCGGAGCTGTCCCAAAGGAAGCACGGCGGCCGGGTGGGCCGCGCGCCCGTCCAACCCGACGATCGCGAGCGCCTCGTGCGCCTCCTCCCGTACACGCTGCTGCTCGCGCCACTGCCAGGGAGGCCGCAGCATGCTCTCGATGAAGCCCGTGCGCGAGCGGACGTGGGCTCCGACCGCGGCGTTGTCGAGGACGTCGAGCTCGGCCAGCGGGCGCGTCGTCTGGAACACCGTCGCCAGGCCGTGCCGGGCGCGCCGATGCGGAGGCCAGCGCGTGACGTCGTGCCCGTCGATTCGCACGACGCCGGTGTCGACGAGGTGGAAGCCCGAGATGCAGCCGAGCAGGGTCGACTTTCCCGCGCCGTTCGGACCGATGAGACAGGTCAGCGAGCCGGCGGCGACCTCCAGCGAGACGTCGTCGACCGCCCTGACCGCGCCGAACGCCTTCGTGACGCCCGAGAGCTCACAGGCGAGCTTCTGCTCCGTCTCGGGTGCGAGCGGAAGAGACGCCGCCGCCACGGATTCAGGTTACCTGAAACGCATGGCGACCTCTAGCCACTCGGGAAGCCGCCGCCGAGATTGCGGACCGCCGCCTTGACCATGTCGAGGAAGGCGGCGCGGTCCTTCTCGGAGAAGCCAGCGAGCATCGAGTCCTCGAACTCGGACACCGCCGCGTCGCACTCGGCGAGGACGCGACGGCCCTTCGCCGTGAGCGTCGCCGGCAGCGTCCTGCGGTGATTCGGATGCGGGTTCCGCTTGATGAGCCCCTTGCGCTCGAGCGCGTGGATGACCTCGCTCATCGACTGTGGGGTCATGAAGGCACGGCGCGCGAGCTGCGACGTCGAGAGCGGCGCGCCGTGCCGGCTGAGCACGCTCAGGGTCGTGAACTGGAGCGTCGTCAGACCGTACGGGGCCACGCGTTCGGTAATGCCCGCGAACAGTCGCTGATGGAGGCGAGCGACGGCGTACGCGACACCGGGCTCCGTGCGAAGCATCGCCTCCTGGACTTGGACGGCCTCGCTCATCGGCGCATCGTGGCACATCGCGCGGAAGGCTCAGGCGGGCAGCCGGTCGGCCGGCTGCCCGCCGCCACGTGGGTCGTTGCTGCCGTCAGCTCGACGTCAGCGTCCGTTCCTCGCCGGGTCGAACGAGCCGTTGTCGCCGGACAGCGCCGGTGGCGTGTAGTGCACGAACGCTGCGTCTCCGAGCTCGAGCGCGCTCGCCGACGCCTGCAGCGTCTGCGGCTGCGCGACAGAGTCCCAGCGACCCGACTCGACCCGATGCCTGAGCGCCTGGACGCTCGCAACGATCTCAGCCGGTGTGAAGGTGCAGTGACCCCATCGCTCGACGTACGCCTGCCGCAGCAGACTGTTGCCACCTGCACCCCGGACGACGTCTCCGTAGACGCTCTCGTGCTGGACGGGGACGAGCGGGTCCGCGGTCGTGTGGAGCGTGAGCTGCGGAACCTCGAGCTCCCCGGTGGGCACAGAGGTCTCCTCGAGTGAAGCGATGGCGTCCGGATCCGCCCCGATCGTGGCGCTCGCGTTTAGCGAGTTCAGGTCGGCCTTCAGGTCGAGGCCGGCAGTGCGATAGAGCTCCCGCACGACGTCGTGGTACGGCGTGTGGTTCAGCAGCTCGGCGAAGTCCTCACCACGTGTCCAGGATCCGTTGCCGCCCGCCGCGAGCTCGATCCAGTACCGGCCGAACTGGATGAAGTTGAGCAACGGGAACGACTGAACCGCGCTCGCGTACTGAGCGGCCTCGATCGCCGGAGCGTCGTTCGGCGCCGGCTCGGGAACGCCGGGCGCAACGGGCACGACGTTCAGGAGCGCGAAGACGAGCGCGAGGCGTGCACGGCCTTCCGGGGTCGTCTGCGCGGCTTGTACCGCCGCGGTCAGCGCGGCTCCCGAGGCGGCGCCCTCGCCGGGGTTCGCGAAATCGACGAGCTTGGGCCCGGGAGCAGGCATGAGGAGCTTCGCGATCGCGTACTCCGCGTCGAGCTGGTAGTTGTTGAGATGGATCGCGCCCGCGACGAGCCCACACGTCGAGAGCGCGCCGTCGATCATTCCGGCTCCCTGCTCGGCCATGAGCGCGCTCACGAGCCCGCCCATCGAGGTGCCGAGCGCGAGGACGCTCTCGGGCTCCTCGAGGACCGCAGTTGTGAACACGTCGATCGTCTCGAACTGGTCCCTGGCGGCGCTTTCGAGCGCCCACCACGAGCCATTCGGGTCGTAGGATGAGCCCGCGACCGCGTAGCCGCGGTCGAGCAGGGCGTTCTGGATGGGCGGCGGCAGATGCCCGAAAGGCGGAATGGCCGGCGGCCCGAACCCGTGACTCGCCAGGAGCAGAATGCCGTTCCAGTTGTCCGGGACCTGCGCGGTCCACGTCGCACCGTCCGTGAGTGTGCCGCTGTAGTTGGTCGAGGCAGATGCCGACGAGGCGGTGCCCGCGACGAGCGTCATGACGATGACGACGACGGCGAGGCTGCTGCGAAGCCAGATGCGGAGACGGTTCACGATCGACCTCCCCTGCTCGTGCCGGCATCTCGGCCCTCTCTGCCTGCGCCGGCAGATGACGAAGGGGAGTATCGAAGGTTTCAGGCTACCTGTCAACTACCCTGATAGCCGCGCGGCGGAGCTCAGGGCACGGCGCGCAACAGTTGTTCGCGGAGCGGACCGAGGTTGATGCTCCGTTTGAGGATCTTCCCCGTGGGGCTCTTGGGGAGCTCCGCGACGAGAATGACGTGGCGAGCGTACTTGTAGGCTGCCACGCGTTCTCTCGCCTACGCCTTCAGCTCTTCAGGTCGACCTCGGCACCAGGGCGCGGAACGACGATCGCGGCGACCGCTTCACCCAGGGACTCGTGGGCACTCCGACTACGGCGGCCTCGAGGACGGCGGGATGCTCGTGAAGCACCTCCTCCACCTCGCGCGGATAGAGGTTGTAGCCGCTCGAATGGTCGTCTCCTTCTTGCGGTCGACGAGGAAGAGGTCGCCGTCCTCGTCGAGGTAGCCGAGGTCGCCCGTCGAGAGCCAGCCGTCCGTATCGATTGCCCCGGCCGTGGCCTCCGGGTCCTGCCAGTAGCCGGGAATGACCGAGGGCCGAAAAACGTGCGGCTGCGCGGATTCCGCCGTGCGTCAGGATCGCGCCCTTCGGCCAGCCGCTGGTCCCGGAGGTGAAGAGGAGCGCAGCGGGATCGTCCTCGTCCCGCTCTGCGATCTCGACGCGCGGCTCGCCGTCTCTGGGGAGCGGACGATCGACGAACGCCCTCGGCGTCGCCGACTCGAGCCGCGCGTCGATCTCGGGCTGTGCCAACAGGACGTTGAGCGGCACCGCGATCGCTCCGAGGCGGAGCACGCCGAAGTACGCGGCCACGTAGTCGAGCGTGTTCGGCAGCCTGATTGCGACGCGGTCGCCTGCCCCGACGCCCTGCGCGCGAAGCGCTGCGGCGGCGACGGTGACGCGGCGGTCGAGCTCGCGGTACGAGATCCGCTCGTCCTCGAACAGCAACGCCGTCCGCTCGGGATGCTGGGCGGCGCCGTCCGCGAGGACGTGCGCGAGATTCACGAGCGCCGCAGCCGCCGGGCGACAAGCGTCTGCGGCGCTCGCATTGATCGCTATTTCTTCTTCTTCGTGAAAGCCGAGCCGAAGAGCGGCCTGACCTGGCAGTTCTGGATCCTCCCGACCCACATCGAGTCCAGCTGAAGGCCCTGATGGTTCGTCGGCGAGAGGTAGATCTTCCCCGCGGGCGTCACGAGCCCGCGCAGCTTCGTCTCGAGCGCGTCGTTGATGCCCGCTCGCGTCGCACCGCCTCTCTCGATCGCCGCCTTGTACGCCCACAGCGCGCCCGCAGCGTCGCCGTCGAAGTTGGAGACCGGCCGCTTGAGGATGCTTCGGAGGAGGGCGGCCTCCTTGCGCACGGGATTCGTCTTCGGCAGGAACGTCCACGCGGTCGCCAGGAACGAGTTTACGACCGCGCCGTTGACGTCCCCGCAGGTTCCCTGGAGGAACTGTGGAGAGACGTTGGCGCCGGTCAGGACGAGCCGCTGGGACAGCTGCAGCTGCTTGAACTGCTTCACGATCGTGGGCCCAGCAGGCGTCGCCGTCCACAGCCAGAGAGCCTGGGCATTGGAGTTCTTGATCCTCGTCAGCTCGGCGGAGAAGTCGGTCGACGCCGGCGAGAAGATCGTCGTGTCCACGATCTCGAGGCCGTACTTCTTCGCGAGCTTCGACACCTGGTTCGGGCCGTCACGCCCGTAACCACCGTTGTCACCCATCAGCCACACGCGCTTGACGCCGATGCTCTTGAGGTACGCGGCCTCGCTGTACGCATACAGCCGCGCGGTCGCGGTGAGGATGTACGCGTACGGCTGGGGCGGCGAGACGAGCTCGGTCGGCGGCGAGAGCGCGATGAACGGGATCTTCGCCTGGCTGGCGATCGCCCCGGTCGCGACCGCGGCTGCGGCGTTCCCCGAGCCGAAGATGCCGACGTACTTCGAGTCGCTGATGAACTTCTGGACGTTCTGGACGGCCTGCGACGGATTGGACGCGTTGTCGAGAACGTCGACGACGACTCGCCTGCCTCTGATGCCGCCGCGTGAGTTCCAGTATGCGACGACCGCTTCGACGGACTGCCGGTCGCTCTGGCCGACGAGCTGCGTTGGCCCGGTCAGCGGCGCATCCATGCCGAAGTAGATGGGGCCTGCCTGCGAGGGGCTCGTCGCGGACGCCGGTACGAAGACGAGGGCGAGAACCGCTGCACCGGCAGCCACGACGACACCGACCTTCCTCCTGCTCATGAAGAGCTCCCTTCGGTATCGATGAGACAGCGTCGCCTCACGAGGTCGAGTTTAAGGGAACCTGCAAATAGTGTCTAGAGGCTGTGAACCTCCGCATGTTTAGCAGGTAGCCTGAAACGCATGCCGGAGACGAGTGCCCTGACCTTCGACATGGCCGCGATCGGTCGCGCGGGGAGCAGGTACCCGTACGAGGTGACGGAGGCAGCGATGGAGGCGTACGCGGCGGCCACGGACGACGTCGCCGGAGGGCCGGTCTTCGCAATCGTCCCGGTGTGGAAAGCGATCGCGCCTGCGTCCGAGGCGGTCGCGTCCGGCGATATTCGCCGCTTCGTGGTGCATTACGAGCAGGACATGCTGCTCCATCGGCCGCTCGAGGTCGGCATGCGTGTCGTGTCGCGTGCGACGCCGGTCGCCGTGATGGCGCGCCCGAACGGGACGTCGCTCGTCATCAAGACGGAGACGCGCGACGAGGACGGCGAGCTCGTGAACGAGCAGTACGTAACGGAGTTCTTCCGCGGCGTGCAGGCGGACGACGGAGTCGGCAAGCGACCGCCCGACCACCGACTCGAGGCAGACGGAGAACCGGTCGCCGAGGTCACGTACCTCGTCGCGGAGGATCAAACCGCCCGCTACGCAGCTGCTTCGGAAGACGACTTCGCGATCCACCTCGACGACGAGTTCGCGCGCGGGGTCGGTCTCGCCGGACGTATCGTGCACGGGCTCTGCACGATGGCGTTCGCGGGGCGGGCGGTTCTCGAGGCGGCGGCCGTCGAGGATCCGCGAGCGGTCAAGCGAATCGCCGTCCGCTTCTCCGCCCCGCTCTTCCCCGGCGAGACCGTGACGACGCGCGTCTGGAACGTCGACGGCGCATTCGGCTTCGAGTCGGTCAACCCGCAGGGCACCGCCGTCCTCAAAGACGGCCGCGTCGAGCTCCGGTAGCGCTCACCGGCGGCCGCTCGCGATGACGCTTGCGGGAGACGCCCAGAGATCCATACGAGTCCGCGGTCCTGAGGTTTCCCGCCTCTTCGGACATCCGTCAGCGTCGCTCCTTTCTGAGGAGGTGCCCCGCGATCGAGGATGGGGACTGGTCTTGGGGATGGGTCATGGCGTTTTCGGGGGTGGTTGAAGGAGCTTCGAGGCGGGGTGAGGACAGCAGGGAAATCGGCGTAGATACAGGAATACCGGCCCGGGAAGCCGATTTCCTGTGGCCCGGAGGCCCTCCCGAAACCTCGATGGTAAGGAGGAGGTCGGCGGTTCGAGTCCGCCGGAGGGCTCCATGGTAAGAGGAAAATACCCGGAAATCGGAGATTTTGGTTGTCTAACACAGCACCACAGAGCACCTCCGCATTACGGTCGGGGGGCTATTCAGCTCGCCACGCGGCTGCAAAGCCACTGCAAATCGACCTGCTGCCCGGTACCTCGGAGCACCTCCCTTAGAGGAGGGGATCGGCAGTCGAGTAGCCCGCCGCGGCCCGCCCTGAACGGCTTGGACTGGCGTCATGTGGCGCGGACTCGCGCGCGAGGTGCGAGTAGGGCTTCGTGGGGATAGGTTTGGGGACGCCCCACTCGCCGCAGCAGGCTGTGGAGTGTCAGTCCTGTCAACGGCCGGAAGGCTCCGCGTTCCCATTAGCGACGGCCTCGCGCGGCGTCAGCCGAGTGGCGCACGACTGGCGCTCGCCTGCCTGTTTGCAGGCACCTCGCATCGAGTCCCGGCTAGCTGACGCGAGGCTCAGTTGTGCATCGTGGGCCGCCTTATGGGGTGAAAGACAGTTCGACCCGGTCACGGGTCCGGACGAGACCGCTGCAAAAGTCTGGTAGCTGACGCGCGAGGTTCGTCCGCCCAGGGTCCTGGCGTTTCCCTGCAGTTCGGCGTTTTCAAGGGAGGGCAGCGATGCTTTCGGTGGCGGATCGACAGCAGGGTTTCTTCGATGCGGCGTGGTGCTCGA
>JBMDXR010000065.1:0-1588 GCA_048594925.1 Gaiellaceae bacterium
GCGGGCTCAGCCGCGACGCGGCCTGCAACGCGGCTCCCAGCCCCAAGCCGTATGCGACGTGAGTGCAGAGCGCGAACGTGGGCACCCGGAGATCGCCGTCGCGAAGGCCCAGGACGCCCTGGCCGCGAGCCGGGAACATCCAGAACCACGGGAGTACCGTCGTTGCCACCCCGTAGGCGGTCGCTCGGGGCACGGAGCTCCGCCTCGGCTGAGGCACCCGCAGGAGCAGCGCGTAGCCGGCCCCGAGGACGAGCCCGATCGCGTAGTGCGCGGCCATGCCGATGCCTGCTTCATGCGCGATCGGCTCCGCCTTGGTGATGTCCTCATGTGTGAACGTGCCCCGGAGCATGTGCCCGATCCAGCGCCCGAGACCGCCGCTCGGGCCTCTCCCGAGCGCAGGCGCGACGACTCTGCGCCCTCCGACGTCCATGGCGTAGGTCGCGAGCACGCCGGCGACAGCCGCGCTTCCGAGAGACGGCGGACCACTCACCTTCTTGCTTTGGGCGCGAGCCCCGATCCTCATCGGGCATCGCCTCCGGCGGACGTGATCGGCGCGGGGTCGCAGACGAGCACGCCGCGCTCGTCGATCTCGAAGCTGCAGGCGGCGTCGAGCGCCTCGCGGAGGCGGGCTCGCGCGCGGTGGACGCGGATCTTGGCCGTCGCCAGCGAGCAGCCGAGGAGCTCGGCGATCTCGGGGTTACCGAGACCGTGGACGTCGTGAAGCAGGATCGCGATCCGGTAGTCGTCGGGGAGCTCGGCGAGGTAGCCCTGCACGCATTCCGACATCTCGGACTGCTCGAGCGCGTCGAGAAGCGACGGCTGACGCTCGCGGTCTGCAGCTGCCGTCGCGGCCTCGCCGGAGAGCGTGGCCTCGTCGAGGGCGACGGTCGACGGCCTCCGCTGTCGTAGCCGGTCGAGCGAGACCGTGGTGGCGATGCGGTACAGCCAGGCGAGCGCGGCCTGCGGGTCACGCAGCTGGCCGATGCGCTCCAGGGCACGGGCATACGTGTCCTGCGTCAGCTCTTCGGCCTGGGCGCGGTCCCGGACCATGGCGAGAATGTGCCGCTGCACCTGCGGCCGGAACGCCACCAACCGGCCTTCGAGGCCCGCGGACGCACCGTCGACGGCGCTCGGCACATGCCCGGATGCGGCAATCACCTGGATGCTCCGAATCGTTACGTGTGTTACGAGTGCTCGATCTTCGCGGGCGGTCCCGATCTCGCCATCAGCGCCCGCACCGATCGAGCATCGGTAGTTCCCCGCAGTCGCGGCCTCGAGGTGTACCTCTCTCGCCCCTCGGCTCGTCCTTCCGATCGAGAGCACTCGACCCAGGAAGGAGAGAACGATGGCAACCAGGCTCCTCACCCGGAACATGGGCAGCTTCGATCGCGCCGTGAGGGCGTTCGTCATCGCCCCGATCGCGCTCGCCACGGCGCTCGGCCTCGGCGCGACGTCGATCGGCGGAATCGCGCTGCTCGCCCTCGCCGGCATCGCGCTCGCAACCGGCGCGACCGGCGTCTGCCCTGCCTACGTCCCGTTCGGGATCGACACC
The DNA here is from genome assembly GCA_048594925.1 of Gaiellaceae bacterium. Classification (GTDB taxonomy): domain Bacteria; phylum Actinomycetota; class Thermoleophilia; order Gaiellales; family Gaiellaceae; genus GMQP-bins7. The sequence goes on from JBMDXR010000065.1 coordinate 1,553, forward strand.
CGGGGTCGCACGCCGCTGCCCCGCCGGTCCTGAAGC
>JBMDXR010000066.1:0-175803 GCA_048594925.1 Gaiellaceae bacterium
CCGCAGCGGCGACGCGATCGGCACGGCGGACAACGGGACCGCGGTCGGCGTCGACCCGTCCGCCGACCAGAGCCTGAACCCGCTCCAGCTCGTGGCCGGCGAATGGCCCCGCGGCGACCAGGAGATCGCGATCGACAAGACGACGGCGCAGAAACACCACTTCCAGCTCGGCCAGACGGTGGGCGCGTTCGCCGACGGCCCCGTGCACCGCTACCGGGTGAGCGGGATCATCCGCTTCGGCTCGGTCGACTCGATCGGCAGCGCGACGATCAGCGTCTTCGACCTCGTGACCGCGCAGCGGCTGTTCGACAAGCAGGGCCAACTCGACCTGATCCGCGTCCAGGCCAAAGAGGGGGTCTCGGACGCCGAACTGCTGCGCCAGATCCGCCCGCTCCTCTCCGCGACGACGCAGGTGAGGAGCGCGGCCGCGCAGGCGAGCTCCGACAGCAAGGACACCCAGGGTGGGGTGGACGCGCTCAGGTACATCCTGCTCGCCTTCGCCGGCATCGCCCTCTTCGTCGGCGGTTTCGTGATCGCGAACACGCTCGCCATCACGGTCGCGCAGCGGCTGCGCGAGCTTGCCACCCTGCGCACGCTCGGCGCCTCGCGGCGCCAGGTGCTGGGCTCGGTCGTGCTCGAGGCGCTCGTTATCGGCCTGATTGGTTCGATCGTCGGGCTCTTCCTGGGGCTCGCGATCGCGGTCGGCCTGAAGGCGCTGCTCGAGGCGAGCGGCTTCGAGCTCCCAGGGGGCGGGATCGTCTTCGCAACGCGGACGATTCTGATCAGCCTCGCGGCGGGGACGCTGATCGCCCTGCTGGCGAGCTTGCGGCCGGCGCTGCGGGCGACTCGCATCGAGCCGATCGCGGCCGTGCGCGAGGGCGCGGTCATGCCCAGCTCGCGCTTCGCCCGCTACGCGCTCCCCGCCTCGGCCGCGGTCGGTGCAACCGCGGTCGCGCTCTTCTCCTACGGCGTCTTCGCCCACGGCCTCGAGACGAAGGTACGCCTGCTCGCGCTCGCGAGCGGCGTCCTGCTCCTCTTCCTCGCCGTGACGATGGTCGCCTCCCGCGTCGTGCGCCCGCTCGCCTTCCTGCTCGGCGCGCCGGGAGCACGCGTCGGCGGCACCGCCGGAGAGCTCGCGCGTCAGAACGCCGCCCGGAACCCGACCCGAACCGCTTCCACGGCGGCGGCGATGATGATCGGACTCGCCCTGATCACCTTCTTCGCCATGATCGGAGAGGGCTTTCGCTCCTCGTTCACCAGCTCGGTGAACGCGCTCTTCGTCGCCGACTACGCCGTCACGGCCGGGCGCGATCCGCTCACGAACAAGGCGGCCGCGGCCGTGCGGAAAGTACCGGGCGTCGAGGCCGTCACCGAGATCCGCGGCGCCAACGCCAAGCTGGCCGGCAGGTCGTCAATCCGCGTCAGCGGCGTCGACGGCAACGCGGCCAGGGTCGTTCCCTTGAAGTGGACGAGCGGCTCCGACAGCGTTCCCGCGCAGCTCGGCCGAGACGGCGCCTTCGTCAACGACCAGTTCGCCGACGACCACTCGCTCCGCGTCGGCTCGCCGCTCACGGTGACCACACCCGCGGGCAAGACCCTGCGGCTCCACGTCGACGGGATCTTCGACCAGCCGAAGGGCGGCTCGCCGTTCGAAGACGTGGCGATCTCGAAGCAGATGTTCGACGGCGCCTTCGCGAACCACGACAACCAGTTCACGCTGCTGAACATCCGCGGCGGCCCGAGCGCCGACAACAGCGTGCGTCTCGAGCAGGCCCTGCGCGCCTTCCCCACCGCCAAGGTGGAGACGCGGGACGAGTTCAGGGACAGACAGTTGGGCCAGCTCAAGAGGATCCTGAACATCTTCTACGCGCTGCTCGGCCTCTCCGTGCTCGTGAGCATGTTCGGGGTCGTCAACACGATCGTCCTCTCCGTCTTCGAGCGGACGCGCGAGATCGGCATGCTGCGCGCGGTGGGCATGAGCCGACGCCAGGTGCGGCGCATGGTCCGCTACGAGAGCGTCGTCACCGCCCTGATCGGCGCCGCGCTCGGGATGGCGGTCGGCATCTTCCTCGCCGCCCTCACCTCGACCGCGTTCTCGAAGTACGGCGTCGTGTTCGCGCTCCCCTACAAGTCGTTGGCGGCGTTCGTCCTCGTCGCGATCCTCGCCGGAATGCTGGCCGCGATCCTGCCCGCCAGACGCGCCTCGAAGCTGAACGTGCTCGAGGCGCTCCAGTACGAGTGATCCGAGGCAAGGGGGAGGCGGCCCGAAAATTCGGCCACCCCCAGGCGAAAGGAGCGTGTGTTCATGAATACCGCAACTACTTCTCGGGTTCTTGCGAACGAGCCTCTTGGGGCGACGCGAAGCCTCCTTCGCGCAGCCGGAGTCTGCGGGCTTCTCGTACTTGTGACGCTCGGTGTCGGCTGGATCGGCGGCGCGCTCGCGCAGCCGGACGCTTACAGCTCTGCGGACGACGATCTATCGGATCTCGGGGCGCTCACCGCGAACAAGGCGTGGATCTACAACCAGATTGGGGACAACCTCAGCGGGATCCTGATCATCCTCCTCGGCCTCGGGCTCTGGCGCGCGCTGAGTCCCGACGTCCTCGGCCGGATCGGCGCAGGCGCAGTGATGCTCATAGGTCTTGCGATATTCCTCGAAGGCTTCTTGCGGCTTGACTGCCGCGGGATCGACTCTGGTTGCACGAACGAGTCGTGGCACTCCTCGGCGCACAAGATGAACAATGGCTTTACGGTCGCGGCGACAATCGCAGCGCCGCTCATCCTGGCGTTCGCGTTCCGCCGGATTCCCGAATGGCGCGGCGCGTGGCTGCCGTCGCTGCTGGCTGTGCCCGCGTCGATCGTGTGCGGAGTGCTCTTCTCTGTCCTCGGGAACGGTGCGGCAGTCCGCGCCTCGACCTTGACGTTGGTCGCGTGGCTTGTCTTCCTCGCTGTGCGCTTGATGCGAACGGCAAATGCACGTCAAGCGCAGACCGAGTGACAGAGTCCGTTCCGATTCCCCGGCAGAGAGTCTCCGGGCTCCCGTCGTCGCGCACCTGCATCGTGTCCATTCGCGATGCGTCGGCACGCCTTCGCTCTTGAACTCGTTCGAGAGACATGGACGGCGGGCCCAGAGGGCCGTTGCAGGTGAACGCCGGGGACCTACTGGCTCGAGCAGTCGGAGATCCCTCATCGTTCCGACCGCGGATTGCGGCTGACTTCGCTCCATTTCAACCGGTCGTGGCGGTGGGCCGTGCACACTACGGGACGCGACCGCCTTGGTGGACCGATTGCTCGACCTCTGGCAGGAGCCGGTCGATGAGCGAGACGATCCTGAGGCCGCGTTCCGCCAGGTCTACGCGGATCCCGTCTCGATTAACGGCGTTCCGACCACGGTGAGCGCCCTGGTTGAGCGGGCGGGCGCTCTGCAGAGCAGCTTCGCGGGCCGGACGACCGAGATCGTCGATCAGGTGGAGACGCCGGACCGGCTCGTGATCGCCTTCTACATGCGCGCCCGGCATGTCGGGCCGCTGCACACTCCGATCGGCACCGTTGCGCCGACCGGTCGCACCGTTGAGATCCGCACCATCGACGTCCTGACGATCGTTGATGGCGTGATTACCGCACTAATGCTCCATCCGCTGTCGTCCATGAAGTCAACACGCGGTGGGCGCTAGGCGGCCTCGACCACGTCGCTGTTAGAGAGGTGCTCCGATGAATCAGCCACGAGGACACGACAATGGTGCGCCCACCGCAGTCGACTGCGCTGGGCGCGCCATGCGATCGTCAGCAGTCGACCTCGACCGTGTTGCCCGGGGCTGAGCGGTTCCCCGACGTGTCGACGGCCCTGAGGACGACCTCGGTCAATCCGATGCCCTGTTCGGTGCAGTACGCGATTGTCGAGTTGCCGCCGATCACGCTCTCGAGGTTGTTCGGGACGCCGTTGAAGTAGATCTCGTAGACGATTAGGTTTTGCGGGTCGGCGTCGTCCGTGGATCGATTCCAGCTCAGCCACGCCCCCCCGTTGCCGCTCTGGAAGCCGAGTTGCACGTTCGTCGGCGCCGTCGGCGCGACGCTGTTCGTCGGAGCAGGCGACACGGTGTAGAGGACCTCCGACCCGGAGTCTTGCGACGCCGTCCACGAGAACGACAGCCACGTGGAGGTGACGGTGTTCGGGCGTCGGGCCGATCGTCGCCGCCCAGCTGATCGTCGCCTGGTCGCACCGCGGCCGGCTGCGCTCCGAAACCTGCTTCGCCCGCCTCGCCGGCGTCGCCCCCGTGCCCGCCTCGAGCGGCCAGACCACCCGCTACCGGCTCAGCCGCGGCGGCGACCGCCAACTCCACCGCGCCCTCCACACGATCGTCCGACCGGACCCGGCCTTCAGGTACCGCAAGCGCGTGCCATCCGCGAGCGCTGCGAATTCGACATCCCCGGACGGGGGCCAGGTCCGGGTGTAGTCGCTCTCCGGTCGGGATTCAGTAGCCATTGGGCGCCTCCCGTTGCCTCAAGCCTGCTCGGGCCTGCGACTCCTCGGCGACTGGCGTGACCATCCGCTCGAGCGGCGTACTCACCGGATTCGAATCCTGGATTGGGAAAGGTGCTCTCCGGCTCGGACACTGGTCGAACTCTGCCAAGGGGCACGCTGAAGCGCGATCGGACTCGCTTATGGAACTTAGCGGTACCGAAAGTGTGCTAGAGTGATTTCCGGTACGCGCCAGTTCTACAAGGAGAGACGATGCAGGCGGATGCAGCGAGAGGACAGATGGGAAGACCGCGGGACGCGCGCGCCGATCGCGCCATCCTGGACACGACGCTCGAGCTGATCGCCGAGCGCGGAGTCCACGCCTTTCGGACCGAGGACGTAGCCGCCCGGGCCGAGGTGGGCAAGGGCGCGATCTACCGCCGCTACCGCTCGAAGGACGAGCTGGTCACGGCGGCGGTCGCCGGGCTCGTGCGCGAGGAGATCGCCGTCCCCGACACCGGCTCGACCCGGGGCGATCTGCTCGTCCTGATGCGGGAGGCGGTCGGCCTCTACAGCGGCTCGCTGCCCGGGCGGCTGATGCCCAACCTGATCGGAGCGATGGCCGAGCAGCCGGAGCTAGCGCGTGCGATTCGGGACGGGTTCCTTGCCGGCCGCCGATCGGCCCTGAGCGAGGTGCTGCGGCGCGGCGTCGAGCGCGGCGACCTGCGTCCCGACCTCGACCTCGAACTCGCGCTCGATGTGCTCGGCGGGCCGCTCTTCTACCGGCTGCTCGTCACCGGCGGCCCGCTCGACGAGCAGCTCGCCGAAGGCGTCGCCGAGCTGATCCTGCGCGGCTTCGCACCGGATGAGACCAGGCACGCCAACTCCACGAGGAAGCGAAAGGAGCTACCACGATGAAGATCCACGCAATCCAGACAGGAACGGTCGCCCTCACCAGCGCATGGCGGGAGGGCGTCGGCCACGGCAGGCGGCGCCTGCTGCACGCGATCGTCGACCGCGAATGGACGGAACCGCTTCCGATCTACGCCTTCGCGATCGAGCACCCAGAAGGGGTGATCGTCGTCGACACCGGCGAAGACGCCCGTGCCTCCCAAGGCGGCTACTTCGCCGGCTGGCACCCGGGCCTGCGCGCCTTCCGCGAGCAGGTCGAGCCGGAGCAGGAGATCGGTCCGCAGCTCCAGCGGCTCGGCATCCAGCCAGGCGACGTCCGCTGGGTCGTCATGACGCACCTGCATACCGATCACGCCGGCGGCCTGCGCCACTTCCCTAACAACGAGATCGTCGTCACGCGCACCGAGCTCGAGTACGGATCGGGCCTGCGCGGCCGCCTCCGCGGCTACGTCGCGAACAAGCGCTGGCCGGCCTGGTTCAGGCCAACCCTCCTCGAGCTCGAGCGTGAGCCTTACGGGTCGTTCCCGCAGAGCCTGCGCCTGACCGAGGCCGGCGACGTCGTGCTAGTCCCGCTACCCGGTCACACGCCCGGCCAGATCGGCGTGCTCGTCGACCAGGGCGACCACACCATCTTCCTCGCCGGCGACAGCTCCTACACCCAAGAGCTAATGCTCCGCGGGAAGCCCGATGGCGTCGGGGCCGACGAGGAGGCGGAACGGATCACGCACGAGCGGATCCATGCGTTCGCCGAGGCCACCCCCACGGTCTACCTCGTCGCTCACGACCCCGAGACGGGCGCCCGCCTCGCCGAACGGCGGCTCGTGCGGACGGTCCCGCTGAAGGCGGCAGCATGATCACCTTCGAGACGAGCACGCGGATCAGCCGCCCCCATCGAGGAGGTCTTCGCCTACGTCTCCGAGCCGCGCAACTTCCCGCGCTGGAACTCTGCAGTCCAAGCCGTACGCAAGACGTCAGCGGGCGACACCGGCGTGGCCGCGAGCTACCTGATGGAGCGGGCGCTTCCGACCGGCCGCGCCGTCAACGAGCTCGAGGTCGTGACGCGAAAGTGGCCACGCGAGTTCGCGATCCGAACGACGGCAGGTCCGACACCGTTCCGCTACCACTACGGGTTCTCCGCGGAGAACGAGGAGACCGTTGTGCACCTCAACGCGGAGGTCGACCTGACCGGTCCCGCCGCCCTTCTGCCACAGCTTGCCCGGCGCGCGGTCAAGAACGGTATAGACGACAACTTCGCGACGCTGAAGCAGATCCTCGAAGCGGCTCGCCACTGACCGCTCGCTTGACGGCGACGGCCGGTTCGTGTCAGAGTCGCTGTGTCAAGTCCTGTGGGCCTTCGGGTTCGCAGGACTTGGCACTTCTTGCGGAGCAAGGGAGGCGACCCCCTACCTTTCTTGGAGGGGGAGGACGCTTACCATGCGGTCCGATCGGCAACTGCTCGCAACTGGTGGCAACGGTCTTGCGTTGTTTCCGCCGTTTCTTGGCTCGGCACCTTCAACCGGTGCCATCCTTGCGAACTCCGGGCTCCATCAACACTCCATCCTCTGGGAGCGGACAGTGATGGGAATTTGAACTGCCGCGAGCTTTGGGCGAACGGCGAGCGCGACGGCGCTTGGCGGATTTGAGCGGCGGCCACGTCAGGCCGCTGCCTGCGCGCCCGCCAGAATGCGCGCCGTGTTCTCGGGCGAGAAGAACGCTGCCACCGGCATCGTCCCCGCGAACATGCTCGCGAAGTCATCCATCGCCTCCTGGCGACCGGCCGTCGCGGCGAGCAGCTGCGCCATGTCCGGTGGTGGCGGCTCGAGCGTCGCGAAGTCGCAGGTGAGCTCGAACATCGGCATCGCCGCCTCGTCGCGCTCCCGCTGGTAGCCTCCGAGCCGCTCGTCGAACGTCGCGCGCCCCGAGAAGACGTCGTCGAGCGCCTCCGCCATCGCCTCTGCGTCGCGGAACGCGTCGCTGATGCCCTGCGCGGTGAGCGGATCCTTGTGGTACCCGGCGTCCCCGACCAGCGCCCAGCCCGGGCCGAATGGCTGCGCAAAGAAGCCCGGCAGGTTGACGGCCCCCGCGAACCGTGTCTCACGGGTGGCGCTGCGCAGCCGCTCGGCGAACTCGGGCACGAGGTCGATCGTCCGCATGAAGGCGCCTTCGACGTCGTGGCGGTTGGCCTCCAACTCCGAGTGCGGCCAGGACACGGTCAGCATCGTCAAATCGTCGTGGGTCGGCGCCGATGCGAAGCCCCGTGCAGGACGGATATAGCCCGTGAAGTGATCGGCCTGCAGGCCGCTCCAGTACGCGTAGTAGCCCGCGGTCAGCGACGGCCGCTCGTGGTACCGCGACGCACCGACCGCCCGTGCAAAGACCGAGCGCCGTCCGTCCGCGCCGATCACGACGCGGCCCGGCTCCTTCATGCGCGCCCCGTCTTTCGACCGGCCGGCGATGCCCGTGACGCGGGCGTCCTCGGTCAGCACGTGGTCGACCGTGACGCCCTCTCGAAGCTCGACACCGGCCTCAACCGCCGCCTCGACGAGCAGCTCGTCGAGCACGGTGCGCCGGGGACAGTACGCGGTAGCGGGCTCGCCGTCCACCCGGGGCGTGCCGGCGATCGTGAAGGGCCCGAAATCGAAGGCATACATGGCGTACGCGGGGCACCCGGTGGCCTCGAGCCGCTCCAGCAGGCCCCAGCGCTCAAGTGCCGCGACGCCGGGTGGATGGAGGAAGTGCGTCGAGACCGTGTCGCTCGGGAAGATTGCACGGTCGACGAGCAGCACTCTGTGGCCGCGGCGCGCGAGCAGCATCGCCGTCGGAGCCCCCGCACACCGCGCTCCCACCACGATCGCATCGAACTCTGCGCCCATCACTCCTCCTCTCGTCTCGTTGGCGAGTCGACGGTCGCACGGCAGCCCCCACCGAGCGTCGGGGGGATCCCCTACTCGATCCCGGATCTCCCTAGGCCGTCCGCGTGGCGAAAGCGGCCGCCTCGGTCCGGTTGCGCAGGCCCAGCTTACGGAGGATCCGTCCTACGTGGTGTTCGGCCGTCTTCGGTGTGATGAAGAGCCGCTCGGCGATCTCGGCGTTGGAGAGCCCGTGGCCGAGCAGCCCTAGCACTTCGGTCTCACGCTTGGTCAGAGGCCCCCCGAGCTTGGGCGCGCTGCGGCCGGCGGCGCCCAGGGACCGGAGCAGCGCCGCCGCGTCGTCAGCGTCGCGCGCTGCCCTCCGCAGCTCGAAGGCCTCGAGCGCGGCCTTCGCCTCGGCTACCGCGACCTCCGGCTGCTGCTTCGCCGCCGCCCTTGCGAGCTCGAGCCGGACGCGGGCCTGCTGCACGGGCATCCGGGCGAGCGAGAACGCGCCCAGGGCCTCGCGTAGCCACGTGCCGGCGTCGGGCGTTCCGGATGCGAGGCAGAGCTTTCCCCGCGCGAGCGCCGCATAGGCCTCGAGCGAGTGGATGCGGTGCCGGGCGGCGAGCTCTTCGAGGCGGTCCGCCGCGCCCACCGCCGCGTCCACGGCGTCCGCCGCGAGGTGTGCGTCGACCGCGAGCGCCAGGAGCGCCCCGGCGACCGAGGGGTGCAGGAGCGGGTCCGAGAGCGTCCGCTCGAGCAGCTCTCGCGCCAGGGCGGACTCGCCGCGTGCGAGGTAAAGAGCCGCCAGCGGTCCGGCCGCGTCCGGGTGCTGGTCGAGCCCCTCGAGCAGGATCGCGGCCTCCTCGAGCCTGCCCTGCCGGACGCGGAGGTCGGCCAGCCGGATCAGGACACCCGCGCGGCTCGCTGGGTAGCTGCGTTCGAAGATGCGCGCCGCCTGGTCGAGCTCGCTCTCGGCCTCGTCCCACCGCCCGGCCTCCGTGAGGATGCCTGCGTAGTGCGCGCGGCAGAAGGCGCCGATGGGCGCCATGTTCCGGCGCTGCACGACGTCCGTTGCCACCCGCATCCACTGCTCGGCGCGGGCGATGTCGCGCGAGCGCTCGCAGGCCTGGAACAACCCGCAGAACGAGCTCTCGACCACGACGAGGTCGTGCACCTCGCCGGCGCAGACCGCGGCGAGCGCCTCGTCGATCATGAGCATCCCCTCCTCCACGCGCCCGATCAGCACGTACGTGTGGCCGATGCGGCCGCGCGCGAAGAGCTCGAGGTCGAGGTCGCCGAATCGCCTGCCCAGATCGAGCGCCACCCGCAGCGGCCGTTCGCGCAGCTCGCCGGGCGGCTCGTCCCAGGCGCGCATGACCTCGAGCCAGCCGTGCTCCGCGGTCTCCTCGCCCGACTCCTCGAGTAGGCGTGCGGCACGCGCGAGCCAGCCGTTCGCCACGGCTGCGTCGCCGTAGACATTGCCGAACACCCAGGAGACGGCGCGAGCTGCCCGGCCGGCGCTCAACGCGTCGCCCTCGGCACGATACGCAGCGAAGGCGCGCTCGTGCGCTTCGATCGACCCGGCGTAGTCGAGCCCGAGATAGAGGGCGCGTGCGAGTCCCTCCCACGCCTCGCCGCTCTCCCGCTGGGCCAGCGCCGCCTCGTACGCCGCGCGCGAGGCGTCGGCGTCGGCGCGGGCGAAGGCCTCGCGGCCCCGGCTCAGCAGCGCGTCGATCGACTCGGTCTCCACGCCCGCATGATGGCGAAGGCCGAACGACCGGGGCCACTACGCAGGGACGCGGCAGCAGGGCGGAGCGTGTCCGCGGCAGCCGGCTCCGCGGCCAGGAGCAGGTCGATGCTCGGCGACACCGGCCGCGCGCAGGAGCGCCGGTGAAGCCCGCCCGAGCGCGGACACGAGCGAGAGCGCTTCGAGCGTTGCCGCGGGAAGGTCGTTGAGCCGGCCGCCCACTACGCGCTCCAGCGTCTCGGGAACCGGAAGAGGCTGCTGCCTGAGGTCGCCGCTTGCACCCTCGCCCGTGTAGGCGCGGCCGAGCTCGAGTGCGTAGACGGGATTGCCGCCCGAGGTCTCGTGGATCCGGAGCAGCGTAGGCCGGGGCAAGACGCGTTCGAGCCGCTCCCGGAGCAGCGTCTGGATGGCGCCGACGCTCGGTGGACCGACGGCGAGGCGTGCGACGCCCTGGGCGGGAAGCGCGAGCTCGAGTTCCGAGCGGCTCTTGCGCTCACCCTGTCGTCGGGCGAGCAGAACCTGCAGCGGCGAGGTCAGTCGCCGCAAGGCGAAGGCGAGCGCGTCCGCGGAGGAGCCGTCGAGCCACTGCACGTCGTCGACGGCCAGGAGTAGCGGCTGGTCCGCGGCGAGCAGCTCGAGCGCGCTTCGCAGGGCGACGCCAAGGGTGCGGGATCGAGTGGCTCCTGAGCCTCCTCCAGGAGGAGGGCGACCCGAGCGCATGCCGTCGGGGTGGCAGCGCGGGCAGGACGTCGTCCAGGATGCCCTCGAGGAGATCGCCGAGGCCGGCGAAGGCGAGGTCGTGCTCGGCCTCGACAGGCTGACTGGAGACGAAACGCAGCCCTCGCTCGCGGGCCAGCTCCACACCTTTGAGCCGGAGCGTCGACTTCCCGATCCCGGCCTCGCCTTCGAGGACGAGCGCTCGCGGTCCGTCGACAGCGTTCGCGTCGACGAACGTCCGAAGTTGCTCGATCTCGTCCCCGCGGCCTATCACCTCGCTCGCCATAGGTCGTAACGATGGCCGCAAGCCATCCTTACGACAAGCACGACCGTGCTAGTCCCTGCAGTCTGAGCAGTCGAGTACGCAACGCACCCGGGGCGGGCCGAGTCAGATCAGCTCGATCAGTGCGTCGACGTCGTCTCGCGATGGTCAGGGACGTTGCCAAGGGCCAACTGACCGGAGGTCATTCGTTGCCTGCACAGGCGCCTGAATTCGAACCCGTCAAGGTCATCGCACACCCTCGTCACAGACCGCCAAGGGAAGGAGCCGATTTGCAGGGATATTGTGGGTGACAGCACGCGCTTCTCTCGCAAGGCCAGTGCTGCCCGTTTGCTGCCCGGACTTGCGGAGGTTCGTCTAGCCAGCAAACCGAGAGTGCTCATGCGCAGGCACTTTTCGAGACGGGAGCGACGGGACTCGAACCCGCGACCTCCGGCGTACAGGCCGCAGATCGCATCGTTGGTTTCGTGATCATGTAGCCGCTGATACTCGCTACGACAGTGGAATAGTGTGCGCCTGGGTCAGATTTCCCTGACCCGCGGTGCCCGACCCTGACCGTGGTGAAGCGCGCAAACCCGCATGGCTATGCGCCCCGACCACCCGCGACCTGGCTTTCCCGTAATCGACAAGTTGGCGGTCACGGGTGCGCGTCGAGAACCCGAAAATGGAGATGCGTCGGGTCAGCAAGGGTCGGCGAACCACGGGAAATCGGAGGAATTGGTGGGCAGAGATGGGGAGACGATGGCTCTATGGAGCCAGATCGGAGCCAGTGAAAAGGCCTCTCCGGTACTTGCCATGCAGAAGGTCGAGGTTTCGGCTCTGCCTCACCTGCGCTTCAAGGACAGCCCCCCATCAGCCAATCGGTGGGGATCAGATCGCCCCGGTCGACTCGTTGAGGACCCGAACGATCATGACCTCGGCCGGATCCCGATGCCCCCGGCAGGAGTCGAACCTGCGCACGTGGTTTAGGAAACCACTGCTCTGATCCGCTGAGCTACGGGGGCGTTCCGGTAAGGTAGAGGAAACGACGAAGGCCCGTTTGCCTTTATTCATGCGGGTTTCCGCCGTGTCGGCAGAGCACGAACCGCTGCTCTATCCACTGAGCTACGGGGGCCGTGGGCTAGGGTTGCGCCGCCTCAGGAGCCGAAGCGCTCGACGAGACGTGCCGCGTACCAGTCCTCCCAGCGCTCGGGCTGCTCGCTCGACGTGTACTCGCGGTCGAGGTCGACGAGCGCGTGCACGAGGCGACTCCGCACCGGCCTGGATCCGAGAACGTCGGAGAGCTCGGAGAGATCGAGCAGCCAGTCCGCGTACCACGAGGCCCAGTCGGGGTCTTCGCCGTCCGTGATCCGGTAGACGGTGTGGTGGGTCTCGGCGGCCTCGTGGAGCAGCTGCGAGATGCGGGTCGCTCGATCGCTCGACACGCCCGAGAACACTAAACTCGTCGGCTGATGCGGACGAACTGGTTCATCGCCGCGGTGGTGGTCGGCCTGGCCTCGATCATCATCGCCGTCATCGCGATGCGCCTCAGCTGACCGATCCGGTTAAGAACACGCTGTACCGCCGTTCGCACTTGCGAGGCGACCGAACCTGGCCGATACCATCTCGCCGTGGCATTTCTTCTGGCGTTCATCGTTCCGATGGTGCTCGGCTTCTGGGCCCAGCACCGCGTGAAGTCGACCTTCGCGAAGAACCTCGAAGTACCCGTCGCAAACGGCATGACGGGCGCGCAGGTCGCGCGTCGCATCCTCGACGCGAACGGCCTGAACGAGGTGCCGGTCGAGGAGACGCCGGGGACGCTGTCCGACCACTACGACCCTCGCAGCCGCTCGGTGCATCTCTCCCCAGAGGTGTTCCGAGGCGTCTCGGTCGCGTCGACGGCCGTCGGCGCACACGAGGTGGGTCACGCGATCCAGCACGCGCAGGCGTATGCGTTCTTCCGCTTCCGGAGCGCGCTCTTCCCAGCGGTCCAGTTCGCCTCGAACATCTGGATGCTGTTCCTGCTCGGGGGTATCTTCCTCGGGATCCTCGGCTTCATCTACATCGCGATCGCCCTGTACGCGATCGCGGTTCTCTTCCAGTTCGTGACGCTCCCGGTCGAGTTCGACGCCTCGCGTCGAGCGAAGCGGCAGCTGAACGACCTCGGGCTCGTGGCCTCCAACGAGGCCACCGGCGTGCAGGCCACGTTGAAGGCCGCCGCCTGGACGTACGTCGCCGCAGCTCTGGCCGCGGTCGCCGTGCTCCTCTACTACCTCTCGATGCTGAACAACCGGTAGTCCCGGCTACGCCTCGCGCGGCATCCAGCCGAAGTAGCGGAGCGCGACCACCGCTCCAGCCGTGCCCCACGCGATAACCACGACGAGCGCTGTCGGGTCGGCGAAGAGCGACTCGCCGTCGAGGTAGACGCCGTAGACCACGTCGAGGAAGTACGTGAGCGGAAGAACGTCAGCGAGCGCCTGGAGAAACGATGGGTATTCGTCCGTCGGCCCGAAGGATCCGGAGAGGAACGCCATCGGCAGCACGATCACGTTGACGACTGCCGACACACCTTCCGCCGACCGGATGAGCGACGCAATCCCCACTCCCATCGCCGAGAAGCACGCCGCACCGAGGAGGATCGCTCCCAGGAAGCCGATCCAGTTGGCGGGCATGCTCGCTCCGAAGGCGAGCCCTCCGAGCGCCAGTAGGGTGGCGGACTGCAGCGCGAACACGACGAGCATCGAGAGCAGGACTGCCGCGAAGTACGTGGCCGGAGGGAGCGGAGTCGAGCGCACGCGTTTGAGGACGCCGGCCTCCCGGCGGCTCACGAGGTAGATAGCGACCCCCGCGAACGTGGTCGTGGCTGCGCCGTAGCCGAACAGCCCGGCGAGGAGGTAATCGACGGCGGGGACATCGTCGATCTCGCCGTCGTAGACCGAGCCGAGGAGCGCGTAGAGGAGGAGCGGGAAGACGAAGAGAAACACCGCCGCCTCTCGGCTTCGCCAAAAGACACGCTGCTCGAACGCGAGTTGGTGGAGCAGAACGGTCATCCGTCTCCCTCGCGTTCGTCCTCCACGAGCTCGAGGTAGATGTCCTCGAGGGTGGGGCGTCGTACCTCGAGGTGCTCGAGCTCGCCACCCTCCGCGAGCGCTTTCGCAGTCAGCTCGTGGAGCGCACGTGTGGGCTCCTCCGTCTCCACGACGACGAGTTCTCCGTTCCTTCGGAATCGGATCTCGGTCGTTCGTGTGTCGCCGATGAGCTCCGCTGGGGCACCCAGGCTGACGATCGCGCCCTCGCGGAGGACTGCGACCCGGTCCGCGAGTTGTTGCGCCTCGTCGAGGTAGTGCGTGGTGAGGAGGATGGTCTTGCCGAGCGAGCGCAGCACGCGGATCATGTCCCACGCCGCGCGTCGAGCGGAGGGATCGAAGCCCGTCGTCGGCTCGTCGAGGAAGACGAGATCCGGGTCGCCGACCAGTGCCACCCCGAGATCGAGCCTTCGTTTCTGACCGCCTGACAGCGTCTTCACTCGGCTATCCCGCTTCGCTCCGAGCCCGACGAGTTCGATCACCTCGTCCACGTCGCGCGGATTCGCGTAGTAGCCCGCGTACATGAGATGGGTCTCCCGAACAGTGAGCAGCGGCTGGAGCTCCGACTGCTGGAGAACCACACCGATCCGTTCGCGCAGCTCACGCGGAGGGCTGCCCGGATCGTGGCCCAGCACGGTAGCTTCGCCGCCATCTCGTCGTCGGTACCCTTCGAGGATCTCGACCGTCGTGGTCTTGCCGGCGCCGTTCGGTCCGAGCAGGCCGAAGACCTCACCCTCGGCCACCTCGAAGCTGACACCGCGAAGCGCCTCCACGCTCCCGTAGGACTTCGTCAAGTCGGAGACGACGATCGCGTCCGGCACGGCCCCGAGACGATATGTGGGGCACGACGAGGCTGGGTAGGGTGCCGCGCGTGCCGACCCTTCGCTACGTCGTCGTCGACGTCTTCACGGACACCGCGCTCGCCGGGAACCAGCTCGCCGTCTTCACAGACGCGCGAGCGATCGACGGTGACCTGATGCAGGGGCTCGCGAAGGAGATCGGCTTCTCGGAGACCGCGTTCGTACTACCAGCCGAAGGAGGAGGGACCGCGCGTCTCCGTATCTTCAACCCGACCACCGAGATGCGCTTCGCGGGCCATCCCGTTCTCGGGGCAGCGTGGGTGCTCGCGCAGCCGCTGCAACGGGGCGTTGTCGAGCTCGAGACCGGATCCGGGACGGTGCCGGTGGAGATCGAGCGCGACGAGTCGGGCGCTCTGGTCTTCGGCCGCATGGCGCAGCCCGTCCCGACGGTCGAGCCGTACCCCGACGGTGCGCTCCTCGCCGCGCTCGGTGTCCAGGGTTCGTCGCTGCCCGTCGAGCTCTACGACAACGGCGCGACGCACATCATCGTCGCGCTCGACAGCGAGGACGCCGTCGCGGCGCTCAGTCCAGAGCCGTCGGCGATCGCAGAGTTCGGGGTCACGGGGGTCAACTGCGTCGCCCGGGCCGGACACCGCTGGAAGCTGCGCATGTTCTGGCCGCTGGGCGAGGATGCGGCCACAGGATCAGCCGCGGGGCCGGTGGCATGCCACCTGTGCCGGCACGGGCTCGTCGAGTGGGGGGAGTGGGTCGAGATCTCCCAGGGCGTCGAGATCGGCCGCCCCTCCACGCTCTTCGCACGCGCCGACGGAGCCGGCGGTCAGATCGTCGGCGTTCTCTGCGGCGGACGCGCGGTGGTCGTCGCCCGCGGTGAGTTCCGGCTCTAGGGAGCCAGGAACGCCGACACCGCGGCCGCCGCCGCCCGGGCGGCTTCGATCGGCTCGGCGCCCTCAGCGCGCTGCACGAGGTAGGTCACCGAGTAGGTGTCACCTGCTCCCGTGGGATCGACCGAGCCGTCGACCCGCACTGCGGGCACGTGTTCCATGAATTCGGACGTGACGACCCACGCGCCCCGCGAGCCGAGGGTGAGTATCACCTCGGGAACACCCAGCTCGCGTACGCTCTCCGGCTTCGCGTTGCCGACGAGCGTCTCGGCTTCCTCGTCGTTCAGCTTCAGCACCTCGATGTGGTGGAGCACGTCGCCGATGTCGGCGTCGGTTTGGAGCGGGCCGATCGTCGCCGTCCGGACGAGGCCCTGGAGATCGACGAGAAGCTGGCGACCGTCGCCGGCGAGGGCGGAGAGTGTCTCCGGCGGAAAGTCGGTCCGTGTGAGCGCGCACACGTCCACCCAGGTCGCGTCGGCTGCCGCCACGACCGCCTGCTCGGGTGTCCACGGGTCGCCGACCGCGTCCTGCCACATGATCCGGCGGTCGCCCTCGTAGTGGAAGCTGTACGAAGTGGTCGCGGACGACTCCCTCCAGCTGACGGGCAGACCGAATGCCTCGAGAGGCGGAGCGAGCTCCGGGCGGTGCTCCGCGCTGCAGGACACCGTAATGCGGGCATCGGCGCCGAGACGGGCAAGTGCACGCGTCGCGTAGAACACGCCTCCGCCCGGGCGCGGAGCCCCACCCGCGACGACGTCGCGCGTGATGTGTCCCATCGCTGCGATCGCGGTCACGCCGGCGCGGCCCCCGCGCTGACGCGGCGGGTCACGACGGCAACGACGCTCGCGATGCCGAAGGAGACAAGGAAGCTCGGCACCGTTGCTCCGATGCCCCAGTCCGGCGGGCGCAGCGTGTCGACGGCGTCGACCCACCACGACGGGCCGGTCGGGTAGAGCCACTGGTACAGAACGAAGCCCGCGGCCCATGCCGCGATCAGCCCCGGTCGCCATGCAGGCGAGCCGAAGACGTCCTCCGGCGAGTAGTGCGCGCCCGCGGCCAGCCAGTCCGCGAGCAGGACAGCGAACAGGGGTACGAAGACCGAGCCGAGGAGCAGCAGGAAGCTCTGGTAGCTGACCAGGTCGATGACCAGCGCTCCGCACGTTGCCACGGTCGTGACGAGGACGATGAGGAGCTCCTGGGGCGCGCGGGGCACGGCGTTTTGCAGGGAGACGGCCGCCGAATACGCGTTCGCGAAGGCCTCGTCCGTCTCGGTCACGAGCAGCGCGAACAGTGCGAGGATCGCCGCGAAGCCTCCGGCGGCTACCGCGGCGGGGAGCGCCGCCGGATCGCCGAGATCGCGGGAAAGCACGAGCACCGCACCGAGCGCGAGCAGCCACGCGTCCGGCACGAAGTAGCCGAGTCCCGTTCCGGTGAGCGCTCCACGCCTCGTCTGCGAGAACCGGGTGTAGTCGGCGGCGTACGGCACCCACGACACGGTGATGCCGACCACGACGTCAGCTCCTTGCCACACCGTGAGCCCGCCCTCGCCCTCCGCGTGCCAGACGGCCCCGAGGTCGGCTCCGTCGAGCGCCCACCAGGTGAGGTACAGGAGTGCGAGCGGCACCGCCCAGATCGCGAATCGACGGATGAACCGGCGAACGAAGCCGATCGGCCCGACGAGCGCGAGGACGAGCGCGCAGGCGCCGAACACGAGTGTCCAGAGCCACTGGGCGCGAAAGCCGAAGAGCTCGTCGGAGAGAGCCGCCGCCGCTGTCGCGATCACGAGCAGCTCGAAGATCGTCCAGCCGACTCCCTGGAGCACGTTCACCACGGTCGGCAGGAGCGATCCGCGTTGCCCGAGCGGTGCGCGCATGAGCGCCATTCCCGGTACGCGCGCGTCGGTGCCGACCATGCCCGCGATCCCGAGCATCGCGTTTCCGATCAGGCAGCCGAGAACGATTGCGACGAGGGCGTCCGGCAGCGAGAGCGCGGGCACGAGCACCGCACCTGCTACGACCACGAGCAGCGACACGCCGAGGTTGCCCCACAGCAGGCCCGTTTCGAGCCCGCTGAGGACCCGGAGGCGCGGCGGCACCGGGTCGATGCCCCAGCTGCCTTCGACCACCTCGTGATTCGCCATCGGCGTCGGGAGGCTAGATGATGGTGCCGTGATTCCTCGGTACCACGTCGTCGCAGAGGCCGAGCACGAGATCCAGAATCCGACGTCGAAGGAGAAATTGCTCCTCCTCGGCCAGCGGCTCGGACTCGGCCCGGGCTCGCGTGTTCTCGACATCGCTTCGGGGCGGGGAGGGCCCGCTCTGCTTCTCGCCGGGACGTTCGGCTGCCACGTGCACGGGATCGAAATCGCGCCGGAGTTCCATGCGGTCGCGGTCGACCATGCTGCGGCAGCCGGTGTCGGGGAACGGGTCTCGTTCGATCTCGGCGACGGTGCGAGTGCCGAGCTCGAGCAGGGTGCGTTCGACGCAGCGCTCTGCCTCGGCGCGAGCTTCGTCTACGGGAGCCTGGCCGACACGGTCGACGCGCTCGCATCGGCCGTTCGACCCGGCGGCTACGTCGCAGTCGGCGAGCCGTACTGGCGCCGGCTGCCTCTGCCCGAGGACTACGAGGACCGCGACGGTGGGTGGACGACGCTGGAAGGAACCGTGCTGATCTTCGAGACGTCGGGACTCACTGTCGTCTCCGTGATCGCCTCGTCCGAGGACGACTGGGATCGCTACGAGACGCTGCATTGGCAAACGGTCGAACGCTGGCTCGAGGCCAATCCCGACGACGCGGACGCCGCCGACATCCGTGCGCGCCACAGGCGCTACAAGCGCAGGTACCTGCGATATGGCCGCGACTACCTCGGCTGGGCGATCTTCGTCGGCCGCAAGCCTGCGAGCTAGCGATGGCACACCCAGATCTCCCAGCCGAGCAGGCATACCTCGACCACGCGTACGAATGCCTCGAGCAGATGAGGCAGGCGCTGCTCCGTACGGTGGGCGCTGCCGGGGTCGGGTCCGACGGCCTCGACATCGCAGCGGGCCGGGTCGCGGCCTGGGTCGATCGCAGGCTCGCGGCCTACGAGCGGGCAGAGGAGGTGCTGTGTTTCGGCCGCATCGACGTCGAGTCCGTCGAGGACCCGATCTACGTCGGCCGGCGCTGGGTTCAGGACGACGACGACGTGCTGGTGGTGAACTGGCAGACGCCCGCCGCCCGGCCCTTCTACACCGCGACGCCGGCAGCACCGCACGGCGTCACGCTCCGGCGCCGGTTCCGTCTCGACGGGCGGACGCTGACCGGGATCAGCGACGAGGCCCTCGACGGCTCATTGGAGGACGCCGCGACGACGGTGGACGACTTCCTGCTCGAGGAGCTCGAGCGTGCGCGCGACGCACGCATGCGGGACATCGTCGCCACGATCCAGGCCGATCAGTACGGGCTCATTGCACGCGCGCCGGAGCCGCCGCTGGTCATCCAGGGCGGTCCGGGGACGGGCAAGACCGCCATCGGCCTCCACCGGGCGTCGTACCTGCTCTTCACGCACCGCGAGACGCTGCGGCGCGTGCTGCTGGTTGGGCCGAACCCCGTGTTCATGGACTACATCTCGCACGTGCTGCCCGCGCTCGGGGAGGACGCCGTCGACCAGCGCGCGGTCGTCGAGCTCGTGGAGGGAGTCGAGGTGTCGCTCGTGGACCCGCCCGAGATCGAGCGGCTGAAAGCCGACGGCCGCCTTGCCGAGGTCGTCCGTCGCGCCGTCGAGCTCCGTTCCGAAGGGCGCCCGGAGGAGCTCGTCGTACGGCTCGAGGGTGTGTTCGTCGGTGTCGAAGCAGGAGAAGTAACCGGGTTGCTCCGGGCAGCGCGCGAGTCGCTCGGCTTCTCCACGGCCGCCCGCGAGCGCTTCCGAATGAACGTCCTGCGCCGGTTCTACATGGACTACAGCGAAGCGCTCGGCGGTCTCGCGGTTCGCGCGTTCGAGGATGTCGAGCGAACCTTGCGAAGGGGCGGCCTCCTCAGCGGGTTTCTCGATCGCGTCTGGCCCGCGCCACGCCCCGAACAGGTCGTGCGTCAGCTTCTCTCGACGCCTCGGAGGCTCGCGGAGGCGAGCGAGGGGATCCTCCATTCAAAGGAGCAGAAGCTGCTGAAGCGCGCGCGAGCCGGCTGGAGCGCCGCCGATCTACCGCTCCTCGACGAGGCGCGTGCGCTTCTCCTCGACGACCATGCTCGGTACGGGCACGTCATCGTGGACGAGGCGCAGGACCTGACGCCGATGCAGCTGCGGATGATCGCCCGGCGCACGCTGGGTGCGTTCACGATCCTCGGGGACGTCGCGCAGGCGACGGGTCCGGTCTCCTACCGGAGCTGGGACGACCTGCTGGTGCGGCTTCCGGGCGGTGACGTCGCCGAGATCCAGGAGCTCAAGCACGCGTACCGCGTGCCGCGGGAGATCATGTCGCTCGCCCTGCCGCTGCTCGAGCACATCGCACCGGATACGGAGCCTCCCGTCGCGTACCGCGTCGGAGCTGACCCGCCCCGCATCGTGAGCGCCGAGTCGCCGCTCGAGGCCGCCTACGGGGAGGCAGCCGGTCTTGCCGCGGCCGAAGGGCTCCTCGCGATCGTCGCGCCGCCGTCGTTGCGCGGCGACGCCGAGGCCTCGCTGTTCGACGACACCCGGATCTCGGTTCTGACACCGCGTGAGGCGAAGGGCATGGAGTTCGACCACGTCATCGTTCTCGAGCCGGCGCAGATCGTCGAAGAGGCCGTCAGCGGGCAAGGACTGCGCGAGCTCTACGTCGCGCTCACTCGTCCAACGACGACGCTCACGATCGTCCACGCGCGGCCTCTGCCGCCCGAGCTCGGGCTCTAGGTCGGCGAGCGCGTCGGATCGCGCCGCGACCTGCAACGTCAGGTCGCGATGAGCCGCCGCAGCACGAAGGGGAGAATCCCGCCATGACGGAGGTACTCGCGCTCGCGCGGCGTGTCGAGGCGCACCGTCGCCCGAAACTCGACGTCGTCGGCGCGCACGGTCACCTCGCTCGCTTCCCCTCCCTCGAGCCCCGTGATCGAGAACGTCTCGCGCCCGGTGAGGCCGAGCGACTCACGGTTGTCGCCGCGGAGGTGCTGAAGTGGGAGCACGCCCATCATGAGCAGGTTGGAGCGGTGGATGCGCTCGTAGCTCTCGGCGATCACCGCCCGCACTCCCAGCAGCTTCGGCCCCTTCGCAGCCCAGTCGCGCGATGAGCCGGAGCCGTACTCCTTTCCGGCGAGGACGACGAGCGGGATCCCCTCCGCCCGGTAGCGCTCGGCGGCCTCGAAGATGGTCATCTCCTCGCCCGAGGGGACATGAACCGTCCAGGTTCCCTCCGAGCCGGGGACAAGGTGGTTCCGGAGCCGGACGTTGGCGAACGTCCCCCGCACCATCACCTCGTGGTTGCCTCGCCGCGAGCCATACGAGTTGAAGTCCTTGCGCTCGACGCCGTGCTCGATGAGGTAGCGCCCCGCAGGAGAGTCGGGCTTGATCGACCCGGCGGGGGAGATGTGATCGGTGGTCACCGAATCGCCAACGGCGACGAGACAGTGCGCGCCAACGACGTCCTCGACGGATCCCGGCTCAGGAGGCATCCCGTCGAAGTACGTCGGCAGGCGCACGTAGGTGGAGTCGGGATCCCATGCGAAGAGCTCGCCTTCGGGCACGGGGAGGCCACGCCAGGTCTGGTCGCCCGTGAAGACATCGGCATACGTGGAGCGGAACATCTCCTCGCCGATCGCTCCCGCCACGGTGTCGCGCACCTCTTCGGACGACGGCCAGATGTCGGCAAGGAATACGTCCTCGCCGTCCGACCCGACACCGATCGGCTCCGTCGCGAGGTCGATGTCCATGCGTCCGGCGAGCGCGTAGGCGACCACCAGCGGAGGCGATGCGAGGTAGTTCGCCTTCACCTCGGGGTGAATCCGCGCCTCGAAGTTGCGATTCCCGGAGAGCACGGCACACACGACGAGGTCGCCCTGGGCGACTCCCTGCGAGATCTCCTCGCGAAGCGGCCCAGAGTTTCCGATGCAGGTCGTGCAGCCGTACCCGACGGTGTGGAATCCGAGCTCCTCGAGGTATGGCGTCAGGCCGGCCTTCTCGTAGTACTCGGTGACGACCTTCGATCCAGGGGCGAGGCTCGACTTCACCCACGGCTTCCGCTTGAGACCAAGCTCCACTGCCTTCCTCGCGATCAGGCCGGCACCGACCATGACCGCGGGATTCGACGTGTTCGTGCACGACGTGATCGCGGCGATGACGACCGCACCGTGCTCGAGATGGAACGTCTCGCCGTCCAGCGCGACTTCGACGGACGTGCGCTCGGCGAGGACGACGCGAGGTCCCGTCGAGATCGACGCATCCCCGGTCACCGGCTCGTGGCCAGGTGCACCCGAGGCGAGCGGGTCGCTGGCGGGGAACGTCTCGGCGACGGCCTCGTCTTGGGCGTTGCCGTAGTCGATTCCGAAGCTCGGCAGCGTGTCGAGGAACGCCTTCTTCGCCTCGCTCAGCGGCACCCGGTCCTGCGGGCGCCGCGGCCCCGCGAGCGAGGGCTCGACGGATGAGAGGTCGAGCTGCACGACCTGCGAGTACGTCGGCGGCACGTCGGGGTCGTGCCAGAGCGCGTTCTCCTTGCAGTACGCCTCGACGAGGTCGATCCGCTCCTGGGAGCGACCGGTGAGCCTGAGGTAGCGCAGCGTCTCGGCGTCGACAGGAAAGAAGCCGCAGGTCGCGCCGTACTCCGGGGACATGTTCCCGATCGTGGCGCGATCGGCGAGAGGGAGGGTCTCGAGGCCGTGGCCGAAGTACTCGACGAACTTCCCGACGACGCCAGCCTCGCGTAGGATCTGCGTCACCGTCAGGACGAGGTCGGTCGCGGTGGCGCCTTCGGGCAGTGCACCGGACAGCCTGAAGCCGACGACCTGCGGCACCAGCATGGAGATTGCCTCCCCGAGCATCGCCGCCTCGGCCTCGATGCCACCGACGCCCCAGCCGAGCACGCCGAGGCCGTTGATCATCGTCGTGTGAGAGTCCGTCCCGACGAGGGTGTCGGGGAAGGCGACGCCGTCTCGCTCGTCCACGACGCGGGCGAGGTACTCGAGATTGACCTGATGCACGATCCCTGTGCTCGGCGGGACGACCTTGAAGTTGTCGAACGCACGCTGCCCCCAGCGCAGGAACGCATAGCGCTCGCGATTCCGTTCGAGCTCGAGCTCGGCGTTCCTGAAGATCGCGCGATGCGTCGCGAACTCGTCGACCTGCACCGAGTGGTCGATGACGAGCTCCACCGGGAGGAGCGGGTTGATCCTGTTCGGCTCGCCGCCCAGGTCCCGCATCGCATTCCGCATCGCGGCGAGGTCGACGACGGCCGGAACGCCCGTGAAGTCCTGCAGGAGCACGCGACCAGGCGTGAACGAGATCTCCTGTGACGGCTCGGCTGTCGCGACCCAGCCGGCTACCGCTTCGACGTCGGCGGCGGTCATGTTGACGCCGTCTTCCATGCGCAGCACGTTCTCGAGAAGGATTCGCAGCGTGTACGGCAGCCGCATGACGTCGTGGCTCGCCTGCAGCGCATCCAGGCGGAAGATCTCGCGGCTTGCCCCCCCGACGTCGAGCTTCGTGCGCGCGCCGAAGGTGTTGGGATGGGCGCCCACCTCTCGATTCAACCAGACAGGCGGCAGCTGCCCTCGTGACACTCTGTCACTTGGCGTGAGTTTGGCCAGCCCACGCTCAGTCAGCGTTTGGCTGCGCGGGTCGAAGTGTCGTGCGACTGCCTGGGCATACGGGCTGCCCACACGGCGCGCATACGCTGCGAAGCCCTCGTCGCGCACGGGCCGGAGATCCTCGGAGTACGGGTCGAGGAGGTGCTGGCGTCCCACCTTGCGGGCGGAATTGAAGAACGCGAGCCCCATGCCGAGCGAGACCTCGAGGAGCGAACGCTGCTCGCGGTCGGCTTCCATGACAAGGCCCTGGTAGACGGCGGCGAGCTCAGGTGGGGACGGTAGTCCTTTCGGGTCGTTGCGCAGGTCCGCGAGCGTGCGCTTGAGGCCCTCGACTTCGAGCGGTGGGATGTCGATCAGGCGCGCGGTCGTCCCGCTCGCTCCTTCGAGCGCCGCAAGGAGGTCGTCCACGGATCCGAACTCCGCCTCCTTCGCGAGCACGCCTGCCGCCTTCAGCTCGCCCACGAGCGCGTCGAGGTATACGCGAGTTCCGCGCGAGACGTCCGCCGCGGCAGCGAGAAGCCAGAGGGGCGAGAAGCCGAACGCGAGGATCGACCCGAGCTCGACGACGTTGCCGCCGGCCTTGCGCACAGCGAGCTTCTTCGGCGAGGTCTCGAGCTCGTCGGCGACTGCTTCGGGCTGCCGCTCCACGCCGCCTACGAGCTCGACGGTGATGCGCAGGAGGTTCTTCGCTGTCGCCTCGTAGAAGCGGGACTTGCGTACGAGCCTCGGGAGGACGAGCTCCGCCGTCTCGTGAATCGTCCCGCCGAGCGCGGCTGCGACGGCTCGCAGGATTCGCTCGGGGAACGAGACGAGGTACTCGCTGACTCGGTGCACGCGCTAGCTCTCGGGCCCGGCGTCCGCGGCCTTCGAGCCGACCGCGATCCCACCCAGCAGCGCAGAGCCGTCGATCAGCAGACGGGGGGGATCGGGATCCTCCGTCCGCGGGGGGCCGACTGTGATCCCGCCGACGAGGGCTCTTGCGCTCGACTCCACCACCCAGTTCGGCGGCACGCGGATCGCGATTCCGCCCCAGAGCGCGTTCAGCGTGAGTCGCGCACCGGGAGCCAGCGTCGCGCCGCGCAAGTCGACCGCGATCCCACCGAACCACGAGAACATCGAGCCGCCGCGGAATGCCCTCGCGCGACTCTCGAGCTCGATGCCGTCGAAGATCGCGACGAGCGCGAGCTCGTCGCTATCGGCGTCGCCTCGCGAGGGGAAGACCCGCTTCATGAGGGCCGCCGATCCCACGAGGCCGGCCCAGAAGCCGAGCTTGACGAGGAGAAGGGCACGTAGGAAGCGCACGACGGCAGGGTATCCCGCCCGACTACCATGGCCGCGTGGAAGCCGAGGCCATCCGCACGCTGCTCGCGCAGGCGTTTCCGAATGCCGCCGAGGTCTCCGTCGAGGACCGCACGGGCACGGGCGATCACTTCCAGGTGACGGTCGTGACGGGGGCGTTCGACGGCCTTCCGCTCCTCGATCAACACCGCCGCGTCAACGACGCGCTTGCCACGCCGCTCGGCGACGGCTCCATTCACGAGCTCCGGATCAAGACGAAAGGAACCGCATGAAGACGCTGAACGAGCAGATCTCCGAGGTCATCGAGCACGAGCCCGTCGCGATCTTCATGAAGGGCACGCCGCAGATGGTCATGTGCGGCAACTCCCATCGGGCGCTGCAGGCGCTCCACGCCGCAGGCGCGCCCATCACGACGGTCGACATTCTCCCCGACCCGCGGATCCGTCAGGAGCTCTCCGCCATCTCCGGCTGGCCCACGATCCCCCAGGTGTTCGTCAAGGGCGAGCTCATCGGCGGCGCGGACATCACCGAGGAGCTGTACGAGTCGGGCGAGCTCCAGCAGAAGCTCGACGCGGCGCTGGGTGCGGACCGCTCGCAGGACGTGAAGGTCGTCTTGCTGGAGCTCGCCTAGGCCGCGGCTATGCGATCGGCGAGCTCGCGTGAGATCGCGTGCTCGCCGCGGCTCGTCCGCACGGTGACGGGGCCGCCGAACGGCGCGTAGGCGACGAGCTCGAGGTCCGAGCCCGGAACGAGGCCGAGGTCGCCGAGGTAGCGAAGGAGCTCGGAGTTGCCGTCGGGGACGCGCGAGATGGATGCGCGTGCGCCGGGCTCGAGGTCGAGAAGCGTGCGGCCATCCCTCTGGGCAACCCTCAGGTCCCGATCCGGGATCGGGTCCCCGTGCGGGTCGTGCGTCGGATACCCGAGCTCGGCGTCGATCTTCGCCTCGAGCTCCTCCGAGAGTGCATGCTCGAGGAGCTCGGCCTCCGCGTGCACCTCGTCGAGGGCGAGCCCGAGACGGTCGACCAAGTACCGCTCGAGCAGGCGGTGATGGCGAACGACCTCGAGCGCTCCGAGCCGTCCCATCTCGGTGAGCGCGACGCCCCGGTAAGGGAGTCGCTCGACGAGACCGAGCTCGTCGAGACGCTTCGTCATCGCAGTCGCCGACGGGGCGCTCACGCCCATCCGGCGTGCGAGCGCGGACGTCGTGACGCGCTCGCCCGACGATTCGAGTGCGTAGATCGCCTTGAGGTAGTCCTGGACGGCGACCGTGAGATCGGACGGCTGCGTGGGCATTTTTCCGCCGTCTTAGGTTACACTGCGGGTCGGAATTAGCTATGACTAAAACACGACTTACCAGAGGGAAGCTGCTCGCAGCCGCAGCGCCGCTCGCGGCTGCGCCGCTGGTGGGGAAGCTCGCGCTCGACGGCGACGCCGCGGCAAGCGGGCACGACCACTCGAGCCACGGCGACACGCGCACTCTCGCGACCCACGAGGCCGGCGCGATGGGCCATGCGGCCATGTTCGGCGAGGAAGTCCCCGCGGTCGGCGGGCCGAACGACCTCGACGCGCTCCTGTATCCGCCGGCGCGCCTGCCGTACGAGCCCGGCCGCGTCCGTGAGTACGACCTCACGGCCTCTGACGTCGACTTGGAGGTCGCGCCGGGCGTGTTCTTCCCAGCGTGGGTCTACAACGGGACGGCTCCGGGACCGGTCGTCCGCGCGACCGAGGGGGATCTCCTCCGTGTGAACTTCGTCAATGCGGGTTCGCATCCGCACACGATCCACTTCCATGGAATCCATCCTGCGAACATGGACGGGGTCTTCGAGGTCGTCGAACCTGGCCGACGCTTCACCTACGAGTTCGAGGCACGCCCCGCGGGATTCCACCTCTACCACTGTCACGCAACGCCTCTGAAGAAGCACATCCACAAGGGTCTCTACGGCGTGTTCATCATCGATCCGAAGGAGCCGCGCCCGCCCGCGCAGGAGCTCGTGATGGTCATGAACGGCTTCGACACCGACGGCGACGGCTCGAACAACTTCTACACCGTGAACGGGCGCTCGTTCTACTACGCGCGCTATCCGATCCGGGTCAAGCGCTCCGAGCTCGTCCGGATCTATCTCGCGAACCTCACCGAGTTCGACCTCGTCAACTCGCTCCACCTGCACGCCGACTTCTTCCGCTACCAGCCGACCGGCACCGGGGACTACTGGGAGTACACGGACACGGTCATGCAGTGCCAGGGGCAGCGTGGCGTCATCGAGATCCAGTTTGCGAACACCGGGCGGTTCATGTTCCACGCGCACCAGTCGGAGTTCGCCGAGCTCGGCTGGATGGGATTCTTCGAGGTGGTCGAGTAGTGGAGGCCGGGTCCGCGACCACCGATCACGGCCGGCTCAGCTGGCGGCTGTGGGCGGTCGTGCCGGTCCTCCTGCTCGCGCTCGCCGTCGGGGTCGTGGTCACTGCGGGCTCGTCGCTCGTCGATCTCGTCGGATCGAATACGCCGCCGGCGGACGAGTTCGACATCAGGCGGGTCGAGTTCTCGCCGGGCGAGATCCGGATCGTCGTCCG
Organism: Gaiellaceae bacterium; assembly: GCA_048594925.1. Taxonomy (GTDB): domain Bacteria; phylum Actinomycetota; class Thermoleophilia; order Gaiellales; family Gaiellaceae; genus GMQP-bins7. The sequence continues at coordinate 27,357 of JBMDXR010000066.1, forward strand.
GAACCCGCAGCCCGACGACCTGACCATTGCCAACGTGAACGTCGACGACGCGATCGTGCCGTTCTCGGTCGACGGTCCGACCACCCTCGGCCGGCTGCGCTCGGCCACGATCGTCGTGCCGTACGACTGGGTCGAGGAGGACCCGATCACGGTCGGGGTCACGAGCTCGACCGGGATCGAGACCGTGAAGGAGATTCCCGCAGCGATCGAGACTCCCGAGCCCTCGCCGAAGGGCTTTCTCGGATACACGCTCATCGGGCTGCTCGTCGGCGTGCTGCCGGTGGCGCTCGGGCTGCTCTGGCTCCCCGCGCTGAGACAGGCCGGGGCTGCGTGGCTCGGGGCGTTCATGGCGTTCACGGCCGGGCTTCTCGCGTTTCTCGGTGTCGAGGCGCTCAGCGAGGCGTTCGAGCTCCAAGCGACCCTGCCCTCCGCGCTCGGCGGCGCAGGGCTCGTGCTGCTCGGAGTCGCGCTCAGTTTCCTGGGCATGACTGCGCTCGCCGGAAGGCTCACCGGAGGCTCGGCGGCAACCGGGCTCACCCTCGCCCTGCTCGTCGCGCTCGGGATCGGCTTGCACAACCTCGGCGAAGGGCTTGCGATCGGCGCCTCGTTTGCGATCGGAGAGCTCCAGCTGGGGGCGTTCCTGATCGTCGGCTTCATGATCCACAACGTGACCGAGGGCCTCGGAATCGCGGCGCCGGTCGCGAAGACCCGCGTGACTCTCCTCGCCCTCGCCGGGCTCGCGGTCGTGGCCGGAGCGCCGACCATCCTGGGCGCCTGGATCGGCGGCTACACGTCGAGCGACGTTCTCGGCGCGCTCTTCTTCGCGATCGCCGCGGGTGCCGCGTTCCAGGTGATCGTCGAGGTCGGGCGCTACGTGGCGCGGACCGCGCCCGGAGGGCTTCGCTCCGGGTACGCGATCGCGGGCTTCATCGCGGGCATCGCCACCATGTACGTGACGGGTGTTCTCGTCGCCTAACAGGCGGCAACTCCCCCTTAACGGCGGCTAACCCGCGGTTCACGGGGCCGGGGATATAACCGGTCGGGTCATGTCCTTCTCCTCTCTCCGAGCCGCCGCCGCGCTCGTCGCGGCCGCAGCACTCGGCGGTGTCGTAGCGGTCGGCGCCGTCGCAGCCCTGGGCGGGCTCGACGGCGACACGACCGTCGTGACCGAGACCGCGGCGAGCGCGTCACCTGATCTCGCGCCAGCCGGCGCGTCCGGGATGACCGTCAACGAGATCTACGAGCGCGCCGCCCCGGGCGTCGTGCGCGTGAACAGGACGAGCAACTCGACGTCGACCTTGGACCCGCAGGCATCCGGGCTCGGCTCGGGCTTCGTCATCGACAAGAGCGGACACATCGTCACGAACTACCACGTGGTGGACGGGGCGGGCGAGGTCACGGTGAGCTTCTCCAACCGCGACACGGTCAAGGCCGAGGTCGTCGGTACCGATCCGTCGACCGATCTCGCGGTGCTCCGCGTCGAGACGACTGCGAGCGCTCTCACTCCTCTTCCTCTCGGCAACTCCGACAGGGTCCGGGTCGGCGATCCGGTCGTGGCGATCGGGAACCCGTTCGGCCTCGACCGCACCGTCACGTCCGGGATCGTGAGCGCCTTGCAGCGCTTCATCACCGCGCCGAACAGCTTCACCATCGACCACGTCATCCAGACCGACGCTCCAATCAACCCGGGCAACTCCGGCGGGCCGCTCCTCAACGCTCGCGGCCAGGTGATCGGCGTCAACACGCAGATCGAGACCGGAACCGGCAGCAGCGCGAGCGGCAACGTCGGCATCGGCTTCTCGGTCCCGTCTAACACCGTGAAGGACGTCGTTGCCCAGATCCTCGAGAACGGCCGCGCGGATCACGCCTATCTCGGGATCAGTGGCCAGGCCGTGACCACTGATCTCGCGGAGACGTACAACCTCCCGGTCGACGCCGGAGTCCTCGTGGGGTCCGTCACGGACGGCAGCGGCGCCGACAAGGCTGGGCTCGAAGGCGGCGAGCGGCAGGTCGTCGTCGCCGGCGAGACGTACGTGCTCGGCGGGGACATCATCGTTTCCTTCGACGGCGAGAGGATCTCGTCCGTCGACGAGCTCCGCGATGCGATCGCCGGCCACAAGCCCGGCGACGAGGTCACCCTCGTGATCTACCGCGACGCGAACAAGTCGAGCGTGACCGTCACGCGCGGACGGCAGCCCCCATCCCCCCAGGGCTAGCCGAGAGCACGGCCCCGGCGAGCCGGGGCCTGCTCACCTTCACCGGCACGGGGTCCGACCGCCTGCCCGGGCCCCTGCCGACCTATCCCTCCAGCTCGCGAGCGAAATCCGGCGACGCGGCCAGGGCCTCGTCGGCCAGCGCGTAGCCGCGCGCGACGAGCGCGAGCTTGAGCTCGCTCGGCCACGGGATCTCGCTGCGGAACGTCGGATCGAGGCTGTCCTCACCGGGCGTTCCCCGGACGATGAGCGTCGGAACGTGTCGGTCGTGGCGGAAGGGGAACCGCGCTGCCGCGAAGCGGGCGTCGAGCTCAGCGCGAAGGCTCCTGCGCCTCCACGGAAACGCCGCCGAGACGGCGGACTGCGTGACGTCCTCGCGTAGCCGACGAAGCTCGTCGACCGACGTCTGCCGCTCCGTGGCGAGGCGTTCCTCGACCACCGCGTTCCGCGCGAACGCCACGCGCATGAGACGAGCGATCAGCTCGCCGTAGTGCGCCGGCTCGCCGCGCGACGCCCGCTCCTGCGCGAGCCGCAGCTCGGCGAGGAGCGAGCGGATCGGTGGAACTGCGCGGAAGCGCTCGAGGCGCTCGCGGGTGCGCTCGAGGAACGCCGCGTCTGGCGGCGGATAGCTGGGGATGTAGCGAAACGCGGCAATGGCCGCGACTGCCGGATTGCGATAGGCGTGCTCGAACGGGAAGTTGCGGATCCAGCCGCCGTCGGTCGCGATCTTCCCCTCGACCGCGATCGGCAGCACGAGCCCACTGATCGCCGCCGACGCCAGGATCGCGCGGCCCATCACCTCCGGCTCCGACGTCCGCGACGAGTATTCGAGCTCGAAGTCGCGGTCACCGTCGCCCTCCGCGTACTCACTGATGTCCGTGGCATAGACGAGCAGCTCGATCTCGGAGGCGGCGAGCTCTGCCCCGAGGTCGGCCGGAGAGCCGATTCGCTCTGCGACCGTCGCAGGGAGCGTGTAGTCGTGGAGCCCGCCGGGAAACTGCCAGATCGGGCGCGGCCGGAAGGCGTCCTCCGGATGCAGGCCCAGGAGGAACTCCTCGAGGTCGTCCAACCGGTCGAGTGCCGCCATCGTCCCTGCCAGCGCCCCTGCGGACGTTCCGTAGATCCACCCAACGCGGGGCCAGAAAGCCGTCTCCGAGAGGCGCTTCAGGAAGCCCAGCTCGAGCAGGGCGCCGTTGATCCCGCCGCCCGAGAGGACGATCGCAGCGTCGCGGCCGTCGGTGTGAGGCACGCGGCTATTGTGCCCCCGTGGAGTCCGAGCTACGTCCCGGAGCATCCGTGGTCTCGGACCTCGACCTCGAGTCGGATGCCGAGCTGTGGGAGGGGGACGACGACGGCGACCACAGCGGATGGTTTTGCGTTCGCACGGACCCGTTCCCGTGCCCGGCGAACGGATGCGCGTTCGTCGCCGACTTCATGACCGCGGCGCACCTCGTTCTCGTGTGGGAAGAACGGGACGACCCGAACCTGCTCTGGCACGCGCAGCGCGCCAAGGAGGTCGGGAGGAATCCGAGGATCGTCGGCTACGAGGTCGAGTTCGGGCCGAGCGCGTCCTACTACGCCTGGGAGGCGGCGGGACGGCCGGTGCACGGCGTTCAGCGCTAACACCTACATAATCGTGTAGCAGGTGTTGTAGGCACCTCCGTTATCCTGTAGCAGGTGTCGAAGGTCGGCCCTGGCTTCCAGCCCGGCGGGCGTGCCCCCGCGCCCCCGCCACTCGATCTCGTGCAGGACTTCGTCAACACCGAGATCCCGGACTTCGCCCAGGACGACATCGCCACTCCCGAAGAGCTCGCTGACTGGCTGCGGATGCGTGGTCTGCTCGCAGAAGGCGAGATCGTCGACGCGGCGTCCTTCGTCACGGCCCGTGCGTTCCGCGACGTGCTGCGGTGGTTGGCGCTCGAGAACACGCTCGGCGAAGGTCCCGACCCCCGGTTGCGGGACGAGTTCGACCGCATTGCCGCGAAGCTTCCGCTCCGCGCCGGGCTGGGTGAGCACGGTGGACTGCGACTCGCAGCCGAGGGCGCCGGAGTGAGCCGCGCGCTCGGCTCGATCCTCGTTCGAATACTCGACGCGCAGGCCTCCGGCGTGTGGCGGCGGATGAAGGCATGTCGGAAAGACGGGTGCGGGTGGCTGTTCTACGACGGGTCCCGCAACGCCTCCTCGAACTGGTGCTCGATGTCGATCTGCGGGAACCGGACGAAGACGGCGGCGTATCGGAGCCGGCGGAGGCCTGCGTCGTGAGGTCGGCCTGGTACGTCACCGGTCTCGCCTGGCGGCGACTGCGCCGCCGGAACAGCGGAGCCCTCGTGACCGTGATCGGGCTCGTCGTCGCAACCGCGGTGCTGGCGGGCGTGCTTGCGGGCGTCACGATCGCGACCGATCGCTCGACGGCTCGCGCGATCGAGGACATTCCGGCTTCGTCACGGTCCGTTCGTGCAGTGTGGTTCGGGCTCCCGGGAGACCCCGGCGAGCGGCTCGACGTGCTCGAGGCGGCGGTCGACGACGCGTTCTCGGACGTCGGACTCGACGGCCCGATCCCGTTGATCCTGTTTCGAGAAAGCACGGTCGCCGGGAAGTTCGTCGGTATCACCGCGGTCGAGGACGTCGGCGCGCAGGTCGTACTCCGCGCCGGACGTCTGCCGCGTACGTGCAAACCGGAGCGGTGCGAGGTGCTTCGCCTCCGGGGCCGGGGAGCACTTCCGAGTGCGCCCGGGCTTCGTCTCGTGCAGGTCGGCACTGGGAGGCTTCGCTCCCGACAGTTGTACGGAGACTTCCTGCGATCGACAGACGCCGCGATTGCCGACGCCACTGCACAGCCGGAGCTCGGCGAGACCGCGGAGTACCACCGGCCACCACCGGCACCGCTCGTCGTCGCCGAGGGACGCGAGACCCTGGAAGCCGCGCCGACTCTGGCCCGCACCTATCGAACGTACGCGTGGGTCTGGCCGATAGATCCCGGTCGGCCTCGCCTCTGGGACGTGGACGAGGTCCTCGAGCGGTCCGAGCGTGCCCGGGTCGAGCTCACTTCACGTTCCTCGTCGTTCGCCGTGGACGCGCCGGTCGAGGAGCTGCGCGCCGCCGAGCATGCCGCAGACGTCGCCGGCACACGACTGCTCCTCGTCGGCGGCGAAGGCGCGGCGCTCCTCCTCGCGTTCACGGTGCTCGCCGCGCGCGGGATGCGGCGAGATCTCGAGGAGGCGCGGCGCCGGCTCACGTGGTTCGGCGCGCGAAGATGGCAGCTCCTTGGCCTGAGTGGAGTCGAGAGTGCGGCTGTCGCGCTCGGCGGGGTGCTCGTCGGCTGGGTAGTGGGGGCATTCGTCGGAGCGACGGCTGCGTGGCTCGCCGGCGCTCCGGTGACCGACGTGCTGCGAGAGAGCGTGCTGTCCCCGGTCGGGCTCACGATCGCGGCCACGACTGCGGTCGCCGCGGCACTTCTCGTCTGGCTCACCGTGTCGCTGCCGACGCGTGAAGGGGCCCGCCTGGCGATGCTGGATCTCGTCGCGGTCGCGGCGCTTCTCGTGACCGGCGTCGCCCTTCTCGGAGGCGTCGCGGACGAGGAGCAGCTGGCCCGGGGCGAGGGCTCCGCGCTGCTCCTGCTCCTACTGCCGGGGCTCCTCGCGGTGGCGGCAGCGATCGCCGTGGCACGGATCTTCCCGGCGCTGGCGCGCTGGTGGAGCGAGCGAGAGCGGGCCTCGGTCTCGACGCGGCTCGCTGCCGTCGGCCTTGCGCGTGGCCCCGGCGCAGCGGTTGCGACCGTCGCGTTCCTCACGATCGCCTTCGCGATCGCGCTCCTCGCGGAGGGTTACCGCGCGACTCTCGTCCGTGCCGACCGCGATCAGGCCGCCTTCCAGGTGCCGCTCGACATCGCTGTGCGAGAAGATCTCCGGAATCTCGTTCGGGTCTTCGACGTCGCGTCGGCCGAGCGCTTCGGCGAGCTTGCAGGCGAGGGAGGCGCGGCGTATCCCGTCCTCCGGGTGACAGGGGGCGCCGGTCGTGCCGAGCGCGTGAGCGGTGTCGCCGTGCTCGGGCTCGAGCGAGCGGCCATCGAGGGGGTCGGCATATGGCGCATGGAGTGGGCGTCGGGACGCGGCACGACGGACCTCGCGGCGCTGGTCGATCCGGGCCACCCGGTCGAGCTGCAAGGGATACGACCGCCGGGCGACGAGATCGTCCTGCGTGTCGGCCCAGGCATCGCGGCGTTCGCAGCGATCGTGCGTCTCGAGGACGGTTCGTTCCGTCGCGTCGAGCTGGGTGGTTCCGAGCCCAGGGCTTCCGTCGTGCTTCGCGAGCGCCTGCCACACGGCGCGCTCGTCACCGGCCTGGAGATCGTGCCGCCACCGCGCCTCGTGGAGCGCGGCGCAGACGCGGGGATTGCATTCTTCGCGACTGTCCGTCTCAGCGGCCCATTCGCGCTCGCGCTGCGCGACTGGACCGGCGTCGGCGGCCTCGTAGTCCGGTCGACCTCTGCCGGTGTCGTCGTCCGCGTCCCGTTGACGCTCCAGCGCAGCTCGTTTCTTCGCTCCCCGCAGCCGACCGACGCCGTTCCGCCCTCCGTGCTCGTGACTCCGAGGCTCGCCGAGCTCGCAGGCGGGGTCGGCGGTCAGCTTCCGCTCCAGATCGGAGGTGGATCAGTTCTCGTGCAGGTCGCCGGCGTCATCGAGCGCTTCCCCGGAACAACGGGCGAGACCGTCCTGGGCGATCGGCTCGAGCTCCGGACGGCGATCAACACGGCGGCTCCCGGCGCTGCCCGGGAGAACGAGGTCTGGCTCGACGTCCCGCCGGAGCGCGTGGCTGCGGTCGCGAGCTCGCTCGCGCGTCCGCCCTACCGGGCGCTCGCCACCAAAGTGCGGGCCGACGTGGAGGCCGAGGCAGGGCGTGACCCGCTCGCGCGCGGGACGCTGCTCGCGCTGAGTGCGACGGCTCTCGTGGCGCTGGTGCTTGCCTCCCTCGGGCTGGCGCTGGCCGTGCGCTCGGATCTCCGGGACGATCGCGGCGAGAACTACGACCTCGAAGCGCAGGGCTCGTCGCCGGCGTTCTTGCGAGCGGTCGTCCGCGCGCGTGCCGCGGCGGTCTCCCTGACGGGCCTCGTGGCTGGGATCGCGACGGGCCTGGCGCTGCTCGCCCTCGTGACACGCGTGGTCTCGGTTACGGCACGAGGAGGGGCGGCCGACCCGCCGCTTGCTGCAGCCGTCGATGCCCGCCTGGTTCTCGCGGGAGCCGCCGTCTTCGCCGTGTTGGCGTTCGCACTCGTGGCCGGAGCGACGCGGCGAGCGTTCGTCGCCGCGCGGGGTCCCGAGTACCGGGAGACCGACTGAGATGTCGGGGCCGCTGGTCGACGCACGGGAGCTCTTCGCCGTCTATCCGTCGCCGACGGGTGGTGTCGCGGCGCTCCAAGGCCTCACGCTCGCAGTCGCCGAGGAGGAGACATGTGTCGTCCTCGGCCCGAGCGGCTCGGGTAAGACGACGCTGATGCGCGTTCTCGCCGGCCTCGCTCGACCGTCGGCCGGGTCGCTCGTCGTGGGAGGCGTCGACCTTCTGCACGCGTCCCAGCGGGAGCTCGGGCGCTATCGCCGAGACGTCCTCGGTTACGCGGACCAGCACTACTGGCGTGCGCTTGCCGGTGAGCTGACCGCCGAGGAGCTGGTCGCGGTGCCGCTCGGCCTTGGGTCGGCCGCTCCGTCGGAGCGGCGCGCGCGGTCGAGAGAGCTCCTCGAACGGGTCGACCTGCTCGACCGCGCCGACGCCCGCCCGTCCGAGCTCTCAGGAGGCGAGCAACAGCGCATCGCGCTGTGCGCCGCGCTCGCCCACCGTCCCGAGCTCGTGATCGCCGACGAGCCGACCGGCGATCTCGACGCGGAGTCCGCCCGTGTCGTGCTGTCGCTTCTCGCGGAGCTCGTCGCCGAGCACCGAACATCCGCGGTCGTCGTGAGTCACGACCCGGCGTCGACCGACATCGCAGACCGCATCGTCCACATCCGCGACGGCCGCGTCAGCGAGGAGCGGCAGGGGGACGTCGAGACGGCCGTCGTCGGCGCCGGCGGGTGGCTGCGCATTCCCGAGGAGATCCTGCGGGCGGTCGGTATCCACGACCGGGCGCGGATCGTCGCGGTCGACGGGTCCGTCGCGCTGCACGCGGTCGACGGCCGCGAAGCGGCTCCGGTTTCGAGCTCTGCGCGGCTCGAGGGCGTTCCGGGCGTCGTGCTCGAAGCGCGGCGCGTGTCCCGAAGCTACGGGACGCAGGTGGCACTCGAGGAGCTCGACGCGAGGTTCTTGCCGGGGGAGCTGTCCGCCGTTGTCGGTCCGTCGGGTTCCGGGAAGTCGACGCTGCTCGGCCTGCTCGCGGGCATGGACGTGCCGGACGAGGGAGAGATCGTCCTCGGCGACGTCGTCGTGTCGTCACTCGATCGAACCGAGCGCGCCGCGCTCCGCCGCGCCCACGTGGCCGTCGTCGGGCAGGCTCTCGGCCTGTCGGGCTTCCTCTCGGCCCGGGAGAACGTCGAACTCGGTCTCGCGCTGCGCGGCGTCGAGCGGAGCGAAGCGAGCGATCGTGCGGCGGACGTGCTCTCGACGGTCGGCCTTGCGGCGCACGCCGAGCGTCGCGTCGAGCTGTTGTCGGCCGGTCAGCGCGAACGTGTGGCGCTCGCGCGGGCCTTTGCCGCGCGAACGCCAGTCGTGATCGCAGACGAGCCGACGTCCCGTCTGGACGCAGCCACGACGGTCGAGATCGGAGCGCTGCTGGCCGACCTCGCCCACGGAACGGGCACGACGGTCGTCTGCGCGACGCACGATCCGCTACTCATCGGGCTCGCGGACCGAGAGGTGCGGCTGCGAGAGTTCGTCCCGATACCATCGACTTGATGGAGAGCGCGACGGTTTGGGTGAGCGGGGTGCGCTGCGAGCGCTGCATCGGCAGGCTTGCGGGGGCGCTTCGCGGGCACGAGGGCATCGAGTACGCGAACGCAAATCTCATGGGCGAGGTCGCGCTTTCGTGGGACGAAGACAAGACGACGAGGGACGAGATCGTCGCGGCGCTACGGCGCTCGGGCTTCCCGGAAATTCAGGAAGTGCGGGAATAGCGCCCGCGGCCGTCTCGTTCCAGGCTCCGGTACAACGCAGCGGTACGGTACGCCGGTGAGTGAGGCGGGCCCCGAGACCGAAGCACGGCGGATCGCGACCGAGGCGCGCGACCGAGCTCGCTTCGAGGAGGAGGCGCTGGTGCTCGCAGACCAGGTCTACCGAGTTGCGAGACGACTCGTCGGCCCGCGTGAGGAGGCAGAGGATCTCGTGCAGGAGACGTACGCAAGAGCGTTCAGGAGTTGGAGGTCGTTCACGCCGGGAACGAACCTGCGCGCGTGGCTCCTCCGCATCCTCACGAACCTCAACGTCGACCGCGGTCGCAAGATCCAGCGCACGCCTCAGTCGCAGCCGCTCGAAGAGACGGACTACTACCTCGCGAACAAGATGGCATCAGCCGCCGGCGAGGAAGCGCTCGAGAGCGACGACGTCGTCGAGCGGCTGTCGCAGGATTCGATCGTCAACGCGCTCGCGGACATCCCGCCGCAGTTCCGGGACGTCGTCGTACTGGTCGACATCGGGGACTTTTCGTACGCTGATGCCGCACAAATCCTCGACATCCCGATCGGAACGGTCATGTCTCGACTTCACCGCGGTCGTCGCGCGCTCAAGCAGCACCTCGCGGAGGAGGCGCTTTCCTGATGGGTGAGCCGTGCGATCGCTGCGAGGAGCTTCTACAGGACTTCCTGGATCGCACGTTGACCGACGCCGAGTGGCGTGAGGCCGAGACTCATCTCGCGGGCTGCGACTACTGTCGCCGCCGGTACCGCTTCGAGGAGCGCCTGCGGCGGTACGTCAGGACGACCGCGGCCGAGCGGATGCCGCCCGGCCTCATGGAGAAGCTCGCCCAGCTCCGCGGGCTCGACGCAACGGCCTAAGTACTAGAGCGCCTCGAGATCGTCCGGCGTATCGACGTCGCCCGGCGCGCCCAGGTCGTCGCACGGGACGAGCGTGACCGACCTTTCCCGCAGCCCTTCGTCCGGGATGTTCGCCCACTCGGATCGTCCGAGCACAAGCGGGTGACCGCGCCCTCCGTCGTACGACGCGGCGACGACGCCGCCGCTCGCGCGCCACTCGGCGAGCACTCGCTCGACCGACCCAGGCGCCAGGTTCGGCCCGTCGGCGAGCACGACGACCGCGGCCTCGACGTTCGGCCCCAGTGCGGCGAGCCCGCATCGAAGCGATGCTCCGGGGCCCTGCTCCCAGTCGGGGCACCCGACGATGCGAACCGACTGCCCTTGTGACACTGTGTCACTTGGGCTCTGGAGCTCGTACGCGCCCTCGACGACGACGATCTCGTCGACTGACGTCTCGTGCAGTCGCGCGACGACGCGTGGGAGCAGGATCCGCTGCTTCGGGCTCCCGAACCGCGATGCCTCGCCGGCCGCGAGGACGATCGCGGCGACGCTCATCAGCTCTCGGAGACCGTGACGCTCGAGACGACGGCCGGCTCGGACGGCGGCCCGTCTCCGACGCCGAGCGCATCGATGCGCTCGACCGTGTCCATGCCTTCCGTCACCGTGCCGACGATCGCGTACTCCGGAGGTAGGCCGACGTCGTCGCCGGTGACGACGAAGAACTGGCTCCCGGCCGTCCCGGGTGCCTCGACCTGTGTCTTCGCCATTGCGACGACGCCTTTCGTGTACTCGGCCGACGACGGTGGCGGGTCGACCGTGGAATAGCCGGGCCCGCCCGCTCCCGTCTGCGTCGGGTCACCACCTTGGATCACGAATCCGGGAACGACGCGATGGAAGATCGTGTCGTCGAAATAGCCTTCGTTCGCCAGCGCCACGAGCGACGCGCTCGTCTCGGGTGCGAGCGTCGGATCGAGGGTGATCGTGAAGGAGCCGCAGTTCGTGTCGAAGGTGAGGGTGAAGGACTTCGAGCCGTCGAGCCATTCCGACGGGGCTTCCTGCGTCGCCGGTTCGCGCGCCTCGGGTGCGTCCACGCTCTCGCACTCACCGCTCGCGGAGGTCGTCGTCCCGCTCGGCTCGTCAGCGCCGCCGCCGCAGCCGGCCAGGAATGCGAGCGCGAGCAGTAAAAGGCATGCAGCGCGCACGGCCTGCGATCCTATCCACCCGTGTCGAGCGAGAAACGGTGTGAGTGGGCTGCAGGCGGCGACGAGTTGATGCTCGCGTACCACGACGAGGAGTGGGGCGCTCCCTCGCATGACGACCGCCACCTCTTCGAGATGCTGACGCTGGAGGGCGCGCAGGCCGGTCTCTCCTGGTCGACCATCCTTCGCAAGCGCGACGGCTACCGTCGTGCCTTCGCCGACTTCGATCCGCAGGTCGTGGCCCGCTACTCAGCGGCGGACGTCGAGCGTCTGCTCGCGGACCCCGGGATCGTCCGCAACCGGCTCAAGGTCGAGTCCACGATCGTCAACGCCGGCCGCGTCCTCGAGGTCCAGGAGGAGGTCGGGAGCTTCGACGTGTACCTCTGGAGTTTCGTCGAGGGCAAGCCGATCGTGGGCGGCTGGCGCTCGCTGGCCGAGCTGCCGGCCGAGACCGAGCTCTCGCGGGCGCTGTCGAAGGATCTGAAGAAGCGCGGCTTCCGGTTCGTCGGGCCGACCGTCTGCTACGCGTACATGCAGACCGTCGGGATGGTCGACGACCACACGGTCGACTGCTTCCGGTTCCGTGCAGTTGCGCGATGAGCCGCGGCGACCACGAGGTGAAGGGCGTCGAAGGCCTCGCCGCGGCTTCGCGGCCAGGTGACTACGCGCGCGTCGTGAGCGAGACCATGTCGGCGAGGTTGACGAGCTGGATCGCGGCGCGAAAGGTCCTCGCTCGCTCGTCCCCCTCGAGCTCGGCGCAGTCCCGCCAGAGCTCCTGAGCGGTCATGAGCAGCTCCTGGATCCGCTCCGCCTGCTCGGGGTGGCCGTTTGCCCGCTCGCGGGACGCGTTCACGGCGAGCCCGATCGCCCCGATCGCGTCCTTCTGCCGCAGCCAGAGCATCGGCACCGCCATGGAGATGTACTGGTGGATCCGGGCAAACGTCAGCGGCTGCACGAGCGAGGTGGGCCCCTTCGGGGCCGAGAGCGGCTCCAGCGCCTCGTGCTCGACGATTCGGCGTGCGCTGCCCCCGAGCATCAGTCGCAGCTGCTTGTCGTCGAAGCCGGCGAGCTTCGCCGTCTTGACGGCGACGAGCAGCGAGTTCGGCTGCCTCCCGTACGGATAGTCGGACGCATACAGCACCTGCTCGGGAGCGACCTGGCGGTACAGGTCGAGGAGATCCAGCCCGCTCCACACGGACGTGTCGAAGAAGACGCCCGGCGCTCCGCCGAGCCGTCCTGCCAGTCCGGCCATGTCTGCGATGCCCGCATGGGCGACGATGAGCTGGACGCCCTCGTTGCGTTCGACGAGCGCCTCGAGGTCCTCGGAGATCGGTGGCAGGCCCCGCCCGCCGTGGATGAGGATGGGCACGGCACGCTCGACTGCGAGCTCGAAGATCGGCTGGAGGCGTTCGTCGTTGAGCGCGAACGCCTGGGCGCGCGGATGCAACTTGATTCCCCGAGCTCCGAGGTCGAGGCAGCGTCTCGCCTCTTCCAGCGGCGTCGTCGTCAGATCGAGTCGCACGAAGGGGATGAGCCTGCCCTCCGAGCGGGCGGCGAACGCGAGTGTCCTGTCGTTCGCGACGGTGAATGCAGGCTCTCGATCGGGCTCGTCCAGGCAGAAGACGAATGCCCGCGCGAAGTCGTAGCGGTCGAGCAGATCGGTGAGCTCGTCATAGCTCCCGACCATGCCGTCGATGTCGTTGCCGAGGTGCGTGTGCGCGTCGAACAGCCGTGCGTTCTCCGGAAGCTCGCGTCGAAGCTCGCCGTCCCAGGTCTCGACGATCGTCCGTGCCCGGTCGGTTGCGGTCACGATCTCAGCGCCTCCCAGACCCGTGGTGGCGTCATCGGAAGCTCGTACAGTCGAACTCCCGTTGCGGCAGCGACTGCATTCGCCACCGCCGCCGGCGCGGCGACGACGGGAGCCTCGCCGATGCCCTTCGCACCGAACGGCCCGTCCGGCGCAGGGACCTCGACGATGAGCGTGTCGATCTCGGGGACGCGCTCGGCCGTGGGGATCGCGTAGTCGAGGAACGAGCCGGTCTGGAGGTGCCCGTCCTCGTCGTGGTCGAGCTCCTCGAAGAGCGCCCAGCCGATCCCCTGCGTCGCTCCGCCTCGCATCTGGCCCTCCACCAGTGCCGGGTTGAGCGCGCGGCCGACGTCCTGTGCGACGACGTGCCGAAGCAAGTGCACCTCGCCGGTCTCACGATCGACCCGCACGTGCGAGAGGTGGGCGGCCATCGATGGCGCGGCACTCGTCTGTGCCGATCCACCGTGCCCTTCGATCGGCTCGTAGCGGCCGCCGAAGCGGAGCGCCTTTTGTGCGACCTCACGGACGGTGATCGACCGATCGGGCGCCCCCTTCGCACGGACGACGCCGTCGACGACCTCGAGGTCGTCGGGGGCGATCTCGAGCTCCTGGGAAGCAGCCGCGAGCGCCTTCTCGCGGGCGGACTCCGCTGCTCGAAGGACGGCTGCGCCGACCGTGTACGTCACCTTCGACCCGCCGCTTCCGCCGGCGTAGGGACCGGTCGACGTATCGGCCGTGACGACGCGGACACTCTCCGGAGAGAGACCGAAGGCGGCTGCCGCGATCGTCGCGAAGCCCGTGTTGACGCCACTCATGTCCGCTGCCGTCGTGACGACTGTCAGCACGCCGTCGCTGTCGACGCGACATACGGCGGCGGCGGGCTCGAGGCCCCCGGGCCAGTAACCGGCGGCCATGCCGATGCCCTCGCCTTCGGGAAGCGAGGCGCGCATCGCCCACAACGGGTGCTCGCGGATGCGCTCGAGCACCTCGACCGCTCCGAACGTCGGGAACGGGTTGCCGCTCATTCCGACGTCGCCTTCGACGATCGCGTTCGTCCGACGCATCTCGATCGGGTCGAGGCCGAGCTTCCCTGCGAGTTCGTCGAGAAGAGACTCGAGGGCGAACGCCGCCGTCGGGGCGCCGGGGGCCCGGTAGGCGCCGAAGGTGACGCGGTTCGTCTGGACGCCGTACCCGCGGATCTCGTGCGCCTCCCAACGATACGGCCCGGTCACGAGGGCCGAAGTGGTGCCCTCGACACCCCAGCCCGCGTTGGAGCCCCGGTCCACGATCATGCGGCCCTCGATTCCGGTGAAGGTGCCGTCCTTCCGCGCGCCGACCTTGAGGTGCGTCACCTGTGCGGATGCGGGATTCGTCGCCTGGAAGTCCTCACGTCGTGTGAGGACGAGCCGAACGGGCCGGCGCAGCGCAAGTGCTGCGCCGGCGGCGAGCGGCTCGACGAGCGCGAACTTGCCGCCGAAGGCGCCGCCGAGCGGCTCGGCGATCACGCGAATGCGCTCGAGCGGGAGGTCGAAGGCGTGCGCGAGCTCGCGTTCGCTGACGAACGCCCCCTGCGTGCTCGCGGAGACGACGAGCGTCCCCGACGGCTCCAGCCAGGCCGTGCACACCTGGGGCTCGATGTACGCCTGGTAGACCCAGGGCGTGCGGAAGGTGCCTTCGACGATCGCGTGGCTCGCGCCGAAGGCGGCCGCGACGTCTCCTCGCTCCCGGGTGATGCGATCGAGCACGTTCGCCGAGAGCTGCTCTCCCGGGTCGTCTTCTCGGCCGTGGTCGACGGCTGCGTGAATCGATTCGAGGTCGCCGCCCTCCTCGGTGCCCACCACGATCCGTGCGAGCGGTGCTCCCGGCTCCATCGCGGCCTCGAGGTCGAGGATTGCGGCTAGGGGCTCGTAGTCGACGACGACCGCTTCCGCACCGTCTTGGGCGGCGGCCTCCGACTCCGCGACGACGAGCGCGACCGGCTGACCGGCGAAGACGACCTCCTCGCGGGCGAGCGGCTCGGCCGTTCGGTCGGTGCCCGTCGACGCGATGGGAAAATCGGCCGCAGTCAGCACTGCGACGACTCCCGGCATGTCGACCGCCGCGCTCGTGTCGACGCCGCGGAGACGCGCGTGCGCCTCCGTCGAGAGAACCGGTCGCGCATGCAGGAGCCCGTGGACGTAGCCGTCGGCGGCGTAGCGCGTCGCGCCCGTCACCTTCTCGGGCGCGTCGACGCGTGGCCTCGCCACGCCGATGACCTCGCTCATCGATTCTCCTCGGCGCGCGCTCGTGCGGTCGTGGAGGCTCGTTCGGCGAGGACGACCGCGAGCTCGCGCCTGTAGTCCGCGGATGCGAAGCGGTCGCCGAAGATCTCCACGGCGGAGACGGCCTCGCGCAGGTCTCCCGCGGGGAGGACGAACGGCGTGGCGCCCGCTCCGGCCAGCGCGACGCGTGCTCCCTCGGGCCCGGCGAGAACGGCTGCACCGACGAGTGCGAATCCCGACGCGGGGTGCTCGACGGACGCGTAGGCCGAGCCCTTGCCCGCATTCGGCAGCGGGACGACGATGTCCGTGATCAGCTCCTGAGGCGCGAGAGCGGTCGTGAACGGCCCCACGAAGACGTCCGAGAGCGGCATTTCCCGCTCGCCGTCGGGCGAGCGGAGCTGCACTCGCGCGTCCAGTGCGAGGAAGGCCGCGGGCATGTCGGAGGCAGGATCGGCGTGCGCGATGCTGCCCCCGACCGTTCCGAGGTTTCGAACCTGCAGGTCGCCGATGCCTCGTGCGCAATCGGCGATCGCCTCGAGGCCGGGACGCGGGAGCTCCTCCGCCTCGATGAGGTCGTTCCAGGTCGTGAGCGGGCCGATGTGCAGCTCCCCATCACGCTCCTCGACGCCGCGGAGCTCGAGCCGGGAGATGTCGACCACGAGCGACGGCCGCGCGATACGCAGCTTCATCACGGGGATGAGCGACTGCCCGCCCGCGATCGCCGTCGAGTCCGGCTCTTCGAGCAGCTCGAGCGCATGCTCGAGGTCCGACGCACACGCGTACCGCGTGGCGGCCGGGATCACGAGCTCACCGCCACGGCGCGAATCGACTCGACGATGCCCTGGTAGCCGGTGCAGCGGCAGAGGTTGCCGCGCAGCGCGTGACGGATCTCCTCGTCGCTCGGCGACCCGTCCCGCGAGAGCAGGTCGAACGCAGTGAGGATCACACCCGGCGTGCAGAACCCGCACTGTAGGCCGTGGTGCTCGACGAAGGCCCGTTGGATCGGGTGCAGCTCGCCGTCCACCGCCAGGCCCTCGATCGTCATGACCTCGCGGCCTTCGGCCTGCTGCGCGAGGACGGTGCAGCTCTTGACGGCGCGGCCCTCGAGGAGGACCGTGCACGCGCCGCACTGACTCGTGTCACAGCCGATATGGGCGCCCGTCAGCCCGAGGCCGTCGCGGAGCGCGTGGACGAGAAGGGTTCGTCCTTCGACGTCGAGCGAGCGTCGCTCGCCGTTGACGGCCAACTCGATCTCAGGCACCGGCAGGCAGTGCGGCGAGCTTCTCGCGCAGGTACCCGAGGTACGGCTGCGGGTCGATCGTCGGCGACCCCGTCAGCCGCTCGATCGTCTCCTTCGGCGTGAACTTCCGGCCGAGCGAGTAGAGGTTCTCACGGAGCCACGTTGCGAGCTCGGTCAGCTCGCCTGCCTCCAGCTGCTCGTCGAGGTCGGAGATCGCCTCGCGCACGGCCGCCCAGATCTGGAGCGAGATGACGTTGCCGAGCGCGTAGGTCGGGAAGTAGCCGATTCCGGCCTGCGACCAGTGGATGTCCTGGAGCACCCCGTGTGCGTCGTCGGGCACCTCGACGCCCAGCAGCTCGAGCATTCCGGCGTTCCATGCCTCGGGCAGCTCCTTGGGGTCGAGCGAGCCCTCGACCAGCTGCTGCTCGAGCCCGAAGCGGAGGATGATGTGGAGGCTGTACGTCGTCTCGTCCGCGTCCACGCGGATCAGACCCGGCTCGGCGCGGTTGACGGCTGCCAGGAACGCGTCGAAGTCGACGTCGCCGAGCTGCGTCGGGTACGTCTCTTGCAGCGGCTCGTACCAGTGGCTCCAGAACGGGCGGCTGCGTCCAACGAGGTTCTCCCACGTCCTGCTCTGCGACTCGTTGAGACCGAGCGACGGGGCGCCGGCGAGCGGTGAGCGCTCGAGCGACGACGCGATCCCGTGCGCGTAGTGCGCGTGCCCGGCCTCGTGCATCGTCGACCAGAGCGAGTGCAGGCCCGTCTCCTCGTATCGCGTCGTCATGCGCACGTCCCTCGTCGAGAAGGACGTGCAGAACGGATGCACCGTGGGGTCGAGCCGATACGAGCCTTCCTCGAAGCCGAAGGTCGCGATGATGCGCTTCGAGAACTCCGCCTGCAGCGCGGCCGGGAACGGCCGGTGGAGGAACGACGCATCGACGCGCGGCGCCTCGCGCACGAGCTCGCTCAGGACCGGCAGGATGGTTCCGAACACCTGCGCGACCTCGCTCGTCTTCATGTACGGCTCGTAGTCGTCGAGGAGTGGGGTGTACGGGGAGTCGTCCCACTCGAAGCAGTCGACGTAGCGGCGCTTGAGCTCGAGATTTCGTTCGAGCGCGGGCAGGAAGCTCGCGAAGTCGCTCCTGGCGCGCGCCTCGATCCACACCTGGTTTCCGAGAGAAGCTGCACGCACGATCTCCGCCCGAAGCTCCGTCGGGACGCGCCGCTGCTTCTCCCAGTCGCGGCGCGTGACGCGGATCAACGCAGCGTCGTCCGAGGCGTACTCGAGTGACTCCTCGAGCGGTCGCAGCCGCTCGAGCAGGCGCCCGATCTCATCGTCAACGAACTTCTCGTGCGCAACACGGCTGAGGGTCGCGAGAGCCTCGGCACGCGCGGGATGCCCGCCCGGCGGCATCGTCACCTTCTGATCCCACGCGAGCACCAAGCCGGTGCGTGTGAGATCCGAGATCTCGGCGAGGCGCTCCTTGAGCGCGCGTAGGTCCGCGTCCACCGCAGCGGACTCTACCCACGGCGTTAGGATCCGCGTCCAAGTGTCGGAGCGCCAGTCGAAGACCGCGATCGAGACCCTCTTCGAGGAAGAGCGTCGCTATCCGCCGCCGTCGGACTTCGCTGCGCAGGCGAACGCGAAGCCTGAGATCCAGGATGTCTCCTTCGAGGAGTTCTGGGAGCGCGAAGGGCGCACACGCGTGACCTGGTTCGAGCCCTTCACGTCGCTTCTGGAATGGGAACCCCCGTACGCGAAGTGGTACGCCGGCGGCAAGGTGAATGTGACCTACAACTGTCTCGACCGCCACGTCGAGGCGGGGCTCGGCGATCGGGTCGCCTACTACTACGAGGGCGAGCCCGTCGGCGAGCGTACCGCGATCACGTACCGGCAGCTTCTCGGCGAGGTGGTTCGCGCGGCCAACGGGCTGAGGGCTCTCGGCGTGACGAAGGGAACGCCCGTCGGCATCTACATGGGAATGGGGCCGGGGCTACCGGTGGCGATGCTGGCGTGCGCGCGGCTCGGCGCGCCGCACACGGTCGTCTTCGGCGGTTTCTCGGCCGAGTCCCTCGCGGACCGCCTGAACGACATGCAGTGCGAGGTGCTGCTCACTCAGGACGAGAGCTACCGGCGCGGGACGATCGTTCCGCTCAAGCGCAATGCCGACGAGGCTCTCGAGTCGTGCCCGGGAGTCCGCACCGTCGTCGTGGGTCAACGGACGCGCGGCGACGTGCCGATGACGCCGGGACGAGACATCACATGGAACGAGCTCGTCGGGGGCCAGTCGACGGATCCGGCGTCCTGCCCGTGCGAGCCGATGGACGCGGAGGACCTCCTCTACCTCCTGTACACGAGCGGAACGACCGCGAAGCCGAAGGGCATCGCGCACACCACTGGCGGCTACCTCGTGGGCGTCGCGACGACGCACCACTACATCTTCGACCTCAAGCCGGGAACGGACGTCTACTGGTGTGCCGCGGACATCGGCTGGGTGACCGGTCACAGCTACATCGTCTATGGGCCGCTCTGCAACGGAGCGACGAGCGTCCTCTACGAGGGCACGCCGGACTTCCCGGACAGGGACCGCTGGTGGGACATCGTCGAGCGTTACAGGGTGACGATCCTGTACACGGCTCCGACGGCCATTCGCGCCCACATGAAGTGGGGGGAAGCGCACGCGGCGAAGCACGACCTCTCCTCCCTGCGACTCCTCGGGACGGTCGGCGAGCCCATCAACCCCGAGGCGTGGATGTGGTACCGCGAGCACATCGGCGGCGACCGGACTCCCATCGTCGACACGTGGTGGCAGACCGAGACCGGGATGGTCCTCATCACGCCGCTGCCCGGTGTCACGACCACGAAGCCGGGCTCCGCAACGAAGCCCTTTCCCGGCGTGGACGCCGCTGTCGTCAACGACCGCGGCGAGGAGGTGGGACCGGGTGGCGGGGGCTACCTCGTGCTCAAGCGGCCCTGGCCGGCGATGCTGCGCGGGATCTACGGCGACGATGCACGCTATCGCGCGACGTACTGGGAGCGCTTCCCGGGCATGTACTTCGCCGGCGACGGCGCACGGATCGACGAGGACGGCGACTTCTGGCTCCTCGGGCGCGTCGACGACGTCATGAATGTCTCCGGCCATCGCATCTCGACGATCGAGGTCGAGTCGGCTCTCGTCGACCACCAGAGCGTCGCCGAGGCAGCGGTGTGCGGGCGTGCCGACGCCCTCACCGGGCAGGCGATCGTCGCCTTCGTGACCCTGAAGGGAGGGGAGGAGGGGTCGGTCGAGCGGCTCGAGGAGCTCCGGAACCACGTCGCCGTGAAGATCGGCGCGATCGCGAAGCCGGCGAACATCGTGTTCACGCCGGAGCTCCCGAAGACGCGGTCCGGCAAGATCATGAGGCGACTCCTGCGCGACGTCGCGGAGGAGCGGCCGCTCGGCGACACGACGACCCTCGCCGACCCCGCCGTCGTCGCGGAGATCGCGGATCGCGCGGTCGCCCACCCGACCGAGGACTAGCTAGCTCTCGCCGAGAAGCCTCCATTGCGGCTCCGGCTTCCGGACCTGCTCCGAGAAGAGCCAGAGGTGCCCCTCCGGGTCGGCGGCCGTGTACTGGAGCGTCCCGTACGGCTTCTCGGCCGGCTCGCTGCGGATCACGGCCCCGGCTGCTCTCGCCCGCGCGCAGTGCTCGCGCGCGTCATCGACGTAGACGTGCACGAGAGCGGTGGCACCGCCGAGGCTGCGCGGCGAACGGTAGTCCGCGCTGGGCTTGGCGAGCATGATGAGGCCGTCGCCGATCGTCATCTCTGCGTGATCGATCCAGCCTTCCTCGCCCACGTGCCGAAACCGCTCCTCGAACCCGAACGCGTCGGCAAGCCACGTGAGAGCCTCTGCAGGCTCCTCGTACATGAGGTACGGCGTGACTCGTGGATAGCAAGGAGGCGGTTCGCTCATAGCGACTCCGGCCGGTAGGTGCCGAAGCTCCAGAGGTTCCCCTCCGGGTCGCGAGCCATGAAGGTGCGTGAGCCGTAGTCGGCGTCGTGGAGCTCGTGCACGATCTCCGCGCCGGCTACCCGCGCCCGCTCGTAGTGCGCGTCGATTCCGTTATCGACGACCACATACACGCCCTGGTTCACCGCACCGAGCTCGCGAGGAGTCTTCAATCCGAAGTCGTTTCTTCCGGCGGAGCCGAGCATGATCATCCCGTCGCCGAAGCGCAGCTCGGCATGCGCGATCTTGCCGTTTGGACCCTCGTGCACCGACGTCCGCTCGAAGCCGAACGCTCGCTCGAGCCAGTCGATGGCAGCCGAGGCGTCGTCGTAGTTCATGAAGGCGATGCAGTTCATCGCTGCCTCCTCTCGTGGTGCTTCGAGAGTAGGAGCGTGCCGGCGCCCTGTCTTGGACGAATGTGACCTAGACGATGACGCCGCCGTCCGGGACGACCCGCCGCCGGAACGTCGTCGGCGACGACCCCGCGAACTCGCGGAAGTCCCGGTTCAGGTGGGCCTGGTCGAAGTAGCCGCACTCGAACGCGACTTCCGCGAGATCGGCGTCGCCTCGCCCGAGCAGCGAGACCGCTCGGTCGAAGCGCATGATCCGCCCCACCGTCTTCGGAGTGAGGCCGACCTGCTCGCGGAAGCGGGCGGCGAGATGACGGCGACTGCGCCCGAGCCGGTCGCAGATCCAGCCGATCGGCGCCCGTCCGTGCGTCTTCTCCAAGATGCTCCACGCCCACGCCACGTCCGGGGAAGGCTCGCGCGCCTCGGTGAGCCGTCTTACGAGGAGAGTGTCGAGCAGCGCGAACCGATCCTCCCAGCTGCCCGCGTCCTCGAGCTCGGCGGTGAGATCGACGAGGACGCGAGGAAGCGCGGCCTCGAGCGGGACGACCTCGTTCGCGAGCTCCTGCATCGCCAGCCCGAAGAGCAGGTGCGCACCGAGCGGCGTGAGGTTCACCTGCACACAGCTCGCCGGGCCGGCCGCTGCGACGTAGGACGAGCGCACGCCGAGGCCCGCGACGAAGCTGTCGTAGGCGACGTGCGGGCCCGTGACGGAGCCGGCGACGTTCCAGGGAGCGCCGAAGTTCACGATGATCGGGATCAGCGGCATCGGGACCTGCTGACGCAGCGGCGCGGGCGAGCCGCTCTCGACGTATCCCTGGTAGTGACCGACGTATCCGCTGAGCCTCGGGTCCGGCGCTCGCGACACGAGCTCCCACCTGCCGAGCTCGGACTCGTGGCGGACCACACGCGTCCCCGTGCCCACCCGAACAGGTTAGACCGCGACGAGCTCCGACCTGAGCCGCCCGATCGCCGAGACGACGCGGTCGACGTCCTCCCGCGTGGTCGAATGGTTCGAGACGGCGATGCGCAGGAGGCGCTCGCCGCGCCAGGTCGTCCCGCCAAGCCAGCTCGTGCCGTCGTCCTGGATCGCGCGTTCGAGGCGATTCGTCAGGTCCGTGTCCCCCACCCGGAAGAGGACCTGATTCAGCACGACCTCGTTCACGACCTCGACCCCGTCGATCTCGTCGAGGCGCTCGGCGAAGAGCCGCGCCATCTCGCAGCACTGGTCGACGAGGTCTGCGACCCCGGACCGTCCGAGCGAGCGCAACGCCGCCCAGGTCGCGAAGCCGCGCGCTCGTCGCGACGACTCGGGCACGAAGTCGCCACCGCCGAGCTCTCGACCTGCGACCTGGCCCGTCAAGTACGCGGCCGTGTACGCAAGCGCGGTCGCGTGGACGTCCGGGTGTGCGCAGAACGCGAACCCCGCGTCGTACGGAACGTTGAGCCACTTGTGGCCGTCGCAGGCCCAGGAGTCGGCCAGCTCGACACCGCGAACCAGGTGAGCGGTGCGGGGGCTCGCGGCGGCCCACAGTCCGAAGGCTCCGTCCACGTGAACCCAGGCGCCTACGGCGCGCGCCGCAGCCACGATGGCCGTCGTGTCGTCGCATGCTCCCGTGTTGACGTTTCCAGCCTGAGCGCAGACGATCGTCGGCCGCTCGGCTCCGTTTCGCAGTTCGGCGCTCAGCGCCTCCGTGTCCATCGCACCGTCGGGCAGGGCAGACACCTCCACGATCGCCTTCTCGCCGAGCCCGAGGAGGCGAATTGCGCGGTCGACTGTCGCGTGGCGCTCGGCGCCCACGAGCACCCTGATGGGCGGGGCTCCGTACAGCCCCTCGCGGCTCACGTCCCAGCCGACCTGGTTGAGCACCTGCCAGCGTGCGGCGGCCAGTCCGATCGTGTTGGCGCCCTGAGCGCCCGTGGCGAAACCCACCGATGCGTTCGCCGGGAGCCCCAGGACCACCTTGAGCCAGGTCCCGGCAACGTCCTCGAAGGCGATCGAAGCAGGCGACAGCGCTTCGTTGTAGGCGCACTGGTCCCAGCCGGAGGCGATGACGTCTCCGACGAGCGCCGCGTCGAGCGTCCCTCCGATGACGAACCCGTAGTAGCGAGGCCCGGCCGACGCCATCAGCCCTGGGGGTGCTGCGCCGATGAGCTCGTCGATCACCTCCTCCAGCGGCGCCGGTCCATCCGGCAGAGCGCCCAGCGACTCCCTGACCTGTGCGCGGCTTGCACTGGGCGTGACCCTGGCCTCGGGCAACGCTTCGCGATACGTCACGATCGTGTCGACGGCGCGCTCGAGCGCGGCCCGGAGCTCTTCCATTGCTGCGAGTCTAGGTCTCGAGCACCTCCGACACGAAAGCGCGAACCTCCGGGCCGGCCGGGTCGATCGCGTGATCCCCTTCCACGTGAGCTTCACGTGCCTGCGGAAGCGCACGTGCCAGCGCTTCCGAGCCCAGCCTGATCGGCTCCGGCGAGCTCGCGGCCGTCACGACGAGCGCCGGCATGCGCAGCTCGGGAAGTCGGGCAGTGTCGGTCGTCTCCCCGCCGCGGAGCTCGGCCAACAACGCCGGTCCGTTCCGGGTGAAGACGTCGCGCCACACGTCCGGAAGCTCCTCCCACGCGCCGAACACGTCACGCAGCACGACCTCGCCGACGGCGTTCGGCTCGACGCCCTCGGCTTTCGAGCGAACCGTGGTGAACCAGGCGTCGTACTCGCGCGAGAGGCCCATCGGTCCTGCCTCGAGGAGTGCTACGCCGAGGACGGATGCAGGCGCCCGGAGCGCGACGTCGAGGGCGACCGTCCCGCCGTAGCTTCGGCCGATCAGGATCGCAGGCTCCGCGTCGAGCACTCGCTGCAGCTCGAGCAGGTCATCGGCGTGCTCGGCGACGCTGGTGCTCTCGTACGGCTCCGGTCGCTCGCTTCGGTTGCTACCCCGGCGGTCGTACGTGATCACGCGGCCGAGCGCGGCGAGCCTTTCGGCTGCGTCCTCCCAGAAGACCGCCGAGCTACCTGCGCCGTGGATGCCGACGATCGGCGTCCCCGAGCCGCGCTCCTCGTAGTAGAGCTGGATGCCGTTGACCGACGCATGCGGCATCGGTCACGATCCTGACGAGCCCGCCGCGCGAGCTCTAGGCAGCGAGCAGCTTCTCGAAGCCCTCGGGGTCGTCGAACGGCCCGACGAGCGCGAGGTAGAGCCGCTTCTCCTCGAAGAGATCCTTCGCGACTCGCTGGACGTCCTCGGCGGTCACCTGGTCGAGCTGCCGCAGCAGGTCGTCGGGCTCCTCGATCTCACCTTCGAGGACCTCTCGCCGAAGGCCGTACTGGATCGTGCCCTGCGGGCTCTCCAGGCGAAGGACGAAACGGCCCTTGGCATACCCGCGCGCCTTCTCGAGCTCCTCCGCCGGAACCGGCTCGGCCGCGATCTTCCGCGTCTCGGCGAGAATCGTCGTGATCGCCTCTTCGACCCGTCCGACGTCGACGCCGGCGCTCGAGTAGAACGTCCCCGTGTCCGTATAGGCCGTGTTGCCGGTGTGCACGTAGTAGCCGAGCCCGCGCCTCTCGCGTACCTCCGTGAAGAGGCGAGACGACATGCCACCTCCGAGCACCACAGCCAAGAGCTGCAACGCATAGCGGTTGGGATGACCGATCGGGTAGCCGCGCACGCCGAGGATGAGATGGGCTTGCTCCGACGCCTTCGTGTGCAGGAGCACCGGCGACGTCTCGGGCGGGATCTCGACGACCGCGGCTTGGCCCGTCGGGAGCTGCTCGATCCCTCCGAGCAGCTCCTCGAGCTGTTCCATCAGGCCGTCTCCGATCCGGCCGCCGATCCCGACGACCATCCGCTCGGGGCGGTACCAGGTGTCGAGGTAGGACGTGAAGGTCTCGCGTGTCGCGTCCTCGATCGTCTCGCGCGTCCCGAGGATGTCCCAGCCGAGCGGCTGGTCCGCGAACAGGAGGCGGTCGTACACGTTTCCGACGTAGCGCTGCGGCGTGTCGAGATAGACGTTCATCTCCTCGAGGATCACGCCCTTCTCCTTCTCGATCTCGGCCTCGTCGAACCGGGACGCCAGGAGCATGTCGGCGAGGACGTCGAGCGCGACATCGCGCGTCTCCGATCCGCAGCGAACGTAGTAGCCGGTCAGCTCCTTGCCGGTGAAGGCGTTGAACTCGCCCCCGATCGCGTCGATCTCCGTGGAGATGCTCCGCGCGGTCGGTCGGCGCTCCGTGCCCTTGAAGAACATGTGCTCCGCGAAGTGCGCGATGCCTTTCGACTCGGGCGTCTCGTACCGCGACCCGGCTGCGAGCATGACGAAGCACGACACCGAGCCGACCTGCTCGTTCGGCGCGGTCACGACGCGAACGCCGTTGCCGAGCATCGTCTTCTCGAAGATCGCCACCGCCCTCGATGGTATAGACACGGTTCGTGCCCGGACAGCTGACCCGGAAGGCCATTGCCGCGCAGCCCGACTGGCTCCGGCAGGTGCCCGAGCGGGTGGGCGATCTTCGTCTGCCCGGGGGTGCCCGCGTGCTCTTCACAGGCTGCGGCACGTCCTTTCACGCCGCGCTCGGGTGCGGGCGTGCAGCACAGGCTCTCGACGTCGTCGTCGGCAACGCATCCGAGGCCGACGTGCTCGTCGCGATCTCGCACGAGGGCGGAACGAAGATCACGCTCGAGGCTGTGCAGGGATTCCGCGGGGAGACCTGGCTGATCACCGGGGCTGCGGACAGCGCAATCGCCAAGGTCGTGGACCACGTCGTGGTCGCGACCCCGGCGATCGAGGAGAGCTACTGCCACACGGTGAGCTACACCTGCGGCGTCGCGGCCGGACGGGCGCTCAGGGGCGAGGACGTGAGCGGGCTCGCAGACGGTGTCGCCGGCGAGCTCGACGCCGAGCCGCTCGGTGTGAGTGGGCACGACCGCTTCGTCGTCGCCGGTGCCGCCGACGACGCGGGGACCGTGCTCGAAGCCGTGCTCAAATTGCGCGAAGGCGTCCACGTCGCGGCCGAGGCGCACCACACCGAGCAGATCCTCCACGGACACCTCGCCGCCGTCGATGCAGAAGTGCGCTGCTTCGTCCTGGAAGGGACGGGTCGCGCCGCCGCGCGCGCGGCCGACGTGATGCGCGCTCTCGGTGAGCTCGGATGCGAGGCCACGCTCGTGCCGACGATCCACCCGGTCGTGGACATCGTCCGGTTCCAGCGGCTCACCTGCGACCTGGCCGAGTCGCGCGGCATCGACCCAGACCTCATCCGCCGGGACGAGGAGCCCTGGGACCGAGCCCGCAAGTCCTACTAGGCGCGGTCTTCGAGGCGGTAGACCAAGCGGAGCGCCTGCCAGCGCTCGTCGATCGAGCGCCGTTAATTCGAGAGTCGTGGGAACACAGGACCGGCGCTTCTGAACCTGCGGCCTCCGGTCATGCGATCCGAGGTTTCCGGCGCATCACGCTCGAAGCTCAACCCGCCCGGGACCTGGCAGGCGTGGGCCCGAGAACTGCGGTTCGAAGGAGCCAACACCGAAACGACCGCATACCAGAGGCCGATAAGCGGCCCGAGGTCGATGGCGCTCTCGTTGGGGGGTTCGGGGAAGGTCGCGAAGTTCACCCCGTACAGCGCGACCGCGATGGCCATGCCGGCGCTACCGACCACCGGACCGAAACCTGGACGCCGCAGCATGGCCAGGCCGAAGAGGAAGGTGCCGAGACAGATGAACGTGTCCCAGGAGAGGTCGAGCCCGAAGTGGACATGGTCGAGTCCGCTCGGTCGACGCATCGAGACCCGCAGCCTCGTCCTCCGCATCGTCGAGCGAGAGCTGGACAAGGAGCATGGCAACCACCAGGGCTCCGGCCGTGATGTTTGCGATCGCGGCCAGGAACCCTGTTACCGTCTCGCGTTGCGAGGCGAGCACGCGGTACAGCCCGACGCTCGCGCAGCCGACGAGAGGGCCCGAACATACTCCCGACGACCGCGGCGATCTTGTCCGGAAGCGGTACTGCGACGAGCGTGGTGTACGCCGCCACGGCGAGAAGCCCGGTAACTGCCGCGATCAGCCGCCAGCGATTGACGAGCTCGGGCGTTGACATCTCTCGCCGCTCTTACACGCTCTTCGCGGACGGCGCAAACGGCGCACCCTCGGTCCCGTCACCGTTCGAGGACGAGTCCTAGCACCACCGGGACCCGGAGCTGCGCCGAACCGGGAGCCCGAGAGGCGATCCGCTCAGCGAGCAGAACGCCCGGTCAGGTCGGGCAACTCCGCGCGCGGACACAAGCTGCACTCCTTCAGACGTCGGACCTCGACAGGTTTCCGTGTCGATCGTGAGCGATGTAGCGCCACGAACGTGACCAGACGAGAAACGCGACGAGTGGAAAGAGGATGAAGGAGTAGCTGTAGACCGTGGCCTCGAACAGTGTGCGCGTCGCGATGTCACCCGACAGCTCACCCAGGCGCCAAAGTTGAACGTGCCATTGCCGTTCGTGCGTGAAGGCGTCGAACGTCGTGACCATGCCGAACGTGGGCACTCGGATGAGCGTCACGAACACGAGTGCGACAAGCGTGTAGAGCGCCGCTCTGACCCCGCGATCAACACGGACGACATCCGGTCGAGCAACGGCAGCCCGGTAGTCGTCGGCCACCGCCCCTACATCCCCCAAGCGGCGCAGAGCCTCGTGTTCTCCCACCTCATCCGCAGCGGCGCGAAGATTTGCACGCAACTCGCTGCGAATCGCTCGGCGGGCCGAGAAAGGAAGATCTCGACGCAATCGGCGGTCGATCCGCCATACGGTCCATTCAGTGGCGAGGCTCATGCGACGTCCTTTCGTCGTATGGGTCGTGGCGGCTGGCTGAGAAGGGGTGTCACGACCTCAGCCAACGAGAGCCATGCGCACCTCCCTGCCTCGAGTGCTTCACGACCAGCCTCCGAAAGACGGTAGTACTTCCGCGCCGGGCCCGAGCTGGAGGCAACAAGGCGTGAGACGAGATGGCCTTCTCGTTCGAGCCGTGTCAGCGCTGGGTAGATGGAGCCATCGGCAACCTCGACCAAGCCGAGGTGATGAATACGAGTTGCCAGCTCGTAACCGTACGACTCCCCCTCCGCGAGCAGCTGGAGCAGGATCACGCCCAAAACTCCCTTGAAGAGTTGCGGGTCGTGCTCGTGAGGACGCGGCGGAATCACGGCACAAAACTACTAGATATTGCAAGGTACTGATTCGTGGAAACTACTGAGACCTGGGTCGCGGTGGCACAGCTGGTCAGCGAAACACTCATGCTGCCGTCGACGAGCACCCGTGCATTCGTCGCACGCGTAGGCTGGCGCTCGTGGAGCGGCACGTGGACGGGCGCGAGATCGTCGAGGTCTCGGACCGTGCCGCGTGGCGGCGGTGGCTCGCCGAGCGGCACATGCAGCGCGACGCGATCTGGCTCGTCTTCCACAAGAAGACGAGCGACGGGACTAGTCCGAGCTACGAGGAGGCGGTCGAGGAGGCGCTCTGCTTCGGCTGGATCGACAGCACGGTGAACTGGCTTGACGAGCGGCGCACCCTGCAGCTCTTCGCGCCGCGCAAGCCGCGTAGCACGTGGTCGATGTCGAACAAGGAACGTGTGGCACGGCTCGAGCGCGAGGGGCAGCTCGCCCCGGCCGGGATCGCCGCTATCGAGGTCGCGAAGGAGAACGGCTCGTGGAGCGCGCTCGACGCGGTGGAGCGACTCGAGGAGCCGCCAGATCTCGCCGCGGCCCTCGACGCTGACGCCGCGGCCCGCGAGAACTGGAACAGCTTCAGCCCGTCCTCGCGCAAGGGGATCCTCTGGTGGGTCGTGAGCGCGAAGCGCCCGGAGACGCGCACGAAGCGGGTCGAGCAGACCGTCCGCATGGCGGCGAAGGGGCTGCGCGCGCAGTTCGATCGCGAGTAACTCGCGTCAAAGGGACTACTCAGAAGCCGCGGCGCACGATCGAGCAGCTCTTGTTGTCGACGAGGCCGTGAGCGAGACCGAGCTCCTGGACAGTCTCGAAGCTGATCGCCCTCGATCTTCGCGGCCTTCTTCGGCCACGGGATCCAGAGCCCTTCGGCCGGATCGAGCGTCGTCTTGAGCGCTTCGAACCAGCGCTCGAGCTCCTCGTGGCTCGTCGTGAAGAAGACGACGACGCCCGCGCCGGCTTCGCCCCGAGCTCTGGGAGAGAGGAGTTTCCCGAGTAGTCCTTACCCGCGGCCATGCCAGAGAGCCAGGAGCTCCGCTTCGCGTTCCGGAGTCAGTCCGGCCGCGTCCGTGGTCGCCGCTTCCTCCAGGGCGCCACGGACGGTCTCCTCGAGAGGACGAAAGGTCAGGCCTGCGTCGAGCGCGCGCTTGACCTCGATGCGGTCCTCGTAGGCGAGTTCGGAATCGTGGATCCAGAGCGGCAGCTCCATCCACTGGCTAACGCCCTGCTCGACGAGGAAGTCGGGCGCGACCCACGTGATCTCCGCGTCCGTTCCGGCGACTTCGCGGCACGTGTCCAGGAGCTCACTCCAGGTGAAGCCGGGATGCGTCGCGTTGTAGGTGCCCGCCACCCTCTGCTCGCAGAGCGCGACGATCCAGTCACCGAGGTCGCGTACATCGACGGGCTGCATCGGCGCCTGCGACGGCGCGGGTGCGAGCACCTCTCCCCCTCGCGCAACCCTGTGCGGCCAGTACGTGAACCTGCCGGTCGGGTCGTGAGGGCCGGTGATGAGTCCGGGCCGGACAACGAGAGCTCGATCGGCGAACACGTCGACCACCGCTCCTTCGCAGAGCGCCTTCAGTGGACCGTAGCTCTCGGCCGTCACCTGTTCCGCCGGCAGCTCGCCCAGCTCTGAAGTCGGACTGTCTTCGTCCACCGGCCCGCTGAAGTCCGCGTACACCGAGATGGTGGAGACGAAGCAGTAGAGCCCGGAGCTCGCGAGCGCCTCCGCAGATGCGCGTACGACTCTCGGCAGGTAGCCGCACGTGTCGATGACGGCATCCCACGCCCGACCGTCGAGCGCTCCGAGGTCGCCCGCGCGATCGCCGACCAGGCGCTCGACCTCGGGGTAGAGGCCGGGATTCGTCCGGCTGCGGTTGAAGAACGTGACCTCGTGCTCTCTCGCGAGCGCGGCGCCCGTGATCGCGCGGCCGAGGAAGCGCGGCCCACCGACCAGCAGAAGCTTCACGCGAGCGCCGCGACCCCTTGGAGAAGCCGGTCGACCTCGTCCTCGGTGTTGTAGTGGACGATCCCCGCGCGCACGGCGCCGTTCGCGAGGCCCAGGTACTTCATGGTCTCGACCGCGTAGTAGTTGCCGTGCCACACGGCGAGGTCCTTCTCCGCCAGTGACGTTCCGACCTCGAGCGGGCTCCGCCCGGGGAGGTTGAAGCAGAAGGTGGGGACGCGGCCGTCCATCCCCCGCAGGCCGTAGAGGTCCACGCTCTGCGGGAGGCCCGCGAGGAAGCGCTCGCCGAGGGCACGCTCGTGATCGAGGATCGCGTCCCAGCCGAGCGACTCGATGTAGTCGACCGTGGCGACGAAGCCCGCCAGCAGCTCGTGCTGGCTCGTCCCGAGCTCGAACCGGTGACCGACGGGCTCGTTCGCCGCCGGGCGCACCTTGTACGGACGCCAGGACTCGAGCAGCTCACGTTTGCCGAACGCGAGCCCCATGTGCGGCCCGAAGAACTTGTACGGCGAGCAGATGAGCACGTCTACGTCCCAGGCGGCGACGTTTATCGGCCCGTGAGGGGCGTAATGGACGGCATCCGCCCACGCCAATGCGTCTGCTGAATGGGCGAGTTCAACGAGGCGGCGCACGTCCGGCGCGGTCCCGACCGAGTTCGCCGCAACGGGGAACGCGACGACGCGCGTCCGGTCCGAGAGCCGGCTCTCGAGGTCCGCGTAGTCGACCTCGAGCTCCTCGGTCAAGCTGGCAACCTTGACGACGATGCCGATGTCGTGCGCGATCTCCAGCCACGGTGAGACGTTTCCGTCGTGGTCGAGAGCCGTCACGACGACCTCGTCGCCTTCGCGCAGCGTGCGCGAGAACGCGCGAGTAAGCAGGAAGTTCAGCGCTGTCATGCTCTGTCCGAACGCGGTCTCGCCAGTCGAGCATCCGAGAAATGACGCGGCGCGATCGCGCGCCAGCTCGACCAGCTCGTCCGTGCGTCTGCTCGTCTCGTACGGCGCGCCGATGTTCGCGTTCGACTCGCGCAGGTAGCGCGAGATCGCGTCGACCACCTCGTCCGGGCACTGCGTGCCCCCCGGCCCGTCGAAGAACGCGAGCCGTCGGTCGAGCGCCGTGAATCGTGCCCGCACCGCCGCGATGTCCAGAACGGTCGTGCTCATTTCACCTCCTGCCCGTTGACGATCCAGCGATGCCTCGGCCTCGCCGTCAGCGAGTTCGAGACGAAACAGCCGTGCTCGGCCTTGGCTACGAGCTTCTGCACCTCTGCCCGTTCCGGGGCCGGCTCGAGACTCACCTCGAACGTTGTCTGGATGTCGACGAACGCATAGAGACCGTCCTCTTCTCGCTTCGTGACCGTTCCGTGCGCTGATCCGGCGCTCGTCCACTCGAGGCCCGCCCGCCGTGCAGCGTGGCCCATGCTCGCGAGTGTGCAGCGGAGGAGGCCGGTGAGGACGTAGTGCTCGGCCCACCACTCGTCCTCGCGTCGGAGGGCACTGCCGCCGAGCCCGCTTCGAGCATCGCCGGCGCGGTCGACCGTGACCTCGAACTCGAGGACGCGAGGGTGCGTGGACACCGAAGCAGCCTAACCGCGCGTAAGGAATCGCCGCCCTCCGGGTTCCAGAGGCAACGGATCTCGTCCACGACCCGAAGGAGGCACACCATGAAGATCCGCGTCTTCAATCCGGCGATGATCGTCGCGGCCATCGCGCTTCTGTTCGCCCTCGGTGGCTCGGCGGTCGCCGGCGCGTACATCACGGGCGCACAGATCAAGAACAACACGGTCACTGGCCTGGATCTCAAGAACCGCACCGTCAAGAACGTCGACGTGGCCAAGAACACGATCAACTCGCTGAACGTGGCCAACGGCTCGCTGCGGGCGCTCGACTTCGCTCCGGGCGAGCTCGGTTCGGGCCCGGCTGGCCCCGCAGGCCCCGCTGGTCCGCCTGGCCCCGGCGGCTCCGCCGGTCCTCCCGGTCCCGCCGGGATCGCAGGGCTCGAGATCGTGTCTGTCGAGAGCGCGAGCAACTCGCTGAGCCCGAAGGTCGCCGATGTCTTCTGCCCCGCGGGCAAGCGCGTCGTCGGCGGCGGAGCGCTCGGACTCGACGCCGGTGGGAGCATCGCCCTCGACGAGACCTTCCCGATGAGCAACGTGGCGTGGCGAGCACGGGCCTACGAGGTCAACGCCACCGGCGCCAACTGGGAGCTCCGGTCGTACGCGATCTGCGCCGCGGTCGCCTCGTAAGACACGTCACCGCTTCCCTCCGCACCGTGGGCGCGGCTTCGGCCGCGCCCACACTCGTTTGTGCTGGCGCGTAAGGAACGAAGAGTTGCCGGGTTCTCCTCTCAGAACGACGGAACCTGACCGCCGCAGAACGAAAGGAGACCCGATGACATCCACGAAGACATTCCTCGGCTCGGCAGCCGCAGCCATCCTCGCGGCGCTCTCGATCGTTGCGGGCACCGCCTCGGCAACGAGCCCGCCGCCGCTGACGGCCGGCCCGGGCTGCTCCGTTCGGTGCATCTCCAAGGCACTCGTGACGGTGACGGCGACGACCGCGAAGGTCGAGCTCGAGACGACCGTCGTCGCGCACCTCAAGCTCACGGTGAGCAAGGCGAGCGCGGGCGGGAACGTGGGCGGCTTCACCACGAATCAGGCGAAGACCGTGTCCATCTCCGCCTTCTCGCTGAGCCGGACGGCCTCGTTTTCCGGCCTCGAGCCCGACACGACGTACACGATCGTCGTGAAGGCGACCGACCTCAAGGGCCGGAGCTCCTCGCGGCAGGGGACGTTCGAGACCTTGCCCATCAAGACCACGGGACTCGGAGGTCCCGACGGGATCGCTTCGAACGTCGGCTGTTCCGTGCAGTGCATCACGAAGGCCCTCGTCAGCCAGAAGCAGCCCGATGCATCGAGCTCCCGCATCGACATCGCGACATCGACTCCGGCCAGGATCCAGATCGACGTCTCGCGTGACAAGCCTGTCCAGACGGCGGCCGGGCTCGCCCAGTACGACGTCGTCTCGAGGCAGACGACGCCCGGCTTCACGAAGTCGTGGTCACCGCAGGTCGGCGGGCTCGACTTCGGGACTCGGTACTACGTCGTGGTGAGAGCCAAGGACGCCAACGGGCACGTCTCCATCCGCCAGGGTTCGTTCCGAACCGTCTCCGCGACGGCGACGGTGACGCTGCACAAGATCAAGGTCCTGAACGACGGCGACAAGGTCGGCAAGGGAGAGCTCTTCTTCCGCCTCTGGCTCGGAGACGACGTCCTGTCGTCCTGGGGCACGGGCCTGCGAAAGCTCAACTCCGGCGACGTCACGCCTGTGAACGCCCTCGGCTCGAGCCGTCCGGGCTTCTCGTTCCAGGTGTCGGCGAATGGCGACGCCAAGTTCGACATGTACATGCTCGGCGAGGAGTGCGATGCCGTGTTCAAGAAGAACTGCATCCTCGAAGCGTGGGGCGAGAGCGTCCATCAATGGGCCCGCGCGGGCGGCCGCTTCGACATCTCGGACCTGCTCGAGAAGGGCGCTCTGCCGGGTTGGTACGGCACCGGCGTCTCGGCTCCCCCCGGGCACGACGGGTACTTCGTCCTCGGCACGACCGACCGTTACGTGAAGTTCCTCGTCATGGCGACGATCGACATCGATGTCGACTGGCCCTAGAGGGGTTCACGACTCCACCCTGACCGCGCCCCGCTCGGCGGGGCGCGGTCGCGTAAGGAATCGGCCGTTCCCGGGTTGTCCGTACATGAGCGAACACAACACCCACATCGATCTCGTCGACATCGACGAGGCCTGGCTGACCGAGTGGGCGTCCGAGGGCATCGAGGCCCTCGAGCGTTACCTCGCGAAGCACGCAGCTTTCTCCGACTACCTCCGGTCGCGACGCGACCTACACTCAGGCGATGGCGACCGTCCCACGGACGCCTGACGCAGCTCTGCTCGTCCGGCTTCGCGAGCGCGACCACGCCGCCTGGGAGGAGCTGTACGTCGAGTATCAGCCGCGTCTGCGGGCGTTTGCCTACAGGCTCACCGGAAACGTGCACGACGCGGACGATCTCGTCCAGGAGACGTTCGTCCGCGCCGTGCCACGGCTCGACGATCTCGACCCGGCGACTGCCGACGTCGGCGCGTACCTCTTTGCCACGACGAGAAACCTCTTCCTCAAACAGGTGGAGCGCGGAAGACGGCAGGAGCCAGTGGCCGAGGTCCCGGAACCGGTGGCGCCCCAGCCGATCGAGACCGACCCCGAGCGCAGCACTCTCCTCCGCCGGCAGCAGGACGAAGTGCGAATCGCGAACGGACGCTTACAGCCACGTCAGCGCCTCGTGCTGGCGTTGCGGGAGCTCGAGGACCGCTCGTATGCCGAGATCGGCGAGCTCGTCGGGATGAAGGAGAATGCGGTCGCCCAGCTCATCTTCCGGGCGCGTGAGAGTCTTCGTACGGAGCTCCGGCTCGTGCAGGTGGACCCGGAGCGGCTCCCCGAGGAGTGCATGCGCTACCTCCCACTCCTCGCTGCCCATCTCGACGGTCAGCTCAAAGGGTCGAAGCTCCACGAGACGCTTGCGCACCTCGAGGGCTGCGAGCGCTGCCAGGCCGCACTTGCGGACATGCGAGAGGCATCCCGGCGGTACCGCACGATCATCTTTCCGCCCTTCGACGAGGACGAGGCGCAGGCGGCGGTCGAGGAACGGCTCGAGCTGGTCGGCTACTGGACCACGCCCGCAGGGGGCAGGCGCGGGCGATCCGCGTGGAAGGTGGGAGCTGCCGTCGCCGCTGCGCTGGCCGTGGGCGTGTCCGGAACGGCGCTCGGCGTCGCAATGGCGCGCGGCGACTCGCCGGCTGCGGCGCCGACGACACAACCACCGGTCGGCTCGACCGCTGCTGTCACCGCGACGTCCACGGGCACGCAGACGCAGCCCACGACCGTCGCGCCCGACACCACCGAGCCGACCGCGACGGAGACCGCGACGGAGCCAACCACCGACCCAGAGCCCACCACCTCGCCGGCTGCACCGCCCGGACCGGGCCCGACGGTCACCACCACTAGTCCGCCGGAGCCGAGCCCGACCACCGAGACGCAACCGCCGAGCCCGCCGAAGCCAAACACCCCTGTCGACAAGACGCCTCCCGTCGTGAAGATCACCAGCGGGCCTGCGGCGGCGACCTCCTCCGACACGGCCTCGATCGTCTTCAGCGCGAACGAGAACGGTGTCTCCTTCACGTGCTCGGTCGACGGCGGAGCATCCGCCCCGTGCACGAGCCCGGTCGTCCTGAGCGCCCTCGCGCCGGGCGAGCACCGCTTCTCGGTGCGCGGGAAGGACAAAGCCGGAAACCTCGGCAACCCCGTCTCGCTGGCGTGGACCTACACGCCGCCCGACACGAGACCGCCCGTCGTGACCATCACTTCCGCTCCTCCTTCCGGCACGACCGCGACGACCGCGAGCTTCTCGTTCTCCTCCGACGAGCCCGGCTCCTCGTTCGCGTGCGCGGTGGATGGTGGGGCGTTTGCAGGCTGTACCAGCCCGGTGACCTACCAGTCGCTCTCCGTCGGATCGCACACCTTCTCCGTGCGGGCCACGGATCAGGCCGGCAACGTAGGACAGGCTGCGAGCCACAGCTGGACGATCGCGCCGCTCCTCCCCGACCTCGTGGTCGCCGCCTTCGCGAGGAACAGCATCACGATCACGAATCGCGGCACCGCGACCGCCCGCCCGTCGATCCTCACCATCACGCTCGTCGGGACGTTCTCCGTTCCGAGCATCCAGCCCGGCGCCTCGTTCACGTTCACGTGGTCGACCTGTAGGGTCGGGACGTACACCGCGATCGTCGATCGGACGAACGTCGTCGCCGAGTCGAACGAGACCAACAACACGGCTACACGGCTGAACTCCTGCTCGTAGGAGCTTGCTGCCGTCCGGACCGTGTCCTAGCCTGCGGTCGAATGGAGCGGCTCCGGACGCTCAGCGAGGCGGAGTGCTACGAGCGCTGCTACGGCTGGCGCTACACCGAGGACACGGTGAAGGTGCTTCCTCGCAGGAAGCCGACCTCTTCGGAGTCGAGCGACGTGGGCGAGCGACTCCGGGTGCTGCTCGAGCTCCGCCTGGACGCTCGCGATCGGGAAGCCGCCTAGTCGTTAGCCTCTCTAGGTGTTTCGGGCGGTCGTGTTCGACCTCTGGATGACGCTCGTGACCGTGCCGGAAGCTGCCTTTGCGGACTTTCGCCGCGGTTGGGCGCAGAGGCTGAACGTCTCCCTGGAGCGACTGGACGAGGTCTGGTTCGGTGCCGAGGCACATCGCCGGCGCGAGACCGGCCCGATTCGTGCCTCGATTCTCGAGCTCTCGCGGGCGTTGGGCGTCGACGCCGATGTCGAAGAAATCGTCACCCGGCGCCTCGACCTCATGCGGAAGGCGCTCGTGCCGGACGACGGAGTGGCCGAGACGCTCGCCGAGCTCCGCCGGCGGGGGGTGCGCACGGGTCTCATCTCGAACTGCACCGAGGACGTCGCGCTCGTCTGGGACGAATCGCCGTTCACCGGTCTCTTCGACGTAGCGGTGTTCTCCGCGTTGGCCGGCGTCGCGAAGCCCGCTCGGCAGATCTACGAGCTCGCGCTTGCCGAGCTGCCGGTTGCCGCTTCCGAGACGCTGTTCGTCGGGGACGGCGCGAACGACGAGCTCGACGGCGCTCGGCGCGCGGGCATGACCCCCGTGCTCTTCGACGATCCCGGAGCTCCTCGTCGGCCACACGCCGACGGCTGGACGGGGATCCGCATCACGGCGATTCCGCAGGTCCTCGACCTCGTCTCATGAGCGCGCAGTCTGCGAGCGCCGTGCCTGACGTCCTCGGCCACGGGATGCGCGTCCTCTTCTGCGGCATCAACCCTGGCCACTGGAGTGCGCGCGCGGGAGCCGCGTTCGCAAATCCGCGCAACGACTTCTGGCGCCTCCTGCACGCCGCGGGGTTCACACCACAGCAGCTGGAACCGCGCGATCAGGATCAACTGCTGCGCCACGGCATCGGGTTGACGAACGCGGCCATGCGCACGACGCGCGGGTCGAGTGATCTCCGCGCAGCCGACTTCGCCGGCGCCCGGGCTCGCCTCGAGGCCATCGCGCAAGAGCTCCGCCCACGCGTCATCGCGTTCGTCGGAAAGGCGGCCTATCAGGGCCTCTTCCACGAACGCCCGGGCCACGGGCTCCAGACGCGGAGGCTGGGCGAGGCGTCGCTCTTCGTCCTGCCTTCGACGTCGCCTGCAAACGCGGCCGTGCCCTGGGAGGAGCGACTGCGATGGTTTCGGTTGCTGCACGATCTCGTCTCGTGAGCGAGCTTCGCATGCGCCCGGCGACTCGAGCGCTCGTCGTCGACGAGGACGAGCGCATCCTCCTCGTCCGTTTCGGTGACGGCGAGCGAGCCGTGTGGACGACGCCCGGCGGGGGAATCGAGGCCGGGGAGACCGACGAGCAGGCGATCCGGCGGGAGCTCCTCGAGGAGATCGGCCTCGAGTCCTTCGAACTCGGCCCGCACGTCTGGACGAGGACCGCACACGTGCCGCTTCTCGGCGGACGGTGGGACGGCGAGATCGAACGTGTCTACGTCGTTCGCACACGCTCGTTCGAAGCCCTGCCCGGGCTGGGCTGGGACCAGCTCGGCGCTGAGGGCGTGACTGCGATCCGCTGGTGGTCGCTCACGACGCTGGAGGCGGCCGAGACGACGATCTTCGCCCCGCGCCGCCTCCCGCTGCTCGTGCGCGACCTGCTCGCCAACGGGCCGCCGGCCCAACCGGTAGAAACCGGGCTCTAGGCGACGCGCTCGCAGTACACGCCGAGCACGTGGTCCCAGCCCGTGTCGTAGTCGTTCCGCTTGTCCCGGGCTCCCTCCGCGAGGTTCTCCCAGCCTCTGTGCTCCAGCTCTACTCGAGTGCCTTCGCCGCTCGGGAGGAATCGCACCTCGAGCTCGGTCCCGCGCTCTTCGCGCTCGAGGATGTTCCAGGAGAGCACGAGCCTGTTCGGAGGCTCCCAGGTCAGCACCCTCGCCCAGTGCCCCTTCTCTCCGGTCGCCGAGATCTCGTAGACCTCTCCGCCAATCCGCTCCTCGAACACGATCTCCTTCACGTCCTGGTAGATCGAGTGCGAGCCAGTCGGCCACCAGCTCTGTGCGTCCGCCGTGAAGACCCGGAATGCCTCTTCCACCGCACAGTCCACGGTGACGGTCTTGCGGACCGCTTCGACGACGAGTGCGCTGCTCATGACGCTGCTCCTCTCTGCTCGGCCGCCTGCTTGAAGCGGGCGAGCGCTTCGCTCCAGAACCCGTCCACCCAGTCGCGCAGCACCCCGACCCCGGCCGTGTCGAGCTCGTACAGGTGCCGGGTTCCGTTGCGCCGATGCGTGACGAGACCGACGTCCTCGAGGACGCGCAGGTGTTGCGAGACCGCGGGGCGGCTCACCGGGAGCC
The DNA here is from genome assembly GCA_048594925.1 of Gaiellaceae bacterium. Classification (GTDB taxonomy): domain Bacteria; phylum Actinomycetota; class Thermoleophilia; order Gaiellales; family Gaiellaceae; genus GMQP-bins7. Next base: position 65,978 of record JBMDXR010000066.1, read on the forward strand.
CTGCCGCGATGTCCCCGACCGACCGGGGCCCGCCGCGGAGGAGCTCGAAGATCTGCCGCCGCGTGGGGTCGCCGAGCGCGTCCAGAGGGTGTCCGTTAGTGATCACTTACCGTAAGTTACTACTTACGGAGCGCCTGGTCAACCCCTCCACCGATTGGTGATCGGCGTCCGCCAGTCGCGGCCGAACGCCTTCGGCCTCAGCTTCACCCCGGGAGGCGCCTGGCGCCGCTTGTACTCGGCGCGGTCGACGAGCGCGACGGCTCTCTCGACGACGTTCGGATCGAACTCCGCGACGAGCTCCTCGCGCGAGCGATCCTCCTCGACGTACGCCTCGAGTACCGGATCGAGGACGTCGTAGTCGGGTATCGAGTCCGAGTCGCGCTGGTCGGCGCGCAGCTCGGCGCTGGGCGCACGCTCGATCGTGCTGCGCGGGATCACGTCCCGCCCGGCGCGGAGGTTCAGGTGCTCGGCGAGCCCGTAGACGTCGGTCTTGAACACGTCTTTCAGGAGCGCGAAGCCACCGACCATGTCTCCGTACAGCGTCGAGTAGCCGACGGCGAGCTCGGACTTGTTCCCCGTCGACACGACGAGCCAGCCATAGGTGTTCGAGAGCGCCATCAGCAGCACGCCGCGGACGCGCGCCTGCAGGTTCTCGGCCGCCAGCCCCGCGAGGCCACCTTCGATCTCCGGCCTCAGGGCGTCGTGGAACGCGCCGACCACCGACTCGATCGCGATCTGGCGGAACTCGCACCCGAGCGACTCTGCGACCGCGCGAGCGTCGCTCCGCGTCCCCTCCGAGCTGAACCTCGACGGCATGGAGACGCAGTGCACGCGCTCCGGCCCGAGTGCGTCGGCGCAGAGCGCCGCCGTGACCGCCGAGTCAATGCCCCCGGACACGGCGACCACGACCTCTTCGAACCCGTTCTTCTCGACGTAGTCGCGCAGGCCCAGGGCCAGCGCGAGGCGCATCTGCTCGAGGTGCGGCTCGAAGTGAGCGAGAAGCGCTTCGAGCTCGTCGCCGCGAAGCGGGGCCGTCTCGAGCTCGACGAGCTCCACCGCAGGAACGACCTCCCGCGAGCGGTCGAGCGCCCGCCCGCGCGTGTCGCGCAGCCGGCGGCCGATCGCCTCGGCCGGGTCGACGTCGACTACGAGGAGGTGCTCCTCGAACCCGGGCGCGCGTGCGATCACGTCCCCCGAATCGTCGAGGACGACCGAGTGCCCGTCGAAGACGAGCTCGTCCTGGCCACCGACGAGGTTGCAGAAGGCGAAGTACGCGCTCGAGTCACGCGCGCGGGTGACCAGCATCTCCTCGCGATCCTCGGCCTTGCCCACGTGGAACGGGGAGGCGGACAGGTTGACGACGAGCTGTGCCCCCGCGAGGGCGAGATCCGTCGCGGGAGGGCCGGGCTGCCAGACGTCCTCGCAGATCGTGATGCCGATCGTCGCGTCGCCCAGGCGCAGCAGCACGAGGTCGCGGCCCTCCGCGAAGTAGCGGTGCTCGTCGAAGACGCCGTAGTTCGGGAGGAAGTGCTTCCGGTAGACGGCCCGGATGCTGCCCTGCGCACACACCACGCACGCGTTCGCGAGGTCGCGATCGAGCCACGGGGTCCCGACCAGGGCGACGATGCCGTCCGTGGCCGCGGCGATCTCGTCCATGGTCGCCTTCGTCGCGCGCAGGAAGCCGGGCCGAAGGAGGAGATCCTCGGGCGGATATCCGCTCGTGCCGAGCTCCGGGAAGACCACGAGGTCCGCCCCGGCTGCCTTCGCCTCTGCGACGCCGTCGAGAATCCTGGTGCGATTGCCGTCGAGATCCCCGACCACGCAGTTGATCTGCGCGAGCGCCAGCCTCAAGGTTTTCGCCTCACAGTCACAAACCTACCGTAACTAGTGTCCCGGGCGTGCAGCTCACGCTTCCGTACCACTACCGCGGTCCGCTGACGTCGGCCAACGGCGGCTACGGCTCGGGGCGTCTCGCCGCGTTCGTCGACGCGCACGAGGTCGAGGTGACGCTCCGCCTCCCTCCCCCTCTCGACCGGCCGCTCACCGTCGAGCGCGACGCCGACGGCGCCAGGCTCCTCGACGGTGGCGCGCTCGTCGCCGAGGCGCGGCCCGCGCCGGTCGACGTGGAGGTACCGGCTCCCGTCTCCGTCGCGGCTGCGGACGCGGCACGTGAACGACACGTGCGCGACTGGGCCCCGGAGTTCCGCGAGTGCTACGTCTGCGGTGCCCGGCGCGACGGGCTGGAGATTCGCGTCGGCCTCGTCCGCGGACGGGAGCCGCTGCACGCCGCCCCGCTCGTCCTCGACGATCCGGCGCCGGAGATCGTGTGGGCGGCGATCGACTGCCCTGGCGCGTTCGCGGTCACCGGTGGTGGGCGTGGCGAGGCCGTGCTCGGCCGTATGACGGCCAGCGTCGATCGGGTCCCCGAGCCCGGCGAGCAGTGTGTCGTCACCTCGTGGCCGCTCGGCGAGGACGGCCGGAAGCGGTTCGCCGGGACAGCGCTGTTCGCCGCGGACGGCGAGCTCCTCGCCGTCGCCAAGCAGGTGTGGATTGCGCCGATGCTCTAGCGCGGAGTCAGCGCGAGCAGCAGCCCGCCGTCGTCGTCGTACGCCGGGAAGAAGTCCACGACGACGCGCTTCTCGATGCCGGCGCTCGTCCGGATCTCGAGCTGCTGTCCCATCTTCCTCACGCCCCACTCGCGGACGACATCGATCGGCGCGACGTCCGACAACCCGAGCGCCTCCTGGACCTCACGTCCGATGAGGTCGGCGGTGCGGTATCCGGTCAGCTCGAAGACGCCTCGTCCCGCGGCGAGAATGCGTGCGTCCCGGTCGCACACGACGAAGCCGGTCTCGGGCGCCGGGTAGTAGTCCTCGAGAAGCTGATACAGGAACCCGAACCCGCAGCTGCGGCACTGAACAGTCTGGCCCGAGAAGCCCTCGTACCCGTCGGTGTCGACCGAGCGCTCCTTGCAGTTGGGGCAGATGAAGAACGGCACCGGCGCAGGGTAGGCGACGCGTCGGTTCACGCCGCGTTACGCAAGATGGTCGTGCCATGATCTCGCGCATCCGGACGCGCGAATTATGGCTCGACCATCTAGCGACGAAGCCGGATCGCGTTGAGGTCACGCTCCCGGATCTCGTCGGCGCGGCGAATGAGGTCCTCGATGTCGTCGTGCTCTGCGTGCAGGTACCGGCCCGCGAGCGCGTCGGCACGGCCGGACGCGAGTACTCGGACGAGTCTCGGCGCGAGCTCCGGAGGCGTCCACGGCGCATCGTCGCCGAAGTCGTCGGTCATCTCGGTCCGTACGAGCCCGGGGCTGAAGAAGAACACGGGGATGCGTCCCTCCAGCTCGACTGCGAGCGTCTCGCCGTAGCGGCAGACGGCGGCCTTGCTCGCTGGATAGGCGGTGTTGCCGATACCGGGAAGGTACGCGGCGCCGCTGCCCGTGATCACGATCCGGCCCCGGCCCCGCTGGAGCATTCCGGGGATGACGGTCCGGCAGCAGAGGTGGACGCCGAGGACGTTGACCTCGAGCACGTGCCACCAGGCCTCGACGGGCACCTCCCACGTGGCGCCCTCCTGATTGCCGATACCCGCGTTGGCGACGAGAAGGTCGATGGGCCCGAGCTCGGCCTCGGTTTGCCTGACCCACGATTCGACGTCCGTGCGCTGCGCCACGTCCCCGGCGAGAGCGAGCCCGCCGATCTCCCAGGCCACCGCCTCGACCTGCTCACGCGTGCGGCCCGACACGGCGACACGCATCCCCGCCTCGGTGAGCTCCCGCGCTATGGACGCGCCGATCCCGCGACCACCACCCGTGACCAGCGCAACGCCTTCGAGCCGATCAGACGGCACGTGCGATCTCCTCGAGGGCCTCGGGGTTCTCCAGCGTGGAGAGGTCGCCCGGATCCTGACCGAGCGCGCGAGCGCGAACTGCACGACGCACGATCTTCGCGCTCCGGGTCTTGGGGAGCGCCGAGACGAAAATAACGCGATCCGGCGCGAACGGCTTGCCCAGCTCGTGCGCGACGGCGGCCGCGACCTCCTCCGCGGAGACCTCGGCGCCGGGGGCGAGCACGCAGTAGAGCCAGGCGACCTCGCCCTTCACCTCGTGCGGGATCCCGACGGCAGCAGCCTCGACCACTGCAGGATGGCCGACCGCCGCGGACTCGAGCTCGGCGGGGCCGATCCGCTTGCCGGCGATGTTGAGGGTGTCGTCCGACCGACCGTGGAGGAACCAGTAGCCCTCCTCGTCGACGGACGCCCAGTCGCCATGGGTCCACACTCCGGGGAAGCGACGCCAGTAGGTCTCGAGGTACCGCTCGGGGTCGCCCCAGATTCCGCGCGTCATTCCCGGCCACGGCCGCTTGCAGACGAGCTCGCCGACCTCCCCGCGGACGGAGCGCCCCTCGTCGTCGAAGACGTCAACGTCCGCGGCGAGCGCCGGGAAGCCCAGCGAGCAGGGCTTCGTCGGACGAAGCATCGTCACCGAGAGGAAGCACGCGCCGACCTCGGTCCCACCCGAGCAGTTCACGATCGGGATCCGGCCCGAACCGCAGACGTGCTGGTCGAGCCAGTCGTACGGGCCACGGTTCCATGGCTCTCCCGTCGTGACCACGGAGCGGAGCGACGAGAGTTCGGCCTCAGGCTCGCCGTGCGGAATCAGCGCGCGAACGAGCGTCGGCGACACGCCGAGCATCGTCACGCTCTCGCGCGCGACGAGCGTCCACACGCGATCGTTCGGCCAGTCGGGCGCACCTTCCATGAAGACGATCGTGGCGCCGCAGGCCATTCCGCCCACCACCGTCCACGGCCCCATGATCCAGCCCATGTCCGTCGAGAAGAGGACGCGGTCGCCCGGGCGGAGATCGGCCTGGTACGCGGTCTCCCGCGCGATCGAGAGGAGGAACCCGCCCTGGACGTGGAGAGCTCCCTTCGGTCGGCCCGTGGTGCCCGACGTGTACGCGATGAGGTAGCGCGCCTCGCTCTCGACATCCATGGGCTCCAGAACACCGGGCTGCTCGGCGACGGCGTCCTCCCACCACACGTCGCGGCCCGGCGTCATCGGGCTGTCCACTCGCGCGCGACGCCACACGACAACGGTTTCCACGCTCGGCGCGTCCCGAAGTGCCTCGTCGAGCACCTCCTTCATCGGAACGAGCCTCCCGCGGCGGTACGAGCCATCGGCGGTGAGCACGAGCTTCGCTCCCGCGTCGGCGAGCCGCGAGGACACTGCTGGGCCTGCGAAGCCCGAGAAGATCGGCACCTGTATCGCCCCGAGGTGAGCGCAGGCGTGCGAGGCGATTGCAGCTTCCGGCGACATCGGCAGGAAGGTGCCGACGACGTCTCCCTCGGCCACACCGAGTTCGCGAAGCGCCTCGGCGAGCCGCCGAATCTCGAAGGACAGCTCTGCCCAGGTCAGCACGCGCCGTTCGCCCTCCTCGGGCGCCCACACGGCGGCCTCTCGCTCGGGCGTCTCCCGCGCCCAGCGGTGGACGCACGCCTCCGCGATGTTGAGCTGCGCTCCCAGGAACCAGGTCGTCCACTCGATCCCGCGCGAATCGTCGAGGACGTTGTCCCAGGAACGCCCAAGCGGAATACCGAGGTCGTCGACGACCGCGTGCCAGAAGCGGTCGGGCTCCTCGATCGAGACGCGATGGAGCTCGTCGTAGCCGCCACATCCGAGCCCCCGGGCGAGGCGGCCCACGTTCGCGGCGGCGAGCTGTTCCGCCGACGGGCTCCACGTGAAGTGACTGGGTGTGCTCTGGCTAGTCTGGACCTGCATGCGGGCTCGGATCTTCGCAGAGGAGAATTGGAAGTGGCTGACTCTCGCCTCCGTCTCGTTCGGGCTCTTCATGATCATGCTCGACAACACGGTTGTGAACGTCGCGCTGCCGTCGATCCAGCGTGACCTCGAGGCGGACCTTTCGGAGCTGGAATGGATCGTCACCGGCTACGCGCTCACCTTCGCGTCGCTCATGCTCGTCGGCGGGAAGGTCGCGGACGCGTATGGACGCCGGCTGATCTTCGTCGTCGGGATCGTCGTCTTCACAGCCGCATCGCTGCTCTGCGGCCTCGCCGGCTCGTCGGAGATGCTCATCGGAGCCCGCGTCCTGCAGGGCGCCGGCGCGGCGCTCATGAATCCGGCGACCCTCTCGATCATCGCCGCGACGTTCCCGCCGCGCGAGCGAGGCACGGCGATCGGGATCTGGGCCGGAACCTCTGCGCTGGCGCTGGCGCTGGGGCCGCTCGTCGGCGGGCTGATCACGGAGCACCTCGACTGGAGCTGGATCTTCTTCGTCAACGTGCCGATCGGGGTCCTCGGCATCGCCGCGAGCTACGCGTTCATCGACGAGTCGCGCGACGAGACCCATGAGCGACTCGACCTGCCGGGTCTGGCGACATCCGGTGTCGGGCTCTTCGCCCTCACCTATGCGCTGATCGAGGCCAACACGTATGGCTGGGGCTCAGCGCGGATCGTCGGCGCCTTCGTGCTCGCCGCAGTCCTGCTCCTCGCCTTCGTCGTCCTCGAACGGCGGCAGCGGTCGCCGATGCTGCCGCTCGACCTCTTCCGCAGCGGCACGTACACCGGCGCGAACCTCGTGGTGCTGCTGGTGGCGCTCGCGATGTTCGGGGTCTTCTTCTTCGTCTCGCTCTACATGCAGAACATTCTCGGCTACTCGGCGGTGGAGGCGGGCGCTGCCTTCTTGCCGATGACCGTCCTGATCATCCTCGTAGCTCCGATCGCCGGGAAGACGAGCGACCGCATCGGATCGCGCGGGCTCATGACCGCGGGGATGACGCTCCTCGCGGTCCAGCTGGTGATGTTTTCGCAGCTCGGGATCGACTCCACGTTCTGGCATCTCCTCCCGGCTCTCATCCTCGGCGGGATCGGCATGGCGCTCACGATGACGCCCAGCGCGGCTGCTGCCACGCGAAGCGTGCCCGTCGAGAAGTCCGGGGTCGGGGCGGCGGTGCTCAACAGTGCCCGTCAGGTCGGCGGAACGATGGGAATCGCGATCATGGGGGCGATCATGGCCGCAGAGATCGGCGGCGAGCGAACTCCCGAGGCGTTCATGAGGGGCTTCGAAGTCGCGCTCCTCGTCGCCGCGACCATCGCCGCCGTGGGCGCTCTCGTCGCCTATGTCCTCGTCCGTCCGCACGAGGAAGCACGCCGAACCGGACGCGCAACGGCTGAGCCCGTCGCGAAATAGGACTGATCACCGCTGCGCGTGAGGGCCGAGGGGCGATTCACTCGCCCGCAGGCCGGAACCGGCTGAGTGGTCGTTGCGGAGAGGGGAGGGGGCTGGCGGGGGGAAACCCGAGGTTCCACCCACCAAACTGAAAACGCCCCCGGCTGCGGCTCCGGGGGCGTTTCCCGTTCGAGGCAACCCCTTCCCGGGGTGGCAAGCCGGCGAATCGTGGCTCTGCGGCCCAGCCACGCTCATCCTGCACTCGCCGAGAACCCGGCGGTGGTGCCCGCGCATCCGATCTGGCGTCCGATCGTCTGCGGTGTGGGCCTGACTATAGGAGCCGTGTCCACAAAAGTCAAGTAGCCAGGTCAAGTGATTTCGGCTACGGTTACTTGACTCAGAAGCGGTAGCCGCACATCCCCCGGCAGGGGGAGAACAGGGGACTTCATTCCGGCTTGACTGATGTAGGCATGCACTCGACCGCCACGCCGACTGCGTCGACGGGTGCTCGCCTTGGCGAGCGCGTCCGTCTGCTCCGGGCGTCCGCGGGCCTGACGCAGACGCAGCTGGCCGGCGATCGTTTCTCGAAGGAGTACATCAGCCAGATCGAGCGCGGCAAGACGCGTCCCACCGAGGCGACTATAGCGTGGCTCGCCGAACGGCTCGGCGTCGATCCCGCTTTCCTCGCGTCCGGTGTGTCGACAGAGCAGCAGGCGAAGCTCGAGGCGCAGCTCGAGCGCGCGGAGGCGCTGTCGGCGGCGCATCGGTACGAAGAGGCGCTCGACGCGTATGGTGCGCTGAGGGCCGCGGTCGAGGAGGCCGGCGCTCCGTCGATCGTGGTTCGTGCGCTCGCCGGCGAGGCGTGGGCGCTGCAAGAGCCCGGCAACGTGCGAGAGGCGATCGAGCTTCTGCAGCGGGCTCGGGCGCTCGTCGAGAGGCCGGAGTTCTCCGACATCGATCGCGCCGACGTCATCTTCGGGCTCGGCGTGTGCCGCTACAAGCTGTCGAGCATCTCGACGGCGCTCGCGCTCTTCGACGAAGCGCTCGCGCTGGCGGAGCGCTCAGGACTTCCGAGCGACCACCTCCGTGCGCAGATCCTGCACTGGCGGTCGCGGTGTCACAGGCGCCTACGCGACTACGTCGCAGCGAGGGACGATGCGGATCGCGGCCTCGAGCTCGCCGAGGCGATCGGCGACCGGCGCACGATGGCCGACAACTACTTCCAGGCCTCGTTGATCGCGCAGCGGCAGGGCCACTACGTCCTCTCCCGCAGCTACGCGCAGCGGGCGAAGGAGCTCTACCAGACCGTCAACGACGAGCGTAACGTCGGACGGCTGCACCTCATGCTCGGCGGTCTCACCCTCCTCCTGGGAGACGAGGACGACGCCGTCGAGCACCTGAAGGCGTCCTATTCCCGGGCGCTCGATGCCGACTCACCCGCGGACGCCGCGCAGGCGCTCGAGGGGATCGCCAGGGTGCATCTCAACCGTGGCGAATACGACCAGGCGGACGATCTCGCGCGGAAGGCGCTGGATCTGCTGCAGGGTCGGGAGGACTACCTCCACGAAGTCAGTCCGTCGCAGCTCGTACTGGGACGAGCGTTGATGGAGCGCGGACGACTGGATGAGGCGGAAGAAGCATTCCGGGCGGCTGACGCGGCTGCAGAGCAGATGGCGTCGATCAGCCACCGGACGGAGGCGTGGGTCGCGCTCGGCGATCTCGCGGCGCGTCGAGGTGACGACCGCGGGGCCGCACGTCTCTACCGGAACGCCGCTGAGGCGCTCCAGGAAATCCGCTTCTAAGAGAGGAGGTAGCCATGAAGCCGAGGCTGATTCTCTTGCTGGCCAACCTTGCCTTGCTGGCTGCGTGGCTCGGCGCGTCCGGTCTGGACCGCTCCTGGCCCGACGGGAGCTAGCAAGGCCACGGCTACACTCGGGCGCCTATGCGCCCGGCTGCGGCACTGACCGTGATGTCGTGCCTGCTCCTCGTCGGTTGCGGCGGGTCCGACACGGATTCGGCCGCAACGACGACGGGGCCCGGAGGGGGGGCGACGCTGGAGGAGCTCTGGCGCGCCCCCGGCGACGACGTCGCAGTCGTCCCCGGTACTGCGAATCACGAGCCCGGCGACGTGCGGGTCTCGTTCCTCGTCGTGGACGGGGAGGGTCGCGCCGTCACGCTCCCGAACGCGCGCGTCTGGGTTGCAGACGCTCTCGATGAAGCGCCGTTCCTGGAGACCGACGCCAAGCTTGAGCGGATCGGCGTGCCCGGTGGCGACGAGGCGGATGCGACCCACATCTACGTGGCGAATCTGCAACTGCCCCGCCCTGGAAAGTTCTGGCTCGTCGCCGAGCCCGAAGGCGGCGCGTCGAAGGTGCAGGCGCTCGGAAACGTCGTCGTGGCCAAGGAGGACTCGGCGCCCGACGTCGGCGATCCGGCGATTCCCTCGGACACACCGACGCTCGCGTCCACCGGAGGTGACACCTCGGCCCTGACGACCCGCAACCCCCCGGACGAGTTGCTTCTCCGCTACTCGGTCGGCGACTCGCTCGCGGCGCACGTGCCCTTCGTGGTGACGTTTGCGACTCCGAAGTTCTGCTCGAGCCGAACCTGCGGGCCGGTGGTGGACGTCGTCGACGAGGTGGCACGGCGCTTCGAGGCGGAGACCGTTCGCTTCATCCACGTCGAGGTGTACGTGGACAACGATCCGGCGAAAGGCCTCAACCGCTGGCTGCAGGAGTGGGGTCTCGAGACCGAGCCATGGACGTTCCTCGTCGACGGGACCGGAACCATCGTGGAGCGGTTCGAGGGAACCGTGTCGGTCGCCGAACTCGAGGAAGCGGTCAGCGAGAGGCTCGTCGACTGACTCGGACGGCGTCGCCCAGGTGCTCGATCACGATGTTGGGAACGCACGCCCTAGGGCTCAATGAGAGGACGGTCCTTACGAGCGCGGCGATGTCCTCAGGCTGGATTTGCTCGTCGTCGGGAAGACCCGTCCACTCGGTCATGCGTGTCGCGACGAACGCAGGCGAGATCGCGGTCGCACGGACGCCGTGCTCGGCCTCCTCGCGGTTGAGCGAGCTCGTCCACGCGATGAGCGCCGCTTTCGTGGCGCCGTAGACGGAAAGCCCTGGCGTCGGAATCGTCCCGGCGATCGAGGCGAGCGTGACGATCTGTCCGCGGGACGCTCGCAGGAGTGGGAGCGACTCGCGGGTCACGATCAGTGTCGCGCGTAGGTTCACGTCGAGCTGGAGACCGATGCGCTTCGTGTCGAGGTCGGCGAACGAGCCTCCGATCCCGATCCCAGCCGAGTTGACGAGGACCTCCATGCCCCCGTGCCGCTCTGCGTGGGCGGCGACGACGCGCACGCACTCGTCCGGGTCCGCGAGGTTCGCCGGGATCGCATGCGCGTCGAGCGCGCTCGCGGCCTCCTCGAGCGGCTCGGGTCGACGAGCGACGAGCGTGAGCTCGTAGCCGTCCTCGCGGAGGGCGTGGGCAATCGCGAGCCCGATGCCCGAGGACCCGCCGGTAACTAGTGCCGATTTCACGCGGCGCAGTATCGCCGAGTCGTCGCACAGGCTGGGCGCCGAAGGGCGATTCATTCGCCTGTAGGCCAAGAGCGCCTGATCATTCGTCTCGCGGAGGACGGGGGGCTGGTGGGGGGAAACATCGTTTCCCCCCACCGAAAGAGCGGCCGCCGAGGGGGCGGCGGCCGCTGCGTCAGGGGGAGAGGAGAAGGGGACGGATCTACCTGGTTCCCGTGTTCCGTCCGCGCCCGCGAATTCCTTCCGCGTACAGTGCTCGGCGTGGAGACCGTCTCCCTCACGTCGCTTGCGCATGCAGGCGGCTGTGCCGCGAAGTACGCCGCCGGGAGGCTCGAGGAGCTGCTCGCCGGCCTCGTTCCTGCCGACGCCGAGAATCTCATCGTAGGGCTCGACCCGGCGGACGATGCCGCCGTCTACCGGATCGACGACGAGCGCGCGATCGTCTTCACCGTGGACTTCTTCCCGCCTCTCGTCGACGATCCACGAACGTTCGGCGCAATTGCGGCGACGAACGCCCTCAACGACGTCTTCGCGATGGGTGGCACTCCGCTCCTCGCCCTTTCCGTCGCCGCTTTTCCCGAGGAGCTCCCGGTCGAGGTTGTCGGTGCGGTGCTCGCGGGGGCGGACGAGCGTGTCCGCGCGGCGGGCGCGATCCTCGCGGGAGGCCACACGATCCGCGACGCCGAGCCGAAATACGGCCTCGCCGTCGTCGGGACTGTGCACCCGGACCGCATCTGGCCGAAGGCGGGCGCGAAGGCGGGCGACGCGCTGTTCCTGACGAAGCGGTTGGGCACCGGCATCGTCCTGCAGGCCCAGCGGGACGGGATCGCGCCTAGGGGGGCTCTCGAAGCCGCAGTCGAGTCGATGCTCGAACTCAACTCAGCCGCGGCGGACGTGCTCCGGCCGTTCGAGCCGAGCGCGGTGACGGATGTCACCGGGTTCGGGCTCCTCGGACATGCGCACGAGCTGGCCGCGCGCAGCGGCGTGCGAGCGATCCTCGACGCCGAGGTGCTACCGGCGCTCCCGTCAGCGTTGGAGCTCGCAGCAGGCGGTGTTCGCACCGGAGGGGACCGCCGAAATCGGGAGTTCGTCGGCGCCCGGGTCGAGAGCGATGCCGACCCGGCCATCGAGACGCTCGCGTTCGACCCACAGACAGCCGGGGGTCTGCTCGTGTCGATCCCCGTGGACCGCGGGGCCGTTCTCGAAGCGACCTTCGCGGCCGAGGGAGTCTTCGCCTCGCGCATCGGGCGGGTCGAAGAAGGCGCGGGAGTCGTCCTTCGGTAGTGGCCGTCGCGGTCGCCCACGCTCGCTCGGTCTCGGCTCGCACGTTCCTCCGCATCGTGACCGCCTCGTGCGTCGCCCTGTTTCTCGTCATCGCCTCGGGCGCTTTCGTGCGCCTGACTGGATCCGGCCTCGGCTGCGAGAACTGGCCGAGCTGCGGCGACAGGCCCTACCCCGAGCAGGGGTTCCATGCCTTCGTGGAGTTCGGCAACCGTATGGTCGCGCTCGGCGGGATCATCCTCACGCTCGTCGCATTGCTGGCGTCGCGTCGTGTTCCCGGTCTCTCGCAGTGGGGCAAGTGGGCCGTCCTCGGTGCCTTCCTCGTGGCGATCGCGCAGATCCCGATGGGAGGCATCACGATCGCGCTCGATCTGCACCCGCTCGCCGTGATGACCCACTTCCTGCTGGGGCTGGCCGCACTCGGGCTGTCGCTGGTCGCCGTCTTCGAGGCATGGAGCCTTCGTGTCGGGCGCGCGGCACCCGCCGGGCCGCGTTGGCTGCGTCAGGTCGTGACGTGGGCCGGCCTGCCGGCCTGCATCGCCCTCGTCGTGACCGGTGCCGTGGCCACTGCCTCAGGGCCGCATCCGGGGTCGAGCGACGACGTCGAGCGACTGGGCCTCGGGATCGTCGACACCGTGTACGTGCACGTCCGCGTCGCCGCGGTCTTCGGTATCGGCGTGCTCGTCGTCGGCTGGTTCCTGCGGAGGATTCGCTCCGAGTACCCGGGATTACTCAGGATCTGGATCGGGCTTCTCGTCGTACTGCTCGCTCAGGCGTTCCTCGGCGAGGTGCAGTACCGGAACGCGTTGCCGTGGGGCCTCGTCCTTGCACACGTGATCCTGGCTGCCACGATTTGGGCGTTCAGCCTCGCGCTTGCCTACGCGCTCTGGCGACCGCCCGGCCCGCTGGCGCGCCAGTAGGCTCTCCGGATGGCCCGCGAGCTCAGGATCTTCGAACGGCCGTCGACGCTCGAGCGTCCGGTGCTGATCGGGGCCTTCCGCGGCTGGAACGACGGAGGGCAGGCGGCGACGCTCGCCGCGGGCTACCTGGCCCGGCTGTGGGGAGCGAGGAAGTTCGCCGAGATCGATCCGGAGCACTTCGTCGACTTCCAGGCGACTCGCCCGATGGTGTCGCTCGAGGAGGGGCGTACGCGGAAGATCGAGTGGCCGGAGAACGCCTTTTTCCGGGCACGCATCCCCAATGCCAACCGCGACGCGATCCTGCTCGTCGGCGTCGAGCCGAACTACCGGTGGAGGACCTTCAGCGAGCTCGTCACGGATCTTGCGCGCGACCTCGGCGTGGAGCTGGCCGTAACCCTCGGTGCGCTCGTCGCCGATGTCCCGCACACGCGGCCCGCACCGGTCACCGGCGCGGCGACGGACCCGCAGCTCGTGGACGAGCTGGGCCTGCAGCTCTCACGCTATGAGGGGCCGACAGGCATCGTCGGCGTGCTCCTCGACTCGTGCCGCCGGGCGGGCATCCCGTCCGTAAGCCTCTGGGCTGCAGTTCCGCACTACGTCCAGCTCGCGCCGAACCCGCCTGCCGCGAAGGCGCTTTGCGAGCGCCTGGCAGGAGTGCTGGCGACCGACATCGACGTCCGCGAGCTCGACGAGGCGGCGGAGGAGTACATCGATCAGGTCTCGCAGGCTGTCGCAACGGATGCGGAAACTGCGGGGTACGTCGAAGAGCTCGAGCGACGAGCTGACTCGCTGGTCGACTGGCTCGAAGACTCGGGAGCCCTCCCGTCAGGCGACGCGCTCGCGGCCGAGATCGCACGCTTCCTGAGGGAGCGCGAAGCGAACGGCGATACGCCGGACTCCCGTGGAGCCGGTTAGCTAGGCGGCTGCGTCTTCGACCTCTGCGGCAGGCCCGGCCTCGACCGGCTCCGCCGCGACCGGCTCGGCCTCGACTCCCTCGGGCGTTTGGGTCGCTTCCGCGACAGCTGCATCGGCTGTCTGCGCACCCTTCCGCTTCCGGCGTCGGCGTCGCGACTTCCTCGCGGTGAGCTTGGGTGCGGGCAGGTTGTCCGCGAGCGCGTTGGCGATCCCGGCGATGGTGCCGAGCTCCTCGCGTGCATGCTCGAGCGCAGTGTTCGCGCGGGGCGTGTAGCCGTCCGCTGACGCGAGAAGCGCCGCTCCGACCGCAAGCGGCATCTCGCGTGCAACCTGAACGAGACGGTTCACGTTCTCCTCGTGCCGGTAGCCGCGCGAGTTCGCAGCAGCGCCCAGCAGGCGCTTCGCCTCGGGGAACTCCGTCGAGACGCGCCGGTCCTGAACCTTTCGCGTCGCCCGGGCAAGCCTCCACGTCCAGCGCGCGAGGATCTGGTCGGGCGCTACGGGCTTTCCCTCCCCGATGGCGCGGAGCAGGATCCTCACGCCGGCAGCGCGATCCTTCTCCCACGGTGGCGCCTGCGTCACGAGCGTCACGAGGTCGTCGAAATCAGCGCGATCTACGGGAGTCGCGACTCGATCCATCAACGCCGTCATGCGCAGGCGGCGATTCGGGTTCTCCGCTGCGCAGGTCGACAGGAACTGCTCGAGCGCGCCCTTGCCGGCCCGGCCTTCGGCGAACTTCTTCGCGAACTCCGCCCGCTGGTCGAAGCGGATCTGGCGCCCCGCGATGGTCGCCCAGAAGCGCTGCTCGTCGTCGTCGAGGTACCTCGGGTCGATCCGCTGCCACTCGCGTTGAATGACGTTCAGACGCCGAGCCACGTCGGGCGTCACCGGCACGAGCCACGGCGCCGGCGAGAGCTTCCGGCGCGCGCGCCGCTGCTGGCGCCGCCTCGGCGCGGGAGTCACGCGAGCGCCTTCACGGTAGAAGTCGGAGTCGAGCAAGGCGTGCAGTGAGACGACTCGGTCGCTGTGTGTCGCCCCCTTCGGAACGAAGTCGACGACGACGCCTGCCTCTTTGCGCGGGTGGATCCGCATGATTCGCCCGATGCGCTGCTGGTACACGCGGCGTGACGCGGTCGGTGCGAGATGCATGCAGACCGTGGCGCGCGGCGAGTTCCAGCCCTCCGCGAGCAGCTGGGCGTTGATGAGCACGTTGATCTCGCCGCGCTCGTAGGCGGCAAGGGTTTCCGCGAGACGTGCCGGAGGAGTACGGCCGGAAACTGCTTCGGCTTTCAGCCCGGCGGCGCGGAACTCCTGGGCGAGGTTGTACGCGTGCTCGACGCCAGCTGCGTAGACGATGCCCGGTGTCGAGCCGAAGCGCTCGCGGTAGAGGCTCGCAGCTGCCTGATTCAGAGCCTGGTGGTCGAGGGCCGCGGCGAGGGCTCGCTCTTCGAAGTCGCCGCCGACGATCGGAACCGAGTTGATCGCCGCAGCAGGCGGCACGCGGAGGCAGCGAAGCGGCGCAATGAGACCACGCCGAGCTGCGTCGCCGAGCGGAAGATCGTCGACCGAGGCCGGGAAGACGTCGGAGACCTGCTTCGCGATGAGCTGCTCCGTTGCAGTCATCCCGATGAAGAGCGGCTCCGGGAACGCCCGAATCGCGGCGCTCGTCTTCTCGCCGAGGGCGGTGTGCGCCTCGTCGCAGATGACGAGGTGGTACGCCTTGCGATCGAGCTCCAAGCCGTGCCGCGCGAACCACGCGTAGGTCTGAATCGTGATCGGGTTCACGATCCGGGGGGTGGAGCCCGCGAGGACCGGATCGGTGAAGCGATCCCCGTAACCCTCGGTCGTGAGGTCGCGCTTGAACTGGGAGACGAGGAGGCGGCGGTGGGTCAGGATCAGGATGCCGAGGTGTCTCGCCGCTTCGACGAAGCCGGCTGCGGCGATCGTCTTTCCGGACGCCGTCGGGTGACGGAAGCGGTAGCGGCGCAGCGCGCCCGGATCGGCGCCCGTGAACTCGCCGTCGGGCAGCTCCTCGTCGACGTAGCCCGCGTCGAAGTCGTCCTCGGTCTCCTCGTCGAGCTCGGCGTCGGCCACCGGTCCGTTCGTCGAGCCGTTCCCGTTCTCGTCCGCGGACCGTTGGGTCGCTGCAATCAGCTCGGCGAGCATCCCGGCCAGCGCGTCGACCTGGTGGCGGCGGAGCTCGGTGCCGGCAGCAGTACGCGCGGGATCCTCGGTGAGGACCCGTTCGAGGCCGAGCATCAGGCCGTACCGCACTTTCCAGCGCGGTGACGGAGCCGGTAGACCGGCCTCGATCTCCGCGAGCGCGTCGTCGAGCGCCGCGCGTCTCGCGGTGCCGGGAGCGAGTGCCTCGAGCGGATCCTCGTCGGGCGCCAGGAACGGCTCTCCGACCCAGGATTCGGCCCGACTCGCCGCGGCAGTCAGGTTCTCGGATGTATCCGACGTCAGCGTCGGGATGGTCGTCGCCTCGTGCATTCGCGCAGCACGTGTTGCCGTGCCGCTCCTTCCGAAGGGTTGACGCTCGCCTGATTGCCGGCGAGCGGTACTTGGCGGAGCATACCTCAGTCGGAAGCGCAGATGGTGACGAAGGTGCTCCGAATCCGCGTCCGGAAGCGCTCGCGGCTCAGCTGAGCCGTCTCAGCCTGTTGCCGCCGCGGCCCGGATCTCCGCGAGCGGGCGTCCGACGACGCGTTCGGACACGCCGGTCTGATCGAGGTGTTTCGTGATTCCGCCGAGCCAGAACGGAAAGCCTGCACCGAGGATGAGGCAGGTGTCGATGTCTGCGGCTTCGGCGACGACGCCCTCCTCGAGGATGTGGCGCGACTCGTCGGCCAGCGCCTCGAGGACGGCCTCGTGGAGCTCGTCGACGGTTTGCGGCGCGTGCTCGACGACGACAGGGTCGCCTCCCTCGGCGAGGCTCTCGAGCGTCGCCGACAGCGGGTAGCGCTCGGGCCAGGCGTCGTGGAGCGTGTGGCGGACGTCATTCGCGACCTTCGGTCCCACGAGCTGCAAGAGGACCGACGGCGCCATCGGCAGCCCGAGCCGGAGCACCGCCTCGTCCGTGTCATCCACGGAGTTGCCGTGGTCGAGCGCCTGCGTGACGACGGAGATCTGGCGGCCGAGGAGGCGGTTGACGACGAAGGCCGGCGCGTCGCGCACGAGGACACCCGTCTTGCGCAGACTCTTCGTGACGGCCCACACCGTCGCCAGTGACGTGTCGTCCGTGCTCGGCGTTCGCGCGAGCTCGACGAGCGGCAGGACCGCCACCGGGTTGAAGAAGTGCATGCCGACGACGCGCTCCGGGTGCTCGAGATCGGCGGCCATCTCGGTCACGGAGAGCGACGACGTGTTCGTCGCGAGCACGCATTCGGGCGAGACGACTTCCTCGAGCTCGGCGAAGACCTCCTTCTTGACCGCCAGCTCCTCGAAGACCGCCTCGAGAACGAGATCGCAGCCCGCGAAGACGTCCCAGCTCGTACCACCGCCGACGAGCGATTCGAGGAACCGGGCCTTGCCTTCGCGGAAGCGACCCCGGCGCACCAGATCGGAAAGCTCGTCGTCGATCCACGCTCTCGCGTCGTCGACCTGCGCCTGGGTCAGATCGCGCAGGACGACCGGCACCTCGAGGCGGCGCAGGAACAGCAAAGCGAGCTGGCGCGCCATGAGGCCGGCTCCGACGATTCCGACGCGCTCGACACGCCGTGGCCCGGCATCGGGGATGCCGACGCCCCGCTTTGCCCGTCGCTCGACGAGGTCGAACGCGTAGACGGAGGCCTGCGCCTGCGGCCCAGGAAGGAGCTCCGCGAGCGCCTCCTCCTCGGCACGGCAGCCCTCCTCGAGCGACCAGGAAGCCGATCCCTCGACGAGATCGAGCGCGCGATAGGGGGCGGGGGCGGCCCCGTGAACCTGACCGTCGAGGCGTGAGCGCGCTTTCCGGCAGACCTCGGCGACGTCGGAGAGATCGGCGGCGGGCCGCTGCTTGCCGGCGCCCTCTTCGATCTTGTCGAGCAGGAAGGCGAGCGATTCGTCGAGGAACTCGACGGGCTCGAGAAGCGCGTCCGTGAACCCGGCAGCGAAGGCCTGTCGCGCGTTCAGCATCCGGTTCTGGCGCAAGGGGTTCTCCACTATGAAGGTGACCGCCTGCTCGGCCGCGACCAGCTTGGGTATCAGCTGCGTGCCTCCCCAGCCCGGGATGAGGCCGAGAAAGACCTCGGGGCAGGCGAAGTGACGGACGGAGGACGCGATCGTCCGGAAGTCGCAGTGCAGGGCGATCTCGACTCCGGCGCCGAGTGCCGCGCCGTTGACCGCCGCCACCGTGACGAAGGGGAGGTCGCGGATGCGGCCGAAGAGCTCGTGACCGGCTTCGCTTCCGAGACGCGCTCGTTCGGGCGTGATCTCGCCGAACTCGCCGATGTCCGCGCCGACGGCGAACACGAACGGCTTGCCTGTGAGGAGCATCCCGCGCCAGTCACGCGACCGGAGCTGCTCGAGCACGCCTTCGAGCGACCGGAGCGCCGCCTCGCCGAACGTGTTCGGCTTCTGCCAGTCCTCGCCGTTGTCCATCGTCACGAGCGCGATCGGGCCGACGCGCGTCTCGAGGGGCCGGAGCTTGAACTCGGTGGGTGGGCTAGCCACCGTTTCGGACGTTCTCCCACAGGATCGCCGCACCCATGCCGAGCCCGATGCAGAGCGCCGTGAGCCCGTAGCGCGATCCTGGGCGGTCGCGGAACCCACGCGCGAGCTGGGCCATCAGGCGGACACCGGTCGCTGCGAGCGGGTGGCCGCACGCGATCGCGCCGCCGTACGGGTTCAGCCGCGGGTCGTCCCGCGCCACGCCGACGCCGTCGCACCAGCTGAGCACCTGCACGGCGAACGGCTCGTTCAGCTCGAAGAGGTCGATGGCCCCGATGCCGATGCCCGAGCGCTCGAGCACCTTCTGCGTCGCCGGCACCGGGCCGAGGCCCATGAGCTCCGGCTCGACGCCGGCGTATGCGAAGCCGACGAGGCGCATCTTCGGCTCCAGGCCGTGTTCCTCGACTGCGGCCTGCGAGGCGATGAGCGCGGCGGTGGCTCCGTCCGTCAGCCCCGCCGAGTTGCCGGCGGTCACACGACCGCCTGCTCTGAACGGTGTGCGGAGCGAGGCGAGCCCTTCCATCGTCGTGTCCGGGCGGAGGAACTGATCACGGTCGGCAACCGTCCAGCCGTCGTCCGTGAAGACGGACATGGGCACGACGATGTCGTCCATGACGCCGTCGTCCCAGGCCTTGCCTGCACGTCGTTGGGACTCGACGGCGTACGCGTCAGCATCCTCCTTCGTCAGGTGCGGGAAGGAGTCGTGGAGGTTCTCGGCCGTGTGGCCCATGACCGCGGCGGACTCGTCGACGATCCGCTCGGCGACGAAACGCGGGTTGAAGTCGACGTCGGCGCCCATCGGGTGGTGGCCCATGTGCTCGACCCCGCCGACGAGGACGACGTCGGCGGCTCCCATCGCGATCTCGCCGGCACCCGCGGTCGTCGCGGTCAGCGCACCGGCGCACATCCGGTCGACGGCGAAGCCGGGAACCGAGGTGGGCAGCCCTGCCAGGAGCGCGACGTCGCGTCCGAGCGTGAGACCCTGGTCGCCGACCTGTGCCGTCGCGGCGAGCACGACGTCGTCGATCCGTTCGGGCGGCAAGTGGGGATTTCGCCGCAGGACTTCGCGGACTGCCTTGACGGCCATGTCGTCCGCGCGCGTCTTCGCGAAGAAGCCGTCCGGAGTCGCGCGGCCGAAGGCCGTTCGCACCCCGTCGACGTAGAAGACCTCGCGAAGCTCGGCCACGGCCGAGACGATACTTCCGGGGGCGATGGTCGACTGGGAGGAACGCGCCGAACGGGCACGGACGCGCTACGAGGACGGGACAGCACGTCTTCCTGACGATCCGGACGAACGGCAGCGCCAGCTCACACGGATGGGAAACGCCGCCTGGACCACGGGTCTGTCGCTGCTCATGCTCCGCCGGCAAGAAGAGGCCGGGAAATGGCTCCTGCGGGCCGCCGACACGTACCGACAGAGCTGGCCGGACGCACCGGCGGGGAGCTGGGGGCGTCCGATCGGCGCCATGAAGTCGCGCCTGATCGCAGGGGACCTTGCGGGAGCGCGAGCGGATGCGGCCTGGGCACTCGACGCGGATGCCGCGGCTTCCGAAAGCCCGATCGGCCGCTACGCGGCGACGCTCGCGTACCTCGTCCGTGACGAGGACGCGAAGGCAGGCGAGCTCGTGGCGTCGTTTGCCGACGATGCCGTGATCCCACCGGCTGTGGTCTCCTCGATCTCCGCGCTCGCGTCGCGGAACGCAGCCGCGTACGACGAGGGCATTCGGGCCCTCGTCGCCGACTTCGAGGCACGTGAGGCGTTCCTCGAGGACATCCCGGTTGCCGACACCGTGCTCGCGCTCCAGGCTCTCGCGGAGACGCGAGCACTGCGTGTCGGCCTCAGCTCGGCGATGCTGCCGGCCTGACTGCTACGCGCCGGAGCTCGGGAGCTTGATCACGGGACAGACGAACGACGGTCCGCTTCCGGTCACGACCGCCGTTCCGGCTGCGAACGCGTCGGCGAGCTCCTCGTCGCTGTCGATGTCGCCGCTCGCGTTCGCGTCGGAGGACGCAACCGCTGCTGCGTATCCCACCGGAAAGCCGAGCAGCTGGACGCGCCAGCGGCCGCCGTTGTAACCCTCGTCGCCCGGCGCGGCCGTCGCGACGTTCTGCTGGTTCCCGAAGAACTCGTAGATCGTGTCGAAGCTGTGCGCGGGCGCTCCGGTGCCCGTCAGGTCGGTCGGCGTCCCCACGGTGCGATAGAGCGTCCCGTCGACGTAGAACGCCGGGCCCGACACACCGCCCGCTCCGGCGGCGGCTGCCGCGCCGACCACGACGAGCGACGTGATGAGGGCGGCGACGGATGTGAGCAGCTTGGTCATGTGTCACCTCTCCTGTCCGAATGACGACACGGCCAGGCTGCCCCCGAATTCTTGCGGGGGGCTTACGCGCGGGCTACGTCTTCGTGAAACCGTCCTAGGGCTCGCCGGCAGCCAGTTCGCGCGCACGCACCATCGCCGCCTGGATGGCGTTCAGGAACGCCGCACGTACGCCTGCGATCTCGAGCTCGCGGATCGCCGCGATCGTCGTGCCACCGGGAGAGGTCACCATCTCGCGGAGCTCGACAGGGTGCATCTTCTCGTCACGCAGTTGCTTCGCCGTGCCGAGCATCGTCTGGACGACGAGTTGGGTCGAGATCTCGCGCGAGAGTCCGAGGAGGATCCCCGCCTCGATCATCGCCTCGGCCAGGAGCGCGAAGTAGGCCGGCCCGGACCCGGAGACGGCGGTGATCGCGTCGAGTGCCTTCTCGGGGACCCGGACCACTCCACCGAGGTGCGACAGCGCCTCCTCGGCGAGGTCGAGGTGCTCGTTCTGCGCGTGCGCCCCCGCACACAGCCCTGCGATTCCCTCGTGCACCGTCGACGGCGTGTTCGGCATTGCCCGCACGACGGGCACTCCTTCCGAGAGCCTGCTCTCGATGCGCGCGGTCGTGATCGCGGCCGCAACCGAGAGCACGGTTTGCTCGGGGAGGATGAGCGTGCCGATCTCGCCGAGCAAGCCTTCGATGTCCTGCGGCTTCACCGCGATGACGACGAGTCCCGCCCCAGCCGCGGCATCGCGGTTCGAGAGGGTCGCGTCGACGCCGTACCGTTCGCGGAGCTCTGCGACGCGCTCGGCCCGGCGAGCCGTTGCGGCCACGTCCGAAGGCTCGCGCCAGCCCGACGAGATGAGCCCGGAGATCAGGGACTCGCCGATGCGTCCGGCACCCAGGATCGCGATCTTGTGCGAGTCGACCATCTTGAGAGTGTAGGGCCGCCGCACACGCCCAAGTGACACAGTGTCACAAGGTCGGTTACGCCGCCCGCGGTGTGAGCGACCGCACGAGCCTCGCGCGATCCATGTTCGCTCCCGGCACGAGACCGCGCTTGAACCCCTGCAGCAGGAAGATGCTCGCGAGGCCTTGCCACTCCTCGTACGGTGCGAGCAGGTCCGCGGTCTCGCCCGGCTCGGGCCAGCGTCGCCGCAGCGAGGCGAGCAGCTTCACGAGCCCGAGGTCGTCGACGAGACCGACGTCGTAGCGGCCGAGGCCCTGGAGGGCGACGACGCCGAGCGTCCAAGGCCCGACCCCACGCTCCCGACCGATCCTGGCCAGCGCGTTCGGTTCCGTGCGCAACCCGTCGAGGTCGAGGGAGCGCGCGAGTCTCGTCAGCGTCCCGGCACGACTCGTCGCCAGCCCGCAGGCCGTCAGTCGTGCCGGGGAGAGGTGGGCGAGGGCAGCGCGTGTCGGCGGGTCGCTGGCGCAGGCGCGGACGATCGAGCTCTCGATCTCGAGCGCGCGGCTCGCCTGGATGAGCTGGCCGCACACCGCGCGGATGACCGCATGCGTGACCGTCGCCTTGCGTCGCGTCCGCATCCCGCGGAGGCGCCGGACGGTCGGCCCGAGGAGCGAATCGCGAGCATACCGGCGGTGGAACTCGCTCGTGTCCCCGTCGAGGGCGAGCAGGAAGCGGGTCTCCTCGAACGCGGCTTCGCACGAGGCTCGAACGACGAGTCGCCCGTCGGGGAGCTGCTGTGCCGCCCCCCATCGCTCCCCCGTCAACCGAGCCGTCCAGGCCGCTCTGCCGGTCGTCAGTCGAAGCGAGTACGGGCCTGTCGCTCGGAGAACCGCTTCGACCATCGCCGCAGCCTACTGGCCCCTGCGGACCCGATACTTACGCCCGATGCGGGTCGTCGACGCGATCTCCCTCCGCTCGCGCGAGCGGAAGCTCCGGCTGTTCCTCGACGAGCTTCAGCCCACGCCGGAGACCTCGGTGCTCGACGTGGGGGCGGACGAGCGCGGTTTCGGAGAGGGCGAGGGCTGTGGAACGCTGAACTTCTTCGAGGAGCGCTATCCGTGGCCGGAGCGCATCACGGCGCTCGGGCTGCACGACGGGAGGTCGTTCCGCGAACGGTATCCGGCCATTCGGTACGTGCAGGGAGACGCGTGTGACCTCCCGTTCGCAGACGGTGAGTTCGACGTCGTCTTCTCGAATGCCGTGATCGAGCACGTCGGTGGGCGAGCGCGGCAGCGGAAGCTCGTCTCGGAAGCGATCCGCGTCGGCCGTCGCGTGTTCATCACCACCCCGAACCGTCGCTTCCCGATCGAGCTGCACACGCGGCTTCCGCTCGTCCACTGGCTCCCGGAAGCGGTGGCCCACGGCGTTTACCAGGCGATCGGGAAGGGCTTCGCGACCGAGATCCACCTTCTCTCACGTCGCGGCCTCGAGTCGCTCTTTCCGGGGCGCGTCCGCATCGTTTCCCTCGGGATGACGCTGGTGGCGATCGTCGATTAGCGCCCGGCGCGCCATCGGCATCGCAATCGGAGCCCTCGTCGTCGGGCTCGCGCTGCACAACGTCGCGATGGCCCAGCTCTGGGACCTCGGAGTTCGCGGGAACGCCCTCGACGCGGTCGCGGCCTGGAAGGAAGCGCTGCTGCTCGCCGCTCTCGCCGTGGTTGCCTGGCGGGTGCGGCACCTTCCTGCCGTCAAGGCGGCCGACGTGCTCGGCGTGAGCTACGCGATCGTGATCCTCGTGTACTGGCTCATCCCGCAGGACGTGCTCGGCGGTCACGCGACCGCACGCGGCGAGCTCCTCGCTCTGCGGCACCATCTCTTCCCCGTTGCCGCGTACGCCCTCGGCAGGCTCGTCGCGATCGCCTGGGAGGAGCGCGGCCGTCTCGGCGGGCTCGTCGTGCTGTCGGCAGTCGTCGTCGCTGTGGTAGGCGTCGTCGACCTCGCGTTCATCTCCCTGCAGGCATGGCGCGACTCCGGCGTTCCCGGCTGGTTTCGCGATCAGCTCGGGCTCGACTACGAGGGGCTCTCGGGCCTGCCGGAGAACTGGGTCTACAACACCGGGGACGAGGACAACCCGATTCGGCGGCTCGTCTCGACGTTCCTGTCACCGCTCGCGAGCGCGTACGTCCTCGTGGTGGCGCTCATCTACGTTGCGAGTCGTCCTCTCCGATGGTGGTGGGCCCTTCTCGCTGCCCTTCTCTATGTCGCGCTGCTGTACTCGCACACGCGAGCGGCTCTCGCGGCGCTCACCTTCGGTCTCGTCGTCCTGGCGGTCGCGCAGCGCCGGGTCGCACCCGCGGTGCTCGCGGCCGGCTCGATCGTATTCGGCGCTCTCTTCATCGCGATCTACCCGTCGATCGGTCCGTCGACGAGCTATACGTCCGAGGAGCTCGCGTGGCTGCGCGCGAATGCGAGCGACGAGGGGCCGACGAGCGGCGATCCGACCGACGACGCGTCGACGGAGAGCCACTGGCGGAACCTGCGAGACGGTGCCCGCGTCGTCATCGAGCATCCCCAGGGCTACGGGCTTGGCAACGCGGGTGTGGTCGCGAAGCGCACCGGGGTGGAGATCCGGGCCGGCGAGTCGACGTATACCGAGCTCGGCGTGGACGCGGGCCTGGCCGGCCTGGTCGCGTTCGTGCTCTGGAACCTCGCGGTCCTGATCGGCCTGTGGCGTCGTGAGGCATGGCTTGCGGCGGCGTTCGCGACCGTGCTCGTGATCGCGGTTCAGACCGACGTCATCGGCATTCACTGGCTCGCGTTCACGGTGTGGCTGGCTGCCGGTCTCGCTCTCGGCCTGCCGCGAGAGCGCCCTGCACAGCCTGCTTAGCCGGGCATGCTCGGCTGGGCGGGTGGCGCCGGCATCGATGTGTAGCTCGGAGGCCGACGGCGACGCACGGTCTGCTCGACCATGACTCGCACAGGGCGCGTGAGCGCCGCCGCGACCGAGCGGTCGCCCTCGGGCGACGCGCCCGTGCACGCGGGAGTCTGGAGTCCGGGAGGCAGCGAGGTGCGGGCCCCGTTCGCCGTGAAGCAGTTCCGAGCTCCTGAGCCTTGCGCCAACGCGAGATCGGCGAGCCCGCTTCCGGTGACGACGTTCCGCGAGACGCGGTTGCGCCGCGGCCGCCACGGCGGTCCGGGCTCGGGAGCGCCCGGGTCGAAGACGACGAACCGCGCGGTCGGAAACACGGCGATGCCGTAGCGCTGACTCCCCGCTACGCGGTTGCGGCTGATCGCGTTTTCGTTGCCCCCTGCGATCGCGATGCCGATTCCGATGAAGCCGGCGAGAGCCGTCTTGATCGGAACCCGCGCCCGGCCGCTGTCGGTGACCGTGTTGCGGACGATCGTCGCCCGCGCCTGTGGTGGAAGCGCCTCGTTGGCGTACGTGTTCGGGACGAGGCCCGCACCGTTGCGCTCGAATACGGAGTCGCGGATGACCACACCGGTGGCGTTCGTCCCCGAGTACCCGATCGCGGACAGACGGGCAACGACGCGGGTGACCGAGGCGTCGCACGGCTTGCACTCCCCGACGTAGTAGGCGGCGCGGGCAGCGCCCGAGACGTACGCGTTCTCGACGACGCCGTGCGCTCCGTCCTCGATGTAGATCCCGTACTCCCCGACGTTCCAGACCGTGACGTAGGACGCGCGGAAGCGGTCGGCGCCCTCCCAGTAGAGGGCGTTCTGACGGAAGTTGTGGGCCGACAGGTTGAGAATCGAGACGCCGTCCGCGTGCACGACGATCCCATTCTTCCTCCGGTCCGCGCCGTCGAGGACGACCTCGTTGCGGTCGACGCCCCTGATCGTGATGTCGTGCTTCTCCGGCGGGACGACGATCCCGCCTGCATACGTGCCCGCTGCGAGCACGATCGAGTCACCCGGCCGCGCCCGCTCGATCGCGCGTTGAAGCGTCGGGACGTCCTCCGGCACGCGGATCTCCGAGCTCGACGACGACGGGCTGGCGGCTCCCGCGAGGGCGAGGAGCAGGGCCAGCCCTGTGCAAACGGGGAGAACGGATCGTCGAGCGTGCTCGGGCACCGGCTACGACGAGGCGCTCGCCGGCAGACCGGCGCGAATCAGCATCCGCTTCAGTGCGGCGCGTGAGCGGTACCAGCCGCCGTGCGTCCTCTCTATCTCCCAGAACGGCTGTCCGGGCTTCATGTACGTGACCGCGACGGGCTTCGCGTACGGATACACGAACTGCACGACGCGGCTCTGGATGTTGTTCGGCCCGGGCACGATGTACACGACCCTGTACCGCAGCCCGAGCGACTTCGTCGGTCGCGATCTGAGCGTCGGGTCCGGAGTCTGACCGAACATCTGCGGGAAGAAGCCGCTCGCGTTGGCCAGCGTCCCCAGAGCCGTGCCGGGCACCTCGCCGTCGCCGTCGAAGGTCAGCGGTCCGTCGAGGCCGGGTCCCGAGAGCGACGCACTCGCCGGGCCCTTCGCGGCAGCAAGCGCCGGGAGAACGAGTACGACGACAGCAGCAACCAGGAGGTAGGTGCGCATGGCAGTCCCTTTCCTCGTAGTGACGCACTTGATACACCGGTCGCGGGCTCGGCGTTCCGGGTCAACGCACATATGCTCCTTGGGTCCAACGAGGGAAGGAGCCGCCATGTTGGGGAACAAGGACGCCGCCGCCACCCTCGCGGTACGCGATCTGCCACGGGCCCGTGACTTCTACGAGAACACGCTCGGTCTCACGCCGATCGACGAGCCGCCGGGAGGAGTGCTGTACAGGAGCGGGAGCTCGGTCGTGCTGGTCTATCCGTCCGAGTTCGCCGGCACGAACCAGGCCACCGCAGCATCGTGGGCAGTCGGTGACGACTTCGACATGGTCGTCGAGGATCTGAGCTCGAAAGGCGTCGCGTTCGAGCACTACGACGATCTGCCGGAGACCACGCGCGAGGGCGATGTGCACATTGCGGGGGACCTCAAAGCCGTGTGGTTCAAGGATCCTGACGGGAACATCCTCAACCTGATCAACCAGGCGATGTAGGCACGGCACCGCACGCCGACGAGGTCTAGGCCTTGAGTGCCCCGACGGCGTGAGTGGCCGCTCGATCGATCCGCGGGTCGACATCGGGCACGTCTCCTCGAAACGCCGCCCCACAGCCGACGCGGCCCGTCCTGGAGATCGGTCGCGGTCTCGCTCGCCCCGCTGTCGGCCGACCGCCCTCGCGGAGAGGTTGTGACAGATATTGCATAGACAGGCGCGACCCACGGTGGGATCATGTTGATCGGATCGGCACTTGTGAGGTCGCGAGCGCGGTCGGTGAGCTCGGATCCGCGTCGAGTCGGCGGATAACCCAATCCGCTCCTACCTCCCGAGAGGCTGATCGTGGCGCTGCGGCGATCCGGCAAGCGACGCAATGGGATTACCGCGAAGTGAACGACGAAGACACACCGCGATGCTCGGACAACTCGGGTCACTCCGATACGAGCTGGCCCCTCGCTGCACATTCGTCGCGCGACGATGACACGGGTGGCGGCGGGTGGAGCACACGGATGAGACTTCCAGTCCTCGTTCTCGTGATGGCGACCCTCTGCTTGGCAGCGGGCTGCGGGGAAAGCGACGACGAGTCGATCGAGCTACCGACGGCGGCACAGGAAACGGGAAGCGCCGAAGGGACGACTGATTCGAGGTCCGAGAATGAGCGGCGGAACACCGTCACGTTCAAGCTATTCACAGGCGAAAGCGTTCGTATCAGTTTGGCATGCAGCGTTACCAACCGCATCGCTGCAAAGAAGAAAGTGGCCGTCGCGGCAGCACGCCGGCTTCCGTCGCTGAAGCAGCGGTTTCTGAATCGGCGGCGCGACTACAGAGTGTTCCTTCGCCAGCACCCGCAGACAGAGCTGTCGCCCTCAGCCTATGAGCGATATCGAGCGCTCGAGAGCGCATACGAAGTCGCGCTGACCAGGTACAACCGCCAGATTCGCGTATTCAACCGTCTCGCCGACCGGTACAACGCCGCTCTTCGCGGCTGCCGCGCTTGAGCGAGCTCTATACGTCACGAGGGAGCGTCCCTTCTCAGGCGCGGTCGCGAGACCCGAAATCGCGCGAATGGGCGCCTACACCTCTCGCTCCACCAAGCGGCCGGTGAGGCTGACGTAGAACGCGATGCGGTAGAGCCAGGCGTCTACGTCTCTCACGGCGATGAGCATATCCAGGGTGACGTGGGTGTCTGGGGCGGGTTGTCGAACGGCGAACGTCTCGACTGCATAGCCGGCGTAGTTGGAGACCCCTGCGTCGTGGACCGAGTTGAGCGACACGATGGGCGCCCACTGGTCCATCCGAAAGGCCCAGTACGAGTTCGGTCCCGGAGCAAGCGGCCGAAGCCTGTTGATCGACGGTATGAGGTCGAGATCGGCCAGCACCTGATCACGCCGCCACGCTTGCGTGGACGTGCCCCTGAAACCGACCGGGTCCCATGGACGACCCGCGGCTTCGGCTTCCTGGCGGGATTCGTTCGGCAGCAGCAGGACTCCACTGCGGACGATGCTGTGTCTGTCATCTGCGAGCGATGTCGCGATGAAGTGCCGCGACTCGAAGAACCTGGGAAACGCCCGTTCCTCGATCGAGATTGGCATGTCGCCTCCTCGGGTAGAGCTCGCAGCCTGCAGCTGCTGGTTCCTCGAGTTCGCGCCAGCGTACAGGCTGCTGAACACTCGACCTCCCGTGCGAGCGCGATGCGAAGCCCGACGCTCACTGAGCCTCACCTGGGTGGGTCGCTGGACTGTCGAGTTCGGAATTCTGCAGCGACGAGAACGAGGCAGCCTGTCTGCCTCAGAGTTCTCCGTCAGGCACAACTCCGCGTTCGAAGCGCGTCACCTGTTCGTGGGTGAAGGGCTGGCGGGAGAGCTCCCCGTGCAGGTGGAACGCGCAAAACAGGTGCACGATGTAGTGCATCCGCTGGGGCAAGTCGGACCAGTCGCGCGCACCGCAGTCGTCGGGCGCTGGCGGGACCGGTTCAAACCGTGCCAACAGCTCAGCCAGCTCCGCGTCCGCGGGCTCGCGGAGCAGCGCTGGGTACGCGTCAGCGAGGTGCATCCCAAGGGCAAGCACCCGCCCGGGCAGGCAAAGGACCATGAACGACTCGGTGATGACCTCGCGTGCGAGCCTGCTCGCAGTCCGCTGTGTTCCTGCCGCGACGACGTCGGCGACCATGACGGCTGGACGCCGAGCGACCGACCACCAGCGAGCCGCCCCAGGGAACAGAGCCTCGAGTGCACGCTCCCCCAGATCTTCCTGTGTGGTGTGCGCGGCATCGAGAGCCTCGCGAATCTCCGGCTGCAGACGCATCTGCTCGTGGAGTCCGATCTCGAGATTGGCGAGGACGGCAAGCTCCGCGCGCACCTTCGGGTCACGCTCGAGTCGCCGGCGCACGTAGTGTGCGAACGCCTGGCGCAGGTAGCGTTGCCCATCGGGCGGGTCGCCGGGCCGTAGTCGCCCGACGAATCGCCGGAACTGAGGAGACTCGACCGGCGCTTCGGGCGGACACTCGTGGAGGTAGCGCGCAAACTCCATCCCGATCTCCTCGAACACCTTCAGGTTCCCGCGTGCAACGGAGTCGCTGGCACGCTCGAAGGCGTCGAAGGGCGTGTGGAGCTCGGCCGTCAAGCGCCCGATTCGCGTTTCGCGCTCGAACAGGCCGCGGCGTAGTAGTCGCCGCCACAGAGTCGCGACTGGATGCAGCAGCCAGCGGCCTTCACCGAGCTTGCTCTCGAATTGCTCGATCAGGTCCTCGCCACGGATAGTCCGGCCTGCCTGTCGCGACGCCCACGTGGCGTACGTGCACCAGTTCGCGCCCTCGCCGTTTCGTGCCGCGAACGCGGCGGCGAGCCGTGAATAGCAGTGAGTGATCTCGAGGTTGCGAATGACCGGGTTCGCGATCGCGGCGACCCGTCGCACGTCCTCCACGCTCGGCGCGGGCATCGGGTTCGCGTCGGGTCCCACGGGCGACAGCGTTTCACGGAAGCGCTCTTCTGGCGAAACATCGGGCGGCTGATCCCAGAACGGGGAAACCTCAGGGCTGCCCTTCGGCTCGCGTCCTCGCTATCCCGATCGCGTCTGCTCCACGGGAGGTCAGCACATACCGCATCTCGCCTAGAGAGATCTCATGGCCGTGAGCGACCGTCTCGGCGGGCTCGTTCAGCGCGATGTCGACGAGGTGCGCTCTGACGAGCCGCATCATGTCGAAGCCGGGGAAGCGCCGCGCGACAGCTTCCGGCGCTTGACCGTCGCGGCCGATGAACTCGAGCACTGCCTCGTCCGTAGTGGTCATTTGGCAAGCGAAGGATTACTCACGTGGGCCTCCGACAGTCCGGCTCATCGAGACCGCGCCGCTCCATCGGCGCGTTTGCGGTGACCAGTATGTGACCGTGCTCGCCTGGCCGCGCATGTGCGAGGAGCCGATCAAGCAACAAGCGCGGCTCGCTCTGCTCGCATCGACGCCGTGGCAATACGGGCCGGATGCGCAGATCGGCGCTGTCTTCGTCTGCTTCGCCCGCGGTAGAGCGGCCTCGTCCTAGACGGCGACCCCGGCGTGGGCAGCTGCCTGCTTCGGCCGAGACACGCACATCCCGGAACAGCCGGCGCGCCGTACGAGCCGCGCCTACGCCCTCCGCGAGGGGCTCTCCTGGAAGCCGCAGTTCGCGCGCTGCCAGAGCTGCCGGATGTGCTCCTCGTCGACGCGACTGGCCGCGCC
This sequence comes from Gaiellaceae bacterium, assembly GCA_048594925.1. Lineage (GTDB taxonomy): Bacteria > Actinomycetota > Thermoleophilia > Gaiellales > Gaiellaceae > GMQP-bins7. The sequence goes on from JBMDXR010000066.1 coordinate 96,459, forward strand.
CATCCGCGCCGCGCCTGCCTCGCCCTTCAGCTCGGGGCGATGCTCGAGCTCCCGACCGTCAGCGTTACGCACCTCTCGCTCCTCGCCGAGAGCGAGCGGCCGGCCGACGACCGCGGCGCTCGCGGTCCGCTCCTGCTCGACGACGAGCCCGTCGGCTATTGGCGGTGGGACGTCGCCGGGCGCCCGCCCGCTAGCTGTGTACGCGGCTTGGCTGACGGGTCCCACACCGTCTGCCGGTTGTCGTTTCCGTCTGCCGCCCGCGTGCGCCCGAGCCACCGCGGAAAGCGCGCCGGCGAGCTCGCGAGGCGCGCGCGCTGGACAAACAGCGATGATCTGGAGCGAAAGGAGGGAGCGATGGCAGACGTGAAGAGTTTCCTCGAGCAGGCCGGGGTCGACTTTGACCTGCTCGAGCACGCGCGCACGGAGCGGGCGGCGGACGAGGCCGCCGCGCTCGGAGTCGGGCCCGAGGAGGTGGCGAAGACGCTTGTTCTGGTCTCGTCGCGCGGCAACGTGCGGGCCGTGCTCGCGGCCTCGGACAGGATCGACCTCCACAAGGTCGCCGCCGTGCTCGGCGTTGGCGGAAAGAAGGTGCACCTGGCGACCGAGGATGACCTCGCGAGCTCCTACCCGGACTTCGAGCTCGGCGCCGTGCCGCCTTTCGGTGGCCGTGAGGATCAGGTCATCGTGGACGAGCGACTCGCCGGACGCGAATCGGTCGTGCTCGAGGCAGGCTCGCACGATAGATCACTGCGGCTGAAGACAGTGGATCTCGTGCGTCTGACCAGGGCGCAGGTAGCCGACATCCGCAGGGAAGAGCCGACCGCGGGCTAAGGCGTCACCTTCCGCCCGCGGGCCGGTCTTCGTCCCAACGCCTACTGGGCCCTCGGGCATGCTCGGTGCGGCGATCTATCACGGCGCTCAGATCGGGGTTCTGCGACGTTGCATGGACGCCCGCGGCATCCGCGGGGATGATCTGGTCGACTGCGCCGCCACGCGACGTCGACGAGTTCACTGACTTGACGCCCTGGTGGACCAGCTCATCACCTTCTAGGACCAGGTCTTTCGTCCGGCCGGCGAGCCCCCACTTGAGACCCGTCTCACCCCGGTACGCTGCGTCGATGGCCACGGCCCGCATCGATCCTCGCGTGGACATCGGCCACGTACACCTCAAGGTCGCTGACATCGATCGTTCGCTCCGTTTTTGGCGCGACGTGCTCGGCTTCGAGGAGCAGGCGCGGTACGGCGACCAGGCGGTGTTCATCTCTGCGGGTGGCTACCACCACCACATCGGTCTCAACACATGGGAGTCTCGTGGAGGCACGCCTCCGCCGCCCGGCCACACGGGGCTCTACCACGCGGCGATTCGCTATCCCGATCGCAAGACTCTGGCGGACGCGCTGCGCCGGCTCGTCGAGGCGGGGATCCCGCTCGACGGCGCCTCGGATCACGGCGTCAGCGAGGCGCTGTACCTCCGCGATCCCGACGGGAACGGCCTCGAGCTCTATCGCGACCGGCCAACCGAGGAGTGGCCGCGCAATCCGGACGGGACGATCGGGATGTTCACGCGCCCGCTCGACGTGCAGGCGCTCCTGGCCGAGGCCGAATAGTCTCCTGCTACGGTTCTTGAGTTAAACCAGAGCGAGTCCGGTTCGCGCGTGCGCTTTCCTTACCCGTTCGTGAGTTGGTGAGGGAGGTGTTTCTTATATGGCGACTGGGACCGTGAAGTGGTTCAACGACAGCAAGGGGTACGGCTTTATCACCCCCGACGAGGGCTCGAAGGATCTCTTCGTGCACTTCAGCAACATCGCCGGCGAGGGCTTCAAGAGCCTCCCCGAGGGTGCCCGCGTCGAGTTCGAGCCGCGCGAGGGTCAGAAGGGACCCGAGGCGACGAACGTCGTAGCTGTCGCGTAGTACCCGCATTTGGAGCCGTGGCCCCCCGGGCGGCCCCGGCGTCCCTCACCGAGACAAGGAGCCCCCCATGAAGCAGAAGGAAGAGAAGCTCGAAGTCGAGGGTGAGGTCATCGAGGCCCTGCGTAGCCGGATGTTTCGCGTTCGGCTGGACAACGGGCACGAGGCGCTGGGATACATGGGGGGCAAGATGAAGCGCTATCGCATCCGGGTCTTCCCGGGCGATCGCGTCCGTATCGAGCTCTCCGCGTACGACCTGACCCGCGGCCGCATCGTGTACCGGCTGAGCTGACGCCGCTCTCGAGTCGCCGCTGCTCCGCCGCGTCAGCTATACCTCGACCGTGAGCACATCCAAGCCCGTCGAGCACCTCGAACGGGTCGTCATCCGGTTTGCGGGCGACTCGGGTGACGGAATGCAACTCACCGGCGATCGCTTCACGAGCGAGACCGCCGTCTTCGGCAACGACCTCGCGACGCTGCCCGACTTCCCCGCGGAGATTCGCGCGCCGGCGGGCTCGCTGCCGGGCGTGTCCGGCTTCCAGGTCCACTTCGCCGACCACGACATCCTGACGCCGGGCGACCAGCCGAGCGTCCTCGTCGCAATGAACCCGGCGGCGCTCAAGGTCAACGTCGCCGACCTCGCGAAGGGCGGCACGATCATCGCCAATACAGACGCCTTCAACGAGCGCAACCTGCAGAAGGCGGGGTACGACTCGAATCCGCTCGAGGACGGCTCGCTCGGCGACTTCCACGTCCACGCGGTGGCGCTCTCGTCGATGACCGTCGAGGCGCTGAAGGGCATCGACGGCGTGACCTCGCGGGAGGCTGAGCGTTCGAAGAACTTCTTCGCGCTCGGGCTCATGTCGTGGCTGTACCACCGTCCGATCGAGGGGACGCTCGGCTTCATCGACCGGAAGTTCGCGAAGCGCCCCGAGATCGTCGAGGCGAACACGAAGGCGTTCAAGGCCGGCTGGAACTACGGCGAGACATCCGAGGACTTTGCGGTCTCCTACGAGGTCCCACCGGCGAAGATCGCTCCCGGCACCTATCGCCAGATCTCCGGCAACACTGCGCTCTCGTACGGTCTCGTCGCGGCCAGCAAGCTGTCGGGTCTTCCTCTCTTCCTCGGCGCGTACCCGATCACGCCCGCGTCGGGGATCCTCGAGGAGCTGGCAGCGCTGAAAGAGTTCGGCGTCCGTACGTTCCAGGCCGAGGACGAGATCGCCGCCTCTGGTGCCGCCCTCGGCGCAGCGTTCGGCGGGTCGCTCGGCGTGACGACGTCGGCCGGGCCGGGAATCGTCCTCAAGTCGGAGACCGTCGGCCTTGCGGTGACGCTCGAGCTGCCGCTCGTCATCGTCGACGTGCAGCGCGCAGGCCCCGCGACAGGGATGCCGACGAAGCCCGAGCAGGCGGATCTCCTGATGGTGCTGTTCGGTAGGAACTCCGAGTCACCGGTCCCCGTGATCGCGGCCTCGACTCCCGCGGGATGCTTCCAGGCGGCGATCGAGGCGGCCAGGATCGCGATCACGTACCGGACGCCGGTCTTCCTGCTGTCGGACGCGTACCTCGCCAACGGCTCGGAGCCGTGGCTGATCCCTGATGTATCCGACCTGCCGCAGATCGACCCCGCCTTTGCGAGCCGCCCGAACGACGGCGAGCGCTTTCTCCCGTACAAGCGCGATACCGCGACGCTCGCCAGACCGTGGGCGATCCCGGGAACGACGGGGCTCGAGCACCGGATCGGCGGGCTCGAGAAGGAAGACGAGACCGGCAACGTCTCGTACGACCCCGAAAACCACGACCTGATGGTTCGGCTACGGGCTGCCAAGGTCGCGGGGATCGCCGCCGACGTTCCCGAGCTCGAGGTCGACGATCCCGACGGAGCGGACACGCTCGTCCTCGGCTGGGGCTCGACCTACGGCGCCATCGGCGCGGCCGCTCGGCGCGTGCGCGCGACCGGGCGCGAGGTCGCGACGGCGCACCTCAGGTACCTCAATCCCTTCCCGCGCAACACGGGCGAGGTCGTCCGCGGGTACGAGAAGGTGCTCATCCCGGAGATGAACCTGGGACAGCTCCGGATGCTCCTTCGCGCCCAGTTCCTCGTCGACGCCGCAGGCTTCAACGAGGTGCGCGGGCGGCCCTTCCGGGCGGCGGAGCTCGCGGATGCGATCACGGCGTTGGTGGACGAATGAGTTTCCGGCGCACCTGGGACGTGGCTCGCAAGGGAGGCGAGCGCGAGGCGCGCAGAACAGTACTCGACGTACGGACAGGCGCCGAGCGCGCCGCATCCTGCCGCGAGCGGCGTCAGGCTCCGGCGAAGCCCGGCTCCGCCGGGCCGGAGCCGGAGGCGTCCAGGTGATGACGGGCGGCGGAAACGGCAACCTCGTGCAGCTCACCGCGAAGGACTTCAAGTCCGACCAGGAGGTCCGTTGGTGCCCGGGCTGCGGGGACTACGCGATCCTCAACGTCATCCAGGGCTTCATGCCCGAGCTCGGGCTCTCGCGGGAGAAGATCGTCTTCGTCTCTGGGATCGGGTGTGCGGCTCGGTTCCCGTACTACATGCAGACGTACGGCATGCACTCGATCCACGGCCGCGCGCCTGCAATCGCGACCGGTCTCGCCGCTACGCGGCCTGATCTCTCGGTGTGGGTCGTGACGGGCGACGGCGACGCGCTCTCGATCGGCGGGAATCACTTGATCCATTCGCTCCGCCGGAACGTGAACCTGAAGATCCTCCTCTTCAACAACCGGATCTACGGACTCACGAAAGGCCAGTATTCGCCGACCTCGGAGCTCGGAAAGGTGACGAAGTCGACGCCGATGGGCTCGCTCGACCATCCCTTCAACCCGCTCTCGGTTGCGATCGGTGCGGAGGCCTCGTTCGTCGCGCGCGCGATCGACACGGACAAGAAGGGGTTGACGGAGGTGCTCGGGGCGGCTGCGCGCCACCGCGGGTCTGCGTTCGTCGAGATCCTCCAGAACTGCAACATCTACAACGACGGCGCGTTCGACTTCGTGCGCGAGGACAAGGGGAACCGCATCTACCTTCAACACGGCGAGCGAATTCGCTTCGGGCACGAAGGCGAGCGTGGTATCCAGCAGTACCCGGACGGGTCCTTGCGCGTCGTCGACGTCGCGGAGGCCGGGGAGAACTCGCTCCTCGTGCACGACGCCGAGCATTCGCAGGCGAGCCTTGCCTTCGGCCTCTCGCGGATCACGTTCGAGACGGACGGCGCGGTGCCACTCGGCGTGTTCAGGAGCATCGAGCGCGAGGTCTACGACGACCTCATGGCCGAGCAGCTCGCGTCGGCTCGAGAGCAGAGGGGTGAGGGCGACCTCGCTGCGCTCCTCCACTCCGGCGACACGTGGACTGTCGCTTAGCTCTCGGTGAGAAAACGGGTTACCCGCTCGCCGATCTCCTCGCCCTTCTCCTCCTGTAGGAAGTGACCCGCCCCGCTGACGATCTCTGCGGGCGCAGCGCCCGGGATGTGTGACGCCATCTGCTCGGCCGCGACCGTCGAGAAGATCGGGTCGGAGTCGGAGAAGAGCACGAGCGTCGGCCTGTCCCAGTGCTCGAGTGCGGCGTGAATCTCCATCATCTTCGCCGCGTTCGGGTGGTCGATCTCAGTGGGGACCAGCTCCGGAAACGCGAGCACGCCCGCCTTCGCCTCGGGTGTCGGGACCGGCGCGTTGTAGGCCTCGACCACGTCGTCGACGAGCTCGGTGACGGCCGAGATGCGGATGAGCTGACCCGGGATCAACTCCGCGCCGACCCGCCGAACGAAGGCGCGGAAGCGCAGCCACTCCTCCGACGGCGCGCGGCCGGCGCCGATTCCCGTGTTGAGGACCACGAGACGGCCGACCCGATCCGGACGCTCGACGGCGAGTCTGAGCCCCACGGGCCCACCCCAGTCGTGGACGACGACGGTCGCCTCTCGCAGGTCGAGCGTGTCTGCGAGGCGCTCGATCGAGCCGTAGTGGAAGTCGTAGGAGTAGTCCTCGATCCGCATCGGCTTGTCCGAGCGGCCGAAGCCGAAGTAATCGGGCGCGACGATCCGTGCAACCTCGGCGAGGGGCGGGATCAGTTTCCGGTAGAGGAACGCCCACGTGGGCTCGCCGTGGAGCAGGAGGACGGGATCGCCCGCGCCTTCGTCGACGTAGTGCATACGCAATCCGTCCTGATCGACGTAGTGCGGCTCGAACGAGTAGCCGGGAAGGTCCACGAATCGCTCGTCGGGCGTGCGGTAGAAGTCCATGCGACGATCATGACGACTTGGGGAGGCAGTTCGTTGTGTGCGACGCCGAACATCTGGAGCGACGAGTGGGAGTTCGAGAGCGACGAGGAGTGGGCGGCCGGGAGGTCCACGCGCCTGCCGCGCGGGGAGAAGCTCGGAGCGACCGTCTACGAGGTGGTCGAGTACCCGGACACACGGCAGCTCTCGGCCATGGCGTTCACCGAGTCGCAGCTCGGCCGGCCGCTGTGGGACATCCGGACGCTCGACGAACCGGAGACGTCCCAGCGCCTCACCGGGGCTCGCCTCGTCATTCTTCGTCACCGGGCCGACGTGCGAGACGCTGCCGATCTACATCTGGGGCCAGCTCAGCTTCGGGGTCACGCCGGCGATCGAACGCGACGGTCGCGATGATGCTCGGTCTCGCGCTCGTCGGGGTCGTCGTCGCCTACTTGCGCTGCGGCGCTCGGGGCAGGTCCGGGAGCGCCCGTCTACCGGGCGTGTGAGAGAGCGATCTCGTCGAACCGCGAGCGCTGCCTGTCTGCGATCGCGATCGCTCCGAGAGCCGTGACACCGGCGACCGCGAATGCGAGCGACGTGCCGCCGAGATCCGCGAGCCAGCCCGCGAACAGGCCGCCGATCGGCGCAGTTCCCACGAACGCGAAGAGGTAGACGGCGATCAGTCGACCGCGCAGGTGATCCGGTGCCGCGAGCTGGACGAGCGCGTTCGCGTTGGCTGTGAAGAGGGCGAACGAGACGCCGATCCCGAAGAGGAGGGCACCGGCGAGGTAGGCGTTCTCCACCGGCGCGAGGAGCAGCGCGAACACGCCGAACAGAGCCGTGCCGACCGCGAAGAGGCGCCAGCTCGCTGCGTGGAACGTGGCCGCCGCGAGCGCGCCGGCGAGCGCTCCGAGCCCGAACGAAGCCGAGAGGAGCCCGAAGCCCTCGGGGCCGACATGCAGGGTGTCCGCGGCGAGCAGCGGTACGAGCACGTGGAAGTTGAAGCCCACGGTCGAAACGACCGTGACGACGGTGAGGATGAGACGGAGCTGCGGATCAGCCCAGGCATGGGAGAACGCGCGGCGGATGCCGTCGAGCACGCGAGCGGAGGGATCCCGCTCCACGGGATGGAGCTCGTCCTGGCGAACGATCGCGAGCGCGGTCAGCACAGCCAGAAAGCTGACCGCGTTCAACACGAAGCAGAGGCCGGTGCCGACCGCGGCGATCACGAGACCCGCGATCGCCGGCCCGACGACGCGCGAGCCGTTGAAGAGGCCCGAGTTGAGTGCAATTGCGTTCGGCAGCTCGCGAGGGCCGACCATTTGGAACGTGAGTGACTGACGCCCCGGCGCGTCGAACGCCAGAGCGATCCCACCCAGTGCGGCGAGCACGTACACCATCGGCAGAGTCGCGGTTCCGGTGAGCGTGACGACGGCGAGGGCGATCGAGATCGCCATCGCACCCGCCTGGGTCGCCATCACGAGCTTGCGCGACTCGATGCGATCGGCGACGACCCCCGCGACGAGACCGAAGACCGTGAACGGGACGAAGCGCCAGAACGCGAGCGCCCCGATTGCGAGCGGCGACCCGGAGAGCTCGATCACGAGCCAGGCCAGCGCCACGTTCTGCATCCAGGTGCCGGCGAGCGAGACGACCTGGCCGGTGAAGAAGATCCGGTAGTTGCGGTGACGTCGGAGGCTGCGGAACGTCCTCGCGCGCAGCGCGAAGGCGAGCGTCGTCACGCGTCCTCTCCGAGGAGTCGGGCGAGGGCCGGCACAGCGGCCTCGATCGCCTCGAGCTCGGTGGGAGTCATGGCGCCGAGCCGGCCGGTGAGCCAGGTCGTGCGGCGTGCCCGCACGCGCCGCAGCAGGCGACCACCCTCGTCCGTGAGACGAAGGCCCACGCGTCTGCGGTCGTCGGTCGAGCGGATTCGCTCGATGAGTCCGGCGCGTTCGAGGCGGTCGACGTGGCCGGACATCGCCGGCGGGGAGATTCCTTCGTCGGCGGCGAGCTCGGCGAGCGAGAGACCAGGGCTGCGCTTCACGAGCCACATGAGCGTGGCCTGCCTCGCCGTGATGCCAAGCTGCTCCGTCTCCTTGCGCAGCTCGCGCGCAAGACGGAGGAGCACCGGCCGAAGGTCGGCCGCGATCGACTCGGGACTAAGCGTAACCTCCCTAATCATTAACGTAACGAACTATAGTGTTTTTCGAGTCGGCCACGCGGCGCTGCTCCCTCGCGCGAGTGAACCTCCAGGCGGTCAGTGACCGCCGCGACCTGCTCCTGGGTTGCGAGCGATCTCATAGGGTCCGCCCATGCGTGACTCGGAGGCGGTGGCATACGTCCGGACGCTCGTGTTCGCGGCGCTCCTCGGCCTCCCCGTCGCGTTCGCGGCTGTCCTCTTCCAGACCGCGATCCATGACCTGATCCACATCGTCTGGGATGTGATCCCAGACGAGCTGGGGTGGAGCGAGCCTTCGTGGTGGTACGTCGTCCTCGTACCCGGACTCGCGGGGGTGCTGGTGGCTGCCGCCGTCCGGCTGCCGGGCCACGGCGGACACTCTCCTCTGGAAGGTCTCGGCGCAGATCCGATTCCCCCGATCGCACTAGCAAGCATCCTTCCTGCCGCGCTCGCAACTCTGGGCCTCGGACTCGTTCTCGGCCCCGAGGCTCCTTTGATCGCGCTCGGACTAGGGCTCGGGGCTCTCTCGGTCAGGCTGATTCGATTGGAGGGAACAGGAGCACAGCTTCTCGTCCTGTCGGGTGCATTCGCGGCGATAGCCGCGCTCTTTGGGGGACCGTTGGTCGCGGCCTTTCTCTTGTTCGAGGTGACAGCTGCGGGCGGGAGAATCCCAGCGCAGCAGATTGGGCGCGCGCTCCTGCCGGGGTTCGTCGCCGCAGGGAGCGGAGCGCTCGTCTTCACGGGGGTCGCGGACTGGGACGGGCTGCATCAGACCAATCTCTCGCTCCCTTCGCTCCCGCCGTACGAAAGCGTGCGCATCACCGACCTGGCCTGGTGCCTGCTCATGGCTGTCGTCGTCGCCGCGGTCGTCGTCGCCACGCGCCATCTGGCACATGGAATCGCGGCGCAGTCGACCGTTGGTCCTGTCGGGCGCTTGACGGTCGCCGGGCTTGCCGTCGGTGCACTGGCAGTCGTCTTCCGTGCGACCGCCGACCGGCCCGTCGACCTAGTCCTCTTTTCGGGTCAGACCGAGCTGCCGGCTATCGTTGCCGAAGGATCAGCGTGGGTACTCGTCCTGCTCGTCGTGACCAAGGGCCTCGCTTACGCGCTGTCGCTCGGCGCAGGATTCCGGGGAGGGCCGGTGTTTCCGGCGATAGCCCTCGGTGTCGCCACCGCGATGGTCGCCGCCAACCTCTTCCCCGGGCTGAACACGACGCCGGCGGTCGCAACCGGGATCGCCGCGGGGACGACGGCCGTCCTGAGAGTTCCCTTCACCGCTGTGCTGCTCGTGTCGCTCCTCATGGGCCCGTCGGCATCCGAAGTCGCTCCGATAGCCGTTCTCGCTGCCGTGACGGCCTGGCTCGTCGCGACCGTGCTCCCGAACCCCGAGGATCGCGTGCAGGAGGGGCTCGCCGAAGCGACGCCTGCTACGCCCGAGTGAAGGGACTCACTTGGGCGATCGCTGGCGTCGTGCGCGGTCTCTGAGCGCTACTTCGGCTCTGCTTCGAGCTTGTAGCCCACGCCGTAGCGCGTGTGGATGAAGGTGTGGCGCGGCGCGCGCCGGTCCACTTTCTCCCGCAGCTTGCGCACGAAGACGTCCACGGTCCGGTCGCGGTGCGTCGCGCGACGACCCCAAACGCGTTGCAGCAGCTCGTCGCGCGTGAGCACCCGTCCCCGCTCACGGGCGAGCGTGTAGATGAGCCGAAACTCGGTCGGCGTCAGCTCGGCGCTCGTCCCGTCGACGTAGGCCTGGACGTTGTCGGGATCGAGCCGCAGCTCTTCGATCCGGATCTCGTCTCCGCGCCGCGGCTCGGCTTCGCTTACACCTCGGCGAGCCGCAGCCCGAACGCGCGCCGCGAGCTCCTTCATCGAGAACGGCTTCACGAGGTAGTCGTCCGCGCCGATCTCGAGGGCGTGCACGCGGTCGTGCTCGGTTCCGCGCGCCGAAACGACGATGATCGGCGTCCCGATTCCCTCGTCGCGCGCCTGCTCGATCACGCGCCAGCCGTCGATACCGGGGAGCATCAGGTCGAGGACGCAGACGTCGGGTCGCTCGTAGCGGAGGCGTGCCAGTCCCGTCTCGCCGTTTGCGACCCCGACGGCGTCGAAGCCGGCCGTCTCGAGGTGCCTCGCCATCCCGCGGGCGATGACGTCGTCGTCTTCGATGATCAGGACTTTCGCCATCCGGCAACACCATAGTGGCCGCCCCCGCACGTCCCGGGGGCGGCTGCATGGTGACCGTCCGGTAACCGGATGGTGAACCGAACCGGCCTAGGAATCCGCCTCCGCTGCGGCTCGTCGTCTCCACCCCCGCCGAAGACATGGCTCGGACCCCAGCCGAGAGTCGTGACCGTCGTTGCCAGAGAAGGCGTCGGCGCTCCTGTTCCCCGCGGCGCGATCGTTCCCGTTTCCGCCGAGTACCTGATCGGAGTCCGAACCCCCGTACAGGCGGTCGTTCCCGTCTCCGCCCGCGCAAGCGGTCCGCAAACCTTCTGTTAGAACCGTGTGACGTGACCGACGCCGACGCAATCCGAGGGCGCGCGCTCGTCGAGGAAAGCCGTGAGGCGATCGTCGTCCTCGACGACGCCGACCGCATCCTGCTCGCGAGTCGCCGTGCACGTCAGTCCGTCGATGGACTGCAGGAGGGCGCGCAGTTTCCCTCCGATCTGCTGACCGGTGAGCGCGGCGTCATCCCGCTCGTCGTGCCCTACGAGGTGGACGGCAGGAGGGAGCGACTCGTGTACCTCTCGCGCGAGGGTGATCTCGCGGCGTACGAGGAGCTCCGGGCGGGCTTCACCGCCGCGGTGTCGCACGAGCTGCGCACACCGCTTGCTCGTCTCCTCACCCTCTTGGAGACGACGTCGCTCCCGGGCGAGGACGTCCCCGCGCTCGTGGAGCAGGCACGAGGGGAGATCGACCAGATCACCGAGCTCATCGACGAGGTGTTGTTCCTCTCCGAACTGGAGTCCGGCGCGCGGGTCGTCGCGCGCGGCGCGACCCCGGTGAAGCCCGTCCTCGAGGAGGCCGCGGAGGAGCTCCAGGAGCGTGCCGCGCGTGCGGGCGTCGGGCTTCGTGTCGAGTGCGACGACGACGTCGAGCTCGCCATACGACCGCGAATGCTTCGCGTGATCGCGCGCAACCTCGCGGAGAACGCGATCCGTTACGCCGGCCCGGGCGCGACGTTCACGCTCTCGGTCGAGCGCGTCGGCAGCTCGATCGTGCTGTCCGGGCGCGACGACGGGATCGGAATCGAGGAGGCCGAGCTGCCGCGACTGTTCGAGCGCTTCTACCGCGCCGACCAGGCGCGCGCTTCACGCGGCACCGGGCTCGGGCTGGCGATCGTCAAGCACGTCGTCACCCAGGCCGGCGGCACCGTCGAGGCCCGCGGCGCACGCGGGCGAGGCCTCGAGGTGCGCTGCGAGCTCCCGGCACCCTAGTCAGGGCGCTTGGGTCACGGGAGCGAGCGCGAGCAGTCGAGTGAGCTCACCGCCCAGCTTGCAGCGGCTCCACGTGTCCCCGCGATCGCGGCTTTCCCAAAGCTCGCCGTTCGCCAGGCCGGCATAGAGGCGATCGTCCGTAGCGACCAGCGCGTACGGCATCGCCGGCAGCGGGTCGGGGAGCCCCCCGGCGAGCGTGTCCCAGCCGCCGTTGCGTCGACGGTAGATGCCAGCCTGAGGATTGCCTCGACCGTGGGCGGCGAACGGGCCCGCGCTTGCGGAGACGAACCAGAGGCCCGGGTCGTCCGGATCGACTGCGACCGACCACGTGTAGTGGCGATCTCTTCCTTCGTCGGCGGCCTTCCACGTGTCGCCTCCGTCCTCGCTCCAGGCGGCGCCGCCACCGCCTGCCTCGTAGGCGCGACCCGGCGCTCGCGGATGCCAGGCGAGCGAGTGGACGTCGCGCTGCGCGCCTGGCCGGTGGTCCTGCCAGGTCTCACCCCGGTCCGTGGAGCGCATCAGCCCGCCCAGCTCGATTCCGGCCAGAATCGTGGTGGCGTCGTGGGGACTGGGCGCGATCCATCGCACGTGCGAGGTCCACGGCCGGGGTGGGAAGCTCCAGGTCGGTCGCGAGGGAAGCTCGAGCAAACCCTGGAGGTCGGTCCACGTTTCTCCGTCGTCGCTGCGATAGACCGCGCTCGGCTCCGTGCCTGCGTACACGGCGCCGTCGGCCGCGCTGACCGCGATGGAGAAGATCTGATCTCCGGCGAGGCCGGAGTCGACCCAGGTTCGTCCGGCATCCGTCGTCTTGCGCACCCCGTCGGAGGCGAGCCCGACGTAGACCGTGTCGGGATCCGCCGGATCGAGGGCGAGGCACTGCGCTCCGCTCTCAACGAGCGAGAGCTCGACGGTCCATCCGGCCTGCGTCTCCTCGAGACGGGCGACGGACGTTCCGGTTGTCGCGAAGAGGCGGCTCACGAGGTCATGGTGCCTGGCTGTGCGTACCGCGTGGTAACGAGGTGGTGGTCGCCGAATCGACCGGCTCGGCGCGCGCATACCCTGTAGCCGAGATGACGAGCGTCGCGCTGTCGGCGGCCGCGAGCGTCGGGCTGGTCACGGCTGTTGTCAGTCTCGTCGCCTTCGTCGGCTTGCTCGCGCTCGGCGTGTGGGCGATTCGAGTGCAACGGCGGCAGTTCCCAAAGGGCTTCGATCGCACGGGCTGGTCTCCCGAACGCGGTCACGCGAGCTGGTTTCGGACGAAGTTCACCTGGCTCTCGGGTGGCCGCGGCTAGTCGACTCGGACGAGGTCCTGGTCCGGGTATGGGCCGCGGCGAGAAGATAGTCACTCACCGGTACACGAATCAGTCGTAGTGCAGCCGACGCCGGGGCACCGAGATTCACTCCCAGCGCCGCTTCACCGGATGCTCACCACATCTTCACCAGTGAGAATCCCGAGGCACGACGTTCGCCACGGAGACTTGTGGCATGAGGGTGCCGGGAGCGCTGAGTCTGGCCGCCGCCGCCGTCGCTCTGGTCGTAAGCGCGGGTTGCGGTGGTGACGACGGGGGTGGCGGCTCCGGCACGATCACGGCGGACGGGTCGAGCACCGTCGGTCCGTTCACGACGAAGGCCGCAGAAGACTGGAAGGCCGCCGGCGGCGGCGACGTCACCGTCGGAATCTCCGGGACCGGAGGCGGCTTCGAGCGATTTTGCGTGGGTGAGACGGACATCTCGAACGCTTCGCGGGAGATCGACGAGGACGAGGTCGCGATGTGCGAGGACGACGGCATCGAGTACGTGGAACTCCAGGTTGCGACCGACGCAGTGACGAACGTCGTCAACCTCGAGAACGACTGGGCGACGTGCCTAACGGTGGACCAGCTCAACGCAATCTGGAAGCCGGGCTCGAAGGTGACGAACTGGAACCAGGTCGACCCCTCGTACCCCGACGCTCCACTGAAGCTCTACGGCGCCGGGACGGACTCCGGCACGTTCGACTACTTCACCGAAGTCATCAATGGAGACGAAGGCGCAAGCCGCACGGACTACTCCCCAACCGAAGACGACAACGTGACCGTCCAGGGTGTGTCGGGCGACAGAGGTGCGCTGGGCTACTTCGGCTTCTCCTACTACGAGGAGAACCAGGACAAGCTAGAGGCGCTCGAGGTCGACGGCGGCAGCGGTTGCGTCGCCCCGAGTGCCGAGAGCGCGCAGGACGGCACGTACACGCCGCTCTCGCGTCCGCTGTTCATGTACGTCAAGCTCAGCTCGCTCCAGGACAACGAGAGCGTCGAGGAGTTCGTCCGCTACGCGCTGGAGAACGAGCAGGAGATCGCGGAGGAGGCGCTCTACGTCCCGCTGAGCCAGGAGCAGATCGACGAGCAGGTCCAGAAACTCGACGACGCGACGGGCTAGATGACGACCACCGACGCGACCGTCGCGCGACCGGCGGCGACCACTCTGCCCAGGAAGAAGATTCGGTGGGGCGAGCAGGTCGTCCATCTCGTGCTCTTCATCGCCGCTGCGATCTCGGTGCTTACGACCATCGGCATCGTGGTCTCGCTGGTGCTGCCGGCGCTCGACTTCTTCGGGGAGGTCAGCCCGGTCGACTTCTTCACGGGCACGACCTGGGCGCCGCTCTTCCTGGATGCGCAGTTCGGGGTCCTCCCCCTGGTCGTCGGGACGTTGATGATCTCGTTCTGGTCGGCCCTCGTTGCCTTTCCGCTCGGCATCGGGGTCGCCATCTATCTCAGCGAGTACGCGGCCCCCCGCGCGACTGCCTTTCTGAAGCCGATTCTCGAGATCCTCGCCGCCATTCCGACGGTCGTCCTCGGGTACTTCGCGCTCACGTTCGTCACTCCGTTTCTCCGCGACCAGCTCGGGGTGCAGGTCGAGATCTTCAACGCGCTGTCCGCGAGCCTTGTGCTCGGGATCATGCTCATCCCCACCGTGGCGACTCTCTCGGAGGACGCGATGGCCGCCGTGCCGCGCGATCTTCGCGACGGCGGGTACGCGCTCGGGGCCGACAAGTTGCAGGTTTCGACCCGAATCGTCGTGCCGGCGGCGGTGTCGGGAATCATTGCCGCTTTCGTCCTCGCGTTCTCGCGAGCTGTCGGCGAGACGATGATCGTGCTCATCGCAGCGGGTCAGCTGGCGCAGATCACGTTCGATCCGCGCGAGACCATCGAGACCATCACGGCATTCATCGGCGCGACCGGCAACGGGGACGTACCCACGGGCTCGATCGAGTACAAGACGATCTTCGCGGTCGGTCTCACGCTCTTCGTGATGACCCTGATCATGAACCTCATCTCGATCCGTCTCGTCCGCAAGTACCGCGAGGTATACGAGTGACGTCGATAGCGACGCCGGCGAGCAGACGAGGTGACCGTCCACGCCGCGCGTGGCGGAACCGTCTGTTCACCGCGGCCATGCTCTTCTGCATGGTCGTCGCGTTCGGGACACTCGCAGTTCTCCTGGTCGACACCGTCGTCACGGGTTGGCCCGCCCTCACCGGTCAGCTGCTCACCGGACTGCCCTCGACGGTGCCCGAGGAAGCAGGCGCACGCCCGGCGATCCTGGCGACCCTTTACCTCGGCTCTCTCGTCCTGCTGTTCTCCGTGCCGATCGGTGTCCTCACTGCCATCTATCTGGAGGAGTACGCGAACCGCGAGCGCTGGTGGAACCGCCTGATCGAAGTGAACATCCAAAACCTCGCGGCGGTTCCGGCGATCGTGTACGGGATCCTCGGGCTCGCGTTCATCGTCCGCGGCATCGGGATCGGTCGCGTCGTTCTTGCCGGCGGCCTCATCCTCACGCTCGTCGTCCTACCGACCGTCGTGGTCGCGTCGCGGGAGGCGATCCGCGCCGTCCCCGACTCGATTCGGCAAGGCGCCTTCGCGCTCGGCGCGACGAAGTGGCAGGTCGTCTGGCGCCAGGTGCTTCCCGCCGCGATTCCGGGGATCGCGACGGGCTCGATCCTCGCGCTGTCGCGAGCGGTCGGCGAGACCGCGCCGCTGATCATGGTCGGCGCCATCACGTACGTCGCCTTCGACCCCACCCTGCTCGGGCCGTACACGGCGCTGCCCGTGCAGATCTACAACTGGACGAAGCAGCCCGACGTGGACTTCCAGACGCTCGCGGCTGCCGGCGCCATCATCCTGCTCGTCATCGTGCTCAGCATGAACGCGGTGGCGATCTTCCTTCGCAATCGCTATCGGAAGCAGTGGTGAGTGAGGATATGACGCAGATGGAAGCCCCGCGGATCGACAGCAGTCGAATCGCCGAGGTCTCTCAGGCACTCGAGCGCTCTGACGTCGAGAGTCGCGAGAAGGTCTTCTCGGTTTCGAACCTCTCGGTGGCGTACAGCGGGAGCGTCGCACTCGAGGGCGTGGAGCTGAACGTCCACAAGAACACGGTGACGGCATTCATCGGCCCGTCCGGGTGCGGGAAGAGCACCTTCATCCGCTGTTTCAACCGGATGAACGACCTCATTCCGGGGGCGAAGGTGTCCGGGACGGTGCTCTACCGCGGGGAGGACCTCTATGCCCGTGACGTCGACGCGGTCGAGATCCGTCGCCGCATCGGCATGGTCTTCCAGAAGCCCAACCCGTTCCCCAAGTCGATCTACGACAACATTGCTTTCGGTCCGCGCGTCCTGGGTATGAAGGGCTCCATGGACGACCGCGTCGAGCAGGCGCTGCGCCAGGCAGCGCTGTGGGACGAGGTGAAGGACCGCCTCAAGGACGGTGCGCTGGGGCTTTCGGGCGGACAGCAGCAGCGTCTGTGCATCGCGCGCGCCCTCGCGGTCGAGCCCGACGTGATCCTCATGGACGAGCCCGCGTCGGCGCTCGACCCGATCTCGACGACGCACATCGAGGATCTCATGCACGACCTCAAGCGCGACTACACGATCGTCATCGTCACCCACAACATGCAACAGGCCGCACGCGTGGCCGACATGACCGCCTTCTTCAGCGTCGTCGTCGACGAGGACGGCAGCGGGCGACGCGGCATCCTGGTCGAGTACGACGCGACGACGAAGATCTTCACGGCCCCGTCCGACAAGCGGACGGAGGACTACGTGACGGGTCGGTTCGGATGAGAGTCGAGTTCCAGGAGGAGCTCAACGCCCTCGAGGCGGGCTTCCAGGAGACCGGCGAGATCGTGCTTCGGGCGATTCGCGGAGTCATCGACGCCCTGCAGACACAGGACGTCGAGCTCTGCGACGAGGTCATCGCCTTCGACGACGAGGTCGACAGCCGGTACCACAACCTCGAGAAGCAGATCGAGCTGGTGCTGGCGAGGCAGACCCCGGTTGCAGGCGACCTCCGGCTCGTGCTCGCGCTTCTGCACTCCGGTCTCCACGTCGAGCGAATGGGTGACCAGTGCGTGACCATCGCCAAGCTGACGAAGCTGTCCAGCCACCTCGGCACGAAGCAGTCGGTCGTCGAGGGGCTCGTCGACATGGGCGAGCGTTGCGAGGAGATGGTCAAGGTCTCGCTCAATGCCTTCGCTGCGCGGGACCTCGAGCGGGCTCGCGGGCTCCACGGGCTCGACGAGCTCGTGGACCGGGCGAATCGGCAGGTCTTCCACGAGGTTCTGGGGTACGTGCACGACGCCGAGGCGCTCGAGTGGGGAATGCGCCAGATCACCGTCGCACGATGCTTCGAGCGGATTGGAGACAACGCCGTCGACATCGGAGAGCAGACGGCGTTCCTCGTGACCGGTGAGTTCACCGAGTTCACGGATGCGTCTCACGACCCGCGACCGTTGGTCTAGGCCGTTCACCACTCCGCGACCACTCGTTTACGCCTCCTCAGCCCATCTGCCGGGGAGTACTCGCGACGATCGCCCCGGTAGGCAATCCGGACAGAGGAGAGGGAATGAGAAACGTACTTGGGCGACGTGGCGTCGCGGCGGGCTTCGGGGCGGCGGCCTGCCTCGTCGTCGCGTCGACCGCCTTCGCAGGTGCGACCGCGGGACCGACGTACAACCTGAAGCAGCTGAAGGGCGCGATCACGGCCGATGGCTCGTCGACGGTCGGACCGTACACCACGGCCGCCGCCGAGCTGTTCCGGCGGGCCGGGGCGACCGGAGTGCGCGTGACCGTCGGCATCTCTGGAACGGGCGGAGGGTTCGAGCGCTTCTGCAAGGGTGAGACCGATCTCTCGGACGCCTCACGTCCCATGCGTATCCGTGAGGCGCAGCTCTGCAAGGACAACAAGGTCGGGTCTTGGCGTGCGTTCACCGTCGCGAATGACGCGCTCACCGTCGTCGTCAATTCGCAGAACACGTGGGCGACATGTCTGACGGTCGACGAGCTGAAGAAGATCTGGGACCAGGGCTCGAAGGTCGACAACTGGAAGGACGTGCGGGCTGGCTTCCCGGACGTTCCGTTGAAGCTCTTCGGTGCCGGCACCGACTCGGGAACGTTCGACTACTTCACGCTCGCAATCAACGGTCGTGAGAAGCGGAGTCGCTCCGACTACCTTGCGACCGAGGACGACAACGTCACCGTTCAGGGCGTTTCGGGCGAGCGCGGTGGCATGGGCTACTTCGGCTACTCGTACTACGAGGAGAACAAGAACCGGCTCAAGGCGCTCCAGGTCCGGAACCCGAAGACGGGTCAGTGCGTCACGCCCAGCATCGCCAACGTGCACAACAACTCGTACCTGCCGCTTTCGCGGCCCCTCTTCATCTACGTGAAGGGGTCGTCGTTCAAGCGCCGGGAGGTGCAGGCGTTCATCGACTACATCTTCGACAACGAGAAGGCGATCGCCCAGCGAGCCGACTTCGTGTGGCTGACGCCGAAGCAGCTGGAGCGCGCACGTACCAACTTCATCCTCGCGGTGAAGGCAGCCGATCGAACCTAGTTTCCCTCCGACGACACCTGTCCCCGGGAAGCGGCCTTCGGGCCGCTTCCGGGTTCGAGCGCGGCTTTCCATCGATAGCGATCGATATCATGTACTCCCCATGAAGGAGCTTCCGCTCGTCGAGTGCTGCACGCCGCTCTCCGGCCCGGCACTGTCGCCCAACCAGGCCGTCGAGCTCGAACGGCTGTTCAAGGCGCTCGCGGACAGGCACCGGCTGCAGATCCTCAACTGCCTCGTGCGCGCGGACGGGGAGGCCATCTGCGTGTGCGAATTCCAGCCACTCCTCGGGATCCGGCAGCCGACCGTCAGTCACCACCTCAAGCAGCTCGTCGACGCCGGATTGCTGGCGCGCGAGAAGCGAGGAACCTACGCGTATTACCGACTGAAGCCCGGATCGCTCGAGCGGATCGGCGCACTGCTCACGGAGCCGATCGCCATCGCTGTCTGAGCAGCTGCCGGGCGGCGCCCTCGCCCGCGAACCGCCGCCCGCGACAGTCAGTCGGCAAGACCGGCTTGCGTGGGAGCTCCGCCTCGCGCGCCGAACGCGCGACGGGCCAGCTGAGGCGGCGGCGGAGCCACAGCGCGAGGTAGACGAGCGCGACGAGGACGGGCACCTCGATCAGAGGTCCGACGACACCCGCGAGCGCCTGGCCGGAGGTGGCTCCGAAGACCCCGACGGCGACCGCGATCGCGAGCTCGAAGTCGTTCGAGGCAACAGTGAACGAGAGTGCAGCGGTCTGTGGGTAGGGGAAACGCATGAGCCTCCCCGCGGCGAAGCCGGAGGCCCACATCAACGCGAAGTACACGAGGAGCGGAACGGCGATGAGCGCTACGTCGAGTGGCTGCGACGTGATCTCCTCACCCTGGATAGCGAACAGCAGGACGATCGTGAGGAGCAGCCCGTACAGGGTCAGCGGGGCGATGCGCGGGATGAGCTCCTGCTCGTACCACGTGCGCCCACGAGGCCGGATCCCGATCGTTCGCGTCAGGTAGCCGGCCAGCAGCGGTATGCCCAGGAAGACCAGCACGGTGCGGGCGACCTCCCAGATCCCGACCTCGAAGCCCTGCGTGTCGAAGCCCAGCCAGCCGGGCAGGAGGGTCAGATAGAAGTAGCCGAGGAGCGCGTAGGCAGCCACCTGGAAGAGCGCGTTGAAGACGACGAGGATGGCCGCCCGCTCGCGGTCGCCGAGGGCGATGTCGTTCCACACGAGCACCATCGCGATGCAGCGCGCAAGCCCCACGATGATGACGCCGGTGCGATAGGCCGGGTGGTTGGCGAGGAAGATCCACGCGAGCGCGAACATGAGGGCGGGTCCGACGACCCACGAGAGGAAAAGGGAGGTGCCGAAGAACCGGCCGTTGCCCACCCATCGTCGCTCATGTGGCCGAGGTCCTCGTACCGAACCTTGGCCAGCACCGGATACATCATCAGCCGGAGCCCGACGGCTATCGGAAGCGACACGGTGCCGACCTGCAATCTCACGAGCCCGTCGTTCAGGTTCGGAACCAGCGTTCCGAGGCCGAGGCCACCCGTCATCGCAAGTGCGATCCACAGTGGCAAGTACCGGTCGAGCCTCGAGAGGCGTCCGAGTACTGCCCGTGCGTCGGGCCGGATGTCGCCTGCTCCGTCATCGCATCCTCACGCTTACAGCGCATCAATGCGCGTCGATGAGTAGTACTCCACATGGTCACGATTCGGAGCCTTGACCGGCGCGTCGGGACCACCGAGAATCCCTGCGCTGCCCGGGAAGAGCCAGCACGAGAGGGAACTGATGCTGCTTCTGAGACATGCGAGCGCAGGCGGGAGGTTGTCGTCACCGGGCATCGACCGGTTCCGGCGGCTTGACGACGCAGGACGCGTCGTCGCACGTCAACTCGTGTGGTCGCTCGCGGATCGCGAGATCACGCGGATCGTCTCGAGCCCACTTGCACGCTGCGTCGAGTCGGTCGTGCCGATCGCGGAGAGCCGGCGGCTCGCCGTCGAGACCCGCTGGGAGCTCGCCCCCGACGTCTCGCTCGACGATCTCATGACGCTGCTCGTCGATCTCCCCGGCACGGCACTCGTCTGCACCCACCGCGAGGTCTTCGAGAAGCTCCTCGGCTGGGACGTGACATGCGAGAAGGGCGGCGCCTGGGTGCTCGAGCGAAACGGTGCCGAGATCGTGCCGGCGCTGTACCTCGCGCCTCCGGCTGCGGTCGTCGTGGGCGTCCGCAGGGCCGTCTCGACGACCTGACCCCTAGCCGAGCAGCTCGCCGACGAGCGTCTGGATACGCGCGTCGAGTTCGTCCCGGATCCGTCGCACTGTCTCGAGATCCTGCCCGGCCGGATCGTCGAGAACCCAGTCCTCGTAGCGCTTGCCTGGATAGATCGGGCAGGCGTCCCCGCAGCCCATCGTGATGACGACGTCGGCGGCCCGTACGACCTCGTCGGTCAGCGGTTTGGGGAACTCCTCGTCCATGTCGACACCGAGCTCTTCCATCGCCGCTACGACCGCCGGATTGATGGCGTCCGCCGGATCGCTTCCCGCAGAACGCACGTGGATTCGACCATTCGACCGGAGCTTCAGGAGACCGGCGGCCATCTGGCTGCGCCCGGCGTTGTGGACGCACACGAACAGGACTTCCGGCTTTTCCCTCGTCACGATTCCCTCCGCTTGCGCGAGCGCCTTCAGGCGCTCCCGAGCGAACCGGCACGAGAGTACCGGGATGACGTCGCGGAACCGCGCCGTCCCCAGGAGATCGACCGACTCCGACACGTACCGTTCGATCGTCTGGCGCGAGAAGATCCCGACGAAGTCGTCGACGAGGCTCTCGGTGAGCTTCTCGACGTGGCGGAGCGTGATGGGGCGAGAGCTTGCGACATCGCGCAAAGCGGAAGTCTTCCGATCGCGCGTTTCGCAGCGTGTCCAGAACGTGTCGAGCGCGTTTCGAAGTGGAGCGGAGCGCTAGCTCGCACGCCGCTCTCGTGCGCCGCGGTGCGCACGCTTCAGTGCGCGCCGCATCATCGTCGCGTGATGGGAGTGCGGCTTGGAGGGCTTGGCGGGAACGACACGCGTCCACTCGCCGGTCGGGCCGAGCTCCCAGGCGTTCGTGTCGTCCGCGAAGGCGCTGTCGAGAATCACGTGGATCTCCTGCCGGGCGCGTGCGTTCTCGACGGGCACGAGGATCTCGATGCGATGGTCGAGGTTGCGCTGCATGAGGTCGGGGCTGCCGATGTAGGTCGCGACGCGCTCGTCCGCCTCGAAGGAGTACACCCGGCTGTGCTCGAGGAAGCGCCCGACGAGCGAGCGCACGTGGACGTTCTCGGAGAGCTTGTCGACTCCCGGTCGGAGCGCGCACGTGGAGCGCGCAATGATGTCGACCTGCGCGCCGGCTCGCGAGGCGGCGTACAGCTCGTCCACGATCTTCGGGTCGACGAGGTGGTTCAGCTTGAGACGAATTCGAGCGTGCTTGCCCTCGCTCGCGGCCAGCGCCACACGCCGGATCTCGTCGACGAGACCGCTCCGGAGCGTGAACGGCGCGACGAGGAGCTTGCGGAACTTCTGCGGCCGCCCGAAGCCCGTGATGTAGTTGAAGAGATCCGCGACGTCGGCGGTGATCTCCTCGTCCGCCGTGAAGATCCCCAGGTCCTCGTAGAGCCGCGCGGTCGCCGCGTGGTAGTTCCCGGTGCCGATGTGCGCGTACCGCCGAAGAACGTCGCCCTCGCGACGCACGATCAGAGTCATCTTCGCGTGGATCTTGAGGTCGGGAAAGCCGTACGCGACGTGGACGCCCGCTTGCTCGAGCGCTCTCGACCACTCGATGTTGCGAAGCTCGTCGAAGCGGGCCTTCAGTTCGACCAGGCATACGGACTGCTTCCCGTCCTCGGCGCACTGGATGAGGGAGCCGACGAGCACGCTGTCGTCGCTCGTCCGGTACACGGCCGTCTTCATCGCGATCACCTTCGGATCACGCACGGCGGCCTGAGCGAAGACCTCGAAGCTCGCGCGGAACGAGCCGTACGGCTGGTGCACGAGCACGTCGCTGCGGCGAACCTCGTCGAAGATGCGCGAGAGGTCGCTTTGCGCGGTCGCGAGTCGGGGCGGGATCACCGGAATCCACGGCTCGTACTGCAGCTCCGGCCGCTCGATCGCCGGCAGCTCCATGAGCTCTGACAGGTCGAGCGGGCTCTCGACACGGTAGATCTGAGTCTCGTCCGCTCCCAGCCCGCTCTGGAGCCGGGCGACCATCTCGGAGGACGCGGACGAGCTGACCTCGACGCGAACGACGTCGCCGAAGCGGCGTCGCCGAAGCTGGCTCTCGACGGCCTCGAGCAGATCGTCCGCGTCGTCGGAGACCTCGAAGTCCGCGTCGCGCGTCACACGGAAGACCGCGCGCTCGACGATCGTGACACCGGGGAAGAGCGACGGCAGGAAGTGGGCGATGATCTGCTCGAGCGGGACGTACAGCCCGCGCCTCCCGAGCTCGAAGAAGCGGGGGAGCCCTTCCGGGATCTTCACCCGCGCGAAGCGTTCTTCACCGGACTCCGGATCCTCCGCGAAGATCGCCAGCGAGAGCGAGAGCCCAGAGATGTACGGGAACGGCTGCCCCGGCCCGACCGCCAGCGGCGTGAGCACCGGGTAGATCTCGCGGTGGAAGCGCTTCTCGAGGTTCGAGAGCTCCTTGGTGTCGAGATCCTCGATGCCGCCGACGGTGATCCCCTCGGCCGCCAGCGCAGGACGGAGCTCCCGCTTCCAGAGCCGCGACTGGAGCGCCGACAGCTCGAGGACGTGCTCGCGGATACGCGAAAGCGCTTGCTGGGGGGTGAGCCCGTCGGCGGAGCGCATCGTGATCCCCGACTCGGCCTGGCCCAGGAGGCCGGCCACCCGGACCTGGAAGAACTCGTCGAGGTTCGAGGAGAAGACCGCGCAGAACTTCACCCGCTCGAGGAGCGGCAACGACTCGTCCGTCGCCAGCTCGAGAACGCGCGCGTGGAACTCGAGGTGCGAGAGCTCGCGGTTGAGCAGAGTCTCGGCAGGCCCGGTGCGGACGCGCGTCGCCATCGCTCCATTCTTATCGGCAGCGCCCCTCGTGGGGTAAGGATCCGGTGAAGTGCGAGAGTGCGCCGGCTTCGGCGGGCGCCCTCTCGGCTCGTCAGGCGGTCAGGTGAGTGCGACGCCGAGACGGCCGAACACCCCGGTCTCGAGCCGATCGCCGACGGGGCGAGGCATCGCCCAGGTGAGCGATGCGAACGTGGTGATGAGCGGGCGTTGGGCCGATGACGCTCGACCGCTACGCCGCGTGCGCAGGCACGAGCCGTCGCGTCTCGTAACGCCGCCCCAGGAATGCCGCAGCCGCAATACCACCGGCCAGCAGGAACACGACGAGGTCGCCCGCGGGCAGCTTCGTGACTTCCTCCATCGTCGCGCCGACCACGCCCGCGGCGGGCAACGTGAGGATCCATGCGACGGCGATGTTCCCGGCGATGCCCCACCGCACTGCAGAAAAGCGACGGCTCGCGCCGGCGCCCATGACGCAGCCGGTGATCGTCTGGGTCGTCGAGACGGGGAAGCCGTAGTGCGCCGTCGTCCAGAGGATCCCGGCGCATGCCGTCTGCGCTGCGAAGCCCTGCGGCGGATCGATCTTGGCGATCCGCGTACCCATGGTCTTGATGATCCTCCAGCCGCCTGCGTACGTCCCCAGCGCCATCGCCAGCGCGGCGGACACGATCACCCAGCTCGGGGGTCGGTCGAAGTCGGGATCGAGATGGCCGGAGACGATGAGTGCGAGGGCGATGATGCCCATCGTCTTCTGTGCATCGTTCGTCCCGTGCGTGAACGCCACGAAGCTTCCGGACAGGATCTGCGCCCGGCGGAAGACGCGATTGACCCGGCTCGGCGAGCGCCGCCTGATGACCCAGATGATGACCAGCATCAGCGCCAGGGCGATGAGGAAGCCGATCGTCGGTGATAGCACGCCGGGCTTCACGACCTTGTCCCAGATCCCGCTCCAGTTGATCACGTCGAGGCCGGAGGCGGCGATCGACGAGCCGGCGACGCCGCCGATGAGGGCGTGACTCGAGCTCGAGGGCAAGCCGAGGAACCAGGTGATGAGGTTCCACGTGATCGCGCCGACGAGGCCGGCGAGGATGACGCTCAGGGTGATCGCCTCCGTGTCGACGATCCCCTTCGCGATCGTCGCCGCGACGGCGAAGGACGCGAACGCACCGGCGAAGTTCAGGATCGCGGCGAGAAGGACTGCGGCGCGCGGGGTCAGTGCACGAGTCGAGACGCTGGTGGCGATCGCGTTGGCCGTGTCGTGGAAGCCGTTAGTGAAGTCGAAGAAGAGCGCGACGACGACGACCGCGACGAGCGTGAGGTCCTCCACGCCGCTGCGACCTCAGGCGTTCTTGACGACGATGTTCGCGATGACGTTCGCCGCCGTCTCGCAGGCGTCGAGAGCCCGCTCCAGTGCCTCGTAGATGTCCTTCCAGCGGATGACGATCAGCGGATCGATGCCTTCGTCGCGGAACAGAGCCGCGAGGGCGTCGCGGAGGACGCGGTCGCCCTCGTCCTCGTGGAGCTTGACCTGGACGAGCGCCTCCTGGACGCCGCGCATCCCCTTGAGGTTGTCGCATGCGATCGCGAGCTGCTCACAGGCGCGGACGATGATCCCGCACTGCTCGACCGCGTGTCGCGTCGGCATCTCGACGCCGTAGAGGCCGAGCAAGTCCGAGGCTTCTTCGAGGTAGTCGACGACGTCGTCGATCTCGGTGGCGAGGAGGTAGATGTCCTCGCGGTCGAAGGGTGTCACGTACTGCGTGTTCAGGAGCGTGATGAGGTCGCGCGTGATCGCGTCGCCCTCCGTCTCCTCGAGCTTCACCTGCTCCTGCGTGATGCCCGAGTTCGGATGCTCGCGGAAGCGGCGCTCGACGAGGCGGGAGACCTGGAGCGCATTCTCGCCGGCCTTGCCGAACAGCGCGTAGAACTCGGACGTCCGCGGGGTCAGGCTGATCCGCATGCGCGCGGCACGTTAACCAATTGGAGATATTCGCGAGGAGACGTGCGATGCCTCAGGCGAGAGCGTCGACGACGAGCGACTGGAAGTGTGCGATCAGCCGCTCCGACTCGGGAAGCAGCCGGCCGTCCTCGATGAAGCCTGCGCGAACCCCAGCCTGCACGCGTTCCACGAGCGCGCGATCCTCGGCTCCGACCTGCGCGTCGAACGCGAGCGACTCTTCGATCCACGCCTGGTCCGCGTCCTCGGCGACGAAGTAGTCGAGGACGCGGTACGTCCGCTCGGTGTCCCTCGGGACGATGGGCCCGATCGATAGGTTGGGGCGCCCAGGCATCACGTTGACGACGGTCCCCGGGAAGAGGAGATGGAACTGCCCTTGCTCGACCTCGCCCGTCGGGTCGTAGGCGCCGCGCGGCTCCGGGCGCGGCGGGCTGTGCTGTGACATGCGCCCGCGGCTCGTCTCGAGGAGGTACGCGTCGGGCGAGACGTCCATCACAGCCGAGAAGCCGGGATGTGCGACCGGACAGTGGTAGCACTCGAGGAAGTTCTCGGCGGAGATCTTCCAGTTGCAGTCGAGCTCGGACTCCGAGCGCTGAAGGAAGCGCAGCGCGTCG
Source organism: Gaiellaceae bacterium (assembly GCA_048594925.1). GTDB lineage: Bacteria > Actinomycetota > Thermoleophilia > Gaiellales > Gaiellaceae > GMQP-bins7. The sequence goes on from JBMDXR010000066.1 coordinate 122,700, forward strand.
AGGTCGATCCCGGCCTCGGCGATCCTCTCCGGAAGGCCCTCGAGGAACTCGCCCAACGGGACGGCGTCGGGGTCGGGGTTCACGAACAGGAACGGGCCCCACGTGTCCAGTCGAAGCTGCACGAGGCCGAGCCCGTCTGTGTCGAGTCCCTCCTTGCCGGAGCGCGGCGCGGCGACCAGCCGCCCGTCGAGCCCATACGTCCAGGCGTGGTACGGGCATTGCAGCGTCTCGCGTCGCCCGGATCCCTCGCACACGAGTGATCCTCGATGGCGGCAGACGTTGAGGAACGCGTGGAGTGTGTCCTCCCGGTCCCGGACGAGCACGACCGGGACGTCGCCCACGCTCGTCGTGACGAAGGAGCCCGGAGCAGGGACGTCACCGGTGTGGCCGACGTACTGCCACGAGCGGCGGAAGATCCGCTCGCGCTCGAGTTGGAGAACGGCCGGGTCGGTGTACCAGCTCCACGGGAGACTCCTGACCTCGACGGCGCTCACGCGCGCGAACGCTAGCGAGGTGTCAGGCCGCGGCGCGCCACTGCTCGTCGAGGCGGAGGAGGTAGACCGGACGCGGCGAGCGCAGGTAGTCGACGACCGCGGCCTCCTGGCTGGCGGCTCGGGAGCAGGGTCTTCCAGCCCAGGAGGTGCTCGGGCGTGTGGAAGTCTCCGGAGGCCACGGCCGGCAGCCCAGCGTCGGCCACCCAGCCGAACAGTTGGGTCCGATTGAAGTGTTCTAACCGGTATGCGAGCTCCCTGAGCCGCGGGTCGTGCGAGAAGCGCCGTGTGAGGCGTCCCCTGATCGTGGCGTGACCGGAGACTCCGCGCTAGCGGATCTCCAGTCTTGCGCAGGATCGCGCGCGAGCGCCGGCTCGTCCGCATTCGGGTGCGCCGCGACGACCGCGGCGCCGGCCTGTGCGGCCGTGCTCATCGCCTCGTCGACCGAGACGAACTCCCGGAGCCCGAACGCGACCGCATGAGCAGCCATCAGGGGCTCGTCGTCGTTGAACGTCAGCTCGAGACCGGGGATCACGAGCATCCGTAGCTCCGCCACGCGCGGTCGGCCTCGCGCTCGACGTCCGCGAGGTACTGCGGCCACGACCGCTCGTCGATCGAGCCGAAGAGCAACCCCTCCTGCTCACGCCAGGGGTCGTCGAGCGGACGACGTGATCCGTAACGCAGAGCACGTCGAACCCGTTGCGACCGTGAACGTCGACGAGCTCGGCGACGGTCAGCTCGCCGTCGCTCCAGCGCGTGTGCGCGTGCAGCTCGCAGAGCAGCGGGCCCAGACTCCTTCGCGTGGCCCTCAGCGTGAACGTCGTCGAGCGGGGCTGTGGGCTGAGAAGTGGCGGATTAGCAGGGAAGATCGTGTGCGCGAGCGGGTCGGTAGGATCGCGCCCGGATGGGTCGGCAGACCAACGACGCCCTCGCGATCGTCGAGGAGGCCGAGGGGCGACTCGCTCCGCTCGATCAGACGAGGAACGTCGCCTGGTGGGATTCCCAGACCGCAGCGACGGAGGAAAACGCAGCCCGCCGGACGAAGGCGGAGATCGCATGGTCGGACACGCTCGCCGATCGCGAGCTCTTTGCTGCCGTCGGTCGGGCGCGGGAAGCCGCTGCCGGCGCCCACGGTGACGTTCGGCGACGGCTCGATCTGCTCCACAACCTCATGCTCACGCATCAGGTTCCCGACGGCCTCCGCTCACGAATCGTCGAGCTCGAGTCCTCGGTCGACGTGCGGTTCTCACGGCACCGTGGCGTCGTCCGAGGAGTCGAGGTCGGGGACACCGAGATCAAGCGCATCCTTCGTCAGAGCGACGACCCCGCGGAGCGGCGGGAGGCCTGGGAGGGATCGAAGACCGTCGGCGTCGAGGTCGCGGACGACGTTCGCGAGCTCGCGCGTCTCCGCAACGAGGCGGCTCGCGGGCTCGGGTATCGCGACTGGTTCGCGTTGTCCCTGGCGAGCGACGAGTTCGACGAGGACAAGCTGATCGAGACGCTCGCCGAGGCCGAGCGGGTTACGGCCGTCCCCTTCGAGAGCTGGAAGGGCGCGCTGGACGAGAGCCTCGGGAAGCGCTTCGCCTGCCCAGTAGGCGAGCTGCGCCCGTGGCACTACTCGGACCCGTTCTTCCAGGAGGCTCCCCCGGACGGTGGCATCGACCTCGACCCGCTGCTCGACGGCAAGGACGTCGTCGCGCTCTCGCGCCGCACGATGGAGGGAATCGGCCTCGAGGTCGAGGGGATCATCGAGCGAAGCGATCTCTTCCCGCGCGACGGGAAGAACCAGCACGCGTTCTGCATCGACATCGATCGCCGCGGCGACGTGCGGGTCCTCGCCAACCTCGTCCCGACCCACGACTCGGCGGACACGATGCTGCACGAGCTCGGCCACGGCGTCTACGACCTCGGCTTCCGTGAGAACCTGCCGTGGCTGCTGCGGAGCACGCATCTCGTCGCGACCGAGGCATCAGCGCTCCTGATGGGCTCCCTCGCCTGGCGCCGCGAGTGGCTCGAGCAGGTCCTCGGCGTGAGTGCCGGCGAAGGTGCCGAGCTCGAGAGCCGGCTCCTCGCGGCTCGTGCCGCCGAGCTTCTCGTCTTCGCGCGGTGGGTACTCGTGATGAACACGTTCGAGCGGGCGCTGTACGCGAATCCCGACGACGATCTCGACGTGCTCTGGTGGGAGCTCGTTTCGCGCTACCAGCGAGTGGCGCCACCGGACGGTCGCAGCGCTCCCGACTGGGCGGCGAAGATCCACATCGCGGTCTCGCCGGTCTACTACCACACCTACCTCTACGGAGCCATCGTCGCGCTGCAGCTCGCCGCCTCGCTCGAGGCAGCCGCGGGCGGAATCGTCGACCGGCCCGCGTCGTGCGCCGTGCTGCGTGAGAAGCTCTACGGCCCCGGCGAATCGATGCGCTGGGACCAGCTCGTGGAACGTGCCTCCGGCTCGCCGCTGTCGGTCGGACATCTCGAGCGTCACGTCGCCCGCGCACAGCCGTGAGCGACGTCGCTCCGCTCGTCGGCGCGACGGCGGTCGAGGAAGAGGAGCGGAAGACCAGCCATCTCGAGCTCTTCTTCGACCTCGTGTTCGTGTTCGCGTTCACACAGGTGACGGCGCTCATCCTCGAGGACACGAGCGTCCAGGGCTTCGCCCGCTCCGCGCTCGTGCTCGCGTTGGTGTGGTGGGCGTGGGCGGCCTACGCGTGGATGACGAATGCGATCGACGTCGAGAACGCGGTGACGCGGCTGATCATCTTCGCTGCGATGGCGGCCGGCTTCTTCATGGCGCTCGCCGTTCCGGACGCTTTCCAGGACGAGGCCGCATGGTTTGCCGTCGCCTACTTCGTCGTCCGCGTCCTGAACACGGCCCTGTTCGCATGGGGTGTCCGCGACGACCCCGGGAACCTGCGCGCGACGCTCACGCTCGCGCCGTGGTTCCTCGTTGCTGCGTTCGTGGCGCTCGCCGGCGGCTTCGTCGATCCCGACTACCGCGCGTGGGTGTGGCTCGTCTCGCTCGTTGTCGACGTCGTCGGGACCCTCACGGTCGCCGGACTCGAGTGGCGTGTCTCGCCTTCGCATTTCGCTGAGCGGTTCGCCCTGATCGTGATCATCGCGCTCGGCGAGTCGATCGTCGCGATCGGGATCGGGACCTCCCTGCTCGACCGTGACACGACGTACGCGCTGACTGTTCTCGTCGCGTTCGCGGGCGTGGCGGCGCTGTGGTGGGCGTACTTCGACTTCACCGCCGTCGCGGCTGAGCGGTCGCTCAGACGTGCGTCCCCCCAAGAACGCGGCACGCTCGCGCGCGACGTCTTCACCTTCTTCCACTACCCGGTCGTGCTCGGGATCATCCTCTACGCGGTCGCGGCGAAGAAGGCGCTCGAGCACCCACTCGAGCCCCTCTCGACGGCGGGGAGATGGTCGCTCGGGCTCGGGATCGCGGTCTTCCTCGTGGGCTTCGCTTTGATGCGCTTCCGTGTCGTGCGCCGCATTGCCTGGGAACGCCTCGCGGCCGCGGTGCTCGCGCTCGGCGTCGCTCTCGCGCTCGACGGGACCGACGCGGTCGTGACGCTCGGGGTCGTGATCGCCGTGCTCCTGCTCTCGGTGGCGGTCGAAGCCGCGCGTCTACGTGAGATTCGAGGCGCCCTCCGGACCAGCCAACGCTAGGCCGGTTCCTCGAGCCCGGCCAGAAACGTTCGCAGCAAGTCGTCGAGGGCACGGCGCTGCGGAGCCGAGAGCGGCTCGAGCAGACGCTCCTCGTTCGCGAGGTGGGTGACGAGCGCGTCGTCGACGACCTGCCTTCCCTTGCACGTGAGGCCGACCAGCGTGCCGCGCCGATCGCTCGGATCGGGCCTGCGCTCGACGAGACCGGCCTCCGCGAGCCGATCGAGGCGCTTCGTCATGCCTCCGGAGGAGAGCATGGTGGAGCGCATGAGCTCGGTCGGGTTCAGCTCGTAGGGCGCGCCGGATCTTCGAAGTGCCGCGAGGAGATCGAACCAGCCGGGGTGCAGCTCGTGACCCGCGATTCCGGCGGCCAGCTCGGCATCGGCGAGGTGGGCCGCACGGAAGAGCCGGCCGAGGAGCCCGAGCGCGTCGACGTCGAGATCCGGCCGCTCACGGCGCCACTGGGCGAGGATCATGTCCATGTGATCCGGCGCCTCGACCACCGAGCGATCGTACTTTCTCAGAGGATACTCTCTAGTAAGATACTTGCTAGATAGGTGCTGAGGAGGATTGGGCAGTGACACGATCCGCGAGGCGAATGCAGGCCCTGCGGCTGCGCGGAGCCGGTGGTTCCGGCGACCTCTCGCTAGACGAGGTACCGATCCCGCACCTCGCACCGGGAGAAGCCCTCGTGCGTGTGCATGCGGCGGCGATCACGCGGGACGAGCTCGACTGGCCGGTCGACCGCTTGCCGGCGATCCCGTCATCGGAGGTCTCCGGCGTGGTGGTCGAGGTCGCGCCGGACGTGACCGACGTCGCGGTCGGCGACGCCGTGTTCGCCCTCACACGCTTCGACCGGGACGGTGCGGCAGCCGAGTACGCCGCGGTGCCGACGGCAGTCCTGAGCGCAAAGCCGAGCACACTCAGCCACGTCGAGAGCGCCGCTGTCGCGATGCCGGGGCTGACCGCGTGGCAGGGACTCTTCGTGCACGGTCGCCTCGAGGCGGGCCAGCGCGTGCTGGTCCACGGGGCGGCCGGCGGTGTCGGCCACGTGGCCACGCAGCTCGCGCGCGACCGGGGTGCCCATGTGATCGGGACCGTCGCGGGCGATGCACCGCACGGTGCGGCGGCGCAGGGAGCGCACGAGCTGATCGACGCGTGTCGCTTCGACGAGACGCTCGAACCGGTCGATCTCGTCTTCGACACCGCCGGCGGGGAACTGCTGCGTCGCTCAGCCGCCGTCGTGCGGGGCGGCGGGCGGGTCGTCTCGGTTGCGGAGGAGCCTCGCGAGCAGTCACGCGCGGATGTCACCGTGAGCTACTTCGTCGTCGAGCCGAACCGAGACCAGCTCGCGGAGCTGGCTCGTCTGGCCGATGTCGGAGCGTTGCGCGTGGCGGTCGACTCCGTGTTCCTTCTCACCGACGCTCGTGCCGCCTTCGAGCGGGCACATGCGCGCGGCAAACATGGCAAGGTCGTGCTCGAGGTGAAGCGTGGGTAGACAGGAAGGGAAGGGCGCTGCGTTCGCGGCGCTCCACGAAGGCGACGCGTTCGTCATCCCGAACCCCTGGGACGCGGGGTCGGCCCGGGTTCTCGCGGTGCTCGGGTTCGACGCGCTCGCCAGCACGAGCTCCGGATTTGCCTTCACGCTCGGGCGTCTCGACGGCGCGGCGACGCTCGAGGAAGTGGTCGCGCATGCGAAGTCGCTCGATGCGGCGACGGAGCTGCCCGTCTCCGTCGATCTCGAGAACGGCTACGCCGACTCCGCGGAGGGTGCGGCTCGGGCGGTCGCCCGAGTCGCGGAGGTGGGCGCGGTCGGCGCATCCATCGAGGACTTCGATCCGAGGGGCCGTCTGTACGAGCAGAGCGAAGCCGTCGAGCGGGTGGTCGCTGCAGTCGAGGCCGCCCGCGGCCTCGGTTTTCCGTTCATGCTCACCGCCCGCGCGGAGAACCACATCCGCGGCAACCCCGATCTCGACGACACGATTGCGCGCCTGCAGGCCTACGAGGCTGCGGGCGCCGATGTCCTCTACGCGCCGGGCCTTCGCACGACCTCCGAGATAAGGGCCGTGTGCGACGCGGTGTCGCAACCGGTGAACGTCCTCGCTCTCGGCGGCCTGTCTCTCTCCGAGATCGCCGAGGCAGGAGCCAAGCGCGTGAGCGTGGGCGGCGGGTTGACCTGGGTGGCGATCGACGCGATGGTCCAGGCTGCGCGTGCGATGCGCGAGCACGGCGACTTCTCGTCGCTCGACGTGCGTCTCCCGCTGCGCGATTGGTTCGGCTAGGGGAAACGTCGCGGCCCGGGGCCGTCGGGGACGAGGCGGCCGAGCAGCTCGCGGTGCCGCGCCACGAACCGGTAGGCGGCGTCGGGCACAGTGCCCCGCACCCAGCCGTACCCGACCATGGTCCCGTCCATTTTCACGAGCCGCCAGCTCGCGAGCCGCTCGGCCCCGGAGAGTGGCGCGAGCAGCGGACCCGCAGCGGCGTCGTCAAGCGGGAGGAAGGCGAGGGACGCATGCCGGTCGATCCTGGCGACGACCCGCGCCGCCCACCTGCAGAAGCGTCAGCCGGCGTCGTAGAGAAGGACGGGCCGCTCGAGCGTCATGCGATCCAGACCTCCCGCGAGAACGCGATGCCCGCGGCCGCGCTCAACGCGCCGAGCCCAACGAGGACGCCGGTGCGGAGCCTCGGTCGCCCCTGGACGACCGCCGCCAGCGCGATGAGCACCGGGAAGTCGGTGAGGACGAAGCGCGGCATGCTCACGAGCGGGAAGCCCTCCGACGGCACGCTGAGGATCACCACGAGTGTCGTCAGCGCGTAGAGGCCGAGCGCGTGTCCAAGGCGACGCCACGCGACCCAGGTCAGCCACGCGAGAGGCACTAGCAGCGCGAGGTGTGCCGCGTTCCAGAAGGAGACCTGCAGCGCCTGCGAGTACCCGGGGCTCTCGACGCCCGTCCGGGGGAGGTCGCGCAGGATCTCGAGCGCTCCGTGCCCTCCGGCCTGGAACGCCATCCACGACCCGCTGAACGGGCCGAGCGTCGCGAGCTCGCGCTCCCACTCCGAGGACTGGGCGTTCGTGAAGGCGAACGCGTCCCCGACCTCGCGGTCGAGGTACAGCGCGTACGCACCGACAGCAGCCGGGAGCAGCAGGAGCGGGGCGAGCCGCCAGCTCTCCCTCCACGATCGCGGCCACAGGAGGTAGGCGAGAGCGGGGAGCAGCGCCAGCCCCAGGGAACGTGTCGCGACCGCGAGCCCGCCGGCGATGCCGCTCACCCACGGACGGCTTCGCTGCGCCGCGAGAAAGGATGCGGCGGAGAGGAACAGGAACAGGCCGTCCGAGTAGACGGCGGTGAACACGAATGCAGTCGGAAAGAGCGCGAGGATGAGCACCGTGTCGCGCGCACCCGCGTCCCCGACCTGCTCGCGTGCGATCTCCGCAATGCACCAGGCTCCGAGCCCGGCCGCCAGGAGCGACAGCAGCGTCCCCAACACGAGCGACGATCCGAGCAGCCAGAGCACCGCGGGATACAGCGGGAAGAACGCGGCCGAGACCTCGTCGTACCCGTCCTGTGCGATGCGGAGGAACCACGCGGCATCCCACTGCGCGAACGTGCCGAAGACGAGGTCGGTGACCGGATCCCACGCACGCGCGCGGGTGACCGACTCCGCCGCGACCGGCCCCCACAAGAGCGTTGCGGCCGTCCCGAGCCAGAAGGCGATCCGGATCCAGACGAGCGTCCAAAACGGGCCGCCGCGGCTCATCCGGCTCCGGTCCGCCACTATCCGGCGAAGCGATATTCGGCGGCGACGTCTGCGGTCAGGTACGCGGCCGACGGGCTCCCGGCCGGCGTGAAGATCCCAATCACCGTCATGTCGCGCTCGCCGCTCACGTTCTCGACGATGTGAACCTGGCGCGGCCTGAGGCGGAACGCCGACCCGGCCGCCAGCTCCGTCGTCGTCTGTCCCAGGTGCAGCCTTCCGGGTCCCTCGGGCACCCAGACGATCTCGTCGTACAGGTGGTAGTGCCAGGGCGCTCGGCCCGGTGGGATGAAGCCAGCGAAGAGCGTGGCGCGCGTCGAGCCGTTGTGCGGACCGAGGAGGATCCGGAACGAGCGCGTGCCGGTGGCCGCCTCCGCATCCCCGGGTGAGACGGCGACCTCGCGTGGCCCGAGCGGAGCGTGGCGATCCGCCCCGGGGCCGACCGTCGCGACGACCATCTCGAGCCCGTCGTCGGAGGCGACCGTCGCATCCTCGCCGGCGAGGACGAGCGCGGCGCCTGCGGCCCGCAGTACGTGATCGGTGCCGTCGAGCTGCAAGCGACCGGAGCCCGTCGCGACGTAAAGCAGCGAGTCGGCGTCGGGATCTCCGAGCGTCGTCGAATCGGCGGGCTCGAGAGTGACCGCTCGGAGTGCTAGCTGCGAGTCGTCGACGGGCACTGCCGTCACGAGCCGGGCATCACGCGGTTGTAGATCGGAATCTCGTCCACGTAGCACCACAGCCACAGCTCGTACGGCTCCGCCGATCGGATGAGCGGATGCCCGGTCTCCTCGAAGTGCGTGGTGGCGTGGCGATTCGGCGAGTTGTCGCAGCAGCCGACCTTCCCGCAGTGGACGCACATCCGCAGGTGCACCCAGCTTTCTCCGAGCTTCGCGCACTCCTCGCAAGCAAGTCTTTCCGGCAGCTCGAGGACGCGGATGTCGTCGAGATGGGTGCAGGTCGGCCGGGGGCTCAAGCTTCGGCCTCCCGCGGCGGCACGTGCACGATCTCGAGCTTGAGCCCGTCGGGGTCGTAGAAGAACCCGGCGTAGTAGCCGGGCATGTAGCCGTACTCCTTCGGATCGTTCTCGATCTCGAGGCCATGCGTCCGTGCCCACTCGAGGCGCTCGTCGACGAGAGCGCGGGTGGGCGCCTCGAAGGCGACGTGGTGGATGCCCAGTCGATAGCGATCGTGCTCTCCGGGTGTCTGCGACTCGCGAAGGCTGAACGGCACGATGCCCTCACCCCCGATGTAGACGACGCGTTCGCCTCGCTCACCGGCGATCTCGCCCGTCCGCGTGTAACCGAGCGGCTCGAGGAGCTCGCGATAGAGCGGAAGGCTGCGATCGAGGGACGAGACGACGAGATCGAAGTGGTGGACACCCGTGCCGCGCACGGGTTCACTCTAGATCGGGCGCCTGCTTCGCATCGCGAAGCGCTCGTCGGACCTCCGCCGGAACACGCGCTCCGCGCGGCCTTCGAACCAGCCGAATCGCACTTCTTGCTGCGGCGTGTCGAACAGGGGTACGTACGGCTTCAGATCGAGGACGGGAGTCTCGTCGAGGAGATCGATCCCCTCGACGACGACGGCGAGCTCCTCGACGGCGACGATCCGGGCGAGCGAGAGCCCGATCGGGTTGGGTCTGTGCGGCGAGCGCGTCGCGAAGGTCCCATGTGTCCGGTCGTCGAGGAAGGTCGGGACGACCGTGTCCCAGCCCGCGCTCTCGTGCAGGTGAGCAAGGACCCAGACGTGGGTGAACCCGTCCAGGTCCTCGAGCGAGCCGCGGTGTGGCTCGAAGATCTCGATCCGCGAGGCCCCGTCCTCGTCGGCGATCGGCTGGAGCGGCATCCCGTCGAGCTCCGTGTGCGGCGACACGACGATTCCGATAGGGCGGTACACGACCGGCTCGACCGTGCGCCGGTCGAGGAGCGCCTCGACGAAGGAGAGGGCCGCGCGAACGACCGAGAGGCGCCACAGCACCAACGTGTGCTCGAACTCGGTCGCGGCGCGCGTCTGGCGCTCGAGTGCGAGCTCGGCTCGGGCGAGGACGGAGGCCTGCTTCCGTAGGAGCTTCTCCGGATCGGTGCCGGCGCGCTCGTGGAAGAGGAGCTTCAGCATCAGCTCCGACCGGAGGTCGCGCACGTGCTCGATCGCGGCATCGAGCCAACGTCTGAACGCGGCACGCCCGCGCCTCGTCGGCGCGAGCGTCGTGCGTGCGGGCCCCGCGTCGCTCGCGGCGCGCCCGCGTTCCTCGACGAGACCGGCCTCGCGAAGCTGCGCGAGCGCCCGGTACGCGAGGGGTCGCGTGCAGGAGTGGATACGCCCGATCTCGCCTCCCGGGGCGAGCGCCCGTGCGACCGCCCAGCCGTGGCTCGCCTTCTCACAGAGCAGACCGAGGGCAGCCCACTCGGTGAGTGACGGTTCGGTGCGGGGCGGACGGCTCATCAGTAGTCAATAAATAACTAGCACGTGGTAGTGTGCTCACTCGATGGGACGGCGACTGTGCCTGCTGGCGGCGTTGCTTCTGGCCGCATCGTCCGTGGCTGCTGCACAGCCACGACCCGAGCGGTTGACGATCGTTGCGGCCTCGTCGCTCAGCGACGCGTTCCGAGCGTTCGACCCGAGCCAGCGATACAGCTTCGGTGGGTCCAGCAGGCTCGAGACGCAGATCCGCAACGGCGCGCCCGCCGACCTGTTCGCGTCCGCGGCGCCGCTCAACACTCAGCGCCTCTTCCGGGAGGGGCTCGTCCATAAGCCCGTCACCTTCACGGCGAACCGTCTGGCACTGATCGTGCCGAAATCCAACCCGGCGCGGATCCGATCCGTCGAAGACCTGCGGCGCAAGCCCGTCAAGCTCGTCGTCGCCGGGCCGGACGTCCCCGTCGGCGCGTACACGCGCCGCGTCCTCAAGAAGATGGGGCTGCTCTCGGTGCTTGCGAAGGTCGTCAGCCAGGAGTCCGACGTACGCGCGGTGACCGGCAAGGTCGCGCTCGGCCAGGCCGATGCGGGCTTCGTCTACGTCACGGACGCGCGCTCGGTCAGCGATCGCGTGCAGGTGATTCCCATTCCGGCGCGGGCCCAGCCCCGCGTTCGCTACGAGATCGCGGTGGTCTCCGACTCCTCGAGAAAGGCGGCGGCACAGGCGTGGATCGAGAAGATCCTGTCGCCCAGGGGTCAGTCGGCGATGAAGGAGTACGGATTCCTTCCTCTGCCTGGCGCGTAGTCGCCGACGGCCTGTTCCGGGCGTCGCTCGTCCTCGCGACGTGCATCGTGCTGCTCTTCCTGCTGCTTCCGGTCGTGGCGGTCTTCCTGCAGGTGCCGCCGGGAGAGCTCTTGTCCGCGCTGGGGAGCGATGCGGCGCTGGACGCCCTGCGGGTCACCGCCGAGACGATCTCGATCTCGATGCTCGCGATCCTCGTGCTCGGAACGCCCGCCGCGTACTGGATCTCCACACGGCAAGGCGCTCTTCGAGACGCGCTCGTGACGCTCGTCGAGCTCCCGCTCGTGCTGCCGCCTGCAGTCGCCGGAATCGGTCTGCTTGTCGCCTTCGGCCGCGCCGGCCTGCTCGGCGGGACGTTCGACGCGCTCGGCATCGACATCGCGTTCACGAAGGTCGCGGTCATCCTCGCCGTGACGTTCGTCGCGAGCCCGTTCTACCTACGTACGGCGATCGCCGCGTTCGAGGTCGTCGATCCGGCCCTGCCGGCCGCTGCGAGGACGCTCGGCGCTCGTCCCAGCCGCGTGTTCCTCCGCATCATGCTCCCGGTCGCGCGCGGCGGGCTCGGCGCCGGGGCCGCGCTCGCGTTCGCGCGGGGGCTCGGCGAGTTCGGCGCGACGATCATGTTCGCGGGCTCGCTGCAGGGAGTCACGCAGACCCTGTCGCTCGCGATCTACGAGCAGTTCGATCTCGACCTCGACGTGGCCCTCGCGATCAGCGCGCTCCTCATCATCCTCAGTGCACTCGTTCTTCTCTCCGTGAAGCTCGTCATCCGATGGCGCTCCGACTCCGATTCACTCACCCTCTTCGCAGCTTCAGCGCGTCGGCCGACCTGACCGTCGAAGCGGGCGACACGATCGCCCTCGTCGGGCCGTCGGGCGCGGGAAAGACGACGGTCCTGCGCGTCGCGGCCGGCCTGCTGAGACCAGTCGAAGGGTTCGTCGCGCTCGACGGTGCGGTGATGCTGGACACGGCCCGGCGAATCGACGTCCCACCAGAGCGCCGGCGGATCGGCTACCTCTTCCAGGAGTACGCGCTCTTCCCGCACCTCGACGTCCGCCACAACGTGCGGTTCGGCGCGCGAGGCACGGAGGACGTCGAGCCGCTGCTTGAGCGCTTCCGCATCGCCGCCCTCGCGCGGGCACGTGTCGGCGAGCTGTCGGGAGGGGAGCGCCAGCGCGTCGCCCTTGCACGCGCCCTCGCGCATGAACCGGCGCTTCTCCTGCTCGACGAGCCGCTGTCCGCGCTCGACGCGCATACGCGCGCGGGCGTGCGTGCGGAGCTTCGCGAGCTGCTCGACGAGCTCGTATTGCCGACGATCGTCGTGACTCACGACTTCGAGGACGCAGCGACGCTCGCGCAGCGGGTCGGAGTAATCAGCGAGGGTCAGATCCTCCAGCTGGCATCGCCGACCGACCTCGTCGCCCTGCCGCAGGACGCGTTCGTGGCGAGCTTCACGGGGGCGACGGTCCTGCCCGGTCACGTCGTCGAGACGCGTGACGGGCTCAGTCACGTCGCGCTCGACGGCGGCCTGTCGCTCTGGAGCGCGGATCAGGCGAGCGGCCGCGTCAACGTCGCCGTATATCCCTGGGACGTCTCGCTCGGCTCGCACGTGCCCGACGACTCACGCATGAACCACGTGAGCGCGGCCGTCGTCTCGGTCGCGCCGATGGGGAACCGCACGCGCGTGCGCGTGGGGCCGATCGTCGCGGAGATCACTGCCGCCTCGGCCGAACGGCTCGATCTGCGCCCCGGTGTCGTCGCCGTCGCCTCGTTCAAGGCGACGTCCGCGCGGCTCTTCCCGCGCTAGCCGTCGCGCCGACGCCTGGCGATACGACGTACCCCGGATCAGCGGTAGCCGGTCGGATCCGCGGGCAGTCCCGCCTCCCGCACCTCGACGAGGTACCGCCATGCGTCGGGCTGCGAGCCGTCGAGATCGGTGAAGCCATATTCGTGGGCGAGACCACCGGACGAGAAGGAGCCGCCGTTCCGCCGGTGGAGGTCCGGGTCGGAGGCGAGCGCGACTACGGCACGGCCGACGAAGCGTGGGCTCTCGGAGATGGCAGCGAAGTGGGGATTCACGGCCGCTCCGTCGCGCCAGTTCTCCTCGGTGACTCCGTAGTTCTCGAGCATCATCTCCGAGCGCAGCCAGCCGGGCGTGAGCGCCACTGCGGTGCATCCGTGCGGTGCGAGCTCCTCGCCTTGGACGAACGCGAGGCGGAGCACGGCCGTCTTCGCCAGGTCGTAGAAGGCGCAGACCCGGTACCGAGTCTCGTTGTACTCTCGAGTGCCGTCGGTCATCTCCACGACGAGCCCACCTGGCGTGCGGATCATGAGCGGAAGAGCGAAATGGCTCGTGATCAGGTGGGTGTCGATCGCGAGCCGCAGGATCCGCAGCCCGTTCTCGAGGTCGTGCTCCCACACCGGAGCGTCCCACTCGAAAAGGCGCTCGGCGCCCCAGATGTCGTTGACCAGCACGTCGAGCCGTCCACTCTCGTCGTCGATCCGCCGAACGAGCGCCTCGACCTGGTGGGGATCGAGGTGATCGACAGGCACTGCGATTCCGGTTCCGCCGGCGGCGGTGACGAGCTCCGCCGTCTCGTCGACCGTCTCCGGGCGGTCGTACTCCGAACGCTGTACGCGTGTGCTGCGGCCGGTGCAGTACACCGTCGCGCCGGCTTCTCCGAGCGCGACGGCGGTGCCACGGCCGGCCCCGCGCGTTGCGCCCGCAACCAAGGCGACCTTCCCGTTCAGCCGCTCGGTCATCGTGCCTCCCTTAGTCGTAGGACGACCACACCAGACAGCAGAGTCGCTGCTCAGTCCCGGAGCTCGGCGAGCCGGCGCTCGAGGAAGCTGCGCTCGGCGTCCGAGTGAACGAGCTCGAGCGCGCGGACGTAGGCGGCGCGCGCCTCGTCGAGGCGATCGAGCCGGCGCAGAAGCTCGGCACGCGTCGAGTGCAGGTAGAGGTAGCCGTCGAGCTCGAGTGGATCGAGGAGCGCAAGCGCCCCCTCGACATCGCCCGCCTCGGCCATCGAGGCGGCCCGGTTGAGCTCGACGACCGCCGAGCCGGTGAGCCGCGCGAGCTCGCCGTACAGGGCTGCGAGCTGTTCCCAGTCCTGAGGCTCTTCGACGTGAAGGGCTGCAATCGCTCCCTGCACCACGTACGGCCCGTGGCCGCCGAGCGCGAGAGCGCGGTCGAGGACCCTCCGTCCCTCTGCGATCCGGGCGACGTCCCAGAGCGATCTGTCCTGTTCGCTCAGGAGCACGACGGAGCCGTCGGCAAAGCGCGCTTCTCGCCGCGCGTCGTTGATCAGCATCAGTGCGAGCAGCCCGTGCACTTCCGGCTCGTCGGGCATCAGCTCGGCGAGCGCTCGCCCGAGCCGGATCGCCTCCGTGGCGAGCTCGCTGCGCCCGCCGTAGCCCTCGTTGAAGATGAGGTACACGACCGCGAGCACTGCGGCGAGGCGGTCGGGAAGCAGATGCGCCGGCGGTACCCGGAAGGGGATCCCCGCCCCCTTGATCTTCCGCTTGGCACGAACGAGCCGCTTGGCCATCGTCTGCTCGGGGACGAGGAACGCGCGGGCGATCTCGTCGGTCTCCAGACCGCCGAGCGCGCGCAGTGTCAGCGCGACCTGGGCGTCGAGCGCGAGGGCTGGATGACAGCAGGTGAAGATGAGCTCGAGCCGCTCGTCGGGGATGGTCGTCTCGTCCATCTCGTCCTCCGTGGCCTCGCGCACGTCGAGCTGGCTGAGCTTCACCTGCAGCGTGCGGTCGCGGCGGATGCGATCGATCGCCCGGTTTCGCGCAGTCCTGATCAGCCAGGCCCGTGGGCTGGCCGGGGCTCCCTCGCGGCGCCAGCGGTCGGCTGCGATCGCGAACGCCTCCTGAGCGGCCTCCTCGGCGAGGTCGAAGTCGCCGAGGAAGCCGATCAGAGCGGCGAGGACGCGTCCCCACTCGTCGCGGAAGGCCTGCTCGAGGATCGCTAGCTCTCCCTGAGAGGCCGAACCTCGATGGCGCCGCCGAGTCGGGCCGCGGGAATGCGGGCCGCGAGCTCGATGGCCGCGTCGAGGTTCTCCGCCTCGAAGAACAGGTAGCCGCCGAGCGCCTCCTTGACGGCGACGAAGGGACCGTCGGTCGTCAGGGTCTTGCCGTCCTGGACGCGGACGGTGGTCGCCGACTCCGGACTGTCCATCCATACGCCTGGCGTAACGCCCAGGGTCTGGTTGATTCCCTGGTAGTCGGCGTAGATCGCGCCCTGCTCGTCCTGCGACAAGCGCTCCCAGGCCTCCGTACCCGGCGTCGGGGTGTCGCCCTGGTGGATCAGCAGCATGTACTTCATCGTTTCCTCCTCTCGTGGAGCTCTTACGCGTCGAAGACGAACGGCGCGGCGGCGAGAGGACACTCTCTCCACAGCGGTCCGGACGGCTACCTCTCGTCGTGCTCGCGGGTCCGGTCCGACTACCGACCGCGTGGCGCGTAGCACAGCAGGGTCGCGCCCCTCTCGGACGTCTTCGCCCCCAGGAGCTCCATCGACATGGACCCCATGTCCTCCGTGAACAGCGGCCTGCCTCCACCCAGGACGACGGGCAGCAGCCAGAGCTGGTACTCGTCGACGAGATCTGCTCTCGCGAGTGCCTCGACGAGCGTCAGGCTGCCCCAGACGACGAGGTTGTCGCCGTCCCGGTGACGCAGGCGGGAGATCTCCTCTCCGGGGTCGTCCTTGCTGATCGTCGCCTCCTCGAACGACCCCCACGGGGCGCGCTCGAGTGTCCTCGAGAAGACGAGCTTGGGGATCGCGTTCAGCTTGTCCGCGAACGGCTTGTCGTCGCCGGCTGCGGTGGGCCAGTAGCCGGCGAACATCTCGTACGTCGCGCGCCCGAGCACGATCGTGTCGACCGAGTCGATGAAGTGCATCTGTTTCTCGGCGAGGTCGGCATCGCCCTGGGTCGCAGCCGGGATGAACTCGACACTGCCGTCCGGGCCTGCCGCGAGCCCGTCGAGGGTCACGAACTCCTGAACGACGAGCCGTCTCATCGGCTCGACGCGGAGAGAAGGATCGTGTTCCCGTCGGGGTCGTCGACCATCGCGAAGCGAAGCTCGGGGGTGACGTCGTACGGCGCGCAATGGCTCGCGTAGCCGAAGCCGGTCAGCTCTTCGTACTTCGCGTCCAGCGCCTCACGGGTCTCGAGGTAAAACTCGAGGACGATCCGGTAGCCGCCGGAGGCCGGCGTCTTCGCCGGGTCCCAGCGTGCGTTCTGCTCCCTTGTGCTCAAGAAGAACGTCAACCCGGACATCGGGACCTCGACGAACCCCTGTTCCCCGGCTCCCTCAGGAACGTCCACGCCGAGCCGGCGATAGAACTCCACCGCGCGAGGCATGTCCTCGACGATTACACCGACCATGTAGAGCTCGAGCCCCATGCGTTCCCGAGTCTAGAGACGATGAGTTTTGGCGCGACTCGCCGTCCTACAGAACGTGGGATACACGCGCGATCCACGCGTCGACGCGTACATCGACGCCCTCCCTGACTGGCAGCAGGCTGTCTGCCGCGCGGTCCGCGATCTCGTCCATGACGCGGATCGAGAAGTAATCGAGACGATCAAGTTCCGCGACCGACCGTACTTCGTGCTGCAAGGGAACGTCTGCGCGCTGCTCGCCGCGAAGAACCACGTGAACGTTTTCCTCTACGACGGCGCCATCGTTCCCGATCCGGCGGGGATCATCACCGGCGGCCACGGCAACCAGACCGCGCGGCAGATCTCGATCCGCCGGGGCGAGATGATCAACGCACCGGCGCTGCAGGCGATGTTCGAGCAGATCATCGCCAACAACCGAGCCGGCGGTTGGCGGAAGCTGAAGCACGCGAACGAGTAACGCGGCGCGCTTCGCGGCGACACGTCGAGGGCAAGTTCGACAGGGCACGCGGACGCGATGTCCTGATCGTCACGGGACGCTTCGGCTTCAAGACGCTCGACGTAGGCGATCCGACGACCCGCAGGTGCTCGACACGTCTCAGACCGCGGAGATCCTCGGCGAGTGCGGCTACTGGCAGGACGAGGACATGGGCATCGATACCCGACAGGACCTCATGGGCGCGCTCGACCCCCGTCACGACAACGTCGACCAGGCGAGCTGCCCCGGCATCGGCACGCTCGGCACGAAGACGCGGAATCCGGGATGCGACTCGGGCTTCTACGTGATCTCGTACGCCGACCCTGAAAACCCGGTGCAGGTCGGCGACTTCGTCGAGCTGCCGGCCGGTCACACGGTCAGCTGCATCGACCGGTGCAGCTACGTCTGGACCGGTGGCCCCGCTCGCCGCAACGACCAGACCGATCTCGGCTCGTTCACACCGGGCGGCCGCGGTGACGGAAGGCCGATCCGGGTCACGGATCTCCGGGACCCGACTCAGCCGCACGTGTCCCCGATCCGATCGACCTCTGGCGCAACGACGGGCTGACCGACTACTCCCACGACGTGGACGTGGACGAGAACGGCATCGCCCGGACGAGCGGCCGCGGCGGCCTGCTCGGGTACGCGACGCAGGGCAGGTGGCGCGATCCGAGGACGGACGAGGTGCGGAACGCCACGCCGTGGGATCCGATCCTCGTCGCCGGCGGAGGCATCGAGTGCGGGCCGGACGGCCTCGCCCAGCCGCAAACGACTTCATCCACAACGCCGCACGACCGCTCGACGGCCAGATCCGGGCCGGCGTTCCGGGCGGGAACGCCGTCCTCATGACCGAGGAGGACTTCACCGGGCCATGCAGCGCGAGCGGGCGGATCGTCGCTGCCGACTCACGAATTCGCTCGGCGGCGAGCCGGCGACGAACTCGACCCGGGCCAATTCCGTTCCGGCTCGACGCGTTGAGCGCGTACACCCGACGCAGGACGCTCCCCGACACGACCTCGCTCAGCGGCTCGTGTTCGGCGCACTACGTCGAGGTCTCGGTTCGTCGGTGGCGGCGGCCCGGTACGGACAGGGCCTCCGTCTTCTCGACGCGTTCGATGCCCGCAGCCTTCGACAGGTCGGTCACTATCACGTCACGGGTATCGACCCCCGCGACGAACCCGAGTTCGCTCTCGTAAGCGAGTGGGCCGTCGGCATCGAGGCTGCTGCCGACCGTCCGCGAGCCGGCGCGTCTGTCCGACCCGCTCGCCGCGCAGCCGGTGTCGGGGCTGACCCCGGGATCGTTGGTCTGCCCCGAGTTCGTGACGCCGGACCGTGGTTGACGGTCGGTCGTCAGACGATGACGAGGTCCGAGCCGAGCGAGCGACCGAGGATGGCCGCGATCCGCGCGACCTCGGCGTCGACCGCTCGGCTCGGTGCTCTTCCCGCCTCGCCGAACCATGAGATCACGACGCAATCGCCGTCGAGCTCCCAGGTACCGGCCACCGCGCCACCGACCACGACGATCGGAGATATCCAGCCGCTCTGCCGGCTGACGGCAGTTCGCCGTTCCCTCGGCACGATGCGGGCGTCTCCCGTGCCCGGGCCCAGCACGTACTGGTCGAACCCGGGCAGGATCCGCACCGCCCTGGTAGGGCGTGTCGCCGCGAGCTCGTCCACGTCCTCCTGCAGCACGTACGCGCGTTCACCGTCCACTTCGATCTCGGCCACCTCGTCGACGAGCTCGTCGAACCAGGCGCGGAGCCGGCGCTGGCTGAACCAGCCGCCGGCGAGCCAGTTCCCGAAGGCGCCGATCGTGGTCGGCCCGTACGCCCGGAAGTAGGCGGAGATCGCGATCGGCGCCGCCTCCTCGGGGTCCGGGATCCCGGCCCATCGCGAGCTTGCGTCCTCCGGCCGCATGAAGGTCACGCGATTTCCGCGGTTCGGCCCGAAGCAAACGTCGCCCTGCCACGCGAGCGGCTTGAGAAGCGTTCCCCAACCCGAGCCGAGCGCTTTCCCGGCATGTTTCAGGCCGCGGTAGGTGACGACTGCAGCAGCCAGCTCCTCCCGGGTGAGGACCCTGCCGGCGAGGACCTCACGGGCGGCCGCTCGCAGCGCTTCCATCTGCTTCGGGGTCATCCCGAAGTAGCGCTGCCAGCTCGGCCGCTCCCAGGACCGTCCGGAGGCGATGAGCGAGAGGAACGCGCCGGCTTCCTCCGGTCTGAACAGGTGCAGGGTTCCCCGCATGGCCCACGTCTTCACGAGCCGGCCTCGGGAGAGCTCGCGCGCGACCTCACCCGCGCGCGACCTCTGCCGCCGCACGCGAATTGCCAGCTCGGCCGACGATGCCACCTGTGCCTGGACCCCGCAGAGACGTCCGGCTACCCGCGCGGGCGATAGCGTGCCCACCGGCTCGAGGAGATGTCGCTGCATTCGCCACGCGAGTGCTTGTTGCCAGGTGATCCGCAACACGTCGGACCGCGAGCGTACTCGTCCGCCTCTGCGATGAGTTCGGTCGAATCGGCGAGTCTGCAGTGCACCGTGCTGTAGCCAGAGAGAGGGGTGAGGAGAGATGAGCAAGGTCGTCGCAGCGATCACGACATCGGTCGACGGGTACGTCGCGGGTCCGAACGACGGTCCGGGCCAGGGGCTCGGCGAGGGTGGGGAGCGCCTCCACTACTGGGTGTTCGGAGGGCCGTGGACGTACGACGAGGAGCCGCGAGGCGAACCGACCGGCGAGGACGCCGTCTGGCTCCAAAAGGCGGTGGCGACGGTCGGAGCGGTGGTCGGCGGACGCTGGACCTACGAGGCGGCCGGCCACTGGGGCGGCGAGAACCCGTGGGGGCTGCCGTTCTTCATCGTGACCCACCGGAGCGAGGAGGAGCCGCAGGGCGGAGACTTCACCTTCGTCTCGGGCGTCGAGGAAGCCGTCGAGCGCGCGCGAGAGGCGGCCGGCGACAAGGACGTCAACATCATGGGCGGCGCCGATGTCATCCGTCAGGCGCTGGAGGCCGGCATCGTCGACCAGCTGACGATCATCATCGCCCCGGTCGTGCTCGGAGACGGGAAGCGTCTGTTCGACGGGTTCTCGAGGTCGTTGGATCTCGAGCACCTCGGCGTGCGCCAGTCGCCGTTCGCGACGTTCATCGACTACCGCGTGAAAGGCAGCGTCCGGTAGGTAATGCTGGACAGGATTCGGAAGCGAGGTGACATGTCGAGACAGCGCATAGCCCGTCGTATCGGAGTGGCAGCGACCGTGACGTCAGTGGTCGCGCTGGCCGTGGCGCAGCCGATCGCCGCCGGCACACGAAGCGAGGCACAAGGAGCACGGAAGACCGTCGCCGTGCTGACGACCGCGGACCTTCGCGTCGTCGTGGTAGCGACACGGTCGAGTGGAGGAGGGACGCCAACCGCCGAGGTGAGGGTCGCCTTCGCCCGGCGCGTGCGCGGCGGCTGGCGCGAGGCGGGAGAGAAGCGCCTGCCGGAGACGTACTTCTGGCATACCGTCACCGGGCCGCGGGCCGTGTGCCGGCTCGAAACCGCTACCGCCGGCTCCCGGGCCGCGTTCCGACCCTATGTCGCGGTGCAGCTGTTGCTGTCGCCGTCGCTCGGCTGCGGGCGGCCGTACCGCATCTCGCTCGCCACGTGAGCAGGCTCGTCAACACGGCCACGATGACGGTCGACGCGCTCACGGACGTCGGCGCCTGGTACGTCTCCGAAGGAGAGCACGACCAGGCGGCGCGCGCTCAGTTCGAGGGGGCGGCCGGCCTCGTAATGGGTCGGAAGACCTACGTGGGTCTTGCGGCCTACTGGACGCAGGAGTCCGGGCCCTGGGCTGACCTGCTGAACCCGCTGCCGAAATTCGTGGCGTCCCGGACGCTCCACGGACAGCTCGACTGGAACGCAAGGGTCATCGAAGGCGACGTGGAGAAGGGAATCGCGCGTCTCAAGGACGAGCTCGAAGGTGACCTCTTCCTGATCGGCTGCGGCGAGCTCTCACGGCACGTGCTCGAGCACGGGCTGGTCGACGAGCTTCGGTTCTGGCTTCATCCCGCACTCTGGGGCGACGGCGCACGGCCGTACCGGGTGGCGGGACTCCGATTGCGACTCATCGAGTCGTCGTCGTTCGACTCGGGCGTCACGCTCTTGCGCTACGAGCCTCTCGGACCGCCGGAGTCGGGCTGAGGACTCGCGGTGTCTGAGACCCTCACGATCGCGCTCCGCAACGGACGCGCGATCCCTCAGCTCGGCTTCGGCGTCTGGCAGATCCCGTCCGGCGAACCCACGCGGGCAGCCGTCGGCGTGGCCATCAACGCCGGGTTTCGACACGTCGACACCGCCGCGATCTATAGGAACGAAGCGGATGTCGGAGCGGCGATCCGTGCGAGTGGACTTCCACCAGGCGCCGTCTGGGTGACGACCAAGCTCGCGAACGGCGACCAGGGCGCCTCGACAGCTCGGCGCGCCTTCGAGGCCTCGCTGGAGCGTCTCGAGCTCGACGCCGTCGACCTCTACCTCCTGCACTGGCCGCACCCGCTGCGGCTGGAGAGCTGGCGTGTTCTCGAACAGCTCCATTCCGAGGGCCTGGCCCGATCGATCGGGGTCTCCAACTTCCTCGCTCGCCACCTCGACGAGCTGCTCGCGCACGCGTCCGTTCCGCCGGCGGTGAACCAGATCGAGCTGAGCCCGTTCCTCCACCGAAGCCGAGAGGACACGCTGCAACGGTGCACCGACGAAGGAATTGCAGTCGAGGCCTACAGCCCGCTGACCAAAGGACGCCGGCTCACCGACGCCACGGTCACAAGAGTCGCGGCCGAGGTCGGTCGGACGCCGGCGCAGGTGCTCATCCGCTGGTCGTTGCAGAAAGGGTTCATCCCGCTTCCCCGTTCGTCGAACGCCGGACGCATCGCCGAGAACGCCGCAGTCTTCGACTTCGCCCTCGACGACTCCCAGGTGGCTGCGCTCGATGCGCTCGACGAGGGGTTGACGACGGGGTGGGACCCGTCGCGACAGGCCTGAGAAGAAGGAGGAGACATGACCTTGTCACGCGAGGGCGGCTGCTCCTGCGGAGAGGTGCGCTACCGGCTGGCATCCGATCCGCTCTTCGTCCACTGCTGCCACTGCCTGAACTGTCAGCGCCAGACGGGGAGTGCGTTCGTCATCAACGTGCTGATCGAGGCCGACCGAGTCGAGGTGCTCGCGGGCGAGCCGCAGATGGTTCCCGTGCCTCGCGATCGCGGCACGCAGAAGATCTGGCGCTGTCCGACGTGCCAGATTGCGCTCTACAGCCAGTACACCAGCCCGCGGGTCCGGTTCGTCCGCGCCGGAACGCTGGACGACCCGGCATCGCTGGAGCCGGACGTCCACATCTTCACGAAGTCCAAGGTGCCGTGGTTGACGCTCCCCGAGGCCGTGCCCGCATTCGACGTCTACTACGACACGAAGAAGCTGTGGCCTGCCGCGAGCCTCGAGCGCCTGGAGGCGATCATGCCGACTAGCAACTGATTGCTCCGCTCGAGATCCTGAAGTTGTCGTACGCGACGCGGACCTCCGTCGTGAACGGGGTCTGGTTCGTGAAGACGTTCAGATTCGCGGCCTGACTCGTGGGTGGGGTGTACGGCTGGCTCGTGAACGACCAGGGATTGAGGCCGAGCCGCGAAGCGGTCACGGTCGTCACTCCCCCGGCTGTCCGACGTACGAGGCGCAGCGTCCCGGACCGCGCCGTGTCCGGAACGAAGTCGTTGTACGGAAGCCCGAACTCACCCGGGTGCGGGAAGTGGGTCGTGATGCGCTGCGACCCGACCCCGGGGTTCCACACGAACATCCCGTGCTGGCCGGCGTACGCGTTCCCTGTGAACTCCGCGGCATCGAAGCCGACGTTGACGCCGGGCGGGAGCGGGCCCGAGAGCAGCCGGTACTCGACCTGCATGTCGAAGTCGCCCGGGAAGCGGCAGCTCATGAAGATGGCGGCATTGGCATAGCCCTGCGGTCCCAATGACGTGCCCGCCGGAAACGTGACCTCGAGCTGTCCGTTCGCCTGGACGACGCGCGGCCCCGCCCCCTCGATGCTCAAGAACCAGAACCGATCGACGCTGTCTCCGGAAAACGTGTCGACGAACACGGCGACGACCGCGGTCGGGGCGGAGGTGGCGGTCGCGCTTCCGACCGTCGTGTGTGCCGTCACCGCGACGCGGAGGGTCGAGCCGACGTCGCTCTCGATCACGACGTACGTCTTGGCCGTCGCCCCAGGGATGCTTGAGCAGGCCGCGCCGGCCGCGTTGCAGCGCTGCCACACGTAGGCGAAGCGGGTCGGCGTCGGCGACCATGCGTCGGAGGTAGCAGTGAGCGTCTGACCCACCATGGGCGTGCCCGCGATCGTGGGGGGTGTCGTGTTCCGCGTCGCGAGCTCGAGCCTCATGCGAGCGGCCATGATCCTGGCCAAGCCCGTCATCGCCGAGACCGGTACTCGGCGACCTAGCCCGCCGACGGCGGTCACGAGCCCCAGCACGCGCTCGACCCGGAAGACGGCGGTGTGGAACTCGACCCTCAGCCCGAGGAGGCGGGCCGTGACGAGGATGTCGAAGGAGCCCGGGCCGACTCCGAGGTTGCGCGGGCGTCCGACCTGGACGTTCGAGATCAGCGCGTCGCTTCCGAGCTCGTCCAGGAGCGTCTCGACGATGAGCTTCCGTGCTTCCTTCGATGCGAAGAACCTCCTGAGCAGGACCAGGAACTGGGTCGTCGTCGCGACGCTCGTGCCTAGCCCGGCCTCACTGTCGACGTAGGGCAGGCGAATCCCGCGGTAGGCGCCCTCCTCGAACTCGCGCACGTACGAGATCACCGAGGGGAAGTCCGCGTCCTTGTAGTACCGCTGCCCGGTTACTTTCGCGCCGCCGAGATCTGCGCTCGTGAGCACCATCGCCCGCGGATCCGGCACACCCGGCGGTGGACGAATTGCATTCGAGGCCGAGACCTCCGTCGCACCGGCTGCAGCAAGGCTCGCGGCGGCGAGCGCGATGCCTGCCAGCATCCAGCGCTGCGTCGAACGCACCTACCGAACATATGAGGCATCTCGGTCGCGGTCAAGCCAGACGCCGAACCGGTGTTTGCGCTCCGTGCGCAACTAGATCTGCCAACCGCAAGGTCGTTCGGATACGAAGGAGTCCTCGATGCGAACCTCTTCGACACGCAGCGGGGCACTTCCGTCGCCCTGTCGCCCTGGGGATCGTCGGCTTCGCGGACGAGGCCGCCAACGTATGGGCCCTTCGTCGTCGTCGGTCTTTCCGCCGTCTTCCTCGGCCTGACGACGAAGCAGCGAGGCGGGTAGAGCTACCGCAAGCGCCCACGACGGCCACCTCGAGGAGGTCCACGTGCGCGCGGGCTTTGCCCGCCGCGCACGGCCGTGTCTCCGACTAGCCTCGGTGTGTGCATCAGCTCACCAAGGAGCAGGCGCGGCGCATCGCCGTGCGCGCTCAGCTGCTCGACGCACCCAGGCCCACCGATCTGCTCGCGGTCGTGCGGCGGCTGACCCTGCTGCAGATCGACCCGACGGCCGCTGTCGCACCGAGCGCCGACCTCGTCGCGTGGAGCCGCCTCGGTTCGGCCTACCGGCCCGAGCAGCTCAGGAAGGCGCTGGAGGACGACCGGACCCTGTTCGAGCTTGATGCACTCGTGCGTCCGATGAGCGACGTCGGCCTGCACCTCGCGCTCCCCTCGCCTTACGGCAGCTCGTCGACGGCGGGCGCATGGATTCGCGAGAACGACCGCTTCCGACGCGACATCCTGAGACTGCTTCGGATGTCCGGGCCGCTGACCTCGCGCGACATCCCCGATACCTGCGTCGTTCCGTGGAAGTCGACTGGGTGGACGAACGACCGCAACGTCACCCAGATGCTCGAGCTCCTCATGGTGCGCGGCCAGGTAGCGATCGCGGGGCGGGTCGGCCGCGAGCGGCTCTGGGATCTCCCCGAGCGCGTGTACCCCGTGGATCTCGTCGTCCCGTCGTTCGAGGAGGCGCGCCGGATCAAGAACGAGCGCCGGCTGGCGTCGCTCGGCATCGCGCGTCGGAAGTCCACCAAGATGCCGCTCGAGCCGGTCGACGTCGGCGAGGCCGGCGAGCCGGCCGTGGTCGAAGGCGTGAAAGGCGAGTGGCGCGTCGATCCCGCCGCGCTGGTGGACGACTTCGAGGGGCGTACGGCGCTCCTGTCCCCCTTCGATCGGCTCGTCTATGACCGGCGCCGCGCCGAGGAGCTGTTCGACTTCGAGTACACCCTCGAGATGTACAAGCCTGCTTCCAAGCGCCGGTGGGGCTACTTCGCCCTTCCGATACTCCACGGAGACCGGCTGGTCGGTAAGGTGGACGCCAACACCGACCGCAAGGCGTCCTTGTTGCGCGTCAATGCAATCCACCCGGACGTGACGTTCACGCGCGCTCTCACCAGGGCCGTGGGAGCCGAGCTGGACGACCTCGCGTCGTGGCTCGGGCTCGGTGCGGTCGAGAAGCCGGCCTAGCCGGCGGGGATGTACCGGTCGCGGAGTGCGGAAACCGTGGCCTTCGGCAGAGCGCCCGAGTCGAGGTGCTCCTCGACGGTGACCCGCCGGATGCGCCCGCGAGTTCTGCCCCTGGGCGAGCGTCGGCGACTGCGTCCATGTGGTTAGCATGCGGCCGTGCGTGAGTTGGCGCCTGGTCTTTTGGCCGAGCTCCTCCTTGGACGGAGCGTCAGGCGCGGTCGAGGAAGTCGAGCACGCGCCGCGTGAGCACCCTCGTCGCGTTCTCGTCGTAGCTTGGCAGGCTGTTGTCGGCGAAGTAGTGCTGATCGCCGGGGTAGAGGAACAGCTCGGCGTCGTCGGCCGACCCGACGAGGGCGCGGGCGGCGTCGATGTCGCCCTCACCTACGAAGACGGGGTCGGCATCCATGCCGTGGATTTGCACGGGGACGTCCTCCGGCCACGAGTCGCCGAAGTACGAGAGAGGCACGCACGAGTAGAAGAGCAGCGCGCCTCGGGCTCCGGCGCGCGTCTGCGCCAGCTTCTGCGCCGGCAGCACCCCGAGTGAGAAGCCGGCATAGACGACCTCGTTCGGGAAGCCTTCGGCAACACGCGTGCCGCGCTCGATGATCTCGTCAGGGAACCCGATCTGCTCGGCGTACGCCATGCCCTCGTCTATCGAGCCGAAGGTGTTGCCGTCGAAGAGGTCCGGCGTGTGCACGGCGTGCCCAGCGCGCCGCAGCTCGTCGGCGAACGCGTGGAAGCCCGGCGTCTGTCCCTGTGCG
Source organism: Gaiellaceae bacterium (assembly GCA_048594925.1). Lineage (GTDB taxonomy): Bacteria > Actinomycetota > Thermoleophilia > Gaiellales > Gaiellaceae > GMQP-bins7. The sequence goes on from JBMDXR010000066.1 coordinate 148,985, forward strand.
TGGTGGAAGAGCAGCACCTCCGCCATCTCGCCTCCTTCGTGCCGAAGTGATCGTCCGACGAACGATCTACAATTCTCGATTGATCGAAGATACTAGACCAATCCAAAGATGTCGATCGATTCTCTCCCGGACTACGACCTGGATGACCGGCTAGTCGTCACTGCACCGGCGCAGCTGCGGGCGATCGCGGATTCGCTGCGCGCGACGATCCTGGACCTCCTGCTGGAACGAGCCGCGACGGTGGCCGAGCTCGCAGCTGCGGTGAAGCGCCCGAGGAGCACGGTCGCGCACCACGTCAACGTCCTCGTCGACGCCGGCCTCCTGCGGGTGGTACGCACGAGGCGAGTACGAGCGATCGACGAGCGCTACTACGGCCGGATGGCTCGTACGTTCATGGTCGGCGTCGTGAACCGCCCGGGCGAGGACATGACGACCGTGCACGCGAACGCTTTGTCGGTCGCCGCGGCGGAGTCGATTCCGGCCCACGTCGAGGATCGACTGCGCACGGTCCTTCGCCACGCTCGCATCCCCGCTGACGATGCGGTGGCGTTCTGGGACCGGGTAGAGGCACTGAGTCGGGAGTTCGCCCAGCTTCCTCGAACCGGCGACACCGTGTACGGCTTCGCCGCAGGCCTCTATCCGACCGACTATCCCACCCTGCCGGAACCTGGAGATGCGATCGACGTCCTCTAGGGCAAGCCACGCGGTGGCGTGTGAATCACTCGGCGCGAGTAGCCTGCAGGGCGTAGGTGGCAACCTGAGGAGGGAGCGGTGACAGACTCTGACGATCGGGCAGCGTCGTCCGGACGCGGCTACGCGTACGGCGGCCCGGCCTTCATCGGCGGCATCCTGGTGGGCATCGGGCTCGGCATCCTGCTCGGCGACTTCGGCGCCTGGTTCCTGATCGGCATCGGGGCTGGCTTCATCCTGATGGCATTCATCGCTGCGCTCGGGAAGTAGCAACCCGGCTGCGCGTCGCTACAGCCGCGAGCGTCGAGCGGTGCCGGCGCGTGCGCACGCTGCGCGCCCGCCGTTATGGCCCTCCGTGACGGGTCACTCCGTGTACGTGCGAACCGCTCAGAGGGCCCCACTGCCGCTTATACCGCAGCAAGATCAGCGATCTCCCCGATGGGCCGAGGGCGTTGGTGCGGGATGCTTGGTGTGGCTCGGAAGGAGGTGACGAGGATGCCTACCGAGATGCTCACGGAGAACGGGGGGGCGGTGTCTCAGCCGGCGACGAGCACGCAGGACGACGAGCTCCGCGCATGGGCTCGGAAGCACGTCGAGCGCGTCCATCGGCTGAAGCGCGACGTCGCCGTGTATCTGCTCGGAATGGTTTCCCTGACGGCGGTCTGGGCGCTCGTCGAGTGGCAGGACAACGGCGCCTTCGAGCGCTTCAGCGGCGGGAACAACCCCGGGGACTGGGAGCCGTGGATCCTCTACGTCGCCCTGATCTGGGGGTTCTTCGTCGCGCTCGACGCGCTGAGGGTGTACTTCGACCGCCCTACGACGGAGGCGGAGATCAACCGGCAGATCGAGCGGCTGCGCGCGCGCAGCTAGCTCGCGTGGGATGGAGGAAGGAGGCCGAGATGCACCTGACGCGAAGAGATCTGGCTGGAACGATCGTGGCGGCATTGGTCGTGCTCGTGTACGTCGCGAACGTCCAGGAGTGGTGGTACCTCGGGAGCAACCGCTGGGCCGCGGTGACCATGGTCGCGATCGGCGCGATCGGCTGCCCGCTCGGGGCACGGCTGGAGGGAGAGAAGCTCTCGTCGACCCCGATCGTCCTGCTCGGGCTGCTCGGCGTGGTCGCACTCGCGCTCGCGGTGATCGCGATCGTAACGGCCGCGCAATGGGCGTTGCTCGGGCTCGCGATTGTCGTCGTCACCCTCTGGGCGGGAACGACACTGCGACACGCTCTTACGCCGCCGCCGCGACCGCTCGCGGCGTAGAACCGCGCGGGGCGCCCGGGTAATTCGGTCGCCCCGCGGCGGTCGGCTCGCGGATCTGCGTATCAGCCGCAGCTCGAATCCGTGGCTTCTGCCGATGGCCGGGTTCGCAGAGCGCGGGCGGCTTCGAGCGCTTCAGCGACGGCGACCAGCCGGGTGACTGGGAGCCCTGGATTTTCATATCGCCGTTCCCTGGGGCCTGTGCGTGGCGTTCATCGCCCTGAGTGCCTACTCCGATCGTCCGACCACAGAGGCGGACATCGACCGCGAGGTCAGGCGATTGGCGTCACACGGTTAGCCGGACGGCGACCTGGAGCTTCCTGACGCAGAGATAGCAGGTGAGGCGATGCCTGTGCCGAGAAGGAGGACTGAGATGAAGCGTCTATTCCTCATCGGCGTTGCAGCTGCAGGTGCTGCGGTGTGTGTACGGCGTTTCGCGCGCGGCTGCGGCGGCTTCGACTTCGAGAGGATGATCGAGCGGATGCCCGAGAACGCTCCGCCGAAGTGGATGTTCCGGAACATCGATGCGATCCGCGCGAACACGGAGCGGATCCTCGCGCTGCTCGACGCCGAACGCACGCCGGAGTCGGGTGAGAATCTGCGGACGGCCGCGTAGCCACCGCTGAAGGGAGAGCTGACGATGGCTGCCGTCGTGGCCCATGTCGATGCGCCCCGAGGACGATCCTCGGCAGCCTCCGTGGCGGCGAGCCCAGTCAATGAGAGCCGATTCCCCGGACGCTCGCAAGTTCGGGGTAGGGCCTGCGCCGCGTCGAGGAAGCGGTCGCGGGCAGCCATTCGTCAGCGCTGCAGCATCTGCGCTGCTTCCTGGGCAAGCTCCGCCACCACCTGCGCCGCCGGGGTGACGTCGGTCACTTGGCCGACGCCCTGGCCGGCGTACATGGCCATTGCCGCGACAGTGCCGGAGACATCGCGGCTGGGCGTGCGGGCCGACAGCCGGGGCAGCGGCTCGGACACGGTGCCAGAGTGCACCATGCCGACCACCTCGCCCGGGAACGCCTCGGCTGCCTCGAGCGCCGAGCGCAATACCCGGTGGGGCGCGTCCGGCCAGCCGAGCGCAAACGCCTCGGTCAGTACCGTCGCCTCGCCATCAGCGGCCAGCAGCGCCGCGACATAGTCGGGATGGGCGCCGGATTCCGGGGTCGCGAGAAACCGTGTCCCGATCCGGACACCGGCCGCTCCAGCCCCGAGCACGGCCGCCATGGACCGGGCGCTCGCGATGCCACCGGCAGCCACGACCGGCACCGTGACGACCTCCAGCACCGCGGCGAGCAGCGGCAGCAGCGCCATCGTGCCGCGCACGTGCCCGCCCGCTTCCACACCCTGGGCGACGACCAGGTCGCACCCCGCATCGACGGCGCGTTTGGCCTCACCGACCGACCCGACCTGCCAGCCGGCCAGTGCCCCACCGGCGTGCACCAGCTCAACCAGAGAAGCATCGGGATCGGCCCAGAAGAACTCCACCAGCCGCGCCCGGCGGGCGGCCAGCTCGATCTCGGCATGGTCATCCGGACGGCGGTCGTGCAGGGTGAAGTTGACGCCGAACGGCCCTGCCTGCGCCTGCTGGAGCCGCCCGATACGGTCGGCCAGGGGGTCCGGGCCGACCCTCTGCAGCATGCCGAGCCCACCGGCCGTGCTGACCGCGATGGCCAACTCGGGCGTCGCCACTCCACCTCCCATGGGGGCCAGCTGGATCGGGACCTCGCAGCCGACCAGGTCGGTGAAGGCCGTGCGCAGCATCCGCCGGAAGTATCCCGCCAGCGCAGGTGCTTGCACCGGGGATCGTGTATCTCGCCAACCGGTGGAGCGGGACGGCTGGCAGCCCGCGGATCTGTCGCATGTAGGCCGCGAACGGGCTGCGGCTGCGATGACGTTCAGCGATCCCGACGTGAAGAATCGCCGCATCTGCAGGCACTTTCGAGATGGGAGCGACGGGACTCGAACCGGCGACCTCGGCGTGACAGGCCGGTCGTGGTGCTTCCGGCCTCAGCCGTGGATAGGCGGGGATTCCCGACAAGAGCAGGGCTTCCGACCTCGCCGTTTCGGGGGTTCGCGGGTGTCGGCGTGAGCATCCGGCTCGGGAACGTGCACGTCCGGCGGCTGCTCGCGCCGCGTCCTGCGCGAGCGGAGCATGTTCAGCGCGACGCGCGCGACGACTGTCGTCAACAGCCGCCGAGGTTCTCGCCTCGCTCGTGTCGGTGCGGCTCAGCCGCAGCTAGGCGTGCGAGCCAGGCCTGCTGCTCCATGTCACGTTCCATCGGCGAAGCGTGTCACGGGATCAGACCCGCGAGACGGAGGTGAAGTGACACGAAAGTTCCCGGCTACCTACTCGGCGATCGCGGTCGCGGACGGAGGCACGCGTCACGTGTCCGCCACCCGAGTCGCTCGACCGGAGCGGACGCGGAGTGGGGCGGGCACTTCAGCCGCGAGTTCCGGCTCGCCTACGGCGAATCGCCGTACAGCTACCTGACGACGCGGCGCATCGAGCGCGCGATGGCGCTGCTGCGTCGCGGCGAGCTGAACGTCACCGAGGTCTGCTTCGCGGTCGGCTGCTCGTCGCTGGGCACCTTCAGCACTCGCTTCACCGAGTTGGTCGGCATGCCGCCCAGCGCTTACCGGCGCCACGCGGCGCGCGCGACGGCGGGGATGCCGCCGTGCGTGGCGAAAACAGGTGACCAGACCGATCAGGAATCGAGAAGCGCCGTCGCGGAGCCGCAGCTAGCGTGACCGCCATGGACATCACGATTCCCGCGAGCTTGCTCCCGCACAACGACCCGGACGCCTCCCGGGCCTTCTATCGCGACACCCTCGGCTTCGAGGTCCGCAACGACGTCGAGTACGGCGGGATGCACTGGATCACGGTCGGCCCCGCCGGCCAGCCCGACACGGCCATCGTCCTGTATCCGCCGGCCGCCGCCCCGGCGTCACCGACGACGAGCGCCGCACAATCGCCGAGATGATGGCCAAGGGCACTTACGCCAGCATCAACCTGGCCACCACCGACCTCGACGGCACCTTCGAGCGGCTGCAGGCCAGCGACGCCGAGGTCGTCCAGGAGCCGACCGAGCAGCCGTACGGCCTTCGCGACTGCGCCGTCCGCGATACCGCGGGCAACCTGATCCGCATCCAGGAGCTGCGCTGAGCCGTCCGGCAAGCGCCGCCCATGCACCCGGAACGGGCTTCGGCCGGCGATTTCTTGCCCGGGCGGAGTAGGACATCGGAGAGCCTGCACAGGAGGGAACGATGAGCGAAGAGAAGGACACGCAGAAGTCCGCCAAGCGCACCACCGCGACCAGCAGGACGTCCAAGGGATTCACGGACGAGGAACGAGCCGCGATGAAGGAGCGCGCACGAGAGGTGAAGGCGGAAGCACGCCGCGGCCCGCGCGCGAAGAAGGCAGACGGCGAGAGCGAGGTGCTCGCGAAGATCGCCGAGATGCCGGAACCGGATCGCGCGATGGCCGAGCGGCTCCATGCGCTCATCAAGGCGAGCGCGCCAGCCCTTTCGCCGAAAACCTGGTACGGGATGCCCGCGTATGCCAAGGACGGCAAGGTCGTCTGCTACTTCCAGAGCGCGCAGAAGTTCAACTCGAGGTACGCGACGTTCGGCTTCAGCGACGAGGCGAACCTGGACGAAGGCGCCATGTGGCCGACCTCCTTCGCGCTGAAGGAGCTGACCGCCGCCGAAGAGGCGAAGATCGGCGCGCTCGTGAAGAAAGCGGTGAGCTGAGGCCAGCTCCTGAGCCCGCTCCCCTGTCCTGTCCACGAGGGTCTGATCACGACCAGAGGTCGATGCTGTCCAAGGACGTCGACTGCTGCAGCCGCACGTCCGCGCCTTCGTGGAGCCGGCGGTGACGTTTCGCCTGCCCGAGTGCGGCGGCACCCGGCTCAGCGAGGCGGCTCGGTCGTCGAAGATCAAGGGGATCAACATTGCCGACGCCCGGGACCCCTCGCCGCTTCGCGCCGGGTCCGAGCGAGCTACGCGCGACGCTGGCGGGTCCACACGTCGAGCCCCACCGCTGCGAGCAGGATCGCGCCCATAGTGATCTGCTCGTAGAGCGGATCGAGCCCCAGCAGGACGTAGCCGTTCCCGATCAGGGCGATGAAGAGGACCCCGACGACGGTGCGCCAGACCGCCCCCTCGCCGCCCAGGATGCTCGTTCCGCCGACCACGATCCCTGCGAGCACCGTGAACGCGAACGCCGTGTCTGCTGCACCTGCCTGTGCGCTGAGGACGCGCGAGGTGTCAATGACGCCGGCGAGCCCTGCCGCAGCGCCGCTGAGAACGAACGCGAGGATGCGCACGGCGTCGACCCGGACGCCTGCCAGCCTGGCGGCCTCAGCGTTGCCGCCCGCCGCGTACATGTAGCGCCCGGCCGTCGTCCGCGCGAGCAGGAGCCCGATCACGACGACGGCCAAGACCATGATCCAGATCGACGTCTTTACGCCGAGGAACTCGCTTTGGGCGAGCTTGCCGATCGACGGCTTGTCGAAGAGCACGATGAGGGTGCCCTTCGTGACGAGGGCCGCGCACCCGCCCACGATGAAGGCCATCGCGAGTGTCACGATCAGCGAGTTGATCCGGAAGATCGTGGCGAGGATTCCGTTGACCGCCCCCACGAGAACACCTGCGCCGATGCCGAGCAGGATGGCGATGGCGGGATGCGTCGACAGCGCGAAGTGGGCCGTCACCACGCCCGCGAACGAGTAGGTCGCCCCCACCGACAGGTCGATCCCGCCTGCGACCAGGACGAGCGTTCCGGCGGCGGCGACGATGAGGATCGCCGACTGCTGGTCGAGGATGTTGAGGAGGTTGACCCGGGTCGCGAAGGGCTCGCTCGTGAGAGAGAGCAGGACGAACAGCGCGACGAAGGGGATGAGGATGCCGCTTCGCCGCAGGCGGTCCAGATCGAAGAACGACCGCGCGCGCCCGCCGACGCCCGCGAGCCGACCTCGGCGCCGGTCGGTTTCGGCCTCGACGCTCACGCCCGCTCCGCAGATCCCCAATCTGGGGAAGCAGATCCGGGATCGCGAGAACCCCTGAAACGGCCGCTCGCGAGGCCGGCGCCGATCGAGGACATGGATCGCGAGGTTGACACCTGGCGTCTCAGAGCGCGATCCCTCCGGCCGCCATCCCTCCGGAGGAGGGGTCGGCGAACGCGGCCGCGAGGATCGCCGACTCGGTCAACTGGTCGTGCTCGAGCTCGGCGACGAGCCGACCGGTCTGCATCACGAGGACACGGTGGGCGAGCCCGAGGATCTCCTCGAGCTCCGACGAGACGAGAACGATCGCCATCCCGCTCTCGGCGAGCTCGACGAGGAGCTCGTAGATCGCGACCTTCGCGCCCACGTCGACGCCGCGCGTGGGCTCGTCCGCGAGCAACACGCGCGGCTCGCCGAGCAGCATGCGGGCGAAGAGCACCTTCTGCTGATTGCCTCCCGACAGCGTGCCGACGGGGACCGAGTAGCTGGCGGCGCGGACGTCGCAGCGGTCGAGGATGCGCTCGGCGGACCGACGCTCGGCGCCCCGTCTCACGACTCCGAGCCGGCTCAGCTCGGCGAGTCGCGCGAGCGTGACGTTCTCGACCACCGAGCGGCCGAAGATGAGCCCCTGGTCCTTGCGCGACTCGGGAATCATGGCCACGCCCGCGTCGAGACTCTTGCGCGGGCTCCTCCCGAGCTCCACCTGCGCCAACCGGGCGCGGCCGTGCTCGATCCGGTTCGCGCCGTAGATGGCACGCGCGAGCTCAGTGCGTCCGGCGCCGACCAGGCCGGCGAGGCCCACGATCTCGCCGGCGCGGACCTCGAACGACGCGCCCGCGACGCCCGGTGCGCGCAGGTCGCTGACCGTGAGCACGACGGGGGCGTCTGGCATCGCCGGCCGCTTGGCCGGAAACGTGGTCGTCAGCGGCCGTCCGAGCATCGCCTCGACGAGCGAGGCCTCGGTCTCCTCGGAGGCGGGCGACGTCCGGACGAGCTTGCCGTCGCGGAGCACCGTGACCGAGTCGGCCAGCTCGAGGACCTCACGGAGGAAGTGCGAGATGAGCAGGACGGTCGTCCCGCGCTCGGCCAGCGAGCGGACGATCTCGTGCAGCTGGGCCGTCTCGGGAGCGCTCAGCGCAGCCGAGGGCTCGTCCATGACGATGATCCGGGCGTCCCGGGAGAGCGCGCGCAGGATCTCCGCCTTCTGCTGCTCGGCCGTCCTCAGGGAGGCGGCTCGCACCTGACCCGGAAGGTCGAACCTGGCTCGGGCTGCGAGGTTCGCGTACCCGCGCCTCAGGGCTCGTCGGCGAACGAACCCGAAGCGCTTCGGCTCGGTACCGAGGTAGACGTTCTCGGCAACGGTGAGCTGTGGGACGAGCGAGGGCTCCTGCGCGATGGCCGCGACGCCGTGAGCGAGCGCCTCGCGCGGGGAGCGGAAGGGGGCCGGTGCCCCGTCGAGGAGCACCCGACCCCCGTCCGGGGAGAGCACGCCCGCGACTATGCGCCCGAGCGTCGACTTGCCAGCACCGTTCTCGCCGACGATCGCGTGAACGGTGCCGGGTGCGACTGCGAGCGAGACGTCAGCGAGCGCATGGACGCCCCCGAAGTGCTTCGAGACACCCTGGAGCTCGAGCTGCGCCACGTCGCCTGCGCACCGGAGTCACGCGTGGCCTAGCCGGGCCACTCCGCCGTGAACTTGGACGCATTCCCTCGTGTGACGACACCGCCGTTGGGCAGCCCCGTCAGGACGTCGATACCGCCGCAGTTCCGGTCGTTCCGGACGGCGGCGACGATGCACTGCATGCCCAGGCGCCCCGTCGTGGCCGGGCGCTGCATGACGGTCCCGTACCAGCGACCGGACCGGACCGCCCTCAGCCCGAGCGCTCCCCCGCCGTAGCCGACGAGCACGACGTCCCTTCCTGCTCCGCGCGCGGCGAGCTCCGCACCCGTGGCGCCCTGGTCGGCCCCGACGACGAGGTTGATGTCGGATCTCGCCTGGAGCATCGTCTGGGCCGCCTTGAGCGCGACCGCGTGCTGGTAGAACGTCTCGCCTTCGGCGACGACTTTGATCGACGGGACCGACTTGATCACGGCGTCGAAGCCCTTCCTGATCGCGGTGTCGAGCGAGGATGCCTTCACGGAATAGAGGAAGCCCACGTTACAGGGGTTGAGGTTGTTCGCCCGGCAGGCCGCGCGCACGAGCAGACCTTGTTTCCGCCCGATGTCCGTCTGGATGAAGACGACGTTGCCCGACATGCCCGCGACGGGCGGCCGTGCAGTGGCCGGGTTCGACCCGAGGATCTGATCGATGTTCACGATCTTCGTCCCTCGTCTGATCGCCTGCCTGACCGTCGGGATGAGCTGTGGTCCGAAGATGGGCTGCAGGAGGATTCCGTCGTACTGTCCCGACGACGCGACCGTCTGGAGCTGCGAGAGCTGCTTCTTCGGGTCGTTCGCCGCATCGAAGAGGTTCATCGTCGCGCCTCGCTGCCGCGCCACGTCCCTCGCCGCCTTGATCATCGGGGCGTCGTAGCTGTTGGCAACCGCGAACGACAGGAAGGCGATGCGTGGTCGCTCCTGGCTGCTCGCACCGCTCGCGAGGCCTGCTGTGGCCACGGCGCCGACAACGACGAGAGCCACGATCGCGCTTCGGCGACGCCGGTCGAGCCATCGACTGGCATTCAGCATCAGGTCTACCCTCCTTGATAGACCGAGGAGACGCGCCGCTCTCCCGCACGGAAGCCGACGAGCGCGCACTCCTCCGGAAGACTCGGGGCGAGCACCACGTGCTGTCCAGCGACGTCAAACGCCAGGCACTCGCTGTCCATTGGCGTTCAACGCTACTGCGTCGCCTGCGGCGAGTCAAGCAGGCGGAAGTGCTGTCCCGAGGCGGTGGAACGCCGCCGCCCGATGGTCACGAGCGCGGCCTCGAGCGGTTGACTGGAGCCCGCCGGGTGTGCAGAATCGCTTAACAGAACCGGCAGGATTCCGTGACGCACTACTCCCGGGAGAGCTCATGAACATCGCATCTCGCGGCGCGACGATGTCGGTCGACTGGGAGCAGCGGGTCGACTTCGACCGGCTGCGCAGGACGCGGTTCGAGCGGACGAAGGCCCAGCTCGCCGCGTCGGACCTCGGCGCGCTCCTGCTCTTCGACCCCAACAACCTGCGCTACGTCACGAGCACCGCGATCGGGACCTGGGAGCGCGACAAGAACATCCGCTTCGCCCTTGTCTTCCGAGAGGACGATCCCCTGCTCTGGGACTTCGGCTCCGCCGCACGCCATCACAAGCTCTACTGCCCGTGGCTGCCGGAGTCGAGCTGGCGCGCCTGGGTCTCGCCGATGCGTGGCGCCATGCCGGACGAGACCGGCGTGCCCGACGCGCTGGCGACGATGGTCCTCGAGGAGCTCCGCGAGCGCGGACTCGAGGGCGAGCCCCTCGGCATGGACGTTCCGGACATCACGACCCTGCTCGCGCTGCAGCGGGCCGGGCTGCACATCGTCGACTCCCAGCCGGTCATGCTCGAGGCGAGGAAGATCAAGTCGGAGGACGAGCTCGCGCTGCTCGACCATGCGGCCGGAATCGTCGACGCCGTCTACGAGGAGATCTACCGGATGCTCCGCCCCGGCGTGAAGGAGAGCGAGGTCGTGGCGGCGGCGATGAAGCTCCTCTTCGAGCTCGGCTCCGAGCACGTGGAGGCGATCAACGCCATCTCGGGCGACCGCTGCAATCCCCACCCGCACACCTTCTCCGACCGGCTCATCCGGCCGGGCGACCAGGCGTTCTTCGACATCATCCACTCGTTCATGGGCTACCGGACGTGCTACTACCGCACGTTCAACGTCGGCTACGCGACGCCCAGCCAGCTCGACGCGTACAAGCGCTGCCGAGAGTGGCTCGATGCGGCCATCGAGCTCGTCAGGCCGGGCGTCTCGACGGACGAGATCGCGTCCGCGTGGCCGACCGCCGAGGAGATCGGCATGCAGGACGAACGAGCTGCGTTCGGGCTCCAGTTCGGGCACGGGCTCGGAGTCGGGCTATACGAGTTTCCGATGATCTCGCGCCTGCACTCGCTGGACGCGCCCGCCGAGCTCGAGGTCGGGATGGTGTTCGCGCTCGAGACGTACTGCCCCGCGAGCGACGGGCGATCCGCAGCGCGGATCGAGGAGGAGGTGGTCGTCACGGCCACCGGGCCGGAGGTGATCACCCGCTTCCCCGCGGACGAGCTGCTCGTCGCCGGGAGGACGTACGTCCGCGGCGCGGACTTCGTGGCCGGGGAGCTCGTCCGCGACACGATCGAAGTCGCGTAGCGCGTCGCGCATGGCGATCAGGGACGCACAGCCCGTCAGCGCTGCCGTCGACGCAGAGCTGGCAACCGGCCTCTATCGCCGCATGCTGCTCATCCGCGGTTTCGAGGACCGCGTCCAGAGCCTCTTCCTGAAAGGAGAGGTCTACGGCACGACGCACCTCTACTCGGGTCAGGAAGCGGTTGCTGTCGGCGTCGCCGGCGTCCTCCAGGAGGGCGATCGCATCGCCTGCACGTACCGCGGGCACGGGCACCTCCTCGCCATGGGCACAGACCCGACCGCCCTCCTCGCCGAGCTGCTCGGGCGGGCCACCGGCGTCAACGGCGGCCTCGCCGGCTCGATGAACGTCGTCGACCCGGACCACGGCGTCCTCGGCTGCTACGGGATCGTCGGAGGCTCCATCGCCGCCGCGACCGGCGCGGCGCTCTCCTTCCGAGGATCCGGCCGCGTGGCGGTCGCCTACTTCGGCGACGGCGCGGTCAACCAGGCGTACTTCTTTGAATGCCTGAACTTCGCGAAGGTCCTGGGCCTGCCGGTCGTGTACGTCTGCGAGAACAACCAGTACGGCGAGTACACGCCGACCGACGCCGTCACCCCGGGAGGGATCGTGCCCCGTGCGGCGGCGCTCGAGCTGCCGACCTCGACGGTCGACGGCATGGACGTCTGGGCGGTGAGAGGGCTCGCCGTCGAGGTCGTCGAGCGCGCCCGGAGCGGAGGTGGGCCGCAGTTCGTCGAGGCCGCGACCTACCGCTTCGTCGGCCACTCGCGAAGCGATCCGGGCAGGTACCGGCCGGAGGGCGAGCTCGACCGCTGGAAGGAGCGCGACCCGCTGCTCGTCGCGGAGAACCGACTTCGCGACGAGTACGGGCTCGACGACGACGCGTTGACGGCGATCCGCGAGGAGGTCGACCGCTCGCTCGGAGAGATCGAGTCAGCCGCGCTCGCCGCTCCGTTCCCCGAGCCGTACGATCTGCCGGAGTTCGCGGGCGACGCGGGCGCCCGGACGTGAGTCGGACCGGGCGCAGCGACGGCGGCTCACCCGCCACGCTCGGACGAAATCTCCGCCGGACGCGGCTCGAGCGTGGGCTCAGCCTGCGAGCGCTCGCGCGCGAGCTCGACGTCTCCCCGAGCCTCGTCTCGCAGATCGAGACGGGTCGGATCCAGCCGTCGGTCCGGACGCTGTATGCGATCGTGAGCCAGCTGGGCGTGTCGCTCGACGAGCTGTTCCAGCTGGGCGACGGCGGGACCGGGAACGGATCCGAGCCACACGCCGCCTCCGACGCCGCGCGCGAGTACTGCCCCTTCGTGCAGCGCGCGAGCAAGCGGAGCGCCATCGAGCTCGAGACCGGCGTCCGCTGGGAGCGCCTGACGACCCACAACATCCCCGGCGTCGAGTTCCTGTACGCGGTGTACCCACCGGGGAGCGAGTCGGCTCCCGCGGACGCGCTCGTACGCCACAGCGGCCGCGAGCTCGGCTTCGTGCTGGCGGGACTGCTCGGCGTCACCGTCGGCTTCGAGAGCTTCGTGCTCGGACCTGGGGACTCGGTCTGCTTCGAGTCGACCATCCCGCACCGTCTTGCCAACGACGGCGACGAAGACGCGACCGCGCTCTGGATCGTCCTCGGGCGTCACCCGTAGGGCGATGGTCGACGCGACGACCGGCTCCGGGGCCCTCGTCGAGATCGGCATGCCGCGGCTCTCCGACTCGATGGAGGAGGCGACCATCCTCACCTGGCTCAAGCGGCCCGGCGACCGCCTCGCGAAGGGCGAGCCCTTGGTCGAGGTCGAGACGGACAAGGCGACCGTCGTTTACGAGTCCGAGCTCGACGGCGTCCTGGAGGAGGTCGTGGTCGCGGAGGGGGAGGCTGCCGAGCTGGGAGCCGTGATCGCGCGCGTTCGAGCGGACACCCCGCCGCAAGTAGCTGCGGGGCGCGCGAGGGACGAGCTGTCGTGCGTGCCGGCTCGGGTGCCCAGTCTGGCGAGGACGTCAGGAGCGCCGCCGTCGCGCTCGGGGGCCACGCCCGTCGCACGCCGACGGGCTAGGGAGCTCGGCGTGGAGCTCGACGGGATCGTCGGCACGGGGCCCGGCGGCCGCATCGTGGCCTCGGACGTGGAGGCGGCGGCCGAGGAGATCGAGGCCGGGGACGAAGGCGGCCGGGGCGCAGCGACAGAGGTTCGGCTGACCCCCACGCAGCGCACGATCGCCACGCGCATGGCGGAGTCGCGATCGTCGATCCCGGAGTTCACGCTCGAGGTCGAGATCGCCATGGACGTCGCGTCGGCGCTCCGCTCGGAGCTGCGCGAGGCGGGGCGGACGCCGCTTCCTTCCCTCAACGACCTTGTCGTCCGGGCGGTGGCGCTCGCGCTCCGAGACCTTCCCCAGCTCAACGCCTCGTACGAGCCGGGACGAGTCGTTCGGCACGGACGGATCAACGTCGGCGTCGCCGTCGACACCGGTGAGGCGCTCATCGTCCCAACGATCCGGGACGCCGACCGCAAGTCCCTCTTCGAGGTCGCCGAGGAATCGCGCCGGCTGGCGGAGGCCGCGCAGGCACACCGGCTCGCACCGGAGGACCTGGCCGATGGCACGTTCACGGTGTCGAACCTAGGCATGTTCGGCGTCCGCCGGTTCCACGCCGTGATCTACCCACCGCAGGTCGCGATCCTCGCGGTGGGAGCAGTGGCGCCGCGGGCCGTGGTCGACGCCGACGGGCGCGTCGTCGCACGGCAGTCGATGGACGTCGCACTCTCGTGCGACCACAGGGTCGTCTACGGGGCCGAGGCCGCCCGCTTTCTCGAGCGCGTCCGCGAGCTCCTCGAGCAGCCCGGGTCGCTCGTGGGCGGCGAGGAGGGACGGTGAGCGATATCGATTTCAGACAGGCGGTCAGGGAAGCGCTGGACGAGGAGCTCGAGCGCGACGAGCGCGTGATCTTCTTCGGGGAGGACGTCGCCGTCGCAGGAGGTGTGTTCGCCGTGACCCCGGGGTTGTACGAGAAGCACGGCCCCGTGCGCGTCTTCGACACGCCGATCTCGGAGCTCGCTCTCACGGGCGCCGCCTACGGCGCCGCGATCACCGGGCTTCGTCCCGTGCTCGAGATCATGTTCGGCGACTTCCTCGCGCTCTCCATGGACAGCGTCATCAACCAGATGACGAAGTACTGGTTCCTCACGCGCGGGCGGTCCGCATGCCCGGTCGTCATCCGGTCCGTCGTCGGCGCGGGCGGGAGGTTCGGCGCGATTCACTCGCAGATGCCCTCGTCCTGGCTCATGGGGATCACGGGCCTGAAGATCGTCGCCGCTGCGACACCTGCAGATGCCAAGGGACTCCTGAAGTCCGCGATCCGTGACGACAACCCGGTGGTCTTTCTCGAGCACAAGCGGCTGTACGGGGTCAAGGGCGTCGTCGGGAACGAGCCGCTGCCTCTCGGAACGGCTCAGGTCGTGCGCGAGGGGGAGGACGTGACGCTCGTGAGCGCGATGAAGGGGGTCCACGACTGCCTGGAGGCGGCGGACCGGCTGGCCGCCGAGGGCGTGAGCGCCGAGGTCGTCGACCTACGGACGCTCAGGCCGCTCGATCTCGACACGGTGCTGGCGTCTATCGCCAAGACGAACCGGGTCGCCGTCGTGGAGGAGGGGCCGCTGACCGGCGGCTGGGCGGGCGAGGTGCTCGCCCGCGTGACCGAGGAGGCGCTCGGCGAGCTCGACGACGGCTGGCGCATTACCACACCGAACGCGCCGATCCCGTACAGCCCTCCGCTCGAGGACGCGTTCCTGCCCGAGGCCGGTCGGATCGTCGCGGAGGTCCTGGGTCGGCAGTGACGCGAAGGACGCCGTCCCTGGGCGCTACTCCCGGGGCTGGCCGTGGAGCAGCGCCGAGCGATCGTCGCCCCTCCGGTTGAGAACCGTCCAGACGGCGACCGCCGGCTCCCTTCCGATCGCCCACAGCCGATGCGGTCGGTGGGACTCGAAGCTGACGGAGTCGCCGGCCCGGAGCGTGTACTCGTCGAAGCCGATCTGCACGCCGAGCTTGCCGCTAATCACGTAGCCGTACTCCTTGCCGCCGTGTTGCGAGAGCGCATCGGGCGGACACGACTCGGAGCCGACCGGGTAGACCACGTAGATGAAGTCCACCTCGTGGTCCGGGGTCGGCGTCAGGCGCTCCCAGCGGACGCCGCCCGCCAGCGTGATCGCCGTCCGGGTCTGGCGGGACTGGACCGGGGTGGACGCGACCGACGTGCCCAGGGCCGCCTCGGCATCGCTGAAGAGGTCTCCGACCGGAAGGCCGAGCTCGCTCGCGATCGCCCACAGTGTCGCCACGGACGGCGTGGCGCGGCCGCGCTCGATCTGAGAGATGAGGCTCGGCGACACCCGGATCCGCGCTGCGAGCTTTCTCACCGTGAGCCCGGCGGCTTGGCGTTCGCGGCGGATCCGCGCTCCCAGCGTCGACGGCACGCTGAGCTCGGCGTTCGATCCGAGCCCGGAATCGACCGGCTCGGTCTCCGCTGGTCGGCTCGCCTGCCGTGACATTCGCTGCTCCTAGGTCGGGACCAGTGCCGCGAGGGATGCAGAGTACAGATCGCCCGAGAGCGTCTGGCCGCTCATATGCCCAGACATACGCGCCGCACCTCAGGGTCGTCGAGCAGGGCCTTCCCCGTTCCGGAACGCAGGATTCTTCCCTCGCCCAGCAGGTAGCTCCGCGTCGAGATGGCCAGAGCTCGCGTCACGTTCTGCTCGACGAGCAGCATCGAGACGCCCGCCGCGTTTATCTCCTGCAGCACGTCGAACAGCGTGTCGATCACCACCGGCGCAAGCCCGAGCGAAGGCTCGTCGAGGAGCAGGAGGCGCGGCCTGGACATGAGGGCGCGCCCGATCGCGAGCATCTGCTGCTCTCCGCCGCTCAGGGTGCCGGCACGTTGCCCCGCGCGATCCTGCAGCCGCGGGAACAACCCGTAGACCATCGAGAGCCGATCCACCTGCGTGGAACGCGCCGACCGCGGATACGCTCCCATCGCGAGGTTGTCGCGAACGCTCATGCCGGCGAAGATGCGGCGACCCTCCGGGACGATCGCGACGCCGTGCTCGCAGACCATGTGGCCAGGCACGCGTGTGAGGTCGACGCGATCGAGAACGATCTCGCCCTCGCGGTCCGTCAGCAGCCCCGCGAGCGCATTGACGAGCGTGGTCTTCCCGGCGCCGTTGGGGCCGACGACGCTGACGATCTCTCCGTCCTCGATGCGGAGGTCGACCCCGCGCAGCGCCTGCGCGTCCCCGTAGAACGCGCTGAGGCCCCTAACCTCGAGCACCGTGCTCCTCCCGACCCAGATAGGCCTGCGCGACCGCCGGGTCGTTCAGCACGACGGTCACGGTGCCGTCCGCGAGCTTCTTCCCCTGGTCGAGGACGACGATGCGCTCGGCGAGGCCCATGACCGCGCGCATCACGTGCTCGACCATGACGATCGTGGTGCCTCCCTCGCGGATCTTCCGAAGGACGCCCAGGGCCTCGTCGACCTCGGCCGGGTTCAGACCGGCGAGGACCTCGTCGAGGAGCAGCAACGTCGGCCGGGTCGCGAGAGCGCGGGCGAGCTCGAGTAGCTGCCGCTGGTGCAGGTTGATCTCGTGGGGGAGAGTGTCCGCCTGCGCGGTGAGGCCGACGAGGTCGAGGTGCTCCTCCGCGCTCGAGCGCGCTTCCGCGAGCGTCTGGCTGACCCGGCCGAACATGCACGCGACGGCCACGTTGTCCCGCACCGTCATCGATCCGAAGGGCTTCGGAATCTGATGGGTCCGTGCGACGCCGAGATGTGAGAGCTGATGCGGGTCGAGCCGGTCGACCCGTCGCCCGTCGAGGCGCACCTCGCCGGCGGTCGGCGTCTCGGCGCCGCAAAGGACGCTGATCAAGGTCGACTTCCCGGAGCCGTTCGGCCCGACGAGCCCGACAGACTCTCCGCGCGAAATCGTCAACGAGACGCCGCCGAGCGCGTGCACGCCGCCGAAGTGCTTTTCGACGTCGATGCACTCGAGCACCGGCGGCGCGGACGGCGGGCGCGAAATGCCGAGCGCGCTCACGAGCTCGCGACGCTTCCTGCCCGCCCGGCCGCGAGCTCACGGTGCGGACGTGGGCCCGCGCGTTGCGGCGGACGGCCGACGAGGAGGACGAGCGTCGCCGCGATGAGACCCGTCGAGAGCCAGTCCGTGGCGATTCCCCAGTCGACGACGCCTGCGAAGAGCGTCGCCAGGACGAGGGTCACACCCGCGGCGACTGCCCGACGCGGCCGGTCGACGATGCGCTCGTAAAGGCCTTCGGGCGCGAACAGGATCATGAGGACGAGGATCCCTCCGAGAACGACCTGACCCCATTCGCCGAGCCCCGAGTTCGTGAGGCGCTCCTGCAGGGAGTAGATGACGACGGCCCCGATGACCGGGCCGAGCCAGTGTCGCCGCCCCCCGAGCACGGACATCACGATCACGAGCAGCGGCACGGTGAGGTTGAAGACGCCCTCCGGCGTCAGATAGCCGACTTGGAGGGCCGCGACTGCGCCCGACAGCGCTCCGAGGAAGCCCGAGATCGTGATCGCGACCATCTTGTGCCGGAAGGTCGGCACGCCGAGCTCTTCGGCGACGTCCTCCTCGTCCCGGATCGAGAAGAGGCCCCAGCCGAAGCGCGAGTTCTGGATCAGGAAGGCAGAGAGAACGGCGAGCGCGGCAACGGCGAGCCCGAGGCGATACACGAGGTCCTGGTACTCGCCGAGGAACGCGGGATAGTCGGGAATCTCGATCGGGATGCCCTGGCCGCCGTCGACCCAGGTGGAGAGCTGTGCGATCGCCGAGAGGATGAACGTCACCACGAGTGTCAGCAGCGCGAAGATCTCTCCACGCAACGAGGCGAGCCGGAACGCCAGGGCCCCAATTCCCGCGGCCAGAAGCCCGCCGAGGATGCCGGCGATCGGGATCGTCAGGAAGTAGTTGACGCCCTCACGGCTGACGAGGTCGCCGGCCGTGTAGACACCCAGACCGTAGAACGCGCCCTGGCCGAAGCTGAAGTACCCGGTGTACCCGGAGAGGATGTTCCAGCTCGTCGACTGGGCGATCCAGAAGAAGACGAAGTACGCGTAGACGAGGTAGAAGGTCGGAAACCCCGTGGCGTCTTGGAGGTTGGGGACGAACGCCAGCGCTGCAGTGGTGGCCAGGATGGACGCGAGCTGCCAGTGCCTCACGAGCCCCCCAGTCGCCCGAAGAGCCCGTTCGGCCGGAAGAGCAGCGCGAGGACCAGAAGGAGGAAGACCACGAGCGGGGCGCCCAGCGGGTCCCAGGCCACGCTCACCTGGCTGGAGACGAGGCCGATGAGGATGCCGGCGGCGACCGCGCCGAGCAGGTTGCCGATCCCGCCCAGGATGACGACCGCGAAGACGAGGCCTACCCACTCGGACGCGAGCTGCGGGAACACGGCCTGGTTGATCCCGATCAGGACCCCCGCGACCGCGGCCATGGCCGACGCGAGGCCGGCGGTCAGCATGCCGATCCGCCGGTGGTCCACGCCGTATGCGCCGGCGATCTCGCGGTCGTACGCGAGCGCGCGCAGCGCCCTCCCGAAGTGGGTGTGGCGGAGCACGTAATACGTCGCGAGCGCGAGTGCGAGCGCGGTTCCGAGCGCCATCAGTTGCGGGACCGGGAATGCGATGCTGCCGATGAAGAAGGCGCTCGTCGCGTACGGGTTCTCCTCGGCCACGATCTGGCGGAAGTCCGCGCTCCAGATGTTCGAGATCAGCTGGATCGCGATGATGAACAGGCCGAAGCTGAGCAACAGCGAGTTGAACTCGTCCACCTGAAAACGGTCGATCAGCCACTGAATCGCGACGCCGACGCCGAACATGCCGGGTACGACGATCAATCCCGAGAGGAGCGGATCGGCGCCGGTGGACGTCGTGATCTGGTAGGTCACGTAGGCGCTCCCGAGGATCAACGCGAAGTGCGCGAGGTTGATCACCTTGAGCAGGCCCCACGTCAGCGAGAGGCCGAGCGCCATCACCGCGTAGAGCCCGCCTGTCATGACGCCGGAGACCCCGGCTTGCAGGTAGGTGTTCATCGATCGTCCCGAAGCTATCGCGACGCTGCCGACCGGGCGGGTGAGGGAGCCGGAGCGGACGCGCCGGCCCCCTCACCTCACCTCGGCCTAACCCGTGGGCTCCTGCAGCTTCGTCACCCTGAGGGCCGGCGGCCAGACGACCTTCCAGCGCCCGTTCTGAATCTGCTTCACGAGGTTCCGTGGCCTCGAGAAGTTGTGCTGCGCCGGGTTGAACCGGAGCTTGCCCACGAACGTCGTGTCGACGCCGCTGGCCTTGAGGTAGTTGCAGATGCGCTCGTTGTCGAGGCTCCGCGCGCCGCGCACGCCCGCCGCGAGCACCTCCCAGGCGGTCCACGATGCGGTCGCCTGCGAGTCGAACACGCGGTAGCCGAGCCCGTTGGAAGCTGCCGCGCGTGCGAACTGCGCCACGATGTTCTGCGCCTTCTTCCCCAGCTTCTTCAGCAGCTTGCCGTTCGGCTCGAACAGCGTGATCGACAGCATGCCGTCCCCCGCCTCCCCCAGGGCGAGCAGCGGTCCCGGGGTCGGGAAGAGGGTGAAGAACTGCGCCGGCCGGTAGTTGAGCTGTTCCATCGCCCGGACGAGGTTGGCCGGATCGAGAGCCAGGCCGCTGTTCCAGACGAAGTCAGGGTTCGCTGCGCGCACCTGTGCCGCGATCGAGCCCCAGTCGGAGGTGGTAGGCGGGTACTTGAGGTCGAGGACCACGTTGAAGCCCTGCTTGCGCGCCCACTCCACTGCTCCGCCTTCGTTCGAGCCGGGCGGCCCGTAGGAGATGAAGTTGGTCGACCCACCCGTGTTGGTGACGAAGGCGACCCTCCGCGGAGGCTGTTGCTGCGTCTTCAGCATGCGGAAGACGGTCTGCGGCACCGCGAGGTTCGGCTTGCCGCCCGCCGACCATGTCGGGAACTGGCAGTCGTACGTGAGCGCGTATGTGAGCACCGCCGTATGGTTGGGCAGCACGTACCCGTGCCGCTGAGCCACGGCTTGCGCGGCGACGATGTTCGGCGTCGCGTACGGCCCCATGATGAGGTCGACGTCGTCCTGGCTGATCAGCCTCTCGTAGAGCGCCGCGACCTTGGCCGGGTCCGACTCGTCGTTCAGCAGCTTCCACTGGACCGGCCGTCCCAGCAAGCCGCCGTTGTTGTTGATCCACCTCACGAACGTCTCGCCGGCCGCCTTGTGGATCACGCCCGTCGCCCCGAACGCGCCGGTCAGCGACAGCGTGCTTCCGATCACGATCGGGTCCCCGCTCTGCGTGGGCGCCGACGAGCCGGTGCTCGCAGCCACGAGGCTCACGAGCACAAGTGCCAGGGCCACGGCGCCGGGGCCCTTACCCTTCAGAAAGCGCTGCTGCATCTCCTCCACCTCGCTGTGTGGTTGCCAGGGGCACGATGCGCTCGAGGCCGACCTCGTCGCGCGGACACCCTCCGGTCGACCGCGATTCCTGCCGACGCGATCCTCCGACTCGCCCCGAAGGGCGAACTCCCCGCGTTATGGAGCCGAACTCGCCGTGGGTCTGCACCGCGGACGACGCCTCTCCTAACTGATGCTGGTGCCGCTGTAGAGTTATATCGAACGCTCGGCGAGCGTGCTCAACCTGATCAAACATGAGGTGAGGATGTCGCACGTGCTCGTGATCGGAGGGACATCGGGCCTCGGCCGCGCGCTCGCCGCCGCGTACGCGTCCCGCGGTGCGACGGTGACGATCAGTGGACGGGACGGAACGAAGACGACTGCCGTCGCGACCGAGCTCGGCGAGGGAGCGCGGGCCGTCGTTCTCGACCTGGAGGACCCGCACTCGCTAGTGAACGCGCTCCGCGAGGTCGAGCGTGTCGACCGGCTCGCCCTCGTCGCGGTCGACCGGGACGAGAACACCGTCGCCGCGTACGACATCGACCGCGCGATACGCCTGGCGACCCTGAAGCTCGTCGGGTACACGGAGGTCGTCCACCAGGTGGTCGAACGGCTCTCGCCGGACGCGTCGATCCTCGTTTTCGGCGGGCTGGCGAAGGACCGGCCGTATCCAGGGTCGACGACCGTGACGACCGTGAACGGTGCGGTCGCGACGATGATCAGGACGCTCGCGATCGAGCTCGCACCCGTCCGGGTGAACGCGATTCACCCGGGCATCGTTGCGGACACTCCGTACTGGAGTGGCAAGGAGGAGGCACTCGAGCGCGTGCGGGCGCGCACTCCCACGGGACGCAACGTTCTCACCGAGGAGGTCGTCGACGCGTCGCTGTTCCTCCTCGAGAATCAGTCGATGAACGGCGTCAACCTCGAGGTCGACGGCGGTTGGATGATGCTGTGAGGAGGAGGTAGGCCGTGCACCACCTGAAGCGTCGGGAAGCGACCGAGTTCGCGCCGGAGTACGAGTCGAGCTCCGAGGGGTTCGAGCGGGCGGTGCTCGTCGACGGGTCGACCGGCTCGGTCCACATGGGTCTCGGGCTCTGCCGGCTCGAGGACGGCCACGTGGAGGGCCACGTCCATTCCTTCGAGGAGAGCTTCTACGTCCTCGAGGGCGAGCCGACCCTGTACCTCGAGGGCCGGGGCGTGGTGCTGCTGCCGGGTGCCTGCGGCGTCGTGCCGGTGGGCGTCCCGCATGCGTGGCGCGTCGACGATGGTCGCGCGACGTGGATCGACATGGCGGCGCCCCAGCCGCGCCGTTCCGGGCCGCCCGACACGTTCTTCTTCGGGGGTGTGCCGTCGTCCGCTCCCGCGCCGCTCGACGTGCGCGACCCGAGGAACCGGAACCTGTTCCGGCTCGACGACTGGCAGATGGACGTCGACGAGCTCAAGCTCGGAGCGCCGGTCGATCAGCCGACCGTCTCCGCGAGCATGGCGACCGCCCTGCTCGCCTACAGCGGGATCGCCGTGAAGATGCTCGTCGACCAGCGCCTGGACGCGCACCTGCACACGATGTTCATGGTGGCTTACCAGGAGACCGGCATGGCACTGCCGCACGACCACCCGTTCGAGGAGTCGTACTACATGTTCGAGGGAGAGGTGGACGTGGTTGCTGACGACGAGCGCTACAGCCTCCGGCCTGGCGACGTCTTCTGGACCGGCGTCGGCTGCGTGCACGCCTTCTACAACACGAAGGGGAACGCGGTGCGCTGGCTCGAGACCTCGGCCCCCGGGCCGCCGCCGCGTCACTCCTACCGTTTCAACCGCGACTGGGACTACCTCGTGACGCGGCTCGAGGCCGAGAAGGGCCTCGAGCAGACCATCACGTGAGCCAGGGCGAGCGCCCGACCGTCGGTTTTGCCGGCCTCGGTCGCATGGGGACGGCCATGGCCCGCCGCATCCTCGAGGCCGGGTTCCCGCTCACGGTCTGGAACCGTTCGCCGGAGCGGCTCGACGCGCTCACCTCGCTCGGTGCGCGGGCTGCCCCGACGGCGAGGGAGCTGGCCGAGTCGTCGGACGTCGTGATCACGATGCTCGCAGACGCCGAGGCGCTCGAGACCGTGCTCGCGGGCGACGACGGAGCCCTCGCGGGGCTAGGCGCCGGCTCGATCCTCGTCGACTCGAGCACGGTCGGCCCGCGCGCGGCACGCCGCTTCGCCGCGCTGTCGGTGGCGCGCGGTGCCCACTGGCTCGACGCACCCGTGTCCGGAAGCACCGCGCTCGCCGAGAAGGGAGAGCTGACGCTCATGATCGGCGGCGACGAGGAGGCGCTGGAGCGAGCGGATCCGGTTTTCGCGGCGTTCTCCCGGAAGCGCTTCCACGTCGGCCCGGCCGGCGCCGGCGCCGCCATGAAGGTCGCGGTGCAGGCGGTCGTCGCGGTCCTCAACGAGGCCGTCGCAGAGAGCTTGGTCCTCGCGGAGCGAGCGGGCATCGTGCGCGAGGACGCGTACGACGTCCTCTCCGCCGGCGCGGTCGCGGCGCCCTTCGTCCTCTACAAGCGCGATGCGTTCGTGCGTCCCGACGAGACTCCCGTCGCATTCACGGTCGACTTGATGCGGAAGGACCTCCGGCTCGTCGCGGACCTGGCCGACGAGCTCGACGTCGACGTGGCCGCGGTCCGCGCCGCCGACGAGATCCTCGGTCGGGCCGCCGCACGTGGCCGCGGCGACGAGGACTTTTCGAGCGTGGCGGAGGTGCTGCGTGAGCCGTAGTCTCGCCCAGACGCACGGCGGCCTCGCTCCGGCGTCCCGCGCGTCCCCTGCGTACGGTCGCATCCGACGGCTGCTCGCCGAGGAGCGGTGCGTCGTCCTCGACGGGGGTGTCGCGACCGAGCTCCAGCGTCTCCACTCGCTCCCGGGATCGGAGGCCGCGCCGGACCCGGAGCTCTGGGGCACCTGGGCGCTATACCGTGCGCCTCAGGCAGTGCACGAGGTGCACTCGCGCTACGTGGCTGCCGGCTGCGACGTCGTCTCCACCAACACGTGGTCCATCCTCTCGGCCCCGGAGCTCGAGCCCCGGGGCAGCGGCGTTGCTCCGGTCCTGGCGCACTGGATGGACATCGCACGCCTCGGAGTGAGGCTTGCCCGGCAGGCGATCGCGGACGCGGGGCGGGAGGGCGACTGCGCGGTCGCGTTCGCGATCTCCGAAGAGGTGGACTCTCCGCAGCGGCAGGGGACGATCGACCTCCTGGCGCGGGTCTTCGAGGAGGACCCGCCCGATCTCGTCCTGCTTGAGACGATGACGTTGCTCCGCGACCCGGAGACGTACGTCACGGTCGAGCGCATGCTCGAGACCGGCCTTCCCGTGTGGTTGTCGTTCCGTCGCTGTCGCCACGGCGTCTGCGGCGTCTACGGCCAGCACTGGGGGCCGCCCGAAGGCGACCTCTTCGGCCGGGCGGCCAGGCGCTTCGAGGAGATGGGGGTCGGCGCGCTGCTGATCAACTGCCTTCCCGTGGACCACGTGCCGGGGATGCTCTCCTGGCTCCGCGACTTCACGGAGCTACCGCTCGGCGTGTACCCGAACCTCGGGCACTTCGCGGGCGACCTCTGGCGCTTCGACGAGGAGATCGGCCCGGCAGAGTACGCGGAGCTCGCGCTCGAGTGGCGTGCAGAGGGTGCGCAGATCGTCGGCGGCTGCTGCGGGACCACGCCCGAGCACCTTGCCGCCGCTGCGCAGGCGCTCGCCGGCACCAAGCCGGGGCGCGAGCGTCGCGAGCCGATCAGCCTCGCCGCCGGCGACGAGGAGGTCATGGACGCCGCCGCTGCACCGTGGGTAGACGAGCGCGGCCGCGTGCTGTTCCCGCTCCCGTTCCCCGAGCTCGTGGTCGACCCGGGTGTCTTCGTCCCGACGCAGGGCTCGTTTCTCGTCTGGAAGCACCTCTTCCGGTCCGGTGTCGGAGCGGATGCTCGCTGCATCGACGTCGGCTGCGGGAGCGGCATCCTCGCTATCCAACTCGCGCTCAACGGGGCCGAGAGCGTGCACGCGATCGACATCGATCGGAACGCCGTGGCAAACACGCTCGCGAACGCCTTTCGGAATGGCGTGTCCGAGCGCGTGACCGGGGACACGGTCGACCTCTTCGACTGGGAGCCGGATCGGCGGTTCGACATCGTCGTCGCGAGCCTCTACCAGCTCCCGGTCGACCCGTTCGAGGAGCCGACCGGACATCGGCCGCTCGACTACTGGGGACGAACTGTCCTCGATCACTTCCTGCGCCTTCTGCCGAGGCTCCTCGCGCCGGACGGCCGAGCGTACGTGATGCAGCTCTCCCTCGTCGGACAGGCGGCAACCGAGCGTCTGCTCGCGTCCGCCGGGCTCCGTGCCCGGGTCGTCGACTTCAGCTTTTTCCCCTTCAGCACGCTGTTCGAGCGCCACCGCGCGCAGATCGAGCGCGTCGAGCAGCTCTCGGACGCCTACCACATCCGCCTCGGAGATGAGGACGTGGTCGTCGCCTACCTCCTCGAGGTGACGTGACCGGCGACGCACGCATCACCTTGCTTCCCGGGTCTGTTACGTTCAGTGTGGTTGCACTTAACGTTCGACGCGTTTCAGACTGGAAAGGAGTCGGGGCGCCATGTTGACAGCCACGAAGGACCTCATGCTGCCGACGACCGTGACCGGGTCGTGGCCGCGCCCGAGGTGGTATACGGGGAACCTCTTCGAGCGGCCGTACTCGACGGGGCTGGGCGACGTCGAGTTTCGCGAGCAGCATCTCGACGCCGTCGCAACCGTGATCTCGGACCAGGAGTTCGCCGGGCTCGACATCCTCACGAACGGCGACTACCACCTCGACTTCGACATCGCGGGCCGCTCGTGGTTCTCGTACCCGAGCGAGCGGCTTGCCGGCATCTCCGAGTACGACACCGAGACGACCGCCGGCTGGGCGTATCCCATCGGGACCTGGCTGAACGAGATCGTCGGCGGCTGGAAGTACCACGCGA
Organism: Gaiellaceae bacterium; assembly: GCA_048594925.1. Classification (GTDB taxonomy): domain Bacteria; phylum Actinomycetota; class Thermoleophilia; order Gaiellales; family Gaiellaceae; genus GMQP-bins7. Next base: position 174,667 of record JBMDXR010000066.1, read on the forward strand.
TCGTCGACAAGATCGGACCGCGGGTACCCCTCGAGTTCGCCAAGATCTGGCGCATCGCGCAGGCGCGGACCGAGAAGCCGGTGAAGTTCGGGACGATCGCCGCCGATCTCGCGTCCACCGTCCTCACCGTGCGCACGGACGTGTACGACGACGACAAGCGGGAGCTCATGTGGGACCTCGCGGGCATCCTCAATGCCGAGCTCCGTCAGCTCGTCGCGGCCGGCTGCAAAGTCGTCCAGCTCGAGGAGCCTGCGATCCACAGCGCCGCCGCCTGGGGCGCCGACGAGGCGACGCTCGACTTCTACGTCGACCTCTTCAACTACACGGTCGAGGGGCTCGACGAGGCGGAGATCTGGGTGCATACGTGCTGGGGCAACCCGGGCGCACAGCACTGCTTCCAGCCGACGATAACCTACGAGGCCTCGCTCGAGATCTTCCTCGAGCGCATCAACGCGGACGTCTGGACGATCGAGTCGAAGCACAACGGGCACTCACTGCTCCCGCGCTTCGCGCCGTACAAGGGCAAGCTCAACAAGAAGATCGCCGTCGGGATGATCAGCCACCGCGCCCTCCAGGTCGAGACGGTGGACGAGGTGGCGACCGACATCCGGCTCGCCCTCGAGTACATCGACGCGGACCACCTCGTGCTCTCCTCCGACTGTGGGTTCGGGCGCCAGGGGGTACCCCGTCCGATCGCGCTATACAAGGCCGCCGCGCTCGCGCAGGGCGCGAACGTCATCCGCGAGGAGCTCGGCCTGCCGACAACGCACGTCCCGGCCGCCGACCCGGCCTCGCAGGTCGACGTTCCGGCTGCCGCGCCGGCCGAAGTGGCGTAGCCGCCGCGGTCGATGGACACGACGAGGGGCGCGCGTCGCGCCCCTCGTCGTCCGGCAGGGCGTCGAGCTCTCGATCCCCGTCCGCACGCTCGCCATCTTCGCTCTCATCGCGATCATCGCCGGCGTCCTGGCAGCCGTGCTCCCAGCCCGCAGGGCGTCACGGCTGAATGTCCTCGAAGCCCTCCAGTACGAGTGAGCGTGGGGCGGGGGGGGGGCGGGAACCGGCCCCCCCCCCCCCCCCCCCGGGCGGGGCGCGGGGGGAGGGCGAGCCCCACAACCGCTCCCCGGGGGGGCCCCCCGC
>JBMDXR010000067.1:0-2752 GCA_048594925.1 Gaiellaceae bacterium
TTCGTGCCCGGGATCGGGACGAGGTCGTCGCCTCGTGCCAGCACCCACGCGATCGCGAGCTGCGCCGGCGTGACCCCTTTCTCTGTGGCGATCTCCTTGACCTTGGCGGCGAGGTCGAGATTCGCCTCGAGGTTCGTGCCGGTGAAGCGCGGACCGCGTCGGCGGAAGTCGCCCTCGTCGAGCTCGTCGGGCGAGGTGAAGCGACCGGCGAGAAACCCACGCCCGAGAGGCGAGTAGGCGACGAATCCGATCCCGAGCTCGCGGCAGGTGGGCAGGACCTCGGCCTCGGGATCGCGCGTCCACAGCGAGTACTCCGTCTGCACCGCGGTGATCGGATGCACGGCGTTCGCCCGGCGGATCGTCTCCGGTGCCGCCTCGCTCAAGCCGATGTGTCGGACCTTGCCCGCCTCGACGAGCTCCGACAGCGCCCCGACGGTCTCCTCGATGGGAACCTTGGGATCGACGCGGTGCTGGAAGTAGAGGTCGACGTGGTCGGTTCCGAGCCGCTCGAGTGACCCGTCGATCGAGCGATGCACGTGCGCGGCGGAGCCGTCTTGCGGCCCGACGCCACTCATGTCGCCGGGGACGGCGTCGTCCATGCGGCGACTGAACTTCGTGGCGATCACGTACTCGTCGCGGTGGCCCTTGATCGCCCGCCCCACGAGCATCTCGTTCGTGAGCGGTCCGTAGAGCTGCGCGGTGTCGATGAAGTTCACGCCCAGCTCGAGCGCGCGCTGGATCGTCTTGATGCCTTCCTCCTCGTCGGTGGACCCGTAGAAGGCCGACATCCCCATGCAGCCGAGGCCGATGGCGGACACCTCGAGGTCTCGCAGCGTGCGGCGCTTCATGCTCGTCCCAACCTTTCTATTGCCGTCGTTGATCTCCGCTTTGGTGCGTCAAGCGAGCAGACCGCGTAGGACGAGGGATCTCACGTCCTCGTAGGCCGCGGCGATCTGTGGGTCGGTCCACTCGGCCGCATGCGCCGGGTTGTGAAAGCGGCTCGTCGCATCGAACACCGCGCGCCCCGCCGCGCGTGGATCCTCTGCCGTGAAATCGCCCTGGGCAACGCCGTCCTCGATGACCCGGGCCAGCTGGCCGACGAGCGTCTCGACATGCGCTCTGACGACCTCGCGCGCCTCGGCGGCGAGCTCCATGTACGTGGCAAAGAGCTCCGGGTCATCGAGCGCCCTCTGGTGCTTTGCCTGGACGAGGAGGTCGAGCCAGCGCTCGAGGCGCTCGGGTGCCTTTCCCTTCCCGACCGCGACCGCCTCGAGCGGCGCCGAGATCTCCGACAGCCACCGCTCGGTAACCGCGTCGCGAAGTGCCGCCTTGCTCGGGAAGTAGCGGTAGACGCTCCCGTGGCTGACGCCGAGGGCGCGGGCGACGTCGACGACGTTCGCCTTCGCTGGCCCGTAGCGGCGGAGGACCTCCTCCGCCGCCTCCAGGATCCGCTCGGCCGTGAGCGTCTCCGTCGCCATCGCTTGGAGACCCTAGCCCCGCTCGCTGTCGAGGATCGCCATCTGCTCGGCGTGGTAGCGCTCCCCTGCCACCGCCTCGACCGGGACCGCGTCCTCGATCCGCGCAAGGTCGTCTGCGCTGAACTCGACGTCGAGCGCGCCGAGCGACTCGGCGAGCCGTTCCCGCGTGCGTGCTCCGACCAGGGGAACGACATCCTCGCCCCGGGAGAGCGCCCAAGCGATCGCGACTTGCGCGACGGTCGCCCCTCTTTCCTCGGCGATTGCCCGGAGCGCCTCGACCAGCGAGAGGTTGCGCTCGAGGTTCTCCCCCTGGAAGCGGGGTGCGGAGGCGCGGAAGTCGTGCGCCGTGAGTGACTCCTCGCGCTCCCTCGACCAGTGCCCGGAGAGCAGGCCCCGCGAGAGCACGCCGTAGGCAGTGAGGCCGATCCCGAGCTCGCGGCAGGTGGGGAGGATCTCTTCCTCGATCCCCCGGGAGATAAGCGAGTACTCGATCTGCACGTCGGAGACGGGATGGACGGAATGCGCGCGGCGGATCGTCTCGGCGCCGACCTCGGACAGTCCGAGGTAGCGCACGTAGCCCGCCTCCACCAGCTCGGCGACCGCGCCCACGGTCTCCTCGATCGGCACGTCCGGAAAGACGCGCCCGGGCCGGTAGACGTCGACGTAGTCTGTCCCGAGGCGACGGAGCGTATAGGCGAGGAAGTTCTTCACGGCGGACGGGCGCAGGTCGTTGCCGACGATCGAGCCGTCGGGGGCGCGCATGAGCCCGAACTTCACGCTCACGACCGCGCGCTCGCGGTCGCGTCCGCGGAGCGCCTCGCGGATCAGGAGCTCGTTGTGGCCGGCGGCGTAGTAGTCGCCGGTGTCGAGCAGGGTGATGCCGGCATCGAGCGCGGCGTGGATCGTGGCGATCGACTCGGCCTCGTCGGCGGGGCCGTAGAAGTCGGACATGCCCATGCAGCCGAGTCCGAGCGCGGAGACAGTGAGGCCGGCCGTACCAAGCGTGCATGCATCCATCGGGTCCTCCCATGCGGTGGCGTGCGACCCGACAGAGTGTAACCATCCGTCTGACAGATTTCAATTCCTGTCAATAGAACCAGGACGGTCCCGAGCATGCGAGCTCAGCCAACGAACAGCACCGCGATGAAGTCGTCGCCGGTGTCGGAAGCGGAGCGTCGGCGACGTTCCGTGGGCGCTCGTTCCGGCCCAAGAGCGCGCGGATCCCGTCCATTTCCGACGCCTCCAGCGCGCGTTCTGGACCTGAGGGCTCCATA
>JBMDXR010000068.1:0-40014 GCA_048594925.1 Gaiellaceae bacterium
TCATCGGCCAGGAGTTCGAGCTCGCAGACGACGAGATTCCCCGCCTGCGCGGCGGACGGCGCGTCCGCCAGATCCTGTCCGCGCACGATCCGCAGATGCGCCACGGTCGCGAGACGCAAGCGCGGCCCTTCACCGGTTACAAGCTGCACGCGGCAGCAGCTACCGAGGCGCCGATCGTGACCGCGATCTCACTCTCGCCTGGAATCGTGACTCTTTCGCCACAGTGGCCGAGACCCGGAATCGTGATCCGCACGGCAGACCTTGCAAGTGTTGTTGAGTCACGCCATCGTCCAGAACCGCGTCTCGATGATGTCCGGCCAGCGTCAGCGATCGATCGTCGGCCTCGTCCGTTCGCGCCGAGGTTGGGTGAGCTCTGGATCCTCGACGGATTGTCCAGCGACGAGTTGTCGAAGATGATCAAGCCTTGCGCGCGAAGGCGGGTGTCACAGTGGGCACAGAGGGCGAGATGCTCGCCGAGCGCACCGTCCTCGCGGGGGCGGATGCAGGCCGCGAGGCCGCGCAGCGTCTGTACGCACCCATCGTTTGGCGAGCGTAGAGTCGACTTCGACCTGCTCGCGTCGGAGACGAGACCGACCTGGGTTGCAGGCAACTACCGTTCCGGAGCTCGAGCCGAGGACGAGCCGGTCGCGGGTCGACAACGATCCGAAACTCCACGCCGACCGCGGTGATGCCGACGGCCAAGGCGGCTCGCCTGACCGAGGAGATCAGGCCGAGCGTGGTTGACCGACGTGATCCTTGCCTTCGCGGTCTTCGGCGCTGGAGCGACGCGCCCGCGGCTCGTGGTCCGGCTTCTGCACTACTCCTCCTCGTTCGGTACTAGCCGACGGTGTGAGCGTCGCACGGGACCGGCCTGCGGCACGGACTCACGCCTCGTGCAAGAGTGTCCTGGCTGAAGGCATCGAGGAGGTGCGAGGATGGAAGGCCGCCCCGCCTATCCGGTTCGGCTCGAAGGTCGCCTGGATCCAAAGCTCAGCCGCTGGCTCTGGCTCGTGAAGTGGCTGCTGGCGATCCCGCACTACATCGTGCTCTTCTTCCTCTGGATTGCGTTCGTCGTGCTCACGATCGTCGCCTTCTTCGCGATCCTCTTCACCGGGCGCTACCCGCGGGGCATCTTCGACTTCAACGTCGGTGTGCTGCGCTGGACCTGGCGCGTGTCCTTCTACTCGTACGGGGCCCTCGGCACCGACCGCTACCCGCCGTTCACGCTCGACGAGGCACCCGACTACCCGGCGACCCTCGAGGTCGTCTACCCGGAGCGGCTCTCGCGCGGCCTCGTGCTCGTGAAGTGGTGGCTGCTCGCGATCCCCCACTACATCCTGCTCGGGATCTTCCTCGGCGGGGCCGGCTCCGCGGCCGGCGGAGCAGACGACTGGGGCGGGTGGCATTGGTGGTACGGCGGCGGTCTCATCTGGGCCCTCGTTGTCTTCGCTGGAATCGCTCTCCTCTTCCTGGCGCGGTATCCACGCGGTCTCTTCGACTTCGTCCTAGGCCTCGACCGCTGGGTGGCGCGGGTCGTGGCGTACGCGGGCCTGATGACGGACGCCTATCCGCCGTTCCGGCTCGACCAGGGCGGGGACGACCCGGCCGGAGCCGCAGCCGTGTCAGCGGAAGCGCCGACGGCGTCCGAGGCGATCGCAGCTCCGGCTGAGCCGCCGCCAGCTGCTCAGACCATTGCGGCGCAGCCCGCGGCCGCGCCGCGTCCGCGAGGCGGGGCCGGCCGCGTCGTCCTCATCGTCGTGGGAGTCATCGCAGCGCTGCTCTCGCTGGCGTCGCTCGCGGGCGGCACGGCCCTCGTCGTGGTCGACCAGACCCAGCGGGACGAGGACGGCTTCCTGATGTCTCCGAGCAAGGACTTCTCGACGGCGACGTACGCGATCGTCTCCGAGAGTGCCGACGTGGACTTCGGCGGCTCCGAGAGCGCCGCGCGGGCCATACTCGGCGACGTCCGCATCCGCAGCGAGAGCGATCGCGACGTCTTCGTCGGCATCGCTCGGGACACCGATGTCGAGGAGTACCTGAACGGCGTCGAGCACTCGGTAGTGACGGACATCGGGAAGGACCCGGAATACTCGGACCGCCCGGGCGGCGCGCCGACCTCTTCTCCCGGCGACCAGGACTTCTGGGTCGCCTCCACGAGCGGGTCGGGTGAGCAGACGCTCGAATGGGAGCCGGAGGACGGTAGCTGGAGCGCCGTCGTCATGAACTCCGACGGATCGCGAGGAGTGGCCTCCGAGCTGAGCATAGGAGCCGAGCTCGACGCGGCGCTCTGGGTTGGCATCGTGTTGCTCGTGGTCGGTGCCCTGCTCGCCGCCCTAGCGGCGCTCGCCATCACGTCCGGTGCACGCCGGCGCGCAACCCCGAGCGCCGTCAGCTGACCTCGGCCGTAGGCCCGCACGTCGTATGCTGCAATCGATACAAGGAAGAGCGAGCATCATGCGGCGGACGCTCACTGTCATGCTGCTAAGCGTCGGTGACCAGCCGCTCGTAGGCCGCGTCGTCGACAGTCGCGAAGACGCGGTCGGGCGCTTTCCGCCGGTTCTCGTAGGACGGCTGAAAGGGAAGTAGAGCGGCGAGCGGATCGGGAAGCTCGAGCGCGGGCGTGTAGTCGACTGAGTGCACCTCGAGGCCGCTGAAGAAGCTCGCGGCGTTCGTCTCCTCTCCCTGCCGCCCAAGCGAGCCCACGGCGAGCGTTGTCTGCCAGCCCACGGCAGGAAGCGCCCGGGCGAACGCCGGCGCGACCTGCGCCGAGCCACCGCGGGGGAAGAAGAACAGCGCCGAAACTACCCGGCTTCGCTCCGCCGGGCTCCCGGCCCCGCTCTCATGGCATTGCCGCTGGTCGCCGGCCCCCTGCACCGGGACGAAATCTCGCACCTCATCCGGACACTAAGGGGGCCTCTGACCTCGTTCCGCGAACATCTCTCGCCCGTCAAGGATTCCGCTCAGCGCGGCTCGGTGGGCCGTTCAGCTCGCGCCAACTACCCGCTGTGAGGAGTAGGAGACGATGCTTACCCGCGCCGCCGGGGCGGTCGCTCCGGCAGTGTTTGGAAGTGATCGCGCCCCGCTTCGTCGACGTGCACTCCCATGTCGTGCCGTCGGGCGATGACGGTGCGGCGTCGGTGGAGGAGGGGCTCGAGCTCTGCCGCACCGCCGCCAACGCAGGGACGCGTGTGCTGTTCGCGACGCCGCACATGCACGAGCCGTTGGACTCGTTTCCCTGGACGCTGGAGCGCGAGCAGCGCTACGAGGAAGCATTCGCGGCTATGCAGCCAGCTGCCGAGCGGATGGGGCTCGATCTCCGCCGGGGTCGCGAGGTGTACCCGACCGAGGCGTTGCGCGGCGCGCTCGACGGGCTTCGGCTGGATGGGACGTCCGCCGTCCTGGTCGAGTTCCCGGGGTCGTGGCTCGACGTCGCCGACGCGGTCGGGCTCACCTGGGCGGCGTGCGAGCGAATCGACGCAGAAGGGCTCGTCCCGGTACTCGCCCATCCGGAGCGGTGTCCCGCAGTCGCCGCCGACCCCGCGTCCGCCGTTCGGTTCGCCGAGCGTGGGTGGCCGCTGTGCCTGAACGGGCCGTCGGTGCTGGGAGATCACGGCCAGACGGCCGAGCGTATCGCCTGGTGGCTCCTCGGCGAGGGCACGGTCTCGCTCGTCGCGTCCGACGCCCATGGGGCAGAGCGGCTGCCGGTGCTCGACGTCGCCCGCGAGGCGATCGCCGAAAGACTCGGCGCCGACGTGGCCGACCCGTTGTTCGACGGCCGCGCCCTGCAACTCGGCTACCACTAGCTCGTGAGGGCGGGAATCCACTTGCTCCACACACCTCGCTTCAGGAGCGACAGCTCTTCCCGCGGTCGAGGAACGCGTGCCAGATGACGAGCTCCGGACGCTCGGTCTCGCCGACCCGCGTAGCCAGGATGGCCCCTGGCCCCCGACTAGCGGGTCCAAGAGGGCGCGAGCAATACCGCTCGCAGCTCAGGCTGCACACGTTGCCGATACCGGTCGGCTCGCCGTAGAATCGGCATGGTTCTAACGAAAGGATCACTGTGCCGACCTGGCTTTGGATCGTCATCGTCGTCGTTGTTGTGCTGGCCGTCCTTGGCTACTTTGGCCGGGGACGCCTCTCTAGGTAGCGGCCCTCGTCGTAGAGTTAGTTCGCTGGTCGTTTCGCTGAGCGGCCTGACCGACGCTGAGCTGCAACCGTGCCGCACCGCGGACGAGATGCTTCTGCTCGGCTCGCGGCGGCCACGGACTACGAGGAGTTCTTCAGGAACCGAGCGACCACGCTGCCAGCAAAGCGCGTCGCGTAGCCCACTCCGGGTCGGAAGCGACTTCCATGGTGCGGAGACGGTCTGCCGCCGCGCCGCGCCGCCCTCGCCTTCCCAAGCTTCGACTGAAGTGGCTTCAGTTGAGATCCGCTCAGCATCTTCAAGCGGGCGGCTTCGGTCGCTTTACTGCTCGTCGAGGACTGGCGAGCACTTGCAGGCGGCGTACGTTATCGCCCTGAGGTCGTGCCGGCGGGCTTCCTGAGTTGGACGCCCGCCCCTGCGATTCCACCAGTGAGGGGGAGGAATGGCTACGTCGAGAGGCGGCCTGGAAGGCTGGCCGCCTCTCGTAGGACGTGGCGCCGGTGGGGCTAGTCGATGGACCCGCCCTCGACGGTCGTCGTGACAGGGAGGCGGCGGGGCTTGGACTGTTCGCGCTTCTCGACGTGGACTTCGAGCACGCCGTTGGCGTAATGCGCCCGAGCCTCGACGTCGTCAGTCCCCTCGGGCAGAGCAACGGAGCGCGTTCACGCGAACCGCTGACCGTCAGGGTGCTGCCTTCGAGGTCGACGACTCCTTGGCCCGCAGCTACTTGGGCTGCGCGCCGATCTGCTTGAGGAGAGTCAGCGAGTCGAAGTAGTGGCGGCTGTCCTTGATCTTGTCGCCCTCGAACGTGAAGAAGATGGCGGCGGGCGTCTCCTGCTGCTTGCCCGAGGCCGGGATCGTGCCCTCCGCTGTCGTGAGCGGTCCGCTGTGCGTGCCCTTCCAGGTCACTTCGAGGGTTGCCATGTCACCACTCGCGAAAGCGCTTCGCACAGTGCCGGCGGCGTCAGGGAAGGCCTGCTTCCAACCCTTGAAGACCTCGATGATCTTGTCCGGGCCGTCGACCGTCCGCTCGGTTCCCAATTCGTCCATGCGGGAGTCGGAGGCGAGCCCTGCCCGCACACGCTCCCAGTCTCCGCTATTGAAGGCATCCACCTGCTCGCGGGCGATCTTGACCAATTTGTCTGCTGTCTGGACCTCAGTAGGAAGTGCGGTCACGGCTAGCTCCTCTCGTCGATCATTTGCCCGAACGGCAGCCTCAAGGAGGCGTGCCTCCGATCGGCGGTCGCCGCTCGGCTGAGACGGTGGTCGCAACGAGGAAGAAGGGCTGGCGACTCGACGGACACAACCTGGACCGTCAGCGCGACTGGCTCGGTGTTTCCAATAGGCACCCTATCTGATCCGCCCGGCTGGTGCTTCCAGCGGGTCGTCGTGGACCCCTGACCGACCGGTCGAGCGCATGCTGATCTGCCCCAGAGACTGTCTGGTCCGTGGCTGGTCACTCTGTTCGACGGCCACGTGGTCCCGCGCGTGCACGTTGTCAAACGGTCAACCTCTCAGTTTTCGGCGTCATCCATCCGGTATTCAGCGATCGAGCCGAAGCTGAATGAGGGCACTTGACCGCCGCCGTCCGATCGCTTAGGTTCCAGACTGCGCCGAGCACGGAGCGCGACTAGGTTGAGGCTCTGCCTGACGGCTCTACGCGGAAGCGGACGGTCAGCGGGCTGGGCGGACGAAAGCGCCACCGACTCGGCGAACTTTCTGGTCCGATGCGGCTACCACCGCTCCGCGTTTGCAGAGTGTGGTCAGGCCTGGACGGCGAGGTCGAAGTGAGCCGCCTGTGCGTCGTAACATGGACGCCACCCTCACGAGTGCGGCGAGCGGCGAGCGCGGGGGCCCGGCTCGACGATGTCGACGACCCGCAGCAGAAGGATCGGCCCGTGCCCAAGCTCGAGCACATCATCGATCTGGACGGGCGGAGGCAGGTGGGCGACGCCGAGGTCGTCGCCCTTGCGGCTGTGAACGCGGAGCTCCCACAGGTTAAGGATGCAACCCTCCCACAGCCGTCAGAAGCTCCCTGGATCATCGGCCACCGCGCGCGGCTCGAGGACGACGACCGCCGTCTCGTGCGGGCGTCGCACCGCGTAGCCGTCGAGGTTCTGGTCCAGTTCGCGCCAGCGTTGCCACAGCCGTTCACGCTCCCCGCCGACCGCGGCCCTCCCGAGCACCTCGCGTTGAATCCCACCGGCCAGCTCGACGACCGCCTCCGGATGGGCCTGCAGGTTCAGCCACCAAGCTGGCTCGGCCGCACCCCAACCGTTCATGGCCATCGAGATCAGGTTCGACCCGTCCTCGTAGTATCCGACGATCACGCTCCGCGGCTCGCCACTGCGCCGGCCTCTCGTTGTGAGCCGCAAGGCGCCCCACTTACCCGGCCGCGGCGGCCACAGCCCCTTGCGCCCCCCGCTGGCCCGGACGATCCACCGATGCACGTGCCAGGCAGTCACGACGAACCACCGAGGTGGAAGGCGCGCCTTGCCTCCGGCCATACCCGCTCCCTCTCCCGAGGACGAGCCACCATAGCTTCCGCCAGGGGGCGGCTTTTGCTTCCCGCCCCACTGAAGCGCGAGGTCGATGTCTGCGAACCGCTCGGCGACAAGGGCTTGTGTCTCGGCAACGGTCGCTGAACCAGGTGAGCTGGGCCTGGCTTTTGGCTGTCGGCGTCGCCGATACCACGCGGCCATGGTTGAGGCGAAATCGGCCTTCTCATCGAACGTCGTCTGAGTCGGGAAGCCGCTTCTTAGTCGCGCGCCGTCCCATCCTTAGGCATGAGTCTTCATGTGCGGAGGCGAGCTCGCTCAGGCGTTCGTTGGCTGCGAACGACCGGGGCGCCGAGGATGCCTCGACGAGGAGCGGATGGCCGCCGTGCGACTAACCGCTCCGAGACCCTGGGTCCCTGGGGATCTCGCACCCACGCCGTGCGCGTGAGTGCGAGATCTCCCTCGAGCGATCGACGATCACACTCCGTCCGTGCGCAACTGCTTGCGCGTCGTGCTCACTCTTGCTTTCGCATCACGGCGAGAAGGGCACCGTGCTGTAGTAGGTCGGTGCGGGGTCGCCCGCGGACGAGACCGCGAACGCGGTTGCGAACGCCCCGGGGACGTCCGTGAGGCCGACGCAGTCACCGGGGAACCGTAGCGCCGTCGACGCGAAGGCCGGTCTGCGGATCGAAGAAATGCGGGGGCGTGACGTCGACCTCGATCTCCAGCGACTCTCGCCCGCGCCTAGGATGCCCGCGTGCACGATCGCGAAGGCTGCGCTAGAGGTGGATGTCGAGCTTGCGTAGGTCGAGGATCGCGGATCTTCGCCAGCGGGTCGTGTCGGGGGAGAACGGGAGTGTGAAGGGCATTCCGTTCGCTTTTCGTAGCGGCTTTCCGTCGCGCAGGACGTGGTAGTGGCCGGGCCTCGACTCGACCGTAAGACCGGCAGCTTCGAGTCGGCGGATGAACTCGCGGACGCCTTCCTCATCGGCTGAGTTTGCAGAAAACTCGATTCCGTGCCGGATTACACTCTTCCCATGGCGATGGAGTACGACGTGCAGCGCCTTCTGATGGGGGACGTGGTGTTGATCGACCTTGCCGAGCAGGGAGAGGAGGTCGAGGCGAAGGTGATACGGGCGATCGAGCGAACCGACACGACCGTGCGCGTATCGCTGCGAGTGGAAGGGCGCGAGGACTTCGTCAAGGAGTGGCCCATAGGCAAGCGGGTCACCGTTGTGCGCGGTCCTTGAACCGCCAGGAAGATTGCGTGCCCGCCGACCGGCCGCACGAAAGGGATCTCGGCCGCGTCGAACAGTTCGCCGAGGTAGCAGACCTGGCCGATGCGCGAGCGCACGTGGTCGTCCTGAACCGACTCCTCAATCCCGATCGTCGCCTCCAGGTCTGCCGGCCCACTCTGCTCGCGGGCGTTGCTATGTCGAACCTCTCGGAGTGGATGGCCTCGTCCTCGGGGCTGCGCGGCGGGCTGGCGCCTGCGCCGCGTGCTCTGGATGTGGAGTGGCGTGGTGGTCGCCTCGGGGCTCGCGGCGCTCTTTGGCTACGTCCTGCTCGACGATGCACCGGGCGGCGTAGTCGCAGCCGTAAACGCCTACGCTGCCGGCGCCCTCCTCGCGATGGTGGCCGACACCATGTTCCCCGCGGCTTACGAGGAGGAGCGAAGCTTCAGCGGCCTGCTCGTGGCGCTCGGGTTCGCCTTTGCCGTCGCGCTCGACGCATTCTGAGAGCGAGCCCCCGGAAGCTGACTAGCTCCCGTCGTGGCCGATGCCTCTGATCTAGCGGCCGGTATGCGAGTGAGGCGAAGACCTCGTGCGCAGGCGTTCCCGAATGTCACCCGAAGACTGGCACCGATCAGACAGGCTGCGAACTCGGCCTGGATTGCGTCGGCTACGAGGGGCTGTCGCCTAGAGGACGCTGCGTTGCATGAACGGGGAGCTCGTGAGGGTCGTCGCCTCCCCCGTCGTTGTAGTGCCCATGTGCCGGCAAGGGGGAAAGGACGAGGAGCAGCCGCGTCGGCTGCAGCGCGCGCAGCGTATGAGGCTCGCCCGGTTCGAAGACGGTGGGCGTGCCCTCCACGCAGGTCCCGGGGTCGGCCCCACTCGTGCACGTCACGCTCCCCTGCAGGATGAGGATCAGCGCTCGCTCGCGAACCTGGTGGTCTCCCATCTTCTCGTCCTGCGGAAGGTTTCGCGCAGCCCGCCGTCTCGCCGAACGAGCGGGTGCAGCAACCGGTACATGAGCTTGGAACGCCTCTCCATCCGCCCGCGCGTCAAAATATGGGCACGGCGAGGATCGTCGAACTCAGAGGAAGATTCGCCCTTACATCAGCGTCTTGGTTGATGTGCGGGCGAACCCTTCTGGCGATGAGCGACTTGTGCGCCTGTTGCGGCTCCTTCGTCCCGTACCACGGTATTGGGTCACGAGGGCACAGCGGATTCTCCCTGACCTGAGCACCCCGGGTCATCACCTTCGCGCGGCGGAGACGAGGCTGGCAGAGGGCGACCTGGCAGAGCTCAGACATGCGCTCGAAGTCGACCCGCTGTTCCGGCAGCGCTTCGATGCCGATCCCATCGCTGCGGCCCGGGCGGCAGGAATGCGCGAACTCGCACTGAGATTGGAGTGGGAGATGGGCGAGCTCGTCGCTCTTGCCGAGCGGATCGCAAACGACGATCGGTACCGTGCCGAGCTGGACGCGGACCCGGTGTCGGCGCTCGTTGCCGCAGGCATGCCCGCCGCTACTGCTGAGCCGCTATTGCAGGCGCTCGCCGTTCCAGACAAGCTGCTTGCGAAGCTGCCGGAGGTCGTGGCGCATCAGCACGAGCAGCCGCCACTCAGGGCGCGACTGCTCATCACTCTCCTCAGAAGCACCGCGGTCATCGAGGCGATTCGCTCTCCGGCCCGTAGCGCCTAGCGTCTCGGGCGCCCGCCTCTGCTTCCGGCCGGTCCCTCTCAGCCGGCTCTACGTCGTGGCACGATGAGCGCGCTCAGGATCGCGCCGGCCAGCATGAGCTGCAGGAATGCCGGGAAGCGCCCCGAGCGGTGCCAGCCGAGGCGGTCGTGAAAGAGCTTCCTTCTGCCCGGGCGCAAGAGCGGGAGGACGTGCTCGAGGTCAGGGGCGGAACTCGCCACGGCGCCTAGCGTCGCCGGATCGAGTGGGCCTCGCCGCGCGGCGAGGAGGAGGACGCCTGCGAGACCGCTCCCGATCTCGAAGCGACGCGAGCGGATGTCCTGGTGCGGCAGGCGGTCGCCCGCGAGGTGGAGGATTGGACCTAGGAGGAGCGCCGCGAGTCGCGACCCGCTGACGGCGCCGGCCGCAGCGCCCGTGGCTACATGGAGCGCGACGATCACGTCTGCCCTTCCTAGCAGAGGTGCACGCGGCGAGTGCCCTCCAGCCTGCAGCGGGAAACCGCGCGGAACCTGGTTCGTCTGCCCTCGAGGTGACGAGCTGGTCGTCGTCCGTTGTGCAGGCGACTCACCGGAGTCGGGATGTCGCACCAGACAACGCCGGCCCACGCTCGGGCTGAAGGTACCGCCTCAGTGCGCTGATCCTACGCTGCATCCACGCGATTGCACGGCGTTTCCTAAACCGCGTGCGCAAGTTCGATTCTTGCCGGGGGCACACGCTTCCACACTGGCTTGGTCAGGCGTGAACGGCTACCAAGCCAGCTGCTGTCGTCCGTTAGCGCCCGCAGAGTCCAGTCGCGCTCGCTCGTACGGTTCCTCCGAAGGTTGCGCCGGACGGGAAGCAGGGGACGTCGCTACCCGCTGGCGGACGGCGAGCCCAGCGGATCCTCCTCCTTCGCGATGACGTTCTCGACCAGGCCCTGCCAGCGCGGACGGACGTCGACCAGCTCTACGGCCAGCCCTGCCTCGCGAACCTGCTGCAGGAGCGCGCGAAAGGCGAGCGCCCCGGTCATGTCGATCCGTCCCAGCCTGTCGAGGTGGACGACGAGGCGCTTCACCTCCGCGTGCCCGCCGACGAGCGCGAGGAACGTGTCCTCGAGGCGCGGGGCGGTTCCGAACCAGAGGACGCCGCTGGGACGGAGATGCAGCGTGTCCCCCTCCGTCCAGCTCGGCACTTCGAGGGAAAGCTCGCGCCAGAGGTGCACCGCGACCGCGAGTCCGACTCCGATCAGGACCGCCTCCTCGACGTGCGGCGCGAGCAGGAGCGTGAGCGCGAAGGTCGCCCCGGCGACAAGAAACTGCGGCCTCGACAGACGGGCGAGATGAAGGAGTGGGCGAAGCCGGACGAGCGGAGCAACGGCCGCGATGACGATCGCGCTGAGCACCGCCAGGGGCAGAGAGGAGAGCGCCGACGCGAGCGGCAGGAAGGCCAGCACGGCGAGGCCCGTGACGGCGCCGCTCGTACGCGTCCGCGCCCCGGCCGCGCGGTTCAGAGCACTCCGCGAGAAGGAGCCGCCGACCGGGAAGCCGCCGGAGACGGCCGCTGCGACGTTGGCCGCTCCCTGGCTGACGAACTCCTGATTCGCGTCCCACGACTTCCGTTCGAGAGCGGCGTACGTACGGGCGATCGAGGATGGCTCGACGAAGCCGACGAGCGCGATCACGATCCCCGGAAGCACGAGCGACGGCAGCTCCCCCCAGGGCATATCGAGCGAGAACGGAGGGAAGCCGTGCGGGATCGAGCCGACGGTCGGGCCGTCGTACTCGGCCGCCTGGCTGTAGGCGACGCCCACCATGACGGCGAGCAAAACCGACGGAAAGAGCCGGTGCACGCGACGGCCCCCGAGGACGAGGACGACCACCCCGATGCTCAGGACGAGTGACGCGGTCTCCCACGACGCCGGGTGCGCGAGGGTCCAGCCGGCCTCCGCGAAGATCCCGTCGCCGGGCGGCGATGCGCCGAGGGCGGTCGGTATCTGCGAGGCGACGATCAGGATCGCCGCAGCGGGCACGAAGCCGAGCAGCATCGGCTGCGAGACGAGGTACGCGATGACGCCTGCGCCCAGCAAGCCGACGGCGAGGCGGGCGGCACCAACGACCAGGGCAAGGAGGATCCCGAGCGACACGTACTCGTCGCTGCCGGGCGGCGCGAGCTCGCTCAACGCGCCGAACGTGAGCAGCGCGGTGAGGGCCACGGGGCCGGTCTGCAGGTAGGGCGACGAGGCGAAGAAGGCCGCGACGAGAGGCGGCAGCGCAGCCGCGTACAGGCCGCGATAGGCGGGCATGCCGGCGAGCTGTGCGTAGGCGAGGGACTGCGGGACGAGGACGAGCGCGACCGAGAGGCCTGCGAGGAGGTCGCCGGGCGCGGGCCGCGGCAGGCTCACCCGCCGCAGACCGCGCCCGGTCGTCCGGTGCTCCGACAGCTCGATCAGGGCACTCCGCGGCTCACGTCCCCACCACGGACGCGCGCTCGGCCGGATACCCGCGCTCGAGCCAGTCGACCATCCCGCCCATGACGAGCACCGCCTCGCGCCCGTGCCGGCGCAGGACCGAGGCGACGTACGCGCTCCGCGTCTGGTCGCCGCAGACCACCGCAAGTGGCGTTCCGGCCGGAAGCTCCTCGGCGCGCTCCCACGCGTCCCCCGGCGGGAAGAGCGTTGCGCCCGCGATGTGCGCATGGCGGTGCTCGAAGCCCTCACGCGCGTCGACGACCGTGTGGTCGGCCAGCGACGCTGCGAGCTCGTCGACGCCGATCAGCGGCAGGGTCTCCGTGTCGCGGCCGCCCTCCTCCCAGGCCTTCAGACCTCCCTCGAGGTGTCCGAGGATGTCGAAACCGGCCTCGCGCAGGATCTCGACCGCAGCCCGCGCAATCGGCTCCGGCTCCGCGTGCACCACGAGCCTGAGCTCGCGCGGCAGCATCAGCTCCGCCCGATCGCCGAGATCGGCTCGATTGAACTGCATCGTCAGCGCTCCGGGAAGATGGCCGGCAGCGAAGGGCCGCGGAGGCCGCAGGTCGAGCGCGACAGCGCCCCTCTCGAGTGCCGACGCAACCTCTGAGGGTTTCACGCGCGCATCGCCCCCTCGAGCTCGTCCTTGGTGATGAGGCCGAGGTTGAAGGACTTGATCCACTGGTAGTTCTCAGGGAACGGCTTCGCCGTCTCGCTGACGAAGCTCGCGAACGCGACCGCGTCGGGCTGGGCGAGCGCGAGGTTGAAGCGCTTCTCGAAGTAGATCGTCGAGCTGGCCTTTCCGCTCATGTTCACGCCGCCGCAGGTCGAGCCCCCGTAGTGGTTCGGGAAGACCTCCACGTAGTCCGGCAGCGTGAACAGCTTCTCGCGGATCGAGCGGAACTGGAGCTCCGCCCGCTCTCCCTCGCCGAAGACATCCAGTGCCTGGTCGCCGACGAGCAGATCGGGGCGTCCGACGTCGCCCACGAACAGCGAGTCGCCGGTGAGCACCGCCCACGGCTCGGGTGTTCGCGCCCGGTCGGTGATCAGGAAGCACGTGTGCTCCGGAGTGTGTCCCGGCGTGTGGATCGCCTGCACGTCGATCTGGCCGACGCTGAGCGTCTGCCCGTCGGCGAGCGGCGTGAACCCGTAGCGCACGAGGCCCTGAGCAGCTTCGTGCAGATGGTGCGGAGCGCCGGTCATCTCCGCGAGCTCGCGTGCGCAGGAGATGAAGTCGGCATGGACGTGCGTCTCGAGGACGCCCACGATGTCGAGCCCCTGGTCGGCGGCCTCGAGCACGTAGAAGTCGGCGCCGAGGTCGGCGATCGGGTCGACCACGAGCCCTTCCCGCGCGCGGGAGCACCCGAGCAGATAGGAAGCCTGGAAGAACGGCTCGTATCGGAACTGCTTGAAGATCATCGTCGTTACGCCTCCTCTCCTCTGCGGACGAAGTAGACGAATACGCCGTTCTCCTCGTGCCACTCGAGGAGCTCGTTGCCGGTGTCGGCGGCCCACGCAGGCACGTCCGCGACGGAGCCGCGGTCGGTCGCGAGCAGCTTGAGCACCTGGCCGGGCTCGAGGGACTTGATCTCCTTGCCGGCCTTCACGACCGGCATCGGGCAGAGCAGCCCTCGAGCGTCGAGCACCTTGGCCTCAGTGATCTGCATGTTCATCCTCCTAGACGAAAAGGGTTACGTGCGCCCGACGGGCTTCGGACAGGAACGCTGCGGCGCCGCCGAACTCGACTCCCTCGACGAACTCGTCCTCGCCGTAGTCGAAGACCTCCATCGTCATCTGGCAGGCGACGAGATGGACGTCGAGTTCGCGGGCGGCGTCGAGCAGCTCACGGATCGTCGCCACGTGCTTCTTGTCGAACTTCGACTTCATCATCGAGGTCGCCATCGGTCCCATCCCCGGGATGACAGTGACGAGATTCGGCATCGGCATCGGGGTCGGCATGGCCGGGTTCCCGACAGGCGAGACCTTGAGCTTTCGCTCGAAGTCCTTGTGGATGATGTTCAGGCCGTAGAACGTGAAGAAGACGTGTGTCTCCATCCCCGTCGCTGCGGCCGTCGTGGCGAGGATGAGGGGCGGGTAGGCAAAATCCAGCGTCCCCTTGGAGGCGATGATCGCCGCCTTGCGAACCGCTCGATCCTGCTTCTGCGCCCGCTCGAGCTCCTCGCGGACGATGTGCCGGACGGTCTCCTCGGACAGCCCGGCGGCTTCGATCGTTTCCGTCTCAGACACCAACGACCTCCTTTTGCGTTGTCGCTGCGAGTTCCGCAAGCAGTGCGGCGGCACGATCCGCCCGCGCCGCCCAGATCTCCGTGACCTGCGCGAACGCCCTCGGCCGCCGCCGGTGGCGCTCGCCCCACCTCTCCGCCTCCCGTGCGAGCCAACTCAGGCTCTCCCTTGCGTCCTGGCCGAGCAGCGCGCGCAGGACGAAGCGGCGCTCGCCGACGCGGATGCCCAGCCCGAGCTCGCGCGAGGCGCGGACGAGGTCGGCGCGGACGAGCACCATCCCGCTCCGGGCGGAGGCGAACAGCGAGGTGACGAACTGGTCGAGCCCCTCGACACGCGGGTCGGCGAGCAGCGCCGTCTCGCGCAGCTGGAGCGGGACGAGATCGTTCGCCGGGAGCCGCGCTGCTTCCGCGACGAGAGCGTCCTCGAGGAGGTCGGCCCAGTCGCGGAAGAAGCGCGGCGCGATCTCCCTCGCCTTCGCGAGCCAGGCGGGAAGCCAGGGCAAGAGGTGCTCCCAGAGGAGCGCGCGCTGCACGTCTGGGGATGGCGCAACCTCCCCGACCGCGGCGTAGAGACCGAGCAGCGAAGCCAGGTGGTCGGGCTCCGCCGGGGGCACGAGCCCGAGCGCGCGCCAGAAGCCCGCGACGCGGTCGCCCGCCTCGCCGCCGAGCGCCCCCTCGTCTCCGAGGTAAACCGACGCGTACGGGTACAGGTTCAGCTGGAAGAGCTCCGTGTACTCGATAGGCGAGGGCGTGCCGTCGAGACCGAGAGCACGTGCGACGCTGCCGGACTCGGGCGAGGGTCGCTCCGCGAGGACTCCGAGAGCGCGGAGGAGCTCCATCAGCTCAGGGCCTTCCGGGGCAGCCGGTACGCGTCACGCGCGGGCTTGAGCGGGCGCAGGAGCCAGTACGGCCGCCGAGTGCCGTCGGGCGAGTGGGCCTCGGCCCGGCGGGCGAGACCGAGCCACCGTTCGTACGCGGCCTGTGCCTTCCGCGTGTCGACGGAGACGTCGCCGTAGAAGTCGCCGGGCTCCGCCCTGCGGACGCGGACGGCCTGGTGCCAGCAGTGCTGGCCCGAGATCGGATCGGGCTGGACGGGGAACGTCAGGTTCTGGTGGACGCCGACGTCGGTCCACCAGATGCGCAGCGTGTCCGGGTCGCTCGACTCGAACGGCGCAACACCCTTCTTCCGCCGCATCGCCCAGCGTCCGTCGGCGTGGTCGAGGGCGACGGTGGCCATCGCCTGGCGTTGCCCGACGTCGCCGAGCTTCCAGCGGCCCATGTGGTGGCTGCACGCGACGACGCCCGGCCTGATTCCCTCCGTCACCCAGGCCTTGACGACGAAGTAGCCGATCTCCGTCTCGACGCGCACGAGGTCCCCGGTGCGGACGCCGATCCGGTCGGCGTGGCTCGGGTGGATCCAGAGCGGGTTCGTGTGCGCGATCTCGTCGAGCCACTTCGCGTTCGCGCTCCGCGTGTGGATCTGGACGGGGAGGCGGAAGGTCGAGATGAGCACGGTCTGTCCCTCCTCGAGCTCGTCGGGATGGACGTGGCTCCGTGGAGCGGCCGGAATCGCCAACTCGGGCCACCCCCAGTCGGCGAGCGTGGGCGAATAGAACTCGAGCAGGCCGCTCGGGGTCGGGAATCCGCGCAGGATCTCGCCGTCGACGACGACGCCCACGGGCCGGCGCCCGTCCTCGTCAGGGTCGGGGGAGGGCTGCGGGACGACGTTGGGGGAGTCGGCCTTCGGCGCGCGCGTATAGACCCGCCCGCGCTCGTCCTCGTGCACGTCCTCGAGCTCGTCCGGGGGCACCGGCTGCGCGAACACGGGCCCGATCCCGCGCGAGATCTCGAAGCTCCCGTACCGGCGCATGAACTCGAGCGGGGCGAGACCCTCGCTCGCCGCGCGCTCGGGCAGGCCGGGCACGGAGTGCTCGAACAGGTAGCGGTAGTACTCGTCCGCCGTCAGCTTCTCGCCGGGCTGCTCGCGTGACTCGAAGAAGGCGCGAATGCCGAGGCTTCCGTCGGGGTCGATCCGCCAGGAGAGCTCGATCCAGAACTCGTTCTCCTCCCACACCTCGCCGGGGTTCACGTCGCGCGTGTCGGAGACCGTCTCGCCGAGCCGCTCGCGGGCCGCACGCAAGACCGGCTGGCGGAAGCCGAGCCACTGCCCGTCGTACTGCTCGTAGGAATGGACGTCGTGCCGCTCCGAGCCGACGCCCATCGGCAGCACGTAGTCGGCGAAGAACGCGGTCTCGTTCCACGTCGGGGTCAGCGCCACGTGCAGGCCGACGAGCGACTCGTCGGTCAGCGCCTCGATCCAGGCGAAGCCGTCCGGGTTTGTCCAGACCGGGTTGTAGACGCGGGTGAAGTAGACCTCGAGCCGGCCGCGGCCCTCCTTCAGGAAGTACGGCAGGAGGTAGGAGAGCTCGAACATGGCTAGCGGGTACTCGGCCGGCCAGGTCAGCTCGTTCCAGGTCTCGGGATGCGGCGGGACGTGGATGGGCCTGGGGACGAACTTGTTCCAGGCGTTCGGGTAGGTGCCGCCCTCGGTCGCGATCGCGCCCAGGAGCGCGTTCACGAGAAAGAGGCAGCGCGAGACCTGCCAGCCGCCGAGATTCCCCGCGGCCGCCGAACGCCAGTTGTGGGTCGCGAGCCGCGTGCCCGCCGAGGCGACGAGCTCCGCGACCTCGCGGAGCGTCTCCGCCGCAACGCCCGACTCGCGCTCGGCGTGCTCGAACGTGTACGAGGCGTAGAGATCTCGGAGGATGCGTTCGAACTCCTCGAACGCGGGCTCGACATCCGGGTGCTCCCGCTCGAGGTACTCGCGCCAGTTCCACCAGCGGCGGACGAACTCGCGGTCGTACCTCCCCGTGCGAATGAGCTCGTTCGCGATGGCCAGCAGAATCGAGGGCTCGGAGCCCGGGTACGGGGAGAGCCAGTGGTCGGCGTGGGTCGCTGTGTTCGAGAGCCGCGTGTCCAGGACGACGAGCTTCGCCCCGCGCTGCTTGGCTTCGATCACCCGCTGCGCGTGGGGGTTGAAGTAGTGCCCAGACTCGAGGTGCGCGGAGATGAGGAAGATGACGTCCGCGTTCGCGTGGTCCGGGCTCGGGCGGTCGAGGCCCATCCAGAACGCGTAGCCCGTGCGCCCGCCGGCCGAGCAGACGTTCGTGTGCGAGTTGTGGCCGTCGACCCCCCAAGCGGCCAGCACGCGCTCCGTGAAGCCGTCCTCGCCCGGGCGACCAACGTGGTACATGACCTCGTTCGGCCGCGCCTCCACGATTGCCGCGCGTATCCGGGACGCGATGTCGTCGAGCGCCTCGTCCCAGCTCACCTGCTCCCAGCGGCCTTCGCCGCGCGCTCCGGCACGCCGGAGCGGAGCGAGGATCCGGTCCGGGTCGGTGACCTGGTTGAGCGTCGCCGGGCCCTTGGCGCAGTTGCGCCCCCGCGAGCCCGGATGCTCGGGGTTCCCCTCGAACTTCCGCACCTGCAGCGTCTCGCGGTCGACGTAGGCGAGGAGCCCGCAGGCGGACTCGCAGTTGAAGCACGTCGTGGGGCCGAGCAGCATCCGCCGCTCGCCCCCCTTCGGCCCGACGTCCACCCAGTCGTCCCAGCGCTCCTTCGGCGGGAACGCGGCGAGGTGGACGCGGCTCGGGCCGGGGTAGAAGGTCTCGCCGCGCGCGAGCGTCTCGCGCTTCGCCGCGCTCACCCGCTGGTTCAGGGCCGTGACGTTCACGCGAGTGGGACCGCCTGGCCGGCCTGGACGTGGGCGTGCTCGTGGGCGAGGAGCCCGGCGAGCGCGAATGGAACAGCGCCGACGCCGATCCAGGGCGCCGCGACGGCGACCGCGACGAGCGCGATGCCGGTCCAGAAGAAGCGCGCGCAGCGGCCTCGCACGAGCTCGTGCACCGCGAGGTGCGCGTGCGCCGTCGGATGTGTGAGCGTCACCTCACCGAGAACGGCGACGAGATGAAGGAGCGCGGCGATTCCCAGCGTCCAGGCGAGGGGCTCGACCGCGTCGTCGTCCAGCCACTCGGCGAAGGGGAGGAGGGCCGAGGAGCCGGCGAGGAAGGCCTGGACGACGAGATGCGGCGGCAGGAGCGGGCTCTGCCAGAGGTCGCGCGCCTTCGCCTGCGCGAAGAGATAGCCCGTGTAGGCCGCTGTTGCAGCTGCGAGCGGGGCGCCCGCGAGCGCGAGCCAGCGTTGCGGCTCCTCGAAGCCGGCAAGGTCGAGCACGACCTGAAGACCGAGCACCGCCGAGTACCCCGAGATCACGAACGCTCCGCGGACGAGCCAGCTTCGCCACTGGGGCCGCAGGAAGATGAGCGGGAAGCGGAGCGGGTGCTCGAGGTCCCAGATGAGGATCGCACCGGTCGCGCCGAGGAACGCCGCGGCCACGAGCGGCGCCACCCAGAGCCAGAGCGAGCTCGACCAGGAGATGAGGCCCGCGACCGCGAGCAGCAAAGCGGCCAGGTACGCGCCGGCTGCGATCGACTTCGTCCACGTGTAGAGGCCGACACGCCAGTCCCACGGCGCGCGGTGCGGGACGTCGTAGGCGAGAAGAGCCGCGGCCGAGCTGTTCCACGGCGCCGGAGCGCCCGACGTGACCTGTCGGCTCCCGTTTCCCTGCTCACTCCACATGAAAAGGCCGCCTTCCGGCCGCTTCGCTGCGAGGGGGTCGAGCGTGGCCTGGTGGGCGCCCTTGTAGAAGAGCTTCGGCCGCGTCTCCTTCTCAGGCCGTCGTACAGTCACGGGCTCGCGCTGGACGACCTGGGCGACCTTCGAGGTGGGGTCGTTCAGATCGCCCACGAGAATCGCCTGAGTCGGGCAGACGACGACGCAGGCCGGCTCGAGGCCCGCGTCGATCCGGTGGGAGCAGAAGTTGCACTTCTCGGCCGCGTGGTCCTCCTGGTTGATGAAGATGGCGTCGTAGGGGCACGCGGCCATGCACGCCTTGCAGCCGATGCAGATCGACTTGTCGAAGTCGACGATTCCGTCCGGCCGCCGGTACATCGCGGCCGTGGGACAGGCGGCGACGCAAGGCGCATCCTCGCACTGGTTGCAGCGCGTGACCTGGAAGGCGCGACGGGCCTGCGGAAAGACGCCGACGTCGACTGCCTTCACGTACGTGCGCGTCACCGAGAGCGGCACCTCGTTCTCCTGCTTGCACGCGGTCGTGCACGCGTGACAGCCGATGCACTTCGTCTGGTCGACCACCTTCGCCCAGAGCGGCTGCGCCGTGCCGTTTCCGCCGAGGAGGTCGCGGACGTCGAAGGATGCGTCTGTGGCCGGAACCGTCATTCCATCCCGCAGCGATGCTCGCGCCGTGCTGCTGGGCTCGGCATCGTGGGAATCCCTGATCCCTGCCGGCCGATCACGCCAGCAGGCGCTCGGCGCGCTCGCGGACGCCCGAGCAGACGATCTCGCAGAGCTCGCCGATGCGCTCGTCGGCGATGCGGTAGAGGACGCGCTTCCCGTCCCGCCGCCGACCGACGATTCCCCCCGCGGCCAGGCGGTTCAGGTGCTGGGACGCGTTGGCGACCGAGCAGCCGGTCCGGTCGGCGAGCGAGCGCACGGAGAGCTCGTCTGCATCGTGGAGCGCACTCACGATCCGCAGGCGTGTGGGATCGGAGAGGAGCGCGAAGAGGCGGGCTGCCTCCTCAAGCATCGATTCCGGGACGACCGCCAAGAGACTCGGAGGATACGCTCAATCAATCAATCAGTCAAGTGTCTGATTGAATGTGGCCAAGGCCAAGCGCAGCGCGAGAGGCGACTGGGCGGCGGCGAGCAGGTCCTCGCTCTTCTCTGCAGCGACGTCCACGCTCGCGGCGGCCAGGACGTTCCACCGGGGAAGCCTTCGCGAGGCGTGGGCCCAGGCTGACGGGCGTGTCACGACTGTTGTCCGGTTAGGTTTCAACGACCACCCGTCGCGGGTACCGCTCGCTCCATGACCTCGGGACGGCCCCCGCCCGAGGATGCGCGCTCGGCAGGAGGGTGCCTGCCGCAATCCTCCTCCGCTCTCCTGCCGAGCCCCTTTTCGCCCGGCGCTACATCTCGTCGACGCTCAGGCCCGTCTCCGGGTCGAAAAAGTGCAGCCGCGTGACGTCGACGGCGAGCTCCAACGGCTCGCGCTCCCGTGCACCTGTGGTGCGCTCAACCCGGGCCACGAAGCGAACCCCGGATCCACGAGCCTGCTCGGCCGCAATGCGGGTCTCCTCGTCCTCCGGAGCATCCACGACGTGCGCCTCGAGCACCTCCTTGGTGGCGACCGGCTCCGCGTCGACGTTGAAGTGCACGTACACCTCCGACCCCATGTCTTCGCGGATGTCGCAGACGACCGCGAGCCGCTGGCCTTCGGGAGCCTCACGTACCGAGGCGTCCTCGAGGTCCTCGGGCCGGATCCCGAGCACGACTGCACGGTCTTCGAACCGCCGGAGACCGGGATGCCGCTCGAGCGTCGTGTCGGCGAGGCGCAGACGGTGCTCGCCGAACCGCACCCAGACATCGCCGTCCGCCCGGGCCACGTCGGCCTGAACCAGGTTCATCGCCGGCGACCCGATGAACTCCGCGACGAAGAGGTTTCGCGGCCGCTCGTAGAGCGCCTGTGGCACATCGATCTGCTGCAGGAGGCCGTTCCTCATCACCGCGACCCGGTCGCCCATGGTCATGGCCTCGGTCTGATCGTGCGTGACGTACACCGTCGTCACCGCGAGGTCGCGCTGGATCCGTGCGATCTCCGCGCGCATCTCGACCCGCAGCTTCGCGTCGAGGTTCGAGAGCGGCTCGTCCATGAGGAACGCCTGGGGGTTGCGGACGATCGCCCGCCCCATCGCGACGCGCTGGCGCTGGCCGCCGGAAAGCGTGCGCGGCTTCTTCTCCAGGGAATCGGTCAGCCCGAGTATGTACGCGGCCTCGCGGACGCGGCGGTCGATCTCGTCCTTCCGGAGGCCTCGCATCTTCAGTGCGAAGCCCATGTTCTTGTACGCGCTCATGTGCGGGTAGAGCGCGTAGTTCTGGAACACCATGGCGATGTCGCGGTCCTTCGGAGGGAGGTCGTTGACGACCTGCCCGTCGATCTTCACGTCGCCGGACGTGATGGTCTCGAGCCCGGCGATCATCCGCAGGGCGGTCGTCTTCCCGCAGCCCGAAGGGCCGACGAAGACGACGAACTCGCCCGCGGCTACCACGAGGTCGAGGTCGGTAACGGCTCGCGTTCCGTCCGGATAGACCTTCGTCAGCTGCTCGAGGACGATCTCTGCCACGTGGTTCCTCCTTCGTGAATCTACAAGCCTGCGGCCGCGAGGCGGTCGCCTTCAAGGATCTTCACGCGACCGAAATCTGCGCCAGCCGATTTCGGTCCTGCGTAGAACATCTACTAGCATCGACGGCGTCCGATGGAGGCGCACGCTGCGCCGGCGGCTAAGCCGGCCTCGAGAAGGTGGCGGCACGCTCTCGAGAGCCGCCGTGTCCTCGCGCCTTTGCTCATTGCACCAGCGGTCGTCTTCATGGTGCTCGTCGTCGGGGTGCCATTCGCGTGGGCCATCTATCTCAGCTTCACGAACGCCATCGGCGGCTCGCTGACGGGAGACTGGGTCGGCTTCGACAACTTCACGAACGCCTGGCAGGACGACAACTTCAGGCGCGCGCTTCGGAACACGCTCGTCTTCACGCTCGCCTCGCAGGCCATCGTCCTGGTCGGGGCCGCCGTCCTCTCGAACTTCCTCGTTCGCGACTTCCGCGGGAAGTGGATCGTCCGGTTCCTGGTCGTGCTTCCTTGGGCCGCTCCGGTCGTGCTGTCGACGATCACGTGGCTCTGGCTCCTGGACTCGCTCTACAGCGTGGCCAACTGGACCCTGGCCAAGCTCCATCTCGACAACGGGCTCGTGTGGCTGCTCGGCGCCGTGAACCTCGAGGAGGACGCACAGGTGCCGTTGCAGTGGCTCGGCCGCCCGAACCTCGCGCTCATCGCGATCACGATCGTCCACGCGTGGCGGATCCTTCCCTTCGCGGTCGTCATCTTCATCGCAGGGCGTGCGTCGATTCCCAACGAGGTCGAGGACGCGTCGAGGATCGACGGCGCCACGGGGATCAAGAAGCTCTGGTACGTCGACATTCCGCTCCAGCTCCCGATCGCGCTCGTCGCGGTGCTGTTCGGGATCGTCTTCACCGCAGTCGACTTCGCGGTCGTCTACCTCCTCACCCACGGCGGGCCGTTCAACTCCACGCAGGTGCTGACGACGTGGGCCTACGCGATCGGCATCGACGGCGGCTCGCTCGGGGAGGGCGCTGCGATCTCGCTGTTCCTGTTCCCGCTGCTCGTCGTCGTCACCGTGGCGATGCTGTTCTTCGCTCGTAGGGCACAGGTCACCTGATGACGTGGCGGCAGAGAGGCCTGACGTACGCCGTCGTCGTTCCGTTCGCGATCTTCCTCGCGTTCCCCTTCTACTTCGCGCTCGTGACGATGTTCAAGACGAACCTCGACCTCGCGAACGTGGAGCACTCGCCGTATGTCTACAACGACCTCGAGGGCGGCTTCCACTGGGATTTCTGGAACTACGCGACGACCGAGCACGTCCGGTTCCTGTTCGAGGACACGAACTACCCGACCTGGCTCTTGAACACGCTGCTCGTCGGCGCGGCGGTGGTCGCGATCACACTCCTTCTGGCCATGCCGGCCGGCTACGCGCTGGCGAGGCTCGCAGGTCGGTGGGGCCAATCGGCAGGCGTCGCGATCTTCCTCGTCTACCTCGTCCCCCCGACGCTGCTGTTCCTACCGCTTTCGCGGCTGATCACGCAGCTCGACCTGAAGGACTCGCTCTGGGCCCTCATCCTCATCTACCCGTCCTTCACGGTCCCGTTCGCGACCTGGCTCTTGATGGGCTTTTTCAAGACGATCCCGCAGGAGCTCGAGGACGCAGCGATGATCGACGGCGCGTCTCGACTGGCGACGCTCTACCGGATCATCCTCCCGATCTCCCTGCCCGGCATCCTGACGGTCGTCATCTTCGCCTTCTCGCTGTGCGTGAACGAGTTCATCTACGCGTTCACCTTCATCTCGAGCTCGGAGCAGCGCACGGTGTCTGCGGGAATTCCCAACGACCTGATCCGCGGCGACGTCTTCTTCTGGCAGTCGCTCATGGCGGCCGTGCTGATTCCCACGATCCCGCTCGCGCTTCTCTACAACGCGTTCCTCGACCGCTTCATCAAAGGCTTTACAGGCGGTGCATTTCGCTAGAGAATCGAGCCGAAAGGAGGGACTGCCCGTGGCAGAGGTAACGGACGAGCTCGAGAGGGCGAGCTCGAGACTCACCCGAGGCGCCCTGCTCAGACGCGGCTCCGCTGCTGCCTTCGCGGTCAGCATGTTCGGAGGCCTGTCG
Organism: Gaiellaceae bacterium; assembly: GCA_048594925.1. GTDB lineage: Bacteria > Actinomycetota > Thermoleophilia > Gaiellales > Gaiellaceae > GMQP-bins7. Next base: position 23,626 of record JBMDXR010000068.1, read on the forward strand.
GACAGGGCACTCGGCTTCTACGGCCCGTTGAGATTTGCGAACAAGCAGCTCTCGGGCGATCTCCGCATCATGACGTGGGCCCACTTCGTCCCCGCCTACGACACGTGGCTCGACAACACGTACGTCAAGCGATGGGGCGAGGCGAACGACGTCGAGGTCAAGGTCGACCACATCAACAACGCCCTGCTCTACAGCACCGGGGCTTCCGAGGTCGCCGCCCAGAGCGGCCATGACCTCTTCTGGTTCATCTCACCGCCGTCGACCTTCCAGAAGCAGGCAATTCCGGTGACCGACCTCGTCCAGGAGGTGAGCAAGAAGGTCGGCCCGATGTCCAGAGTCGCACGGAAGAGCACGTACAACCCGAGGACAAAGCAGTTCTACGGTTTCCCCGAGACGTACGCGCCCGACCCTGTCCAGTACCGGAAGAGTTTCCTGGAGCAGACGGGCGTGAGCCTGAACACGTGGGAGGACCTGCGGAAGGGCGCCCCGAAGCTCAAGGCGATCGGGCACCCGGTCGGGCTCGGCATGTCGAACGAGATCGACTCGAACATGCTCCTCACGTCACTCCTGTACTGCTTCGGCGGCTTCATCCAGAACGAGGAGAACCGCATCGTCATCGGGCAGGGCTCGAATAGGAGGGGTGCGATCGAGGCCCTGCAACTGATGCGTGACATCTACCGCAACGGCATGTCCGACGAGGTCTTCGCCTGGACGGCCGCGTCGAACAACCAAGCGTTCCTCGCCGGCCGCCTGTCGGTAGCGCTGAACGCGATCTCGATCGCACGCTCCGCCGAGACTCAGGGTAACGTCGCCCTGTCAGACGACACGTGGCTTGCCTCGATCCCGCGCGGTCCGGTGATGCGCATGGGCAACGAGCACGTCATGGGCGTCTACCTGATCTGGAGGTTCGCCAGGAACAAGGAGGCGGCGAGGAAATACGTCGTCGACCAGATGCTCAACTACCGCGAGCACTTCGTTCGCAGCCAGTACTACAACTTCCCGCCGTGGACCGGCTCGATCAAGGGCGGCTTCAAGACCATCCGCCAGCTGACCGCGCAGGACACGCACAAGCCGAAGGGCAAGTACACGATCCTCACGACCATCGCGGAGAGGTACACGACGAACCCAGGCCACCCGGGCAACACCACCCCGGTCATGGACGAGATCTACAACACGTGGCTGATTCCACAGATGTTCGCCGTCGTCGCCCGGGGGGAGTCGACTCCGGCCGACGCAGTCTCGGCGTTCGCGAAGAAGGCGCAGGCCATCTACCGCAAGTGGAAGGCCCAGGGCCTGGTCTAGCTCGGTCTCGATGCGCATCGAAGGGCCCCGGCAACGGGGCCCTTCCTTCGTCAGAGGCGGACTACGGACTTGCCGCCGCCGGCCTGATTGCTCCACGCGGACACGATGTCGTCCAGCGCGTACGTCTCCACGGGCAGCGAGACCCTCCCCGCCGCGACGTGCTCGGCAATCTCGAGATACGCCTGTCGCAGCTCTTCGCCCGTCAGCACGAAGTTCGAATGACCCAGGATGGAGAGGCCTTTGAGCCGGATTGAGCCCGACGTGAGCGTCGCCTCGGGCGCGGCTGACTGCCCGAGCTGGACGATTCGCGCGTGGGGCACCGCCGAATCGACCGCCGCTCGAGCCGGTTCCCCCCACAGAGGATCGACCACGAGCGTCGGGCCGCCCTCTCCGCATGCTTCTCGGATTCGCTCTACGAGATCGGCGCCGTCGAGCACGACGGTGGCGTCCGCACCGAGCTCCAGGCAGCGCTCGAGCTTCGCTGCGTTGCGGCCCGCCGCGACCACTCGCTTCGCGCCCAGGAGACGCGCGGCCTGCATGGCGACCGATCCCACTGTCCCAGTCGCTCCGAGAACGAGCACGCGATCGCCGGGCTGGACCGGCGCACGCCGAGCCACCGGCACCCACCCCGCGATGCCGGCGATGCCGCACGCCGCACCGAGCGCGTCGTCGAGATCGTCTGGGACCGGGATGCCGGCTGTTCGTGGAAAGTCGACGCGTTCGGTCAAGAATCCGTTTCGCCGGACTCCGAAGCCCTCGCCGAAGAGGTACATCCGTTCGCCGTCGACGCGGCCGACCGCCTCGGAACCGGGGATGTACGGAAGCGGCGGATGACCGCCCGGAAACCGTCCCGACCCCACCGCGATGTCGAGCGGGTTGAGAGCGACCGCGAGGATCTCGACCGGTCCTGCGTCGTCGTCGATCCGCGCCACCTCGGGCGGCGTCCCGAGCTCGAACACACGCGCCCCGCGCACGGAGCAGATCTTACGACCCGACACCCGAGGTTCTGCACCATCGCGACTTCGCGGCGCGCCGCCGTTGCTAGCGTGCCTCCGTGGCGAGCCTCGAGGCACGCGTGATCGCGGTGGCCGGCGGAGCGGGAAACCTCGGGCCGACGGTCGTTCGCCGACTCGGCGAGGAAGGCTCGCATGCCTGCGTCTGTGGGCGCGATCGACAGGGGCTCGACGCACTTGCCTTCGAGATCGGGCACTCCATCGAGACGGACGTCGTCGATCTCCTCGACCCGGCCGCGACGAACGCGTGGGCGGGTGACCTCGCCGCGCGTCACGACGGCCGGGTGGACGGGCTCGTCCACCTCGTCGGCGGCTGGCGCGGCGGCAGCCCGATCGAGGAGGCTCCGCTCGAGGACTGGGACGTGCTGAGCGCGCTCCTCGTCCGTACTCTCCAGCACGCTACGCAGGCCTTTGCGCCCCATCTCATCGCGAGCCGCCGCGGCCGATTCGTGGTCGTCTCGACGAGCCAGGCTCAGTCGCCCACCCACCCGAATGCGGTCTACGCGGCTGCGAAGGCGGCGTCGGAGACGTGGACGCTCGCGCTGGCCGACCGGTTCAAGGGCACCGGCGCGACCGCGAACATCGTAGTCGTCGGTGCCATCGTGACGCCCGCGATGCGCGCGGACAGTCCCGAAAAGGACTTCTCGACGTTCACGCCCGCGGAGGAGATCGCCGAGGCGATCGCCTACCTCTGCTCGGACGACGCAGCCTCGATGAACGGGCAGCGCCTCACGCTGCGCGGCGCCGCCTAGACCGGCGCCCGCGCTCGCCGCTCGCCGCGAAGCTGAAGCACGCCGACGACGAGCAGGCACGACGGGACGATCCACAGGTACGCCTCGGGAACGCCTGTCACGAGGCAGATCCCGAGGGCTAGGAGCTGCGTCGAGAGCCCCAGGTTCGCGAGGACCGTCACAGTGAGCTGGTCGAGGTCGTTTCGCCCGAGGATCCGTCGGCTGGCGCGGTCCAGCGGCCCGAAGACGAGCTCGTAGCTCCTCCTCAGCATGCGCTCGACGGGGCTTCCGGTCGCGAGCGGGGCCGACTGCGGAGTGCCGCGCGCCTCGCGGTAGAGCTCCGTCGCGTTGTAGTCGACCGCGAGCACGATCGTCAGCGCGACGAAGGCGGCCATGGCGAGCAGCGCTTCTCCTGTCACGTACCCGAGCCCCGCGAAGACAGCGGCATTGACGACGAGATCCGCTTCGGTGTCGAGGTACCGGCCGACGAGCGTCACGCGTCCGGAGACGCGCGCCAGCTGGCCGTCGGAGTTGTCGAGAAGCGTTTTGAGCTGGAGGAGGAATGCCGCTGCGATGAGCTGGTCGAGAGCGATGGCGAGCGCAGCGACGAGTCCCACCGCGGCATTGGCCAGCACGACCACGGGAGGCGTGGCGCCGAGCCGCTGGAGGATCGGGACGAGCGCGTTCGAGAGCGGCCGGAAGACGAGCTCGAGGACGAGTTCGCGCCCCGCCCGTCTCGAGTCCGCCGGTGCAGCCATGGTGATAGATACTGCCGTTGTGAGTCCCGAGGATTGGAGCGAGGTCGACGATGCACTCGAGCGCACGTTCGAGTTCCCCTCCTTCCTCGACGCGCTCGCGTTCGTAAACCAGGTCGGCGAGCTTGCGGAGACGGAGAACCACCACCCCGACATCGCGATCCACTACAACCGAGTGACCCTGCGGTGGTGGACGCACACCGCGGGCGGAATCACCGACCGCGACCGCGAGCTTGCGACGAAGGTGAACGAGCTCTAGTCGGAGGACTTCACGACGACGACCGGGCACTTCGCGTGGTCGACGACGTGCCGGCTCACGGAGCCGAGGAGTGCCGCCTTCAGGCCCGATCGGCCGTGCGAGCCGACGACGATGAGATCCGCGTCCACTCCCTGCGCGATGAGCGATTCGCCGGGGTCCCCTTCGACCACGCGACGATCGATGTCGAGGGTGGTCTCGGAGCCGAGAGCGTCGGAGATGGCCTCGTCGAGCGCGGAGCTCGCGGCCTCACTCTCCGCGCCGAGCTGACCCGCAAGATCGCCCGCGGGCATCGCGAGCATTCCCGGGTCACCGATCGGCTGCGCGGGGACGAAGGACCAGACGTGCACCGCGACGAGCCGTGCGCCACGAAGACCGGCCTCCTCGGCAGCCCAACGGAGCGCCTCGCGGGAGGCATCCGAACCGTCGACGCCTACGACGATCGTCCCGGCCATCCGCGGCAGCCTAGCGTGCGCGTCGAGCAAGCCTTGTGACACTGTGTCACTTGGTTAGGGTGGCCGCCTGATGGGGATATCGCGCGTCATCGTGTACGACGTAGGGCCGCGCGACGGGCTCCAGAACGAGCCGGAGATCCTCGACGTCGACGTCCGCGTCGAGCTGATCCGCCGACTCCTCGCCGCCGGAGTGCCCGGCGTGGAGGTGGCCAGCTTCGTCGACCCGGGCCGCGTGCCGCAGATGGCGGGAGCCGAGGAGATCGCGGCTGCCGTCGGCCCGACGTCCGGGGCCGTGCGCGCAGGTCTTGCGCTGAACGAGCGCGGCTACGACCGGCTGCTCGCGACGGGGCTCGACGAGGTCCGCTTCGCCTTCGGCGTCACCGAGTCGTTCAACCAGCGGAACCAGGGTGCGTCGGTCGAGGAGTCGCTCTCCGCGGCTCGGCGCATCGTCGAGCGAGCACGTGACGACGGAGTCCGATCGACCGTGACGCTCAGCGTGGCCTTCGGATGTCCGTTCGAGGGCGAGGTCGATCCCGGTCACGTCCTCGAGCTCGCCGCCCGGGTGGAAGAGGCCGAGCCGGACGCCATCGTCCTCGCCGACACGATCGGCGTCGCCTCACCACGCGCTGTCGACGCGCTCACACAGGACGTCGCTGCGCTCGGGCGGACCGTCGGCGGCCACTTCCACAACACGCGCAATACGGGCTACGCGAACGCGCTCGCCGCCCTGGGGGCCGGAGCGGTCGTCCTCGACGCCTCGATCGGCGGCCTCGGCGGCTGTCCGTTCGCGCCGAAGGCGACGGGCAACATCGCCACCGAGGACCTCGTCTACGCGCTCGACCGAGAGGGCATCGAGACGGGCATCGATCTCGAGCGGCTCATCGGGACGACGGAGTGGCTCGCCGGCCTTCTGGACCGGCAGCTCGAAGGCCAGGTGTACCGCGCAGGCGCCTTTCCGAGCGGCGCCTAGCGGCGCGCCGGGAGGATCTTCCCACGCACCTCTCCGAGCTCGAGCTCACCGACCCGAGCCCGCAGCACGACCTCGTCGTCGTCCTCGAGGAACGCACGCGTGGATCCGTCGCCGAGGCCAATCGGATGCTGGCCGTTCCAGGTGAGCTCGATGAGCGAGCCTTCGCTCCCGCGCTCGGGACCCGAGATCGTCCCTGACGCGAAGAGGTCGCCTGTCCTGATCGACGCCCCGGTCACGGTCGCATGGGCGAGCTGCTGCGGCATCGTCCAGTAGAGACCGCGGGCGTTCGTCCGGGAGACGACCGTGCCCGACAGCTCGACCTCGAGCTCGAGGTCGAGGCCCCAGTCACCCCGGACACGGAGGTACGGGAGCGGTTCCGGGTCCTGACGCGGCGACGGCACGAAGCGGCTCTCGAGCAGGGCGAGCGGCGTCACCCACGCGGCGATGGACGTCGCGAACGACTTCCCCAGGAACGGGCCGAGGGGCTGGTACTCCCACGCCTGGATGTCTCGAGCGCTCCAGTCGTTCACGAGCACGATGCCGAATACGTGGTCGCGGAACGCGGAAGCGCCGACGGGCTCACCGAGCCGGCTCCCGACCCCGACGACGAATCCCACCTCGAGCTCGATGTCGAGCCGGCGAGTGGGTCCGAAGCGCGGCAAGTCGTCGTCCGGGGCTTTCGTCTGACCGCAGGGGCGCACGATCGGCGTTCCGCTCACGACGACGGTCCCGGAGCGGCCGTGGTACGCGACCGGCAGGTGGACCCAGTTGGGGAGCAGCGGATCGGCGTTGGGGCGGAAGAGACGACCGAGGTTCGTCGCATGCTCTCGCGATGAGTAGAAGTCGACGTAGTCGGCGACCTCGAAAGGCAGATGAAGGTTGGCGTCCTCGAGCGGGACGAGGTCGGCGTCGGCGCCGACGAGCTCTCCGATCCGCAGGAGCGTGTCATCCCATGACGACCGGCCGAGGGCGAGGAACGGGTTGAGACTCGGCGCCTCGAACACAGCACCCAATCCGTTGGCGGCGAGGTCGAGGATCCCGTGCCCCACGCGAAATCCGACGCGTGGCGCGTCTCCCTCGACCGAGAAGACGCCGAATCCGATTGCGGTCTCCATGAGCGAGAGATCTTCGCAGAGCCGCTCTCGGGGGATTCCGCCGGGTCCGATGAGGACGGAGCCGGCATGTCCATGTCCGACCCTGCCCCAATCGAGCCGCGAGCTCGGCGCCACGCATCAGCCTCGTCTCCGCGGGCTCCGCCGAGCCGTGCCTGCGACTTGCCGATCGCACAGCTTGCCGCCAAGTCGGTGGGGGCGACGACGTGGCCAGGCAACGGCTCGTCGAGGCGTTGGGGACGGAGTCGAACCGCATGTGGTCGACGCGCTGCTCCGAGTGCTGGGGGCGTAGGGCACTACCCAGCCTTGTGACACTGTGTCACAAGGCTAGGCGCCCGCGGCTTCGGCGTTCCGCAGGCCGCGGAAGGCCCAGATCCAGAAGAGGAGGCCGAGCCCGATCGCGATCGCGAACGCGAACGCGATGTGCGGGGCGTCACCCGCGACGAACCCGCGGCCGGTCTCCAGCAGGTACGTGAGCGGGTTGACGGTCGCCACGCCGTGAATCCAGCCCTCGAGCAGGTCGAGTGGCACGTACACCGGTGCGAAGAAGAGAACGAGAAAGACGGGCATCTGCATCAGCGGCCCGGCCTGGATCGTCCGCAAGCGCATCGCGACCCCACCCGCCCAGAAGAAGCCACTGAAGTTCACGAGCGCGGCGAGGGTGTAGAGGCCGACGAGATCGACGGGCCCGCCCCCGACGTCCATGCCGACGGCAAAGGCGACGATCGTCAGCACGACGGCGACGAGCAACCAGCGGATAAGCGCCGCGAGTGCGTACCCGGCCACGATGCCGCCTCGACGCGGAGCAGCCAACATGAGCCGCTTCGCGAAGCCGTACTCGAAGTCGCGAGCGACGCCGAAACCCGTGAAGACGCCGCTGAACGCAGCCGACTGCAGGAGCACGAAGACGAACTGGAAGGCCGTGTAGCCGGGCGGGAAGTCGAAGCCCGGAATCCTCGAGACCTGCGACAGCCCACCCGCGAACGCCGTGAAGAAGAACAGCGGAAACGCCATCGTCGGCAGCAGGATCTGCGGGTTCGTGAGGGCGTTCTTCAACGTGCGCCATGCCACGCCGCGGATCACGTTGAGCAGCATCACGACCTCACGTCCTCGTCATCCGCAACCGGAGGGCACGCGATGCCAGCGTCATCGAGGCGAGCCCGAGGACGATCACGAAGCCGAATCCCAGCGCGAGCGCCTGCCAGTCCCAACCCGTGATGATGAGGCTTCGGACGGCTTCGATCATGTACGAGACAGGGTTCAGCGTCGCCGCGATCCGGAACCAGTCCACGCCGATGAGGTTTCGCGGCGCGTTCATGGACGAGATGAAGAGGAAGACGAAGAGGACCGGGAAGAGGGCCTGGATCGTCTCCCCCGACCCGGTGCGGTAGGCGAGCCACGCACCCATCGCACCGAACGCGAGCGCGACCACGGCACCGTAGAACACGAGCACGGCGATGCCCGCCGCTCCCGACTCGAACTCGACACCGGCGAAGAGCCCGACCGCGATGTAGAAGAGAACCTGTACGACGCCTAGGGCGACGATGCCTGCGAGCTGGCCCGTGAGGAGCGCCCAGTCGCGCAGCGCCGTCAGCGAGAGCCGGTTGACGAACCCCGTCTGGACGTCGCGCGCAATGTCCGTTCCCGCGTTCATCGTCGAGAAGAGCGCGCCCTGGATGAACGGCACGGCGAGAGCGAACGCGAGGAACGAGTCGGTCGGGAAGCCGGGAAGATCGGTCGACGAGCGCAGCCCGCCGGCGTTCACGGCCATCAAGGCGACCGGAAAGACCAGCGGCGGGATGAAGCTCGCCGGCTGTCGCGACGTGCGCACGATGGACCGACGCGCGATCGCCCCGACCTGTGTCAGCGTCGCGCTCATCGCTGCTGCTTCGCCCGCTCGGCCGTTTCGGCCTCCTCGGCTGCGCCTTCGAGCGTCCGGCCGGTCTTTGCGAGGAAGACGTCGTCGAGGGTCGGCGCGTGCAGCTCGAGGTCGGCGATGTCGACACCGTTCGCGTCGACCGCACGGACGATGTCGGTCAGCCCCAGGCCGTCGCGGAGGCGCACGGCGACGTCGCGCGTCGACGCGAGGGGCTCGCCGAACTGTGCGAGGAACTCGGCGATGTGCTCACGGTCCTCGTCGCGATGCGGTAACGCGTGGATGCTTGGCCTGCCGATCTCGGACTTGAGGTCGGCAGGCGTGCCTTCCGCGACCAGCCTCCCGCTGTCGATGATCCCGACGCGGTCCGCGAGGACGTCTGCTTCCTCGAGGTACTGCGTGGTCAGGAAGACGGTCACCCCCACCTCGCGTCGCAGCCGCGCGACCACCTCCCACAGCGCCGTTCGGCTCTGCGGATCGACGCCGGTGGTGGGCTCGTCGAGGAAGAGGATCCGCGGCCGATGGACGAGCGCGAGCGCGAGATCGAGGCGGCGCTTCATCCCGCCGGAGTAGCCCGAGACCTTGCGAGCCGCGGCGTCGACGAGACCGACGCGCTCGAGGAGCTCGTCGGCTCGCGGACCGCGCTCGGCCTTCGGGACGCTCTGCAGCGTGGACTGCAGTCGCAGGTGGCCCCGCCCGGTCAGGAGCGGGTCGAGCGCGGCCTCCTGGAGCGCGACGCCGATGATCCCGCGCACCTTGGGCCCGTCCTTCACGACGTCGAAGCCGCCGACGACGGCCGTACCCGAGCTCGGGGGCAGGAGCGTCGTCAGCACGTGGACGGTCGTGGACTTGCCGGCGCCGTTCGGCCCGAGGAAGCCGTAGATCTCGCCCGCGGCGACCGAGAGGTCGATGCCGTCGACCGCACGGGGGCCCTTCTTGTACTCGCGGACGAGGCCGCGAACCTCGATCCCGTTCTGGGCCCTTTCGTTAGCCATCTAACCGTTAGTAAGCTATCAAAACGCTAGAATCCGGCTGTGCGTCCAGCCGGTACTCCGATCGGCCTGCAGCTCGCCCACTCCGCGAAGCACGTCGGCCGCGCGTTCAACGATGCCCTCGCGGAAGTGGGCGGCTCGATGCCGATGTGGTTCATTCTCAGCAACCTCAAGGGCGAGGCCTGGCGTACCCAGCACGAGCTCGCACGAGCGCTCCGCATCGAGGGGCCGACCCTCACCCGTCACCTCGACGGCCTCGAGGAAGAGGGGCTCGTCGTTCGACGACGCGACACGAACGACCGTCGGGCCGTGAACGTCGAGTTGACGGAAGCGGGACGAGCGAAGCACGCGGAGATGCTCCGAGCGGTGCAGGCGTTCAACCACCGGCTGCTCGCCGGACTGGCGGACGACGAGATCGAGGAGCTGAGGACGCTGTTGGCGAAGCTCGAGCAAAACGTTCGCGCGGGTCACAACGTCGAGCAGAGCTGACGTGAGCGCACCACACGAGTCCTGACATGGACGTCTGCCTGATCCAGGTCCCGTACCACGCGGGGGACGATCGGGCCGGCGCGAGTCGAGGCCCGGCGCTGCTGCTGGCTGCCGGACGGGCCGTAATCGCCGGGCACGGCGTCAGCGTCTCCGTGGCGACCATCGTGCGCGAGGGGCCCTTTCACGACACTGCTGCCTCGTCGGGGCAGGTGAACGCTCGGCTCGCCGACGCCGTCGGTCACGCCGTCGCTGCCGGGCAGCTCCCCGTCGTGCTCGCCGGCTCGTGCAACTCGGCGCTGGGGGTTCTCGCCGGATTCGAGCACGGAGGTTGCGGAGCGGTCTGGCTCGACGCGCACGCCGACTTCAACACGCCGGAGTCGACGGAGAGCGGCTTCTTCCCTGGCATGTCCGCCGCGATCGTGACCGGGCACTGCTACCGGGACTACTGGGCTCGGATAGGCGACTCTGCACCGATCGACGAGCGAGCGGTCGTGATGTTCGGCGTGCGCGACCTTTCGCCCGAAGCCGAGCGCGTGCGCCTCGAGCGATCGCGCATCGCGGTCGTCGCCTGGGAGGACGGCACGCCGCAGCGCGACGTCACCACGACGCTCGACGAGCTCCGTCGCAGAGTCGACGACGTGTACCTGCACGTCGACTTCGACGCCTTCGCACCCGAGGTCGCGCCCGGTATCGCCGACGATCCGGTGCCCGGCGGGCTCTCGCTGGCGGACGCCGAAGCGATCGTCGAGGACACAGCGGCGCGCTTTCGCATTCGTGCTGCGACGCTGGCGACGTACACGCCGGAGCGCGACGAGGACGAGAAGACTCTTCGGGTCGGAGTCCGCCTGCTCGACCTGCTCGGCGAGTACGCCGCGAGCGTCTAGCCGATCGGCTCGAGAGGAAGGCGCGCCGCCACGACCGGCTTGCCCCCGCGCCGGTAGGCGACGTCCACCGAGTCGTTCTGGCGATACGTGCCAGCAACGCCGACCCCGAGCGACAGCCAGCGCCAGAAGCCGAGCCTGCCCTCGGTCCTCAGCACACGGTCGAACACGAGTGTCCGGCCCTCCACGCGGAAGTCCGTGCCCTCCTCCTGCGCGACCCCGTTCAGGTAGACGTCGAACGGGCGCACGACGTCGGCAGGTAGCCGAACGCGAGTTCCCCGATACGGGCCCTCCGGCACGTTCATAGAATGGCAGCCGGTGCGCCTCCTCTCACTCCTGGCTCAGTTCGCACCGGTGACGCCCGAGTCGCCGAATGCCGAGGGGATCCGGAACAGCTACCTCTTCGTCACGATCTTCACCTTCTCGATCTTCGTCCTGGTCGAGGCCCTCCTCATCGCGTTCATCTACCGCTATCGCCGGAAGAAGCGTCCTCGGTTCGAGGACGCCGCGCAGGTGCACGGCGCGACGCGACTCGAGCTCGCCTGGACGGCGTTCCCGGTGATCGTGCTCTTCCTCATCGGCGCCTTCGTCTTCATCGAGCTGCCGGGAATCAAGGACGTCCCGGAGGCGACCGCGGGCGAGGAGCAGCTCGAGATCAAGGTGACCGGCCGCCAGTTCTACTGGCAGTACGAGTACCCGAACGGCGTCATCGCGATCGACCACATGCGCGCACCGGCGGGAACGCCCGTACGGCTCGAGGTCACCGCGCCGGACTCGGACGTCATCCACTCCTGGTGGATCCCCGCCCTCGCTGGCAAGATCGACGCGATCCCGGGAGTCACGAACGAGACCTGGTTCGAGGCCGATGCAGAAGGCACGTACACCGGCCAGTGCGCCGAGCTCTGCGGTCTCGAGCACGCACAGATGCTCGCCTCGGTCGAGGTGATGTCTCAGGACGCATTCGACGCTTGGCTGGACGAGCGCGAGGCCGACGGCGCGCAGGAGCTGGGCGAGGAGGAGTGGGAAGGCGTCTGCGCCAAGTGCCACGGCCTTGCCGGCGAGGGCGGGATCGGCCCGCGAATCGCCGGCTCGCCGACCCTCGTCGACGAGGCCGCGCTCGCGAATCTCGTCCGCAACGGCCGCCGCACGATGCCCGCCGTCGGCTCGGGCTGGACCGACGAGCAGGTCGAAGCGCTCGCCACCTACTTGAAGGAGAGCCCACCGAGTGGCAGCTAGAGCCGAAGCAGCGGTCCCGGCGTGGCAGCGCGGCAAGGTCGCGAGCTGGCTCGTCACGACCGACCACAAGCGGATCGGGATCCTCTACATCCTGACGTCGGTCGTGTTCCTCGTCCTCGCCGGCCTGATGGCGCTCGTCATGCGGCTGCAGCTGGCGCAGGCGAACGCAGACATCATCGGGCCCGAGCGCTACAACGAGCTCGTCACGATCCACGGCACGTCGATGGTGTTCCTCGTCGGTGTCCCCATCCTGGCCGGGTTCGGCAACTACCTCGTCCCGCTCATGATCGGCGCGGCCGACGTCGCCTTCCCGCGGTTGAACGCGCTCTCGTACTGGCTCTTCGCCTTCGGCGGCGTGGTGCTCATGCTCAGCTTCTTCGCCCAGGGGGGCGCCGCGGACACGGGTTGGACGGCGTACCCACCACTCTCGGAGCAGGCGCCCGGTAACGGCCAGGATCTCTGGATCCTCTCGCTGCACATCCTCACCGCGTCGACGGTGGCGGGAGCGATCAACTTCATCGTGACGATCCACAACATGCGCACCCGCGGCATGACCTGGACGCGGACACCGCTGTTCGTCTGGTCGATCCTGCTCTACGCCTGGTTGATCATGGCGGTCTACCCCGTCCTCTCGGCCGCGTTGACGATGCTCCTGCTCGACCGGGGGGTCACGATCGGACCGTGGGATGTGCAGACGGACTTCTTCAATCCCGCCGACGGCGGCTCGGCCGTGCTCTACCAGCACGCGTTCTGGTTCTTCGGCCACCCGGAGGTGTACATCATCGTGCTGCCCGCGTTCGGGATGATCTCCGAGGTCCTGCCGGTCTTCGCTCGGAAGCCGATCTTCGGCTACAAGGCGATCGTCGCCTCGACGGTCGCGATCGGGTTCTTCTCGATGCTCGTGTGGGCGCACCACCTGTTCACCGTGGGCCTCGCGATCCCGCTGCAGGCGTTCTTCATGCTCGCCTCGATGGTCATCGCGGTCCCGACCGGGATCAAGATCTTCAACTGGCTCGCCACGCTCTGGCGCGGGAACCTGCACTTCGAGACGCCGATGCTCTACGCGCTCGGGTTTCTCTCGCTCTTCGTCATCGGCGGGCTCACCGGTATCTACCTCGCGTCCTTCCCGATCGACTGGCAGCTCCACGACAGCTACTTCGTCGTCGCGCACTTCCACTACACACTGCTCGGCGGCGTGGTGTTCGCGATCTTCGCGGGCCTGTTCTACTGGTGGCCCAAGATGTTCGGCCGCCGGCTCGACGAGCGGCTCGGCAAGTGGCAGTTCTGGTTCCTCTTCATCGGATTCAACGTCGCGTTCATGCCGCAGCACTTCCTGGGCCTCGAAGGAATGCCGCGCCGCATCTACACGTACGCCAACGAGAGCTGGGAGGGCTACAACCTCGCATCGACGATCGGCTCGTGGGTGATGGCGATCGCGATCCTGCTCTTCGCCATCAACGTTCTGAAGACGCGGCGCAGCGGCCCGCGCGTCGGCAACGACCCGTGGCAGGCGGACACGCTCGAGTGGTACACGACGTCGCCTCCGCCGCCGCACAACTTCGACGATGTGCCCTACGTGACGAGCCCGCGGCCCCTCTACGACCTGCGAAGGAGGCTGCGTGAGCAGCGTGGCGAGCGCGAGCCCGTCTAGCGACCGGGTCGTGGCGCGCGGCGTCCTGTTCCGCGTCTCCGCCGTCGCGAGCGCGGTCGCGGTCGGCCTCGTGGTCGCGAGTGCGACGCTCGAGCTCGGGACGACGCACTGGGGTGTGGCTCTGGTCGCGCTCCCCCTGCTCGTCGCGAACATCGTGCTCGCGCGGCTCGCGTATTCCGCGTCGGAACGACTGACCGTCGCGGCGCTCGTCGCGTTTCTCCTCGCGATCGCGCTCGGCGGAGTCGTCGCGTCGAGCGGCGAGGCCGCCTGGGCAGTCGCGCTGCACGTCGCCGCCGCCGGGGTCGCGCTCGGCATCGGGCTCGTGATCGTCGCGGGCGCGTTCCGGGGAGAAGCGGCGCCGCTCGCCTCGGCGCGGGACTATCTCACGCTCACGAAGCCCCGGATCATGACGTTGCTGCTTCTCACCGGCGCGGCCGGCATGTTCGTCGGCGCGCAGGGCGTGCCGCCGCTCGGCCTCCTCCTCGTGACCATGCTCGGCCTGGCCATGGCCTGCGGCGGCGCATCGGCGCTCAACCACGTTCTCGACCGCGACATCGACGCGCTGATGGGCAGCCGCACCGAAAGGCGTCCGGTGGCATCGGGCCGCGTCACGCCGGAGCAGGCGCTCGAGTTCGGAGTACTGCTGTCAGCCGTCTCGTTCGCGCTGCTCGCCTCGGCGGTGAACGTCCTGACCGCCGTGCTCGCGCTGGTAGGCAACCTCTTCTACGTCCTCGTCTACACCCGGTGGCTCAAGCGCTCGACGCCGCAGAACATCGTCATCGGCGGCGCCGCCGGGGCCGTGCCGCCGCTCGTGGGCTACGCCGCTGCCACGGGGTCACTCGCGCTGCCTGCGCTGTGGCTCTTCCTCATCGTGTTCCTGTGGACGCCCCCGCATTTCTGGGCGCTCGCGCTGATGATCAAGAACGCCTATGCGGCGGCCGGCGTGCCGATGCTGCCGGTCGTGCGCGGCGAGCGCGAGACGGCTCGCCAGATCGTCCTCTACTCCATCGCGATGGTCGCGTTCACCGTCGCCGTCGGGCTGTGGCTGGGCGCGCTGTACACGGTGGCGGCGGTCGTGCTCGGAGCCGTGTTCATCGCCCTCGCCGTCCTTCTGCGGCGTGACCTCTCCCGCGGCCATGCGAAGCTCCTGTTCCACTACTCGCTCCTCTACCTGGCGCTGCTCTTCACCGCGGCCGCGCTGAATCCGGTGCTCCTGTGACGAACGGCAACGACCTGGCGCGCCGCAACCTCCGCTTCGGCTGGGCGCTGTTCCTGCTCTTCTGGCTCCTCTTCGCCGGCACCTTCGTCGTCGCCGCGCTCTACCTCCAGCTCGACTGAGAACGCTCGGATAGCCCACCTCACGTGCCGGCGTGGATCCCCCGAGCGCCCCGGTCCAGATCAGGGGCCGTTGGCTCGCTAGGGTCGGGACGCCATGGGCTCCGACCTGACTCTCGCGCTCCAGCTCGCAGATGCGGCCGACGCGATCTCGCGGGCGCACTACCGGTCGGGGCTCGCGATCGAGACGAAGGCCGATCTCACGCCGGTCACCGTGGCGGATCGCGCGGTCGAAGTGGAGCTGCGACGCGTTCTCGCCCGGGAGCGCCCGGAGGACGCGGTCCTCGGCGAGGAGGGCGGCGTCGTAGGAACGGGGCCGCGTCGCTGGATCATCGATCCGATCGACGGAACGCGGAACTACGCGCGCGGCGTCCCGATCTGGGCGACGCTGGTGGCACTGGAGGAGAATGGCCTCGTGCAGGTCGGCGTCGTGTCGGCACCGGAGCTCGGCCGGCGGTGGTGGGCGGAGCGCGGAGGCGAGGCGTTCGCGAACGGTGAGCGGATGCGGGTCTCGGCGATCGAGACCGTCGAGGAAGCTGTTCTCTCGTTCTCGATCGAGAACGAGGTTCCACCGCTCGCGCGGCGCGCCTGGCACGCCCGCGGGCTCGGCGACTTCTGGGCGCACATGCTCGTCGCCGAGGGAGCCGTCGACGGAGCAGTGGACGCGCTCGGCGTGAGCGAGTGGGACCTCGCGGCGATCCAGGTCATCGTGGAGGAAGCGGGCGGCCGCTTCTCGGACTTCGCCGGTGACTCGCGCATCGACAGCGGAAGCGCCGTCTCGTCGAACGGGCTACTGCACGACGAGCTCCTGGGCGCCGTCGCCGCCTCCACGCGCTAGATCGAAGGCGTCGGCTCGGGCTCGGGCGTTGCTCCTTCCTCGCGCAGCCGCCGCAGGACGTCGTGGATGTCGGCGATCTCCTGCTCGAGGTCCTTCTGGCGCTCCTCGAGCGCCTTCAGGAGCTCCTCACGGCTCGGAGCCCGCCACTCCCACCTGCGTCGGTGGTGTCGTCCGCACATGCTCACCTCCTTTCTGCGCACGATCGAGAAGCTCGGTGAGGCCGTCGCGGAGTTGCTCGACGGCCCGAAGCCAGGACGCGAGGACGTCGTGTCCTTCGTTCGTCAGCGTGTAGGTGCGCTTCGTCGGGCCCGGGAGGTCAGCTCGCCATTTCGAGGTGACGAGCCCTTCGTCCTCGAGCGAGCGCAGCGTCCGATAGAGGTTGCCCACGTCGACCCTCTCCTCCCCGGAGACCTCCGGCAGACGCTCGATGAGCTCGTACCCGTGGGTCGGCCCGGCGGCGATGAGGAGAAGCAGGCTCAGCTCGCCGAAGCGCTCGA